>JBARBF010000173.1:0-7818 GCA_049792755.1 Bacteroidales bacterium | reverse complement strand
CTAATGTCATGAAATCTATTTCGTTTAGGATTCAAAAGTACTCAAAATTGAGCTTTCCTTTTGACCTGATTTTTATATATGCTACATTTGGAATAATAAAAAGCAAGATAATTGTTTATGTCTTATTTCGTAAGGTTGAATTTATTTTTCGGAATAGTTTTATTCTCCGGCCTTTTAAATTTTTCTGCTGCTCAACCTTCTTCTGATTCTGAGCCGACGCCGTCAATAAAGCGCATTCTGATTAACGGGGATTCTGTTGTTTTTATTTCAGACAGATCTTCATCGCAACGATCTGAAATCAGCAGAAATATTATTCTAAGCTACCGGAAAAATAATATAAAGTTCGAGTTACAACCTGCAGATAGTATCAGTTATCAGTTTTTACTTGAAGGATTTGACAAGGAATGGAGCAGGTGGGATAGGATAAATATTAAAGAGTATACTAACCTTCCATCCGGTAAATACCTCTTTAAAATAAGGTATATAATTTCCGGAACCAGGGGCGGTGAAATCTATTTGATCTCTTTGAGAGTTTTACCACTATGGTATTTTTCGCGACTCGCAATTATTTTCTATTTAGCTCTATTTTCATTGCTGATCTGGGCATTATTTAATATGCTTAATCTGCGATTTGCCCGTAAACTTTATATGCTTGAACAAATAATTAATAAAAGGACTGAGGATCTGATAATTGAAAAAGAAAAAACAGAAGCATTGCTGGCGAATGTTCTGCCAAAAAATACCGCAAATGAGATCATGGAAAAGGGAAAGGCTACCAAAATCAAATATAATTTTGTTACGGTTCTGTTCTCTGATATTCAGGGTTTCACTAAGATAGCTGAAGAGATGAATCCTGAAGTTTTAATAGATGAACTTGATAAGTTCTTTTTCTATTTTGATTCAGTCGTTGAGAAGTTAGGCATCGAGAAAATTAAAACAATAGGTGATGCTTATATGTGTGCCGGTGGAATTCCTGAAAAGAACAGAACTAATCCTGTAGAGGTTATTCTGGCTGCTCTTGAAATGAAAGCATATATGAAAAAGCTCAAGGAAACTTCTGAACTGGAAGGGATGAAATATTGGGATATAAGGATTGGGATTCATACAGGAACAGTCGTGGCGGGCGTTGTGGGACAGAAGAAACTATCATATGATATCTGGGGTGATACTGTAAATACTGCAAGCAGGATGGAATCATCTGGTGAGGCCGGGAAAATAAATATATCAGGGACAACATTTGAATTTGTCAGGGAGTTTTTTAAATGTGAATTCCGTGGAAAAATGCCGGTTAAGTATAAAGGGGAACTGGAAATGTATTTTGTGAATGGAATTGTTCCTGAATTGAGCGATGAAAATGGTGCCCCTAACAGGAAATTTGTAGTTAAGATGCTGATGATCAAACTCCAGGATATTGAGGAAATGGTTATTAAAATGTTTGATGATGAAGCTCCCCCTAACCTTTACTTTCACAATTCATCCATGGTAAAAAATATAAGTAATCAGGTGGAATTGCTTTCCAGGGCTGAGAATCTACCTGATGAGGAGTATATTAACCTTAAACTTGCATCAGTCTTTCTTCTTACCGGATACATATCAGACTATGAGAAGCCTATGGAAGCATCATTTCGTCTGGTTGAAGAGATTCTGCCCGGTTATGGCTTTAAACAGGAAAATGTTGAATCCACTAAAATAATTATCAGAAACTGTTTTACTGATCATCAGGAATCCTTGGAAGATAGAATTCTTCATGATGCAAGATATGATTATCTGGGTCGCGTTGATTATTTTAAACTTACTGATAAATTATTAAGGGAAAGAACGGAGTATGGTAAACATCCCGATAATAAAACCTGGATCGAATTCCAAAGAAAACTGTTGGACAATCATCAATTTATTACCAGTACGGCCAGGCTGTTGAGAAGTGTTTCTTCAGAGGATCAGATTGCAGGACTTCAGTTGTCAACTGAATAATCCAAATTCCTGACAAAATGTGCTTAAAATAAGTTTTTAAAATGTACTTTTACAGCCATATTTTAACTGCCACTCTGCATGGAAAAAATTAATTGGGAATGTCTGCCATTTGGTTATACAAAGACAGATTTTAACATTCGCTGTGTTTATAAAAATGGGCAATGGAGCAATCTTGAAGTATCTTCATCGGAATATATTGATATTCATATAGCTGCAACAGGTTTACATTATGGTCAGGAGGCATTTGAGGGGCTTAAGGCATACATGGGAAAAGACGGAAAGATCAGGTTATTCCGGTGGGAAGAAAATGCAAAAAGGCTGATCTCTTCTGCTGATGGTATTAAGATGGAAGCCTTTCCTGTTGAAATGTTCAGGGAGGCTTTGTTCAAAGTTATACATTTAAACAAAAAATTTGTTCCCCCGTACGGATCAGGTGCAACATTATATATACGGCCACTTTTATATGGAAGTGGAGCTGAGGTTGGCGTCAAACCTGCCTCAGAATATACATTTCTGATATTTGTCACACCGGTAGGCCCTTATTTTAAAGGTGGAATCAGACCTGTAAATATGTTGATATGCAGGGATGTAGACAGGGCGGCGCCTCTGGGAACCGGCATATACAAAATTGGGGGTAACTACGCAGCAAGCATGAGGGCTATAATTGCAGCACATAAAGGAGGATATTCCAACACGATTTTTCTTGATGCGAAAGAAAAAAAATACATCGATGAATGCGGACCTGCAAATTTCTTTGGGATTAAAGATAATACCTATGTGACCCCTAAATCAGAATCAATTTTGAATTCAATTACAAATATGAGTCTGATTGATATTGCTAAAAGCCTGGGTATGAAAACTGAAAGGAGACAGGTACCCGTTGAAGAACTTTCTTCCTTTACCGAAACCGGAGCCTGTGGTACAGCTGCTGTAATCAGCCCTATTGCCAGGATATTTGATCCGGAGAAGAATAAAGTTTATGAGTACTGTAAAGATGGAAAGCCAGGGGCTGAATCTTTAAAACTTTACAATAAACTTGTTGCAATTCAGTGCGGAGATGAACCGGATCCATTTGGATGGGTGTCTATTGTGGAGTAAGATTAAAGTTAAAAGTAATAAGATTAAAGTAAAAAAGTTGAAGAAGAAAGAGGCAGGATATTCCAAGACAAGACTTAGAAGCTCTTATCTGACGCTGGTTTTTAGTGTTTCATTAGTACTTTTCCTTCTTGGAGTCCTGGGACTGGTTCTTATAAATGCAAAGGAGCTTTCAGATTATCTCAGGGAAAGCTTATCATTTTATATCGTAGTGGATGATGAAGCAAAAGAACCCGACGTAAGAATGCTGCAAAAGGACCTTGACGCCAAACCTTATGTGAAATCGACTGAGTATGTATCAAAAGATGCTGCAGCTGCAAAAATGAAAAAAGAAATGGGGGAAGATTTTGTAAGTTTCCTCGGGGACAACCCTCTGCCGCCTACTATTGATGTATATCTTCATGCAGGATTCACAAGTCCCGATAGCGTTGCAAAAATTGAAAAATATGTAAGGGAATACCCTTTTGTAAAAGAAGTTTATGTTCAGGAATCGTTGCTATTTCTGATTAATGAAAATGTTAAAAAGATAAGTTTGTTTCTTCTGGTAATAAGTACTTTCCTGTTTCTTATCGCACTTACAATAATCAGCAATACAATAAGATTATCAATTTATTCGAAGAGGTTCCTGATCCGGACAATGCAACTTGTTGGCGCGACCCGGGCATTTATACGAAAACCTTTTCTGATTCAGAGCGCTATTCACGGACTCCTGGCAGCCCTGATCGCTTTGAGTTTACTGATGGGGTTTCTTTATCTTATTGAAAAGGAGTTTTTTCTGATGTTCAGCTTCGAAAGCACATATCTCCTGCTTCTTCTGGGAGCATCAATTATAATAACCGGAGTACTAATAAATATTATCTCAACTTTTTTTTCTGTTAACAAGTATCTTTCTATTTCTGAAGACAAACTTTATTATTGATACATTATGAGCACAAAAAACGACAATAAGGAAAAATTGAATTTTGCTCTTGGCCGGGAAAATTACAAACTGCTGGCTATTGGATTCGCAATAATAGTTGTTGGGTTTCTTTTGATGCTTGGTGGCAAGTCTCCAAGTCCCGATAAATTCAGCGACAACATTTTCAGTTTCCGGAGGATTACATTAGCTCCGATTGTTGTACTGGCAGGATTCATATTCGAAATCTGGGCTATTATGAAAAAGCCCAAAGAGTCGGATAGAGAATAATTTTAATAATTTAAATAAGATGAATTTGTTTCAGATAATGATTTCCGGAATGATCCGGGAGCTTGCAGCGTTTTTAACCCTTAAAATATCCGCTTAGTTAATGAATGACAAGCAGAGAAGTATCTTTGAGGAAGGACAGGTACTATTATTTGATAAGCCGGTTTATTGGACATCTTTTGATCTTGTAAATAAGGTAAGAATAATAATCAGCAGCACCTTTGGGATAAAAAAACTTAAGGTCGGTCATGCCGGTACACTCGATCCTCTTGCCAGCGGTTTAATGATTATCTGTACAGGTAAGGCAACTAAAAAGATTGATGAGTTCCGGGATATGGATAAAGAATATGTTGCTACATTTCACCTTGGAGAAACAACGCCTTCTTTCGATCAGGAAACAGAGACAGATAAACATTATTCCACGGATCACATAAATGAAAAAATGGTTAGTGATGTTCTGGTTGGGTTTATAGGTGAACATAAACAACTTCCCCCGATGTACTCCGCTAAGCTGATAGCAGGTAAAAGAGCATATGAATATGCAAGGAAAGGAATAGAAAAAAAACTTGAACCTGTTACAGTTTTTTTCAGGGAATTAGAATTACTCTCGTGTGAAATACCTGAAATAAAAATCAGATTGTTATGCAGTAAAGGAACATATATAAGGTCGTTCGCCAGAGATTTTGGATATGCATTGAAAAGCGGGAGTTATTTATCATCACTTGAGAGAACTGCTATCGGGACATATAATGTGCAAGATGCTTATAATTTAGGTAAATTTAAGGAGCATATCGAACAAATGAACTCTACATGTTGTTCTGAGATAAACAGAGATGAATAATAATCTCAGGTATCAGGGATCATAAAATAAATAAAAAAATATACATTCAATTGAAACAAAACTGGAATTTTTACGTAAAACGGACTTTTTTACTTTACTCTGATTATCTATTATGAAATTATCGCAATTCAGGTACAATTTGCCACAGGAACTCATTGCACTTTATCCATCTGAGAACAGGGATGAATCGAGATTATTGGTTGTCAACAGAAAAAGCGGAGAGTTTCAACACAGGATATTTAAGGATATTACAGAATATTTCAGAGAAAATGATGTTTTGGTTTTCAACAACACTAAAGTTTTCCCAGCAAGATTATATGGTAATAAAGAGAAAACCGGTGCTGAAATTGAAGTTTTCCTTCTGAGAGAGTTAAACAGGGAACAACGGCTTTGGGATGTTCTGGTTGATCCGGCAAGGAAGATAAGAATCGGGAATAAATTATATTTCGGAGAGGATGATCTGCTGGTAGCTGAAGTTATTGATAATACAACTTCCAGAGGAAGAACTTTGAGATTTTTATTTGACGGTACATATGAGGAATTTAAAAAAACACTGTACAGTCTTGGAGAGACTCCTCTGCCAAAATTCATCAACAGGAAGGTTGAACCAGAGGACAGCGAGAGATACCAGACCATCTTCGCAAAGCACGAAGGTGCTGTTGCAGCTCCTACTGCCGGTTTACATTTCAGCAGGGAGTTGCTTAAGAAACTTGAGATAATTGGTGTTGAATTTGCTGAAATAACCCTGCATGTCGGATTGGGTAATTTCAGGAGTGTTGATGTTGAAGACCTGACCAAACACAAAGTTGATTCAGAAAGGATAGTGATCACCGACGAGTCTGTTGAAATTGTAAATAAGGCAAAAGATAATAAGTACAGGATATGTGCCGTCGGCACTACTGTTGTAAGAACACTTGAGAGTTCCGTTTCAACTGATGGTTATCTGAAGCCGTTTGATGGCTGGACCAATAAATTTATCTTTCCTCCTTATGAATTTAAGGTGCCCGATATGATGATAAGCAATTTTCATCTGCCATATTCCACTCTTTTAATGATGGTATCAGCATTTGCCGGATATGATCTGCTTTTTGACGCTTATAAAACAGCTGTCAAGGAGAAGTACCGCTTCGGTACCTATGGCGATGCTATGCTGATAATCTAGACTCCGGTCATTTCATTTTACATTCATATAAGTCTTGCAGTCAGACAGTAATATCATCTTGCTGTGCGTTGGTTATCGGACCTCAGGGATCTGGTATTGCTAAATTCAAAGATTTTTTTTCGTTCTTCAAAAAACAATATTAACCTTCGAAATATTATTTATCTTTAACTTATTATTAAATGGTAGAGCAATGCAACCATGATTAATAATTACTTGTCTTGAAATAAGTGAATAGATGACTCCGTTTTTATTTGGTAGAACGGAAATGAAATATAGCTTTAAACATTGATCGGCTTTAAAAAAAAAAGAGTTTAGAGCCGGACAATGGTTTTTTTGTGTTTTACTGAACCTGAATACTTGATTTTTGAAATCGTAAATATTGTTTCTTGCATTAACTCAGTTTCAGAACGACTGGAGAGACGTGGTATTAGAAGGGTAATACCGGTTTTAGATGTTTGCGATATCTCCGGGTCGCTATTAGTTCGTTTACTGTCGAATAGATATATAATATAGAAAAAATTAAATTATACCAAATATACTTTTTGAAAGGAATATGTTATGAAAATTAAAAGATTAAAAATATATACAATACAAGGAGGTTTAGTATGAAAACGATACGAAACACATCTTCAGGAATTGCAATAGGCTTAGCAATTCTCTTCACAATTATTGGCGGACAGAAATCTTTTTCTCAGGGAGTGGGAATCAGCGAAGTTGCTATCACTCCCGATCCCTCATCGATTTTGGAATTAAGATCGACTCTTAGAGGTTTACTGGCGCCAAGAATGACAACCGGACAACGAGATGCAATTGCATCCCCTTCAGCCGGATTGATAATATATAATACGACTACAAACCTCTTCAATTATTATAATGGAAGCAGTTGGATTGCTCTGCTTGATACGGGAACAGGGGTAACCGCTGTTAACGGTACTGCAAATCGAATCTCGATCGGAGGAACACCTACGGTACCGGTTATTGACATTGACGCCAATTACATTGGACAAACATCAATTAAAACATTGGGTACAATAACAACAGGAACCTGGAACGGAACAACAATAGCCATAGCCAATGGAGGGACAGGTCAGACGACAGCAATAAATGCATTTAACGCCTTATCACCGATGACGACTCTTGGAGATGTTCTTTATGGAGGAGCAGGTGGGACAGGAACCAGACTTGCTGGAAATATAACAACTACACCCATGTTTTTAAGACAAACAGGAACAGGTGCTGTTTCAGCTGCGCCCGCCTGGGTAGCGTTAGGCAGAAATGATGTAGGATTAAATAATGTAGAGAACACAGCATTATCGACCTGGGCAGGATCAGCTAATATTACAACTTTGGGAACAATAGGAACAGGGACCTGGAATGCGAGTATTATCCCGGGTCAGTATGGAGGTACCGGAATTGCCAACACTGGTAAAACTATTACGCTTGGAGGTAATTTCACCACCATTGGAGCATTTAACACTACGTTGACAGTAGGAGCAGCCACAAATGTTACATTACCAGTATCGGGTACTCTGGCGACATTAGCAGGGAATGAAGCCCTGACGAATA
>JBARBF010000172.1:0-2334 GCA_049792755.1 Bacteroidales bacterium | reverse complement strand
TTCGGGACTAAACTGCCGTAACACCAAGATGTTCTTAATTGTATTGGAGAGATGGGTGAGTGGCTTAAACCAGCAGTTTGCTAAACTGCCGTATGGGAAACTGTACCGGGGGTTCGAATCCCCCTCTCTCCGCAAAGCCACAAAAAACCCCGCGTCAGCGGGGTTGTTTATTTTACTGAAGACACGTTGAAAGCTTTGCTTTCAAAAGTGGCTGAAGTGAAATAAACATAACCCGACAGGGTTTGTTGTGGCTTTGCAAGGTGCCTTACCAGGGATCGCCGCAGGCAATCCCTGATTTTACTCTGATATTTTTGTTTTATTTATCTGTTAACTGGTTTTCAATGAGAAAGTTATTTAAATTCATCCGCTACTTTTTTTATATAGTTCTGGGTTTTTTGGTCTGCGTGATTGTTTTTCTTTATGCCAGTTATAACGTTTTGGAGAAAAAGCAGGTAATACTCGATAAACAACTTGATGCCAGACTGAAGACTACTACAATCTCTGCAGATTATGTAAAAGAACCCGCACGCAGTGAAATTCTGAACCTCCTGCCAGTCCCTAAGAAAGTAAAACTCACCGGTGGATATTTTGTTTTCCCTTCTGCAATAGTTTATTCAGCTCCCGATTCATTGAAAGCGGAGGTTGAAGTTTTACTGAAAATGATTCCTGATGCTAAAACCAGGTTTTCCGGAATTGGGGATAATTTTCAGTTTAAATATTTAAAGACATTGCCCGTTCAAGGTTATATTATGGATATCATTCCTGGTAAAGTTACAATTAATTATAGCTCCAATCAGGGTTTGTATTATGCTTTGGTTTCATTAAAAGTACTAAAACAAAACTACTCCGGCACAATTCCATCTGTGCATATTGAAGATTCTCCGGATCTTGAAGTCAGGGGTATGATGCTTGATATCAGCCGCGATAAAGTTCCTGCTATGGAAACATTTATGGGTATTGTACAATTACTTGCTGATCTTAAGTATAATCATTTTGAGCTCTATGTTGAAGGATTTTCATTTGCATATCCTTCATTTAAAAACCTCTGGGAAGGAAAAGAAACACCGGTCACTGCAGAGGAAATTCAGGAACTTGATACTTTTTGCAGGGCACACTTTATTGATTTCGTTCCTAACCAGAATTCACTCGGACATATGATGGCATGGCTGGCAACCGATCAGTTCAAAGATCTTGCTGAATGCCCGAATGGATATAAAATCATGGGGCTGACGAACATGAAAGGAACAATGGATCCGACTGATCCGCGTAGCATTGGTCTTGTTACAAAAATGACCAATGATCTGTTACCAAATTTTACATCTTCCAGCTTCAACGTAAATCTTGATGAACCATTCGAGCTTGGAAAAGGGAAGAGCAGGGTAGTCTGCAGGGAAAAGGGGGAAGGCCAGGTTTATCTCGATTATGCTATAAAATTGCATGATATGCTTGCCGGGAAAAACAAAAAAATGATGATGTGGGCTGATATTGTACTGAGACATCCTGAACTGATACCAAAGATTCCGAAGGACATCACCCTTCTTGACTGGGGTTATGAATCGAGTTATCCATTTGAAAAACATGGAGTGCTTCTGCAGAAATCCGGCCTGAATTATATGGTTTGTCCCGGTACAAGCAGTTGGACCACTATAACCGGGAGAACCGATAATATGCTTGCAAATATTGAATTAGCTGTAAAAAGCGGAGTGAAATACGGTGCCAGGGGAATGCTGCTTACCGATTGGGGAGATATGGGACACTGGCAATATTTGCCTGTAAGTTACGCCGGGTATACAGCAGGAGCCACTCTTAGCTGGAACAGCATGAGCCTTGAAGACATGTCCATAAGCTCATTTCTGAATTCTTATGTATTCAGGGATGAAAGCTCCGTAATGGGCGATCTGGCAATGGAGCTGGGGCGATATAATAAGTATGAAGAATTTCCTTTCTTTAATATGACTACCACAATGTTATCATTGCAGTTAGGTCTGCGCGACAGGATTATGATCTCGGCAATTTTCAAAAAAGTGATTAAAGGTATAAGTGATTTAATGAAAGATATTGCACCGGAGATGATATCTGTTTTAAAAGAAAATTTTGAAAACAGGCACTCTTTTGATTATGACGGTCTGAATAAATTTCTGGATTCAAAAGAGGCGATGCTGAGAATGGTCAAAATCAAATCAGCTGACAGTCTTCTGATCAGGGATGAGTACCTTAATTCTATCAGACTCATCAGATTGGGGACGGGTCTGCAGAGCTATACCCGATTTCGAAGTAGTCTTGACATTACCCGGGAGAAATCGCAACTGAGATTTCTTAAGGAGCTTGGGACAC
>JBARBF010000171.1:0-22723 GCA_049792755.1 Bacteroidales bacterium | reverse complement strand
CTAAACACGAGATGATAAAGGTGTTGACGATAACTTGACATAGTTTGAGATGTTACATTTATGAAGCGAGAAGACACCAAATTACAAAATAGTCTAATAAATTCCAAATATATTAAGCCCCTTCAGGTCTTGATATCAGGGGGTTATTCGTATTTAGCTCTTTCAGAGCTATTTATAACATAAGTCAATGTTGTGAAAAAGATGTGTATAAAGGGTAGGCAGAGCAGAGAGGGGTTGGGGTGAGTTCATGAGATTATATGATTGAAATTTAATCACTTAAAATAGTTTATTATTGAATGCCGATACTCATTTAAAATTAAATACAGCTGACAGGTTTTGGAATTCCTGCAACCTTTGTTGCTTTTTTAAGGGGAGCCCCGGGGAAAAGCTGATAGAAAGTTTTGACATCAAGCACACCAGAATGATTTATACTTCTGATAGAAAGTGTTTCACCACCAAGAAATTTGTTTCGCAGAAATTCCATAATTGCAAAATGCTGACCGGTAAGAACTATACCTTCTTCTTTAGCAATTTCAAGCGCAATCTCTCTGGTCCATTGGGCAGGATTAGTAAAATAACCCTCTTCATTAACATCAACTGTAATACCTGCATAAATTTTCTGTGTCATAATATAGAATTTAAATTATTAGAAATTAAGGTTTAGGTTTAGGTTAAGGTTAAGGTGTTGAATATTATCAAAATATGTATTAGTTTTTAATTTTTCCAGCCATTGACATATAATTTGTTACAGGAAGTTTTCTTGCTTTTAACAGGATGTTCCAATAAATCCATTTAAAAATCAGTTTTCCGAGGTGATTTATCCTTGACTCTTTTAGCAATGAGAAAGGAATAACTACCGGCAATGGGTACAATCCGGGAAGAAGTTCGGTATCATAATTGAAATCTATGAGGATTCCCTTGCCAAAACCGGTTTCTAAATAACAATTTGAGTGACCATCGAAGTTAGCTGACATTGTTTTGCCATTAATAAAGCTGATGATGTTTTTTTCAAGCACATCTACCTGGAAATGAGCGACAGATCCTGCTTTTGAAGAAGGGAAATTTCCTGCATCACCGATGACGAAGACATTTTTAAACAATGTCGATTGCAGTGTATTCTTATCTGCTTTTGCAAATCCGAATTCATCTCCCAGACCGCTTTTTGAAATTACTGCTTCGCCAGTATGAAGAGGTACTGAGATCAAACAATCGAAAGGAATTTCTTTTCCGCCATAATCAACTATTTTTTTATTAGTGTAATCAACTTCCCCCAAAAAGAAATCACTGACCAGATTTATGTTTTTACTTCTAAGAAGAGAGCCAAGTATTTTTGATGCTTTTGGTTTTGTAAATGCCCCTGACAATGGTGTGACATAAGTAATATTCACCTTATCGCGTATGCCCTTCAAGGTAAAGTAATAATCGGCAAGAAAAGCGAATTCGAGTGGTGCAACAGGGCATTTGATCGGATTATCGGCTACATTAATTACCAGGTTACCTCCCTTCCATGTCTTAAAAAATGTTGCCAGAGCATCAGCTCCCTCAGGAGTGTAAAAATCGAAAACGTTTTTCATCCACAGCTCACCTTTTAAACCCGGTGTATCTTCCGGGCTTATTCTTGATCCTGTGGCTATAATAAGAATATCGTAGGCTATTTCTGTTCCTCCAGTAAGACTTACATAATTACGTGAGGGATAAATATTTTCAATCTCGTTAACTTTTACTTCAACTCCTTTTGGTAAGAATTCAAGAGTTGATTTAACAATATCTTTTTTCAGGTAAAAGCCGAATGGTATGAACAAGAAGCCAGGCTGATAATAATGATTTTATTCCTTTTCAATAACTGTAATATTCCATTCATTGTCAGGCAATTCTTTATGCATTTTATTTGCCATTATTGTACCTGTTGTACCGGCTCCCAGTATTAAGAGTTTTTTCATCCTGAAAATTTACTGTTAAATTATTAACAGAACAAATGTATGCTATATATTGAACTATCTAGATATTTATGATAATTATGATCATTTGCGTTTTCTAGTTGTTAAAAAACATTATTTTAAAAAATCAGATTACCTTAGTCCACGTGAAAAATTCATTATTGTTATAATCATTTAAAACTACTCTTTTATGAAAAAAGGAATTTTAATTCTTGGGTTGATAATTTTTAGTATGCAAATTTTGATAGCTCAGAATAATCACAATAAAAAGATCCCTGTTGGTATGTGGAAATTTGAAGCACCATACGCACCTGAAGGATATACTTCAGGAACAATAGTTGTCGGATTTGCTGAACAAAAGCCTACATCAACCATGTCATTTGCAGGAAATGAGCTTAAATTTCCGGGTGAAAACGTAAAAACTGAAAAGGATAGTGTATTTTTCTCGGTATATATCCAGGGAGAAGATGTTAAAGTAATGCTGAAAATTGAAAATGATACCACAATGTCGGGCAAAGCTGTTTATTCAGAAGGGGAAGTTCCTCTGTCACTTACAAAAGCTGCTGCGCCTGATTCAGCAGTAAAATAATAAGGGCATCGGGTCATTTATAATATGTAAAATTTATTTCTATGAGTATCGGCAATCATGAATAATAATTTGCAAACTGCTTGAAAATAAATTTATTTACCCCATCCCCAAGGGGAGTAAATTGATTTTCTTCGCTTCCCTTGGGGCCGGGGTAAACGAAGAAAATCAATGGGTTTATATGCGTGATTCCTGATATTCATTTTTATCATTATCAGCTTTTCCGGATCAATTGTAACGGGGATACCGGCTCAGTTATCATTAACTTTAATATTTACATCATTAGAGAGAAGAACATATTTTTTTCATAATTTATATTAGTAATTCCATAAATTTTGTAAATTGATAAATGAAAATTGATTAATAACTGGTCAAAACTCATTCATTTATTAACTTTAATAAAAACTTTCAGCTATGGAAAAACTCATTTCATGTTGCGGATTAAATTGTGCCACATGTGAAGCAAGAATTGCAACAATTAATAACGATGATGAACTCAGGAAAACTACCGCAGAAAAATGGAAAACACTTTATAATGTACCTGATATGTCACCCTCAATGATAAATTGCACAGGATGCAGAGAGGAAGGGGCGAAGTTAGGACACTGGAGTATGTGCCAGATAAGGCTTTGTGCAATCTCAAAAGGATTTAAAACCTGTGGAGAATGTAAGGACCTGGAAGAATGCAATATAATTTCAGGCGTTCTTAAGTATTCCCCTGAAGCTTTGGGGAATTTAAAGAGTTTGAACTAACCGAAACAATCCTTTGTATACCCGTCCGACTGGCGTTACCCAAGCGGGAATCGTGACTTCAATGTGTTCTTTGAGGTAAAAGAAATCTTATCACAAAGCAAAGTTTATTTTCTTTGATATAGCTGTTTAAGAACTGATAAATGCATATTATCATGGCTGAAAATGAAAAAATGATTCTTTCCGACAAATCAGTTATCCCAACCGATGATTATATTTTTTCAATTATAGGAGAGAAAAAAATTCACTGGTTAAGGATAATGAATTTTCTGTCTGAAAACTATCCGGATTCCTCAGGAAGCTGGAATTATTATAATGACGGAAAACAATGGTTGTACAAATACACGTGGAAAAAGAAAACAATTTTTTGGTCAGGTATTTTAACTGATACATTCCGGATTACCTTCTATTTCGGGAATAAAGCTGAAACAATGATTGAATACAGCGATCTCCCCCAAATTATAAAAGAAGATTTCAGAACTGCAAAAAAATATGGTTTAATCAGACCGGTTTCATTTATTATCAGGGACAAAACTGATGTAGATAATGTGTTGAAAATGATAGAAATAAAGAGTAAAATAAAATAGTGCTTATATAATTGATGATGTATTAATATAATATACCCGGAAAAAACAGCCAGGGAAAATAATCCGAAATCCAGAATAAACAGTCTGGAAAATTTCTGTCGCCATTGCACCATAGTGCCGTTATACCATTGCTAATACGTATAAATACCCCTGATAAATAGGCTTAAAGCTTATTTCTATCTCTGTCTATACAAGTTACCTTTGTTGTTATTCATATGACAGTTGATTCTAAAAAAAGCTCATGGGGAAACTGTACGGTTTGTTATTGAAAGATGTCAGGTTTGAGGAAGGTCTGAATGCCTGTATGAATTGCGGAGTATGTACTGCTATCTGTCCCGCTGCCGAGTTTTATAATTACGACCCCAGAAAAATAGTTGATGAAGTTCAGACAAAGGACGATGATAAGATAAAAGAGCTTTTAAAATCGGAGACAATCTGGTATTGTGGCGAGTGCATGTCATGCAAAACAAGGTGTCCGCGTGGAAACGCTCCCGGATTGATAATCATGGCATTGAGATCGCTTTCACAGGATCTTGGTTTTTTTACGGAATCTGAAAAAGGAAGACAGCAGCTTGTGCTGAAAAGAACTGTAGGTCATTGGATACTGACGTATGGTTATTGTCTGTACCTTGAAGGTGTAGGCACATCAATGCATCCCGAACAGGGACCTGTATGGGACTGGATTCAGGATAACTGGAGAGAGCTGTTTAAAAAAATGGGAGCAAATTACCAGGGAGACGGACCGGGAATCCTCAGGAGAATTCCGGAAGAGGCAATGGATGAAATAAGGGAAATTTTTAAAGTTACAGGAGGTATGAAAAGATTTGAAAACATTGAAGAGTTTTCAAAGAAAAAGGCAAAAGAGCTAAATATGGAACTTGATGATAGTATTGAAAATGAATACTTCCGTCATATCTATAAAACCAATGACGGAACTCACACCAGGTAATATTTTTGAAGGATGAAACTTGATGGTAAAATAGCTGTCTGGAAAGATTATCAGAAGGAAATTGCCGACGATAGATATTTCTATGTGAGAAGCTGTGTAAGACAAAATTTCTTTCCTGGATCAGAAACGACGTTCCTTAAAATCATGCGCGAGGAACTCGGGAAAGATGTTTATGAACATCCTTGTCATACAACCTGTACAGGAATTGGATATCATAGTGATATTGTTCCTGTTGAAACAACGATGACAGTTGTAGCACGTCAGTTTGCTTTAATGACAGAAGCAGGATATGAGAATCTTTTGCCATCGTGCATCACTTCCTTCGGCTTATACACAGAAATTCTGGATACGTGGCACCATTTTCCTGAGGTCGAGGAAAAGGTAAGGCGACAACTGAAAAAAGCAACCGGAAGGGAATTTAAAAAACCAGGAAATCTGGCACATGCCAGCGATGTGATCTTTAAATTCAGAAAAGAGATCGGGGCGAAAGCTAAATATAAACTTATAAACAAAAAGACCGGAGAACCTCTGAAAGTCGTTGACCATATAGGATGTCATTACGCCAAAATGTTTCCATCCAAAGGAATTGGAGGAGCAGAATATCCGTATGTTCTTTCCGGGATGATTGAAGAATGGGGCGGACAGATAATAGACTATCCTGAAAGAAGGCATTGCTGCGGCTTTGGCTTCAGGCAGTATCTTGTTCAGGCAAACAGGGGCTTCTCTGTTGCCTGTTCAAAAGAAAAATTTGAATCGATGAAGCCTTACAAACCCGATATGATAATTACAAACTGTCCGGGTTGCCCTATGTTCCTCGACAGATGGCAATATGTTATAAATGAGATGGAAGGCAGACAATATGGTCAGAATGGAGAAGGAATCCCTGTTTTTACATATGAAGAAGTTGCAGGTTTAGTGCTTGGCTATGATCCCTGGGAGCTAGGCTTGCAAATGCATCAGACGGATTGTGAACCTGTTCTGAACAAAATCGGAATTCAGTATTCCCCGGAGGATAAATATAATCTTGAAATCCATTCGTTACATTCACCCAAACACAACTTAATAAATGTCTAAGCTTAGATGAGTAAACACGTTATCGTGATAGGAGGAGGTGTGGCAGGAATTGAAGTTGCGGGTCAACTGTCAAAAGCCGGAGTTGGGATCAGCCTTATAGAAAAGGAATCCGGGACCGGAGGACACCTGAATAAATGGTATAAACTCTTCCCCGACAGAAGGAATAGCTCAGAGGTTAAAGAATACCTCGATGGAATGACCCATAATCAGGGCATTAAGCTTCTGAATAATACGTCGATAGAAGTCCTTAACAGACACAGAAGCTATTTTTACATTACCACAAATACGGGAGAAGAATTGATTGCTGATGCAATTGTGGTAGCTACAGGTTTTGATCTCTTTAAAAGCGCCAGGAAAGAGGAGTATGGTTATGGCATTTATGAAAACGTTATCACATCAGCTGATCTGGAAGAGATGTTCAGGAAAGGAGAGATTGTTCGGACAGATGGCTCTGTACCTGAAAAAATTGGAATTATTCATTGTGTGGGCTCACGCGATGAAAAGGTTGGCAATTTTTATTGCTCCAAATTGTGTTGTGTTACTGCAGTCAAGCAGGCAATTGAGATCAGGGATATTCTTCCTGAATCCAAAGTATTCTGTTTCTATATGGATATGAGGATGGGTGGAGCTTTTTATGAAGAGCTGTACCGTGAAGCCCAGGAAAAATGGGGTGTAAGCTTTATCAGAGGCAAAGTATCAGAGGCAAGCGAGACTATTGAAAACAAGCTTTTAATAAAAGTTGAAGATACTCTTGTCGGGAGACCTCTTAATATGAAACTGGATATGCTGATTCTGATGGCAGGGATGGAAATGTCAGAAGGTGGTAAAAAGATAGCAGAAATTGGCGGTCTCAGAACAGGTGAAAACAGATTTTTTGCTGCAAGTGATAATCATTTTGGCAGCAACAAAAGCAATATTGAAGGAATCTTTTATGCCGGAACGTGTACTGCACCGATGAATATTACCGAGACAATTTCACATGCCCGTGCAGCTGTAATAGAAGTAATTGATTATTTGAAAGATGACAGGGGACAAAATGGATAAATTCGGTTTCAGTATATCATCGGGACGGCAGATAGAATATGAATCCAACGACAGAAGGATAGCTGAATACATTATTGAAAGAGAACCCAGCTTCAGACTTTGCATTGAATGTGGCGGTTGTTCTGCAACATGTACTACAGGTAATTTTACCGGTTTCAGCCTCAGGGAACTTAATATACTGATTAAACGAGGTGAAAATGGTCAGATACGACAAAATCTGAAAAAGTGTATGTTATGCGGTAAATGCATCCTGGTTTGTCCGCGTGGAGTCAATACAAGAAATATAGTGGTTCTGGCAATAAAAGCCTTTCATATATCAGACGGCTATGAAATTTGATCCTTTCATAATACCATTTAATATTGGACTGTACTTCATACTAATCTATGTTGTTACAAGAAGTGTAATTTGGTTTCGCGACCTGTCAAAACCTGATAAACTGAGGCTGCAACGTGGGTTCTTTGGACTGGCTTTTGGTCAGAGCCTCAAAGAGATTTTCATGGAGAGTTTGATTCACAGGAAGATACTAAAGACAAACATCCGTCTTGGATATATGCATATGAGCCTGGCTTTCGGATGGTTTTTACTTATTTTATTTGGAACGATCGAAGCTGATATTTTTGGCGCAAAACATCTTAATGCTCCTTATAAAGCCATCTTTTTCAGATTCTTTAATCCCGGTCATGGCGGCACAAGTTTCGAGGCAGCCTATGGATTTTTAATGGATCTTATACTTGCATTCATTCTATCAGGATTAGTATTAGCGGTAACAAAAAGGTTTTTTTCTAAAATTGTCGGGATGAAAAAGACCACCCATCTGAAAATAACCGATAAAATAGCGCTTACTTCATTATGGCTGATATTTCCAAGCCGGCTCCTGGCTGAAAGCTTTACCTGCGGTGCATACGGTACAGGAAGTTTTCTGACAGGATCACTTGGAGGCTGGCTTGCAACATTTCTTCCTGCTCCGCAAATGGCATATCCTTTCTGGTGGCTCTATTCCATTTCTTTAGGAACTTTTTTTATTCTTCTTCCTATAACAAGATACATGCATATTCCCACTGAACTATTTCTTATTTTTATGAGAAACTCAGGAATAAAAACGGGCGATAAGGCAGGTACTTTTTCGGAAGTTCAAACGTACTCCTGCTCTTCCTGCGGTATATGCATTGATGCATGTCAGCTTAATTTTTCAGCAGGAATTACAAATATTCAGTCTGCCTACCTGATGAAAGCAATTCGAAATAATGAAGATGTTTCTGAAATTGCCCATAACTGTCTCATGTGTGGCCGTTGCGATAAGAAATGTCCGGTAGGAATTGAACTTTTACCAATAAGAATGATTCAGAGAAGAGCCGGAGAGTCTGAAAATGATATCAGAAACATTTATAAAGGTTATTTCAGGAGCCGTCAAAGTATTAATTCAGAAGAATATAATGGGTCTGCTAATTATAGTTTTCTTCAGGAAAGCAATCCTGAAAAAACCGATATACTGTATTTTGCAGGTTGCATGACCCACCTGACTCCCACAATTAAAAATTCCATGGTAAAAATTCTTGACGCCTCAGGCGTGAATTATAATTTCATTGATGAGATGGGAGGCGTTTGTTGCGGACGTCCGTTAATGTTAGCAGGAAACGATAAGGAGGCAAGGGAATTAATTAATTATAATTCACAGGTTATCTGGAAATCAGGCGCTCACACACTTGTCACATCGTGTCCTATCTGTTATAAAGTATTTAAGGAGAGCTATTATCTTGATGTGGAAGTGCTTCATCATACACAATTTATCAAGAGACTGATAGATGATGGAACAGTGAAAATGAGTTTTTTACGAAAGAGAGTTGTTTATCATTCTCCATGTGAACTTGGAAGAGGATCAGGAATTTATAATGAACCAAAAGATATTCTGAATCATGTTTCCCGGCTTCAGGGAAGCAATTTTGAAGATGAAAATTCACTCTGTTGCGGAGGAAGTCTGGCTAATATGAAAATAAGCTCTCAGAATAAAAGGATAATAGCTCTCGATGCAGTCAATGAGTTGACCAGGAATAACCCTGATATTCTTGCAACGGCCTGTCCACTTTGTAAAAAGAGTTTCTCTGCTGTTACGGAAACCAGAGTTGCAGATATATCTGAGATTGTTGCTGAAGCTTTAGTCGGGAAATCCGTAAAAAGAAATAGCGGCAGCCATATCAACTCAATAAAAGAACTGGCAAATATCTGATATCCTCTCTATGGCTCTTTGTGAGTCCCCGGCGGTCCTCTGTGTAACAAAAAAATCAGAACTTACACTTACCGACATGGAGAAGCACAAATGTGCTCAGAGACAATCCAATTTTATTTTGTCATTTCAAATAATTCAAATACTGAAATTGTTTTTCATGCGTTATATAGGAGAATAATAAACCTATCAAATTTCTGAAAAATGGGAAGCAAAACATGTGGAGCGCTCGTATTTATGGGATTCTTATTATTATACTCATGCCATAATACTGGTGAACAAAAAGAATCCGGTGACAAAATTGTTCAGAACAAGATATTACAGCAATCAGATGGTACCATTTCCTTAAAAGTTGATAAGGCTGATTGTTATCAGGATTTGGCAAATCCTTCAAGCAATACTGCTGAATGGAATGTCGTTGTTTCAAAATCGGGACGTTTTAATGTATGGCTATCAAGCGCTACAAAAGATACTACTGATCTGAAATATGATAATTCAGTGATGTTGAGCATCCTTGATAACAGGATTGAAGTACGGCCGGCCTGTGACAAAATAGTACATAACTCCAGTGACGTTACGTATCCTTATTTCAGAGCTGATTCATTTCTGGGGTCGCTTTATATACAAGATACTGGTCTCTATAATATTCAGATAATCAGTGAGAAAATTGTACCTAAAGAAATTAAGAAGGCAATATCCTCCGGTTCTGAGAGCTCAAAACTTTTATCAGTCTTTTTAACTCCTGTTAGCCGTTAGTTTTGATCCAATTCCTGGCATTAACGAATGCTTTTATCCAGGGTGTGACGTCATCATTTTTTCTGTCATCAGGATAATAGCCGCATTGCCATGGAAAATATGCCCTTTCAAGGTGAGGCATCATTACCAGGTGACGTCCATCTTCTGAACACAGCCCTGCAATATCATAATCTGATCCGTTAGGATTGGCCGGGTAAGTGTGCCTGCTGAATTTAAGTGGTATCTGATACCTGTCTGCAGGATAAGGCAGACTGAACTGCCCCTCTGCATGGGCTACCCATATTCCAAGCTCCATATCAGTCATGTTTCCAAGCATAACAGAGTTATTTTTTAAAATCTTAACGCCCAGAAAGCCTGATTCAAATTTATGTGACTTATTAAGCAGCAGCTTTGGTTTATCCTTATGATGTGGATATAAAAGATCCAGCTCAACCATAAGCTGACATCCATTACATACACCAAGTGACAGAGTATCAGTTCTTTTATAGAATTTATCAAGAGCGATGCGTGCTTTTTCATTATATCTGAATGCACCTGCCCAACCTTTTGCAGATCCTAATACATCGGAATTTGAAAAACCTCCGACAAAAATTATCATACTTATTTCATCCAGTGTTTCCCTGCCTGATATGAGGTCAGTCATATGTACATCCTTAACATCGAAACCAGCCAGGTACAGAGCATAAGCCATCTCCCTGTCGCCATTTACCCCTTTTTCCCGTATTATTGCAGCCCTTATTCCTGACTTTTTCCTTCTCTCAGGTGATATTCCGAGAGATTTAAATGTTCCGGCAAAATCAGTTAATCTGATGTTTAAATCATGATTTTTGTAATTCTGAAAACGTTCAGCCGCAAGATCCTTTCCGCATTGTCGCCTGTCCAGAAGATATGATGTACAGAACCATTTATCACGAAGCTTATCTATATCGAATGATAACTGGTCATTTTTGTTTGTCACATATAATATTCTGTCATTAACGGGATGACCAATGGAGAAATATGATATACCGTTTTCAAGCAGAATTTCCATAACTTCGACTTCATCTTTTACCTGAATAATTATGCCGGGATTTTGACTGAACAGGATTTTCACCGTATCGCTTTCATCAACGGCAGTAAGATTGACAGATATTCCACCATTAGTGTTAGAGAAGCACATTTCAAGAAGCGTAGTCAATATTCCACCTGCCGAAATATCGTGTCCTGAAAGAATCTTACCTTTTGCTATTAGATCCTGAACTGTATCAAAAACTTCTTTAAAATATGCAGGATCAGTAACAGTCGGAACATCATCCCCAAGCCTGTTCAAGATCTGGGCAAAGCTGCTGCCTCCGGGTTTAAGTGCGTCGCGGCTCATATCAATATAGAGAAGGCTCGTATAAGGATCATTTACAATTACCGGTTCGATGATTTTTCGGATATTATCAATTTCAGCTGCCGCAGATATTATTACTGTACCGGGTGAATAAACCACCATATCACTATATTTCTGGGTCATAGAGAGACTGTCTTTCCCGGTAGGAATGTTTATACCGAGAGCAATTGCAAAATCACTTGCTGCCTTAACTGCTTTATACAGCCTTGCGTCCTCACCAGTATTTTTGCATGGCCACATCCAGTTAGCTGAAAGGGAAACACTTTTTAATTTGTCGGTGAGTGGAGCCCAGATAATATTTGTCAGAGCTTCAGCTATAGAAAGCACCGATCCGGCAGAAGGATCAATAAGTCCCGCAGCAGGTGCATGTCCGATGGAGGTTGCCATACCTTTTTTACCCCTGTAGTCAAGTGTAATGGCTCCCAGGTTATTCAGCGGAAGCTGAAGAGGACCGGCACACTGTTGTTTGGCGAGTCTGCCCGTTACCGATCTGTCAACCTTGTTAGTAAGCCAGTCTTTGCAGGCAACCTCCTCAAGTTGAAGAACCTGTTCAGCATATTCCTCAATTTTTTGAAGCGAATATTCCAGTTTTCTATAATTATTTTCTGTAATTACATCATTAATTACTGTTTTAGGAGGATCACCGAATAAAGACGCGAGAGTCAAATCAATTGGTTTCTCATTCGTTACAGTATTCTCCAGAGTAAAGATCATGTCGCCAGTCACTTCACCAATGATATAAATTGGAGCTCTTTCTCTTTCGGCAATTCTCCTTAATGTATCAACATCAATCTTTTTCAATACCAGACCCATGCGTTCCTGTGATTCATTGCCGATCAATTCCCTGGCGGACAGAGTAGGATCTCCAACCGGTAATTTACTGATATCAATTTTACCTCCGGTTGCTTCGACAAGTTCTGACAGACAGTTAAGATGTCCTCCTGCACCATGGTCGTGGATCGATACTATCGGATTATTCGCCGATTCGCTCATTGCCCTGATTGCATTGTAAACTCTTTTCTGCATCTCGGGATTGGCCCGCTGAACGGCATTTAGCTCAATCGAGCTGTTGAATTTACCTGTATCGACCGATGAAACGGCTCCTCCGCCCATTCCTATCCTGTAGTTATCACCGCCCAGTAATACAATCAGGTCACCTTTTTCAGGTATATCTTTCTCGCTGTCCTTCTTCTTACCAATTCCTATTCCGCCGGCAAGCATTATGACTTTATCATAACCATACTTTTTAAGGTTTTCAAAATGTTCGAAGGTAAAAACCGAACCACAAATAAGAGGTTGGCCGAATTTATTTCCAAAATCGCTGGCACCATTTGAGGCTTTTATCAATATATCCTCAGGAGTCTGATAGAGCCATGGTCTTTCCTTTGTAGCTTTCTCCCAGGGGCGATCTCCGTCGGGACGGGGATAGGATGTCATATAAACTGCTGTTCCGGCTATAGGGAAAGCACCTTTACCTCCTGCTATCCGATCCCTGATCTCGCCGCCGGTACCGGTCGAAGCCCCATTGAAAGGTTCAACTGTAGTTGGGAAATTATGGGTTTCAGCTTTAATAGAAAGAACAGATTCATAGTCAGTTACATTAAAATAGTCGGATTTGTCCTGTGTCACCGGAGCAAATTGTTCAACAACAGGACCCTGAACAAATGCACAATTATCTTTGTATGCTGAAACTACCCTATTTGGATTTGCTTTGGTTGTAGACTTAATCATCTGAAAAAGAGTCTGTTCCTTTTCTTTTCCTGACAGAATAAATGTCCCGTTGAAGATTTTATGGCGGCAGTGTTCAGAATTAACCTGTGAAAATCCAAATACTTCACTGTCTGTTAGTTTACGTCCTAATGAAATACTTAACTGATTGAGGTATTTAACTTCTTCGTCATTAAGCGCCAGTCCCTCTCTGATATTATATTGCTTTATATCGTCAATATAAAAAACCGGATCGGGTTGCTTGTCAATGGTAAAAAGGTGCTGATCTAATCCTTTATAGAGGGACTGAAGCATCGGATCAAATTGAGGTTTTTCAGAAGTTGGTTCATAAAACTCCTCGATTCTCTTTATTCCTGCAACGCCCATGTTCTGTGATATTTCCACCGCATTTGTACTCCAGGGTGTTATCATCTCTTTCCGCGGACCAATAAATGTTCCTTCAAGACTCTCTTTATCAATTAATGAAGCATTACCAAACAACCAGATCAGTTTGGCAATTTCCTCAGCAGGAAGTTTAGCATTTATGCCTGCAGCAATAATGTTTTTAGTAGGAGTTTCGAAAAAAAGAATCATAATATCAGATATATTATTTTGATTAACAATATGTTATATATAATTTTCTGTCTAGAGAAACAACGGGTAAATATAACTCAAGTTTTAAGAAAATCCTACTCAGATATCTGTGTTACTCTCTGTGCTTCCTCTGTGTCTCTCTTTGTAAGTTCTTGATATTTAGTTACACAGAGGAAGCACTGAGGTTCGCAGAGGCTTTTATTTCAATCCGCTTCTTTTAAGCAGAGCATCAATTGTTGGTTCTTTACCTCTGAATGCGACATAAAGATCATGAGGATTCTCTGTTCCTCCTTTCTCAAGAATGTTTTTCCTGAACGCTGCCGCTGTCTTTTTGTTGAATATTCCTGTCTCTGCAAAATAGCTGAAAGCATCTGCATCAAGAACTTCAGCCCATTTGTAGCCATAATATCCTGCTGCATATCCACCTCCGAAAATATGTCCGAAAGAGGCACTCATATTTGAACCTTCAACCGGGGGAAACATTTCTGTTTTTGCCAATGCTGCTGATTCAAAATCCGAAATATTTATGTCTACAGGTCTTTTAATGTTATGCCAGGCCATATCAAGAAAGCAGAATCCTAACTGCCGGTAACAGGAATATCCTTCATTAAAAGCCGCAGCTTCTTTTATACTGGTTATAATTTCCATAGGAATTTTTTCTCCTGTAAGATAATGTGTGGCCCAGGTATCAAGCCACTCTTTTTCGAAAGCAAAATTCTCCATGAATTGTGATGGCAATTCAACGAAATCGCGCGCAACATTTGTACCCGACAGACTCCCGAAGGTACAATTAGTCAGCATCCCATGTAATGAGTGTCCAAATTCATGGAGCAATGTCGTAAGCTCATTAAATGATAAAAGTGAAGGACTTGTTTCAGATGGTCTTGTAAAGTTGGCAACTATTGAGATCAGTGGCCTGACTTCATTTCCATTTTCATTCTTCTGATCTCTGAAGCTGGTCATCCAGGCTCCTCCGTTTTTGCCTGGACGAGGATGATAATCAATATAAAGAACTGAAAGAAATTTATTGTCGTTATCATAAACTTCAAAGGTTTTAACTTCGGGGTGGTAAACAGGTATAGCGTAGCTTCTGATGAATCTTATTCCATATAGTTCAGAAGCAAGACCAAGAACTGCAGCTTCGACTTTTTCCAGGCAGAAATATGGCTTAAGAATTTCATCGTCAATATTAAAAAGTTTTTTCTTTAGCTTTTCGGAATAGTATGCCCAGTCGTACCTTTCGATTTTACCTGAATATCCCTGGCTTTCAGCAAATTTCCTTAGATTCTCAAAGTCACGTAATGCAGCTGGTTTTGATGCATCGTAAAGTTCTTCCAGAAATGTCTCAACCTTTTCAGGAGTATCAGCCATTCGGTCGCCTAATATCATCCCGGCAAAGGTGCTGAATCCCAGCATTCTGGCAATTTCCAGACGCATATTTGCAATTTTCAGGACGATTTGACGATTATCATACTCATTTCCTCTGAATGCCCGGGATGAATATGCCTTAAAAATCTTCTCACGGAGTGCTCTTGTTTCAGAATATTGCAAAAAAGGAACATAGCTTGGAAAATGAAGAGTAAAAACCCATCCGTGTTTTTTTCTGATTTCAGCATCCTTCGAAGCCATTTCAATTATGCCGGCAGGAAGTCCTGCAAGCTCCTCTTTGTCTGTAATATGCAGTTCGTAATAATTTGTCTCTTCAAGAACATTCTCTTCAAATTTAAGTGACAGTGCTGCCAGTTCCTCAGATATAGCCCTGAACCGTTTTATCTCTTCTTCTTTTAAGCCGGCACCGCCAAGAATAAAATTTCTGAATTTCCTTTCAGTCAGGATTTTTTGTTCTGTACTAAATCCCGGTTTTTCAAGTGATTCAAATACACTTTTTATCCTTTCGAAAAGTTTTTTGTTGAGAGTGATATCATTTGAGAACCGGGTAAGGAGAGGTGATACTTCATGTGCAATTTTCTGAAGATTTTTGTTTGTCTCAGCACTATTTAAATTAAAGAGAACTGATGTGATCCTTCCAAGTGTTTCCCCCGTTCTGTCAAGCGCGGCGATAGTGTTTTCAAAATCTGGGGATTCATTATTATCTGTAATTATTTTAATCTCTTCTGCTGCAGATTTAATTGCCTCCTCTACTGCTGATTTAAAATGAGTTGTCTTAATAATATGAAATGGAGGAGTCCCGAAAGGTGTTGTCCATTTCTGAAGAAGAGGGTTGGTCATAATCTTTTTTTATAGGATTCAGTTTTTTTCTAGAGATTCCTCACATCTCCGCCATCTGGCGGATTCGTTCGGAATGACAACATAAAAAATGAAATTTGAAAGGGAAGCATTGACGATTTGCTCAGCAAATCGCCAGTGCTTCCCTTATAACTCATAAAATCCTGTCATTCCGAGCGTTAGCGAGGAACCTCATTATCAATTATTTAAGATTATTATTGATTCCTGACACTCATATATTGTTTAATTGTCATCATTATCACATTTAACACCGGCAAACTTTGCCGGATAGGGTGTATTCCCTTTTGCCGCAAACCAAAGGATCCTGTTCAGCAAATCATCATCCCCGGAATCAACACCGTCATATTCGGGTAGCATACTTTTCTTTGCGAAGTGCAGGGCTTTTCCGGAAAGAGAGGCAAGCTGGGGGTTCATTTCATCTATCGGTATAATATTTGGCAATGCATTGTAAGGAGTAATATCAGGATCTGTACCAAAACAATCAATCATCGGATTTGCGATAGCATCCTGAATGTTCATTGGAGGAAGACCAAGTATCTGCTCAATTGTTCTTACCATGGAAGGCTGAGTATAATATGTATGATTTACATTTTTTAATCTTGAGTAAGGACTTATAACCAGGCTGACAGTTCTATAAGCTGAAACATGATCCCATCCACTCTGGGAATCATCTTCTACCACAAAAATGACTGTGCTTTTCCAGAACCGGCTCTTAGAAAATGCCTCAACGATCCTGCCGAGTGCATAATCATTATCTGCAACCATTGCCCTGGGTGTCGGTGATCCGGGTCGTATACCGGCAGTATGATCATTTGGCAGGGCCGCGATCATCAGTTCCGGAAGTTTATCGCCGGCCATCGCATCGTAATAGTTCAACTCTTTGATCAATGCATCTGCCCGCATTGCATCAGAGAATTCATGGTTACCAAAAGAAGGATAGGTTTGACACAGAATTTTTTTTACCGGTTCAATAGTTGTGATGTTAATGAAATCAACCTTTTCTCCGTTTTTATATTTTTTATAGATATCTGACCATTTAAGTTTGTTTTCCAGCTTTGGTGCTGAGGCTTCTCCATATATCCTCACAGACTTGCCATGGCTAAGCGCATTATCCCAAAGGAATCCGGTTGGAGCATAAACAAGTGCATCAGTCTGAACGTGCGGATAGCTTCTGAACCAGGCTCTCATGTTCTTCTCAATATAGTCTGTCACAATCGAAGCATCGGTCCACTGATGTCCCTCAGCTGAACATTTTCCTGAAACATGGAAATCATCGAGAAGCATAAATTCCTCCGCTAACTTGTGGGTATTCGGAGTGATCTCTGATCCGTAGATGCACAAACCCTGATCTCCGTCTCCCTGTTTCACATCTCCAAGAACCTGATCATAAGTTCTGTTTTCCTTTATTATATATAAAACATGTATAAATACCGAGGGTTCTCCTATTCTGACAGGAACGGGCTTTGGCCGCACGGATTCTCTTGGTTTTTCCCTTGCTGTAACTGCTCTGGAAAGGTTATTAACAGCAATGACGGTATCAGTATAAGCCTTAAGAGCTTTTATCCCCGGAACGCGGATTACCGATACAGAAGCCTTCATATTATGAGAGTTATAAATCAGGTTGACGGTACCGGCATGATGAATACCCCAAGAGGCACCCTCAGCTTCAAGGTTAGAAACATATAGATAACCTTTGTTTGAAATAGCTAAACCCGATGGATAAGCTCCGGTAGGAATAAACCCGACAACTTTGCTTTGAGGGTTCAATGCTTTTGGATATTCGGTTTTTCCAAGTTCTATTACTGCAAGAGCATTATCCATTCCGTTCGCAACATACAAAAATTTACCGTCGGGAGAAAGACAAAGGCCGTCAGGTGAATCTCCGAAAAACGGGTTTATCTCAGGCTGAAGTCTGACGCTTATTGTTTCAGTGATTTTATCATTGGCAGTATTTATAACTGTAACGTTATCACTATTAGAATTTGTGACATAAACAAATTTTCCTTCTGTATCACTTATAATTTCATTTGGATGGAGGCCCACAACTAACTCTTTGACGATTTTCCCATTTATCGGATCGATTACTGTAACGCTTCCCTCCCTGGTGGCGCCTCCTGCATTTTTGTTATCAACCCTGGCAGATCCCCAGGGAACTCCTGCTACATCTTTATCATCGGCTTCCGGAGGTCTCCCGGCCCAGTTTGTTACATACAGCTTACCCGATGCCATCGTCAATCCATAAGGAGCAACACCAGTAGGTGTAACCCATATTGTATCACCGGTAAGAAGGTCCTGTTTTACAACCTTATTGTTTCCATTAAGTACAACATATAAGTATTCCTTAAATGATTCTTTGGTTATCAGTATTTCATTCGGCAATGCCATATCAGCTTCCGCTCCGGCTTTATATTCAAACATTCGGCCGAATTTTGCCATAGTACCATCCCATTGAGCGGACACAACAAATGATCTTTCTTTTATATCAATTACACTCCAGAATACTTCAGTGCCTTCCTGGCTGACATGCCAGATGATACCTGAATAGGTGTTCATTCCTCCTCTTAGATTTACCTGATCTCCATTCCTGAGTATAAATACCACGTTATTGTCCGATGTATTTATAAATACAATACTTTCTCTCTCTTCTACTGCCAGCCATTTACCATCAGGAGACAGAGCAACATCGAGCGCATGATTTTCTGTGGAGGCATCACCAAAGTGTATCTGAGTTCCTGCAGGTTGTATCAGTCTGTTGTATGGAAGCTGTATCAGGCGAGGGTTCGACGGATATGGATCTAATGAAACCTGTGCCTCACAGAATACTGATGCTAAAGCAAAAACAACAGGCAAAAGATATTTCATATTACAGTATTTTTAAAAGGCTGCCCGAAATCGGAACAGCCTTTTATTATTTTCTCAGAATGGTAAATCACTTAACTCTTCATTTTCAGGTGGGATATCCTCCAGTGTCGTATGTAAGGGAATGTTCTGATCCTTTACAGCTGAAGAGGTTTTTTCTATCTTCCAGGCATCAAGGTTTGTAAAGTAATTTATTTTACCGTCGCGTTCCCATTTGTTGCCTTTAAGATTAAACCATATTTTAACATCTTCGTTCAGAAATGATTCGTTGATGAGGTCACACTTATCCTGAATCAGCTGAAATTTAATGTAGTCAACAAACACAGCTGCTCCACCTGTTTCTTTCTTTTCGATGACAAATTCCCGTTTTTTAAATTTGTCGCTTACCTGATTTACAGGAGAGATGTCTATTACTTTTCCCGTGATTTCAAATGCCATTTCAGTTTATTCTTCGTGAATAATTATTTTTTTAATTTTGTCGCCCTGACGGATTTTATCAATGACATCGATCCCTTCAAACACTTTTCCGAAGCAGGTATGTTGTCTGTCGAGGTGTTTGGTATTTGTCCGGCTGTGGCATATAAAAAACTGTGATCCGCCTGTATTCCTTCCGGCATGGGCCATAGAAAGAACTCCTCTTTCGTGGTACTGATTATCACCTGTTAACTCGCACTTTATTTTATATCCCGGACCGCCGGTCCCGACTCTGGGATCGCTCATATCCCGGGAAAGAGGGCAACCACCCTGAATTACAAAATCCGGAATAACCCTGTGAAAGGCAAGTCCGTCATAGAACCCTTTTTTTGCGAGAGTAACAAAGTTCTCCACGGTGGAGGGTGCATCAGCTTCATAAAAACTGACCTTCATGGTACCTTTAGGAGTTTGTATTTCTGCCGTAGTCATATTATTTTACAATTTCAAGCAATTCAACTTCAAAAATAAGCGTTGAAAAGGGTTTAATAACATCGCCTGCTCCAGTTGCTCCATAAGCGAGATTTGCTGGAATAAAGAGTTTGAATTTTGAGCCAACCGGCATAAGCTGCAAAGCCTCAGTCCAACCAGGAATAACGCCCGATACCGGGAAAGTTACCGGTCCTTTGTTTTTAGCTGACGAGTCAAACTCATTGCCATCGATAAGTGTACCTGCATAATTGACTTTCACGGTATTCTGCGGGGTTGGTTTTTGACCAGTGCCCATTTTAACCACTTCATACTGCAGCCCGCTTGCCGTTGTAGTTACGCCAGCCTTTCCTTTATTGGTAGCCAGGAATGCCTCATTCTGCTCTATGTAATCTTTATACTTTATCTTATCCGTCTCTGCCTTTTTTTCAGCCTTTAATGCTTCACGCTTCTTGATAAACACCATTATATAAGAACGAGCAATGTCATCTGCCATCATCGGTTTTCCCTTTTTCCCATCAATCATTGCTTTAGCAATAATCATAGGATCAAGAATGAGACTGTCTGTCTTCAGATAATTATAATTTACAATACCGAAAGCATAAGACAATGAATCTTCTTTACTTTTAAGGTTTGAACTTTTAAGAGAACTCTTTCCGCAAGAGCCAAGCAATAAAGCTATTACACCTGTCAATACAATTAATCCCCTGATTTTCATACGATACATTTTTTAATTTTAAATTTCCGCTAAGATAATACTTTAGCGAAAGCAAAAAAGCCATGGAAAAAATAAATTTTAAATTTTCACTGCCCTGATCATCTGTCTTTTCCCCGGCGGACCCTGGAGCAGGGTTACATCAAACCCGCACGCTTTAAGGTTCCTTTTCACTTCCCCTTTAGCTGAATAAGTGACAAGTATGCCATCTTTATTTGTTACGGATGAAATTCCTGAAAATCTTTCACTGGTCCACATTTCAGGTTGTTTATCAGGACCGAATGCATCAAAATATATGAGATCATATTTACCCGAAGGTTGAACTTTTGTGAAATCTGACTCAATTTTCTTCAGGTTGAAATATTTGAAGATATTCACACTTATATTCCAGGGAACTGAATGAATCAGGGAAAAGATTTCTTTTCCTTTTTCTCCGGCAAATTCATAATGATTCAGTGAATTTGTAATTTTACAGTCAAGCGGATATTTTTCAATTGATGTATAATTTACTTCTCTTGATCCATTTATGCTTCTGACAGCAGTGAGAAGTGCATTTAATCCGGTACCGAAACCAATTTCAAGTATGGAAACCGGATTGGCTTTACAGAATTCAAAACCATTTTTAATGAATATGAAAGCTGATTCCTGTACTGCACCATATATCGAATGATAATGCTCATCTATTCCGGGAACATAAATAGTATGTGAACCGTCGGCAGTATTGACAAGCTGAATCATAAGTTTTTTTTTAATTAAGATAAAAGACAAAAGTATAAAGATAAAGGTTGAAATCCAGCAGGAAAAACTTTTGTCTTGTGACTTCTGTCTTTTGTCTTTTTCAGTTATTTTTCCGGTAATTTATATTACTTTTATTCCCTGATTTTCAAAAATATCTAAGATTCAATAATTTCTATTTTTAAATATTTATTGTCATTGCCATGAAAACAAAACAATCAAGAAGGGATTTCTTAAAACTTTCTGCCACAGGCGCTATAGGAGCAATTATTTTATCCTCCTGTTCAAATAAGACTGCTGGAAAATCTGTTTCCACTCTACCTGTGCCCGATCCTAAATCTTTCGGAATCGGACTACAGCTATATACAATTCGCGATGCTATGCAAAAAGATGTTCCTGGTTCATTAAAAAAGGTTTCCGATATAGGTTACAAATATCTGGAGCTGGCCAGTTATGAAAATGGGAAATTCTATGGTTATCTGCCTGCTGAATTTAAGAAAATAGTAAATGATCTTGGCATGGAAATCATTAGCAGCCATGCCGGTGTAAATCCAAAAGGAATCACCCCTGATGAAACCAGGAAAATGGCTGAGGACCACGCCAAACTCGGTGCCAGGTACTGTATGCAGCCCTACATTGCCGATGAAGACCGTAAATCTATTGCCGGATTTCAGAAAATGGTTGCTGAATGGAATAAAGTCGGTAAGATTATGAAAGAAAACGGCATACAGTTTGGATATCATAATCATAATTTCGAATTTGGTCCGGTAGAAGGCAAAGTACCTTATTTTGATGTCTTCCTGGCAGAGATGGATAAAGATCTCATGACCATGGAACTTGATCTTTTCTGGGCTACAAAAGCAGGAATAAACCCCGTTGAGCTGTTTAAGAAATACCCCGGAAGATTCCAGCTTTTTCATATGAAAGACATGTACACCAAAGAGGCGCCATTCTACAAAACTGCAAGCAATGATTTTGCTCCGGTTGGCGAGGGTCTTATTAATTTCAGGGAAATTCTGTCAGCTAAAAATGTGGCCGGCATGAAATATATGATTGTTGAACAGGATAAGACCAGGGATGGGAAACCATTTGAAGCCATTAAGACCAGTATAACTAATTTAACCACAAAGATTCTGGTGTAGAGGGCTCAATGGCCCAAAGGCGCTGCGGCTCAAAGAAAAGCATTTTATACTTGCCTGAGCTCCGTGTCCTGAGCTCAGTGCCCAGAACCTTCTGTTCTGTGTTTTTACCAGCTGGAATCATACCATGTTCTCACATCTGTGGCAGACATCCCGGCGTTTAGAGCAGCTTCGATACCCAGATCTCCGTCCTCAAAGACTTCAATGAATTCCGGTTCAATTTCCATGAGTGATGCACATTTGAGAAAGGTTTCCGGATGTGGTTTGAAATTCTCAACGTCGTTAGCAGTAATAATAATTTCAAAAAACTTACGAAGATCTGTAATTTCCAATGTACGTTCAACCGCTTCCCTGTGGCCCCCTGTTCCTACTGCCATTGGCAGTTTTCCAAAATATTTTTTTACTATTTCCACTACGGGCGCAATAGGTTTAACCAGATGTTGTTCCTTATAGAATTCGATAAGTTTTTCTGCCATAATCTGATCGATAGTAACAGTTCCTCGTAATTTACATTTCTTTATAATCTCATCAGCGATTATCCATCCGG
>JBARBF010000170.1:0-71177 GCA_049792755.1 Bacteroidales bacterium | reverse complement strand
GCCGGAACATATACATATACGGTAACCAATGCTGCCGGTTGTATTTCAGCAGCTTCAGGCAATATTGTCATCACTGCACAGCCCGCAACACCAACAGCTACAGCATCCAGCAACGGACCTCTTATTCCGGGTACATTACTGAGCCTGACTGGTGGACCTGGTGGGATGACTGGCTATGCATGGACTGGCCCTAACGGATTCATTTCAGCCGCGCAGAGTCCCGTAGTATCAACCAATGCAACTATAGACATGGCAGGAATCTACACTCTGACTGTTACTAACAGCAACGGGTGTCAGAGTTCTGCAACCACTACTGTAGCGTCCAATCCATTAATTGTCACCAATGTCAATGACAACGGTATTGGAAGTTTAAGGTATGCAATTGATTATGCCAATTCTACAGTTGGTGTAAAAGATATTATCACTTTCAATATACCTGGTTACGGGCCATTTACCATCCAACCTCAAACAGCCTTGTCTGCAATAAAAGATCCTATTATAATTGACGGCTATTCTCAATCAGGTGCTTCCGCTAAAAATTCGATATTGTTGATTGAAATTGACGGAACTAATGCCGGAACAGTGTCAAATGGCCTTACCATCAGTGGTGGCGGTAGTATAGTAAAAGGGCTTATTATCAATAATTTTAAAGGAGCTGGCATTCAAATCACCGGTTCCGGGGCCAATTCAATTCTCGGGAATTACATAGGGATCGATTTTTCAGGAACAGTACCAAAAGGAAATTCAGGTGATGGCATACAAATAAATGGATCTTCCAATAACATAATTGGAGGAACAAATCCTGGAGAAGGGAATCTTATAACCGGTAATACCGGAGCAGGAATTTCAATTTTAAATACAGGTGCAATTGGAAACCTGATCAGTTCTAATTCAATTTATTCAAATGGCAAGCTCGGTGTTAATCTGGTCGGCGGAGTTGAAGATAATAAAGGAGTCACTAACAATGACACGGGGGATGGAGACAATGGACCAAACAACCTCCAGAATTTCCCTGTTCTGGGATCGCTTATTTTTAGCACAGGATCAGTTACCATTTCCGGAACTTTAAACAGTCAAGCATCGAAAACCTATAATCTTCAGTTTTTTGCAAATAAGATGGCTGATAATTCAGGTTACGGAGAAGGACAGACTTATCTGGGTTCAAAAACAGTAACGACAAACTCAACCGGGAATGCTGTGTTTACTCAGGACTTTGCCATAAAAAGTTCATCGGGAACAGTAATCACTGCGAATGCAACAGATCCTCTTGGAAACACTTCCGAGTTTTCAAAAGCTATTGGGGCTTTCCAAAATCAGATTGTTGGCTCCTGGCCATTTTCTTATACTCTCAATAAAGATGGGGTACCCAACATTACAGATGGCAGTGACCTTGATGCTGTACGTGCTTCATTCCAGACATGGTCAGATATTTCAACGGCTGATATCCAGTTTGTTGATGCGGGTACAACTACATCAAAATATGCCAACGCAAATGATGGAGTTAATCTGGTTTCTTTCGAGGATGATCAGTTTCCGTTTGGTTATGGAGTCCTGGCTGTAGCAGCCAAAACACTGAAGATAGACCCCACTACCCAGGTAGCGCAGATAATAGATGCTGACATTGTGGTTAACCCTGAGTTTGTCAATGATGTAAAGTATAACCTTGGGGTGGGGTACAATAACAAAGATGCAGGATATTTTGATATTCAAAGCGTCCTTACACATGAGATCGGGCATGTTCTGGGATTATTGCACAGCGGCATTGTCAGTTCAACAATGTTCTTTACCATGGGTTCCGGGATTACGGTCAGAACTCTCGAGCAGGATGATATATCATGGGCAAGTTACACGTATCCTAATCAGCCTCTGTATAATAATACTTATGGTTCAATATCGGGAAACATAACTTATGGATATGGAGGGCAACCGGTAGCCGGAGCACTGGTATATGCTATTAATACAGCCACAAACGATTCTGTGCATGCTTACAGCGATGCGTTGGGTAATTATCTAGTCCCTGGTTTGATTTCAGGCTCGTATTATATTTATATTGAACCACTTGACGGAGATGTTCATGGATATAATCTCAGACCTGCCAATATAAGTTCATATATTTATAGCAATACAATCTATACCGATTATCCTGGAGAATTTTATAACAATCCTGATCTGGCTGATGAACCGGATGATTCTAAATCAATTGTGACTGTCAATGCAGGATTAACTACTTCCGGTATAAACCTTATAACCAACAGGGATAATATCCGACCAACTGTCATTTCTGTAAGTCCCACAGATGTTTCAGGCACTATGATAAATATCCTATCAAATTTCAGTATCAAATTCTCTGAAACTGTTGATGAGACTTCTCTTTCAACAGGATCATGTTATCTGACAACAGGTACCAAAACTATTGGTGGAAGTTATACAATCCTTGGAAACAATGTTGTCCTTTTTGACCCGGAATCTGTCCTTGATTATACTACTGATTATACTCTTCATATTACCACTGGTGTCAAAGACCTGAGAGGCAATTCATTACTAATATTATCAGGAGGGCAGGAACTAAATGAATTTACGCAGAGCTTTACTACAATTCCAAAAGACATTGTTCCTCCTGAAATAAATGAAGTGATCCCTGCAAGTGGCGCTACGAATGTTTTTGTGATGGATAAGATTATAGTATTTTTCTCAGAACCTATGAATAAGAGTTCAGTGGAGAAAGGTTTTACACTTAATTCCGGAGGAACTGCAACCGCAGGTTCATTTAGTTGGGATGATGCTAATAAGGTTGTTACTTTTTCACCTTACACAAGTCTGAAGGAGGCAAAAACAGTCTACACAATAACCTTGCCAGGCAGCATCACTGATCTTGCTGGAAATCCACTCTCAGGCATCTCATACTCCTTCACTACTGTAGCTACGGCACCTCCAACAATAACTTATCTTGGACCTGCAAATAACAGTACCGGAGTACCCGTAACAACACCCATTGTTGCTGATTTCTCAGAACCGATTAATACATACACTGTGATGTCGACCACTTTCAAATTGCTCTTAGGCACCACTAACACTACAATTCCGGGTCAGTTCGAATTTCTAAATGAGAATTCACGGGTAATATTCACGCCTGCAGCAAATCTGAATTTCAATCAGAGCTATACTATAAGCCTGACTGCAGGTATCCAGGATATATCACTGCCAAAAAGCTCAAGTCTGAGTCCTACAACCTCTACATTTACAACAGCAGCCACGGTCACTGTTCCGGATATACTTTACTTGGATCCTTCCAACGGAGTAACTGGTGATAAGGTTGTAATAACTGGAACCGGTTTTGATCCTAATCCGGTCAATAATATTGTAACATTCAATGGAATTAATGCGTCGGTAACGAGTGCGGCACTTACAAGTCTGACTACTGTGGTGCCCATGGGAGTCTTATCAGGACCAGTTGCAGTAACAATAAATGGAACAGTATCAGATAATACAATGTACTTTGGTGTCATTCCTCAGTCGTTGAATCCATGCAGTGATATAATTGGCAGTAAATCAACTGGTTCCAGTTCGGGACATTCCGTTGATATAACGGAGGCACTTTCGGTAAATGGTGTGCCCAGTACATATGCATATGTTACAAATCCGGAACAGGGGACTGTCAGTGTAGTGAATTTAACCACTTCTGAGACAATATCTCCTATAACCGTTGGAGATACACCTATAAATATAGCTATAAATCCCCAGGGTACTAAAGCTTATGTTACCAATTTCAATTCCCACACTGTTTCAGTAATAGATCTTGTAAAGGGTAGTACATACAATAAGGTTATTAAGACTATACCGGTCGGGATTGAACCTTATGGTCTTGCAGTCACTCCCAATGGTAAACGCGTATACGTTGCCAATTATTATTCTGGCAATTTGTCTATGATTGATGAAGATCCGAATAGTGGGGGATTCGATCATGTTGTTGCAAACATCAGTACCGGGAGCAAAACAGGTAACGCAGCAATTACTCCGGATGGAGCAATGGTTCTGGTTACAGGAGACTTTGGTCTGAAAATAATAGATGCCAATCCGGCAGACAAGGATTATAACAGCGTAATTGCAAATGTCAGTACCGGATCAAAAGCAAATGGTGTGACAGCCACTGGTGATGCAGCCCTGGCAATAGTTTCAACCGAGGACGGTCATTTAATGATGATCAATTTGCATCCTGAAAATGGCGACTACTCTGAAGCAATCATTGCAAATGTAAGTACAGGTACCTCGGGCGGGAAGGCGAATGCCAGTGGCGATAATCTGTTTGTCTACCTGCCTGATACTAAGAATAATCAGATTCTTGTATATCAGATTGGAATCGGGGCAGGAGGATCAGGAACCTCAAACGGATCAGGTATTTCAGGTCTTACACTCATTCCACATAATAAGATTCCTATACCAACTGCTCCTGTAGCTTTGGCTATCAGCAGTGATGCCAGCAGACTTTATGTTCTTGATACAAAAACTGGAACCAGTACTAACGAAATTACATCGGTTGCAATCTGTTGTGGTCCGATTTCTCCATCCAAAGTGATTGGAGATTTAATTATTACCATCCAGGATATGATAAATACCGGGGATATCACAAAATTACGCGGATACGCACTTATTGTTATACTAAATAGTTCATTAAGTGATATTTATGCAAACAGAACAAAACTTGCAACTGCTGACTTAACTGCATTTACAGCTTTGGTAAACACTTATATTAAGAATAAACAGATCTCATCTGCAGTGGGTAATGCATTAGTCAGTTCAGCTAATTCGATTATTACTCAGCTTAAAGGCACCAAGTCATCACTGGCAGGTGCTAATCTTCCTGATGCTGAACAAGCGAATCTGGATATGATTCCAGCATCCAACTTCGGGGTAATCTATCCAAATCCGTTCGGCGAATCAGTGACAATTAATTACCAGATAGCTGAAAATAATGAGGCCCCGACTGAAGTTCAGATTATGGTATATGATGAAAATGGCCGGTTGATTAACACCCTCGTTGATAGGACGATGCAGCAGGGTTGTTATAGTGTTTTGTGGAGGGGTACTTATGGCAATGGCAGTAGAGTACCGTATGGCAGCTATATTGTAAAGTTCAGAGCGGGTGATCTGGAACAGGCAAGGAAAATTATTCTTATTAAACAACGTTGAAAGAATGTAAAACAGATTAAAAAGCGGAGGCATTTACTTCCGCTTTTTTTAACTTCAACAACACTATTTTATTATCTCCTGAAGGTGCCTGATTGTAATTTCCTTTAAATGCTTCTTCGCTTCGATAATCTTTACTGTATCCGTCTCTGATTCAATATAATTCTGCCAGGTTTCAATGCTCCTTCCTATCTTTCCGGCAGCTTCGTAAGCTTTGGCCAAATACAGATTCGTCTCTTTTTCACCTGGCTTAAGCTCTCTGGAAAGTTCAAGATTCTTTATAGCTTCATCGAGCTGATTCATAAGGAGATGTGAATTCCCAATATTTTTGTAAATAAGGTACATGTATTCGGACCCCGGGTATTTTTCTACCACGTGACCCAGAATCAGTATAGCATCAACAGGTTGATTTAGCAAATTATATAATCTGCCTAAGGCGCTATAAGCCGGTACGAAAGATGAATCTATCTTAATTGCTTTTGAGTACCATTCAATTGCCTGGTGAATATCTTCCTTATCGTCAAGGGCAATAGCCATATTATAAGCTGCCGTGACATTCGTTGGATCAAGTTTGATTGCCTCTATGGTCTCACCGAGAGCTTTATTTAAATCGCCCTGTTTGACACTTAATGCCGCCATTGAACTCCAGGCATAGGAATATTTGGGATCGCTTGAAAATGCAAGATCGAGTTCTGCTTTTGCAACATCAAACTCTTTGCTATCAAGATATGTTACTGCTTTTTTGACGTGTGCTCTTGCGACTTCTCTTTTAGATTTTCCAGGACTTAAAAAACTGAACGGCCCCTTACCTCCAAAAGCTAACACAATCATTAAAGCGATAAATAAAATTGAAAAAATATACTTATAATTTTTTTTGATCAAATCACCGCCCTGTTTATAAAGCCAGTCAGGGTCTTTTTTCCGGAGTCTTCCATTATTTTGTGGTTTAAGACCCAAAGGTTTATGGCTTTCATCGCCAAGAATAATGGCTTTGTTTTTTTGGTCACCGGATTCAATTAATGACCAGTTTTCTGAATCTGTTGAATTCTGATTTCTTTTTAAGCTGGCTATAAGTTCATTAATAGCATTTGCAACTTTGTTAATCTGGTCACGATAGTAAGCTTTATACAAATTGTCGAGAGGACGATCTTCACTGGCTCTCAAAGGTCTGTTGACTCCGGCAGATTTATAAATAAAATCGACTCCGCGAAGGGCTCCTCCCAGCACAGATTCGCACAATTTAATATCTGAGATATCCGGTTCGTGGATTCGGACAGGAAGTACGCGGCAGGCCACATTTCCGTTTGGCAGCTGTATCCTTAATCCAAACTGATCACTGGAGGTTTGTTCAATAAATGTCTTAAACTCATGTTCCCACGCAAACGATTTGGGATCGCAATAGGTGTGCGAGATAATTGGAATAAAAACAAGGCATTTAAGTTTCTTTTTGAGAGAGGCATCTACATCGTGTGTCTCTAAAAGACCATCATGCGGGTTGTTATCAAAATACACACTTATCTCCTCCTTGAAAGTTGCTTCGAGCTCTCTTTTCAGATTCTCGACAAACTCGGTCACCCAGCCGTCGTATTTGTTGTCCTTCTGACGGTAACTGATAAAGATGTCATATTCATAACCATTTACAATACTTGCCATAGGTTATATTCTTATTCCTACTATTAAAATATCATCTGTCTGATCTTCATTCTTTTCTTCCTTCCATTGCTCCAACTCTTCATACAGCATATCGCTTTGCTCTGACATTGAATATTCCTGGAAACTCTTTAAAAAGTGTTTTAATCTTGTACTATGATATTTTTTATGATACTTTCCGCCAAACTGATCTGAATAACCATCTGAACATAAGTATATTGTATCTCCCAGGTTAAGCTGGATCAATTCTGATTTAAAAAGGCATTCACCTTCTTTGCTATGATATTCAAGAAAATTCTGAGACTGGTATTCAAACAGTTCACCTTTTGTAAAATGATATAATGGATTCTTGATTCCGGCATATTTAAGGATATTCGTACGGGTATCCAGAACACAAAGAATAATATCCATATCATCCGAAATCCCGGTTCCTTCACTTTCATTTCTCAGGAACCGGTGTATTTTAGAGTAAAGATGATGTAAGATATGTGAAGGCTCTGTAAGTTTAATTTCATTCACAGCCTGGTCAAGCATCCCGTACCCGATAGTGCTCAGCAGGGCCCCGGGAATACCATGTCCAGTGCAATCTGCTGCTGCAAAAATTAACAAATGCTCCTGTTTGCTCAGAAAATAAAAATCACCGCTTACAAGATCCTTCGGTTTAAACAGGATAAAACTGTCAGGGAAGCATTCTCTTACAAAAAGGTCATCAGGTAAAAAAGTCTCCTGTATATGCCGGGCATAATTATAGCTGCCCTCAACCTCTTTTATAGCCTCTTCAATCTTCTTGTTCCTTATACTCACTATTTCTTCTACTGAAGGTGTGAGATTGACCAGGCGTTTTATCTGATCATTTAATTCCCTTGTTTCATCCAGTATTTTGTGGATGCTGCTCTGAGGTTTAATTGCATATGATAATTTTTTAATCCGGTTAGGCGAAACAGGAAAGGCTTCATAATCAATATCCTGTAAGAATGCCGGAATTAATTTTACAAGTTGGCGGTCTTTTTCTTTTTCTGATTCACTTAAATGATCATAAGGTATTAAACTTGGATGGGTTCTCTTTATATCGTCTTTAAGCCTGCCGAAAGTCCAGCCATTTAGTCTCTTCTCCCAACTCCACCTAATATGTTCAACCCTGGCCATCGTTTCAATTTCCTCTTCATTCAGATGAAGAGCAAAAGATTTAAATCCTTTTTTAACCTGCCTGATTTTATACCCGATTGATAACAGTTTTGTCGGAATATGTGCGGCATTATCAATATTGGAGTATTTAACCTCATCAGGCAAATCATCAAAATCGGAGAGATACTGATTTAATGAACTGCCCGGGCTATAAAAAATATAATTGTCTGTCTTTTTGCTCTGGTTTCTTATTTCATTAAGATATCTTGAATGAATTGCTCTGGCAAGTTTTTTGATCATCCCAATGCTAATCTCTGCAACCTCTTCATAACGGATAACTTCATATCCGATCTTTTTAAGTACCGCTGGAATTAAATAATTTAGTTCAATAAAGAATTGCTTCCGGTCTTTAATTTTGCCCTGATAAGATTTATGAGAAAGCGGAACATCAAGATCCATCTGTGCGAGTGCGACAACCTCATCATCGGTTATAATACAAGTCCTGCAAAAGTCTTCAAAAGGATGTACAAAAAGGTTAAGATTTCTGAATTTATCAGGTATTTCTGCAGCATAGTCATACCAGAAAGATTTTTCAGTTTTTGTAAGGAATTTGAATTCCCTATTTAGAGTGTCCGGGAGTGGAATTAGAAAATTGGAGTTCTGAATATCTTTATAAATATTTTCTGCTATCGGGTTTATAAATAGTTTCTTAAACATCTCCTTGTCAGGGAATTTGTCCTGTATTAAGAGATTATCTGAATTATATGTAACTTTTGACAACATACTTTTTTCTGCAGTACTACCCGATAATTAAGGAATCAGAACCATTTATTTAAGAATTCGACGAGATGTTAACTGATCTCTGACTCTACATATTCAAACGGAAACTTAACAATCCTCGACATTTCCTGTCCGACTTCCAGCATGTCCCCATCTTCTTTTTCGTAATACCATTTTACGATAACATTAATTCCTTGTAAACGCAATCCTGCCAGTACCTTACAGATATCAAGGATTAATTTACCTGATGATGAATTGAAATATTCAAAATTGAGGTTAAATATCACAGGATCTTTATTATAGTCCGGACTGACAAGGTACAAGCTGAACTCTTTCAGCCATGAGAGAATCTGGTCGTAAAACTCCCTGACATCAGGAGGCCTTGATTCACCGGCAATGAGGTAGACTTTATTATCGGGATCAAGTACCACCTTTGGTGAATAGGACGTTTTTTCAATAATCAATTTTCTCATGATATTTTTGTTTAATGAAATTTTTATTTCAAAGTACAGATAGCCTTCGATCAGAGGCTGGAATGTGCAACCTATTTTATTATCAGATTTAAGGGCCATATAAATAAAACCAAGTCCGGCTCCGTTTTCACCTGGTTTTGATTCTCTGTTTATCTTATGCTCATATAAAGATTTCAGAGCAGCCTCATCCATACTATTTACCATGTCAATCCTCTTTGCTAAACAATCCCTTCCGCTTTCAGTAATAACATTTCCGGCAACAATAAATATTTTGTCTTTTTCCATCCTGACTGAAATATTGGCATTCGTTCCCTGATCAGCGAATGTTAGTATGACCTGGTTTTTGAAAATATTCTCAAGACACTCAACAACAACACCGTAAACCCTTTTTCGTGTCAGAGTATTCAAAGCTTTAAACTCTTTTCCTTCACTGAGGGTTTTTAACAGATATTCTATTGATTTTAAATTTACCTGACCATTATAATCCAGAAGAGTGCCTGATTCGGACATATAATAAATATTAATCATTTGCACAGAGAAAACACATATCCCCGTATACAGAAAGAATTATCAAATCAATTTGACACAAAAGAAATGTTTTCCCAAATGCATAATTTTTACTAACTTGAATTGCCTTAAACAAAGATATATTTTATAATAGAAACTGTTTTAAGGAATTAGGAAGAAAATAACATTCAGACAAATGATTGAGCCAATTTTAAAAGCACTGATACAATTATTTGCATTGATAGGCGATGTTCATGATATTTCAGAGATCTCGAACAGGGAGAGGGATATTATAAAGCTGTTTCTATCTCGTCAGCTGAATAATGAGCTGGTAAAGAAATACATGGAGATGTTCGATGAGTACCTGATACAATATAATTCGGAAAAAATTGACAGGGGAAGTATAAAAGACAGGAAGCGCACAACTCTTACTGCAGTGAAGATACTGGGAATATGTGAGAAGATAAATGAAGAATTGCAGCAAAAACAAAAATTGTATGTTTTGGTCCAGCTTATGGATTTTATATTATACGGTGGTGAGATTACCGACAAGGAACTGGAATTCATTGAAACATTATCGACAGCCTTAAACATTCCCCAGCAAGAGTTTATGAACATTAAAAATTTCATACTGAAATCTGTAAGCGAGATCCCTGAGAAAAGCTGCGTAATGATCATTGACAACAACGATGATTATGAGAATATAGGAGTGAAACATTTGTACAGGGAAAATTTCAAAAACACTGTTTTTCTGCTTCATATAGAAAGCACAAATACATATATTCTGAAATACTCAGGAAAAGAAGATCTTTTTTTAAATGGTCAGAATATTTTTCCAGGCCAGACATATACTTTTGATCACGGCTCAACAATCAGGGACTCAGGTACAAATACAATATATTACAACGATATTTCCAGTGTTTTCACTGATGAGACATTCAAAGTCAGAATATCGATTGATGCGGTCGATGTTTCCCTTAAGTTTAAGAATAATGAATTTGGAATTCAGAAATTCAATTTTCACGAAGAATCAGGTAACCTGGTTGGTATCCTGGGAGGGAGCGGAGTAGGTAAGACGACTCTTTTAAATGTTTTGAGCGGAATAACCAGACCACAAACCGGTGAAGTGCTGATAAACGGATTTAATCTCTATTCCGAAGAGGGAAAGATCCATTTGAACGGAGTCATAGGTTTTGTCCCTCAGGACGATCTGCTGATAGAAGAACTTACAGTTTACCAGAATCTTTATTATAGCGCCAGAATGTGTCTGGATAACCTTACTGAAGATAAGCTTGTCGGAGTAGTAAACAAAACTTTGTCAGAACTGGATCTTGAGGAGATCAGAAATCTTAAAGTTGGCAGCATTCTTAATAAAGTAATAAGCGGCGGTCAGAGGAAACGATTGAACATTGCTCTTGAATTGATCCGCGAACCAACAATACTCTTTGTTGATGAACCGACCTCAGGACTTTCTTCAGTTGACTCTGAAATAGTAATGAATTTACTTAAAGAACAGACATACAGGGGGAAACTGATAATTATTAATATTCATCAGCCCAGTTCTGACCTCTATAAAATGTTTGATAAGATTATGATTATCGACAAGGGCGGATATCAGATATTTTATGGTAATCCATCAGAAGCTATTGTCTATTTCAAAACGATGGCAAGCTATGCTAATGCCGATGAAGACCAATGCATTACGTGCGGCAGTATTAATTCAGATCAGTTGCTTCAGATTATAGAAGCCAAAGTTGTAAATGAAAGCGGTAAACATACTTATATCCGGAAGGTAACACCACAGGAATGGGCTGAAAAATTTAGCGGACTTGCAGAAAAAATAAAACTAAAAGTGTTTCGTGATAAGCGGATTCTTCCTGAGAATTTTTACAGCATACCTGGTCTAATAAAACAATCAAAGATTTTCTTCATCCGCGATATGCTGTCCAAACTGGCTAACAGGCAGTATGTTATGATGAATCTCTTTGAAGCACCTGCCCTTGCATTTGTGCTGTCGTATTTTATTAAATATAAAACAGAAGGTGAGTATATTTTCAGCAAAAACGAAAACCTGACAGCATATCTTTTTACGTGTGTTATGACCATTCTATTCCTTGGATTAATTATCAGTGCTGAAGAGATAGTAAAGGACAGGAAGATATTGAAACGCGAGTCATTTCTTAATCTGAGCTGGTTCAGCTACATTAATTCAAAGCTTACTATAATGTTTCTGATATCAGCAATTCAGACATTATCTTTTGTTCTGATTGGTAACTTTATTCTCGAGATTAAGGGGATGACTTTTTCATACTGGTTTGTATTTTTTACAACATCCTGTTTAGCAAATATGATCGGATTAAATATTTCTTCTGCTTTTAATTCGGTAATAACAATTTATATCCTAATTCCCGTCATTATTATTCCTCAGCTGTTGTTCAGCGGTGTTTTTGTGAAATTCGACAGGCTTCATCAGGGCAGATTTACTTCCAGTGAATTTGTCCCGGTCATTGGAGATTTAATGCCTGCACGCTGGTCGTTTGAAGCTCTGGCCGTCGAACAATTTAAAAATAATAAATACGAAAGAAATTTTTTTAAATACAATCTGGAAATAAGCCAGAATGACTGGTACTCAAGATTCCTTATAAACAAACTTATAACAGATCTCTGGGAGTGCCGGAAATTTAAAGATAGTTTAGACTACAGACAAACAGTAACTGATAATTTTTATAAACTGAACTATTATATTGATAAGCTAAACGGATTAGCGGGCCTTGGCCTAATCGGCGGAAACTGGAAGGCATCGCTTAATATAGAAAACTTTAATTCTGAGGTATTTAAAGATGCCGGAAACTATCTGGACAGTTTATCCGGCCAATTCCGGAAAGTTCGTAAAAAGTACTTTGACCGGAAAGATTCGGTTAACAAATCAATAGAGATAAGAATCGGGAGAGACGAGTTTATGAAGCTGCAAAATGATTATTCCAATACAAATCTGGAGGATGTTGTTCTGGACAGATTCAGAATTGCCCAATCATTAGAAACAGGTAAACAAATTATTCAGAAATATGAACCCGGCTATATGAAACCAACTTCAAAGTATGGCCGTGCACAGTTTTATGCGCCTTATAAACAATTAGGGAATTTAAGGATTGATACTTACTGGTTCAATTTACTGGTATTATGGATCGTCACGCTGGTTTTATATATTGCCTTGTATTATAATCTTTTACAAAGGCTATTAAGTTTTATTGAGAATCTGAGATTAAAAAGAATTGAAAAGTAGACAATTTATTTCAGCCATTCTTCAACAGCCTGCGGGCTCAATCCCGGTAACCCAAGTTTATTTTTCTTATTAATTCCGTTCAGGTCATTGGCAAGTTTTCCGGCTTTTTCAACTTCTTTCAGCTTTGCCACAGTTGTGAACCCCAGTTTTTTTAGTGGTTCTACCCATACGGCAGGAATTCCTCTCTCGGTATATTTTTCTTCAGTGTCGGAAACCGATTTCTTTTCAGGTTTCATTTGTGGAAATAATAACACATCCTGTATCGATTGCTGGTTAGTCAGTAGCATTGCAAGCCGGTCGATCCCGATACCCATCCCCGAAGTGGGAGGCATCCCGTATTCAAGTGCCCTTATAAAATCGAGGTCTATGAACATTGCTTCATCGTCTCCTTTCTCAGTCAACCTCAGCTGGTCCTGAAACCTTTCCATCTGGTCTATCGGATCATTTAATTCGGAATATGCATTTGCAATCTCTTTCCCGTTAATCATCAGTTCAAAACGCTCTGTGACGCCCGCTTTGCTTCGATGCATCTTTGTCAAAGGAGATGTTTCAGTCGGATAGTCAATTATGAAAGTAGGTTGTATGTAATTATGTTCACATTTTGCACCGAACAGCTCGTCTATAAGTTTCCCTTTTCCCATCGATGTCGTATTTGGAACATCAAGTTTGTTACAGACTTCTCTGAGTCCGGCTTCATCCAATAGTGAGATATCAATTCCGGTATTTTCTTTTATGGCGTCAATCATGCTGACCCTTTTAAATGGCGGATTAAGGTTTATGATTTTATCTCCGTATAATATTTCAGTTTTCCCATGAAGATCAAGAGCAGCCTTTTTTATTATCTCTTCTGTGAAGGTCATCATCCAGTTATAATCTTTATAAGCGATATAAATCTCCATTACAGTAAACTCCGGATTATGGGTACGGTCCATTCCTTCATTACGGAAATCTTTAGCAAACTCATACACACCTTCAAAACCGCCAACAATAAGCCGCTTCAGGTAAAGCTCATTTGCAACCCTAAGGTAGAGAGGCATATCGAGAGTGTTGTGATGTGTTATAAAAGGTCTTGCAGCTGCGCCTCCCGGTATCGGCTGAAGAATAGGTGTTTCAACTTCCAGATAGCCTCTTGAGTTAAACAACTCGCGCATGGAATTGATTATCTGTGTCCTTTTTCTGAACACATCACGCACCTGCGGATTAACGATAAGATCGACATAACGTTGACGATATCGCATTTCAGGATCAGTCACTGCATCAAACGTAATACCGTCTTTCTCTTTAACAATAGGAAGCGGCCGGATCGATTTACTGAGGATAGTAAATTCATCAACATAAACAGTTGTTTCACCCATCTGCGTTTTAAAGACATGACCTTTTACTCCGATAATATCACCGATATCAAGAAGATGTTTAAATACAATATTATACATAGTTTTATCTTCGCCGGGACATATATCATCGCGACGAAAATATATCTGAATTCTTCCTGAAGAGTCCATTAATTCTGCAAAGGAAGCATTACCCATAATACGTCTGCTCATTATTCGCCCGGCAAGACAAACGTCCTGAAAATTATTTTTCTCAGGGCTGAAATTATTTAGGATATCCTGTGCAAAAACGTTGGTTTTATATTCAGCGGCAGGGTATGGATTTATACCAAGTTTTCTGAGTTCATCGAGAGATGATCTTCGTATCTGCTCCTGTTCACTTAGGTTCATATTGCTCATTATAGTTTGAAAATTTGTGCAAATATAAAAAAATCATGCATTTGTGACATAAAGGCATTCAACCTTTAAATGCTTTTATTTCATTGTCGAATTTATCACGGATAATTCTGGTCACTGGTCCGGGAACACCTTCACCAAGTGTGTTTCCACCGAGTTCCGTTACCGGAGTTACTTCAGCTGAGGTATTGGTTATAAATGCTTCCTGGATAAATCTGATCCGGTTTTCCTGCAGAGCCTCCTCCCTTATTTTTATTCCTGATTCCTCAGCAATCCTTAAAACGTTTTTTCTGGTAATACCTGCAAGAACATGATTTGATTCGGGATGAGTGAAAAGAGTACCGTCAATCACGAAGAAGATATTTGAATGAGATCCTTCCGTGATAAGACCGTTTCGAACGAAAATGCATTCTTTCAATCCATTTTCATGTGCTTCCTGAAAACTCATTGTATTGGGAAGAAGAGCCACCGATTTGATATCGCATCTGCTCCACCTGATATCCTCTTTTAACATGACTTTAATACCCGTTTCTTTTAACTTATTGTCAGGTACAAAACTCCAGGCATAAGCATACGTTGTCGGTAAAACTTCCGGCGATGGAAAGGAATGGCTTCGTCTGGCTGCTCCCCGTGTTACCTGTAGATATACCATTGCCGGTTGGTTTTCCAGCCTGTTTAGTTTTATAAGATCACCTGCAAATGCTGGAAACAGATCCGCTTCTGACCAGTTAATTCTCAATTCTCTCAGACTTCTTTTCAACCTTGTCAAGTGGCTGTTCATGTCGTAAAAAAATCCTTCATACCATCTCACAACCTCATATATGCCGTCGGCAAAAAGAAATCCCCGGTCATCGGGACTGATCTTAATTTCATCTTTTGGGAGAAATTTTCCGTTGAAGTAGGCTGTTTCCATAGTGAATGTAAATTTTAACTAGCTGATATTTTTTAAAACTCTATTTCTACATATATACATTTATTTGCCCCACTTTCGCCTGTTTACCTCTAAATCTCCTCAGGGGGGGACTCGAAATTCTCCTTTTTTTTTAGCCCCCATTTGGGGGGGACTAGGGAGTTAAAATTAAGAGAGAGGGACTCTATATGGATCATCTTTTTGGTTCAATAATCTCTGTTTTATAATCAATTGCCGATCTCGCATCTTCAGGTGATGAAGCATTTCCACATGCAGCCTGAACAAATAACGAAGCACCCAGAACAGTAGTTTCTTTCTGATTAATTATCTTAAGGGGAACACCTGTAAAGTCAGCTCTCAACCGGTTCCAGAGCCTGTTTTTTGATCCTCCTCCAACACAAATGATACTTTCCGTTTTAAATCCACCTGCATTTTCAAGAGCTCTCTTTCCTTCTGCGAGTCTCTCAGAAAGAGCTTCAAGCATTGCCCTGTATATTTCGTCACGGGTCGATTGTATTTTCAGTCCTAGTATCTGGCCTCCGGGTCTTCCATACAGCTCTTCATAAAATTTTGGAATAACTTTTACTCCGTTACAACCGGGCGGTACCTTTTCTGCTCCTGAGACCATACTATCATATACATTGTCTCCGATTTCACTGTAAAGATTTCTTCTTGCCCATTCAAGAACTCCGGATGCAATCCATTGGTTACCTATATTATACAAACCTGGTCTCGAATCGAGTTCAGTTGTTATTCCCAGATCCAGCTGCTCTTTACCTGCCAGGAATTTTACTGATCGAACCATAAGGATTTCCCAGGTTCCTGAGCTGAGGACCGGCTGGTTTTTTTCTGCGCCTGATCCGAATATTGCAAATTGAGTGTCATGACCTGTTGCCACAAACGGAGTACCAGCCGGAAGGCCTGTTTCAGCAGAACCTTTGGAACTGATCTTACCAGTAATTGTTCCTGCTTCAACAGGAGATATTATTTTTTGAAATGGGAATTTGATTTTGTTTATGATGTTTTCGGATAAACTCCTTGTATTTATATTGGTCAACATTGAGGTACCTGCCATAGTTGTATCATTATACATATCACCTGTAAGCAGATATGAGAAAATTGAAGGCATGAAAAGAAAAGATGAACTCAACTCAACCAAATCAGGCTTATTCTCGACGAACCATACGAGTTTATTTATGGTATTGAATGAAAAGGGAAGAACGCCAGTTTGGCTATATAACTCATTAACAGGTAAGTATTTGTCAATGTTATCCATAATTGGTTTAGTCCGCTCACATTGCCACGATATTACCGGATAGAGCATTTTACCCGATTTATCAAATAATGTTCCGTCAACACCAAAAGTGGTTACCGTTACTCCGGCAATATGGTTGACTTTAATCTGGCTGACCACTTTATTTGATGCCAGGCACATCTTATTCCAGATCTCTTTTATATTCCAGATACTGTAGGTGGGGTATGAGGGATCAGGTTGCGTATTGTTAGGGAATGATTCTGAGGCAAGAATTTCTCCTTTGCTGTTGATTGCAATAACTCTTATGTTTGTTGCCCCACAGTCGAAAACTATTGCAATATCTCCTTTTGGCATTTGTAAATAGTGAATCTAATGGAATGAAAGATAAACGGTATTATTTTTTCGAAAAGGGATCACTTATAAAAAAGCTACAGGATTATCACAGTCCTTTTAAAAAAGCCAGCGAAGATCCTGCAATAATTAATACCACAATATAGATTGAAAGAATAATGATTATCAGTACACCTATATATGCAAAATAGTATTTAAGGTTCTTTATGGCTTTATTAAATTCCAGTTTATCAATGGTATGGATGGCATGTGAAGTGAATTTAGAAAAGCGGAATAGGAAACGTATTGGGAAATAACTTACAATTGCCACGAGAAGCAAGATTACAAAAATCATTGATTCGGATATCCCGAAACCTGACTGACTTGACTTAAACGCAGAAAAAAAAGTGACAGCAATTGCTGCAATGACTATAAACATGCCCAGAATTATAAAACCGATGATTGCAAGGAACATGGCCCATTTTCTTGTGGTATTCAGATGGTTCAGGGTCTCCTGTTCAATTTCTATTTTTCTGTTTTCAAGAGGTGATTCCATATGTATGATGTTAAATATCTAGGAAAAAATACTATAATTTATCACTCTTAATCCATCCCATGTTTTTTACCTCTCCCCAACCCCTCCCCCAGGAGGGAGGGGCTTAGATATTTGATTATTTTTTACTCCACATCTCCACCGGGAGAGGGGTTGGGGATGAGGTCGATTTCTTCAGAGACGGGTTCAGGCTAATAGGTAAAAATTTTATTTATAAAGCGCCCCATAAGTCTGACATGCCCTGTAATCAGAACCTTCCTTATCCATCCCGTAAGCATTCCATGAGCTTGGACGAAACACTTTTGCCTCATCAACATTATGCATGCATACAGGTATTCTGAGGATTGAAGCAAGAGTGATCAGATCAGCACCTATATGCCCATAACTTGAAGCGCTGTGATTAGCTCCCCAGTTTGACATTACAGAATATACATCGGTAAAGGGTCCTTTACCTGTCAGCTTTGGTGTAAACCATGTTGTTGGCCATGTGGGATCTGTCCTGTCAGTGAGGATTTTATTCATTTTTTCAGGAAGTTCGACTGTCCAGCCTTCTGCCAGTTGAAGTACCGGTCCCAACCCTTTTACCAGGTTAACTCTTGAAATAGTTATTGGCATAACTCCTTTTGTATCGAATTGTGACGAGAAGCCTCCACCCCTGAAATATCCGGTATTGGCAGGTGTCCAATGTGTTGCTTCAAGACATGCTGCAGCATCTTTCCCGGTAATTTCCCAGAAAGGTTTAATGCATGACTCTTTTTTACTCGTTTGTCTGCCTGAAAAATCAAGTGCGGATGCTCCTGAATTGATGAGGTGAATGACTCCGTTTGATGCCAGACTTTCAGGTTTTATCTTTGTAACTCTTTTTATTGCATCAGGACTCCAGTATGTTCGGATATCTGAAAACATCTGTGCCGTGTTGGTAAGAAGATATCCAAAAAGCATCGGTACACCATTCATTGCATCATTCTCTGTTGCAACCAGATATGGGGGTCTTATTCCGTTCCAGTCAAATGAAGAGCAGAGAATTGCCTCGAGAAAATCTCCGTTTGGCATATGATCAGTCCATTGACGTTGACCCTGGAAACCTGAAAGTATAGCATTATGACCAAGTGCCTCTTCGCCATACCCCAGTTTTTTGAGACCCGGATTGCCTACCATCAAATCGCGTGCGATAAGAGTCATTTTAACTACCGTTTCCCATTCTTTATCCTTCTGTTTCCTTGATTTAGGATATGGATTAAGATCTTTTCCTTCTTTACAGTTTCTCTTTGTCCAATCAAGAGCTTTTACAAATTCCTTTTTATCAAAAATTTCCTCGTTCAACCTACGGTTGAATTCACTCATATCAACATATTCATTTCGCATCCCAAGATATTCCTGGAAAAAATCTTCCCGGACAATTGATCCTGCTATACCCATCGAAACAGATCCCATTGAAAGATATGATTTACCTTTCATTAATGATACTGCCAGTCCTGCTCTTACAAACCTCAATATCTTTTCACTGACATCTTCGGGTATTGACTGATCTCCGGCATCCTGCACATCATGTCCATAGATCCCGAAAGCAGGTAAACCCTTCATGGTATGTCCTGCAAGAGCCGCAGCAAGATATACTGCTCCTGGTCTCTCCGTACCATTAAATCCCCATATAGCTTTTGGAACAGCACTATTCATATCAATAGTTTCGCTGCCATAACACCAGCAAGGAGTAACAGTTAAGCTGACACCAACACCATTCCTGCTAAACTTTTCATCACACATAGCGGCTTCAGCAACACCTCCAATGCATGTATCTGCAATTATTGAGCTGACCGGTTTACCATTCGGATATTTCAGATTAGATGAGATAAGTTTTGAAGCATTCTTTGCCATATTCATTGTCTGATCCTCGAGAGACTCTCTTACTCCGCGCATCCTGCCGTCAATGACAGGACGTATCCCCACCTTTGGGTAATCGCCTATAACTGTCTGATAGTTCTGATTTATTTTTAATTCATTCTTAGGCATTGTCTTAATATTTTATGAATTCTGTATTCAATTTGAAGTCTAACAAATATAGTTTTTTTTTAACCACAAAGAACACAAAGGTACCTTGAGTAATAATCACTTTGTGAACTTTGTGTAATACCGAGTATTCGGGATTGTGACCTTTGTGGTTAATGGAATACAAATTTCTAAAAATCTGGGAAGTTGGTACCTTTTTTGTAGCTTTGTTGCGTCAAAAATCAAATAAATTAAAATGCAAAAAGGAAGGCGATTGCCCGGCTGGCTAAAGATGCAGAGAGCCAGTGGTGAGACTTATTCAATGGTCAAGCACTTAGTTCTTGAGAATCATCTTCATACTATATGCACAAGCGGAAACTGTCCGAATATCGGCGAATGCTGGAACAGGGGTACTGCCACTTTTATGATTCTTGGTGATATCTGTACAAGGGCATGTAAATTCTGTGCTACAAAAACCGGGAGACCTCTTACTCCCGATCCGGGTGAACCTGACAGACTTGCAGAATCGATCAAGGCTATGAAACTTAAACATTGTGTTATCACCTCGGTCGACCGCGATGATCTTTCTGACAGTGGAGCATCTTTCTGGGCAGATACTATAAGGAGGATAAAAGAGGTAAATCCGAATACTACAATGGAAACATTAATTCCTGATTTTGACGGCAATCCTGAATATATTCAGAAAATAATTGATGCAGACCCTGATGTGATATCTCATAATGTTGAGACTGTAAGGCGTCTTACTCCTGTAATACGTACAAAAGCAAAGTATGAAAGGAGCCTTGAGGTTATAAAATGCATATCCGGAAAAGGGAAAACTGCAAAATCGGGATTTATGTTAGGACTTGGAGAAAACGAAGATGAAACCTTTCAGACAATCAGTGATCTGTTTGCAGCAGGATGCAAAATTCTGACAATAGGGCAATATCTTCAACCCGGGAAAGAATATATGGAAGTTGCAGAATATATTTCGCCGGGTAAATTTGAAGAGTACAGAATTATAGCTCTTGGCCTTGGATTTTCCTTTGTAGAAAGCGGTCCACTGGTGAGATCATCATTTCATGCTGAAAATCATGTAAAGGCTCATTAAAATTTATTATATTTAGCGTCACTTTAAGAGAAAATAAAAAATTGAGCTATAGCGTTATATATAAGGATATTGGGCAAAAAGATTATAAAGAGACCTGGGATTACCAGGTTAATATCTTTAACAGGCTCCTGGAGAGTAAAAAACAAGGCAGTATGTCTGGTAAATCAGGCCAGAATTTTCTTCCGGGGACATTTATTTTTGTAGAGCACCCTCACGTTTATACACTTGGTAAAAGCGGTTCTGAAAACAATTTATTACTCGATTTCATTCAGCTTCAGGCAAAGGAAGCGGCGTTCTACAGGATTGACCGGGGTGGAGATATTACTTATCATGGTCCCGGTCAGATTGTTGGCTATCCGATTTTTGATCTGGAGGTAATTAAAATAGGACTCAGGGAGTATATTTACAGGCTCGAAGAGGCAATCATAAAAACAGTCAGTGAATTTGGTTTAACTGCTTCCCGGCTTGACGGGGGTACCGGTGTATGGTTCGATCCGGAGGTTGCCAAAAAAGCCAGGAAAATTTGTGCTATCGGAGTAAAAGCCAGTAAGTATGTAACTATGCATGGATTTGCTTTTAATGTTAATACCGATCTGACATATTTTAATAATATCAACCCGTGCGGCTTTACAGATAAAGGGGTCACTTCACTTGAAAAAGAGTTGGGTGTCAGACAGGATTTTGAATCTGTAAAATTCAAAGTGAAAGAAAACCTGCAGAAAGTTTTTGATTTAAGTTGGATTAAGGAGTAAAGAGATGGAAAAGAGATGGATAGTGAAAGATAAAGGAGATACTGCCGTTGTAAAACAGCTTGCCGGGGCTTTAGGTGTTTCAGAATCCCTGGCGAATCTGATGGCCCAGCGTAATATTTCCTCCGCTGATGAAGCAACTGCTTTCTTTAATCCCAGTCTCGATTATCTTCACGATCCTTTTCTTATGAAAGACATGAATATTGCAGTTGACAGAATCTCCGCTGCGGTAAAAAAGAACGAAAGGATTCTTGTTTATGGCGATTATGACGTTGATGGAACAACTGCCGTTGCTCTGATGTATTCATTCTTAAAAGATCAGTATTCAAATGTAGAATATTATATACCAGACAGATACAAAGAAGGTTACGGTGTTTCATACCAGGGGCTTGATTTTGCTTATCAGAATAATTGTAAGGTGGTCATCACTCTCGATTGCGGTATAAAAGCAGTGGAAAAAGTAAAATATGCCCGCACAAAAGGACTGGATGTTATTATTTGTGATCATCATTACCCTGGCGATGAAATACCTAAAGCACTAGCGGTTCTTGATCCAAAACAGCCATCGTGCAGCTACCCGTATAAAGAACTATCGGGATGTGGGGTAGGATTTAAGCTTATCCATGCATATTCCAGAGTACACGGTATCCCGTTCAGCAAAATATCCCCCTATCTTGACCTTGTCTCTGTCAGCATAGCATCTGACATCGTTCCGCTGACAGGAGAAAACAGGGTAATGGCATATTTTGGACTGAAAAGATTAAATGAATCTCCCCGTACCGGACTGAAAGAGATTATCCGCGAATCGGAAGTAACAAAAGCAATTACTATTGAAGACGTAGTTTTTAAAATTGGTCCCAGAATAAATGCAGCCGGAAGAATGGAAACAGGAAGCAAGGCAGTTGACTTGCTCGTTTCGAGTGATACCCGGTTGGCTACGGGAATAAGCAAGGAGATCAATAACTTCAATTTGGAAAGACGGAGTATCGATCGGATTATGACTACAGAAGCGATGCGTATGATCGCTGAAGATCAAAGGACTGTAAATTCAAGAACCACAGTGCTCTATAACCCATCCTGGAAGAAAGGAGTGATAGGAATAGTTGCTTCAAGATTAATTGAAACATATTACCGGCCAACAGTAATCCTTACTGAATCCAATGGTTTTGCCACTGGTTCCGCAAGGTCGGTTCAGGGTTATGATCTCTACCAGGCTATTGAAGCATGCAGTGATCTGCTTGAGAGCTTCGGAGGACATATGTTTGCTGCAGGTCTTACTTTGAAAAAAGAGAATATCATGCCATTTATGGAGAGATTTGAAAAATATGTAAATAGCACAATAACTGAAGAACAGCTCGTTCCACGAATATTTATCGATACTGAACTCTCATTCTCTGAGATTAATGAAGAATTCTTTAGAACCATGAGTCAGTTTCAGCCTTTTGGCCCGGAAAACATGTCACCCGTTTTTGTTTCACGAAATGTGTTTGACACAGGATCAGGCCGGATGGTTGGATCGAGCGGTGAGCATCTAAAGCTCGATCTTTGTCAGGAATCAACAGGTCAGAAAAGCTTTTCGGCCATTGCATTCAGCCAGGCTGACCATTTTGAATATATTAAGGGGGGGAATCCTTTTGATGTTTGTTATTCATTGGAGATGAACGAGTTCAGAGGAAACCGGAATCTTCAGCTTAATGTAAGGGATATAAAAACTCCGCTTGACAATTAGGTTGTAGGCTGAAATCATCAAGACAAAAGACAAAAGTAAAAAGATAAAAGCAAGAAGACCGAAAGACATCTTTAGAACCATATCCTGAACTGCATCTTAATTTCTTCCGAATTCTCCGAAGATTTTCCAGTTGCAACAGAAGATGTTATCCCATATTTGACTCTTAACTCTGCAAAATCACTTATCTTCCATTTTGCCATAATATAACTTCTGCTTCCTTCTCCTGATAATGCAGGGATACTGTAACTGTACAAAAGATCATTTTCGTAAGTATAAACTCTGGAATCCCAGTCATCAGTTTTGAAAAGGCAATATCTGGCCCATAATGTGACAGGAACCTTTCTGAAACTATAACTTATTTCCTGAAAAAGAATCGCTCCCCTGCTTCTGCCGGGATTAACATAATTAAAATCGATACGTGTTCCTAATACCAATTTATCATAAACTGAATAACGGACAGATGCCTTCAAACTTCTTGTAATAATCATCTTTTGATCTGGTATCCCTTGTGCTTCAGCACTATCTGATAATGATAACCTATAATTATAAGTTGCATCAAATGTCACTCTTTCTGTAGGTTGAAAGCTTGCTTTTATTTCCTTCCTGACTCCAAATGAAGGAGCGCTGCAACGGTACTTAAGCCAGGGAAAATAATGAATGTCACATCCCCCAATTAGAAATAGATGCTTTGCCGCTTCGAATGAGAAATTTCCTAAAATTCCTCTTTCGTTAGAAGTTTTTGATCCTGCTCCGGAGCCCTGGCCGAAGAAAGTTGTAAAACCAGGATTATAGTTTCTGAATATTAAATTGAGTGTTAACCTGTCTGAAGGTCTGAAAGAGATTCCCTGCACAATGGCATATTTATTTTTTTCATTTGCAGACAACTCGCCATAGAGTAAGATTTTTTTAATAAAGGTGTTATAATAAATTGTATAGATATTGTTATGGTCACCCTTAAAATCATAGACTTTCTCCGGATCATTCCCGGTAATATCTATAGGCAGCGAAAACCTGTTTTCCGACCAGACAAGACCAACTTTCAGATTATTAAAGTTATACGAAAAAGATATCCCGTAAGCCAATATGGAAACCGCATCTTTTTTTTGCAAAAGTGAAAGTGTATTATGCAATCCTGCTGTATAAAAACTTTCTACATAGTCATTCTCAGAGTTTGTTGATGAGACAATAGTAGCATCCCTAAAGTTTTTTGAAAAATACATCGACAATTCCATATTTCTAACTGAAAACTCAGCAGCGACACCTCTGAAGAATTTGTTCTCTTCTGTTGAAGTATAAGGTTTAATTTCATCACTGGCTGACATATAGCCTGGTGTAACAAGAGAAATGCCTCTGGAGGTGCCTGTATTTATGTTTGTACCCTGACCAAACCGGGCAGAAAAGTCTCCTATGATAATTCTTTTTATAATACCATTTCCGCTAAATGCGAGATGAGCTGAAAGGAAATCAGGAAGAGGAGGTTTTCCGCTTAGAAGTTGTTCCCCCGGATCTTTCTCCATTGTGATTCCACCTGAAAATTCTCCTGCAGTAAACTTGTATTTCGTCAGGATTTTCCAATCGGAACCTAAAGAGGAGGCATCATTATTTCCTGATTTTAAAGAGAAATTTGATATTATTGAGTTTCTCCATCGGGCGGAATCTGAATTATTTACCTGTTTATTTTCAAGACTGATGAACGGGATAATCATTTCAGCGGTTTCTCTGTCAAATCCGGGTATGTTTGCCAGCTCAAATTCAGAAACTATTTGTCCGGTGGAATGGACATAGTCTGCCAACGCTTTTACCTGGAAATCAGAAAGAAAGAATAACCTTGACAATTCTCTGTCGTTTGAGATATTAACCTTTACTGGATTTTCAGCAAGTTCCTGAAGCCTCTCTATAAAAACCTCTACGGCTTGCGGATCTTCTTCGTCAGCTGCAAGATCTTCTGCAATGCTGATAATAATATCAGAAACGTTTGTTTCCTGGCTAAAACCCCAGACTGGCAAGAGTAAGAGGCGAAATATTATTAAATACCTTTTCATTCAGCTGGATTCTTTTTTGTCTAAGTAATTTTGAAATAAGAACATTTGAACAAACGAATGAAGAAGGCAGAACTATTTTTTATTTGCTGTGACTATACTTTTAACAAAAATGCATATTAGTTCATTGCACTCCTGAATTAGATTAAGAACCTCTTTCTCAGTTTTATATATCTTGGCTCTATGCAAAATCCTAAGGCAATTATAAGATTCACGCAATTCCTTAAGACATACTTTCATTTTGTGGATAAAATCATTTTTAGATTCTCCACTTTTTGCCTCACCATAGTTTAAACTTGGTGAAGTCCCAGATCTTAATAATTGTCCACCCAGATGCACAGCTGCTTTTGATACTGGTAAATTTTCAACGAGTTTTAGTGTAGCTACTGCAAACTCGATAAGCCGATCTTCAAGATCAAATTTTTTCTCATTCATTTTAGTTCGCTATTCTTCATTCGTTTGTTCAATATTCTATTATTCAGATTTTTGTTCATTCTACCCTATTCATTATAAATCTTTTTCTTTGAGAGCTTTGTGGTTCATGGATTTAAATATTAATGGATTTTAAATATCAATGATACTGAAGAAGTTACTCCAAGTCTTTCATGAGTCACGAAACCAAGATCAATCTGAACAATTTTTATCAGCCAGCCCAATCCGAAACTGAATGAATTATTATCTGAACTGAATCCGCCTCTCAACCACAGTTTCTTTACTGCCTCATATTCAAAACCAGTTCTGACAATTAAATTACTGCCTGAACTCATCTCAGTTTCGACCCCCGCAAAAAGTAATTTGTTAAGATAAGTTCCCACGCCAATCCTCAGCGACATTGGAAGAAAAGTTTTTCTTAATGAATTCGGAACAGGGTTAAAAATATGAATACCAAACCTTGTGTTTTCGGTGGGAGTTATCAATAATCCTGCCTCGCATGTAACAGACTGATTATTACATTCATCTGATGTTCTTTCTGAAAAATAATCAACCTGTAGACCGGCAGAAATTTTATTGGAAAGTTTCATACCGCAAGCCAGTCCAGCTACATCCCTGTTAAAATCTTTGTATCCGAAATGTGAATAAACTGCGCCGAGTGAGGCTTTCCCTGCAGGGATAGTTAATCCCAGAGAACGTGTCCCAAGTTCACTTATATTGAATCTGTTTTCGTAGTTGAATCCAAATGAGAATGAATTATTATAAGCAAGAGCAGCCTGATTGTGAAATGATGACCAGAATGAGTTCTTCATAATGCAGACATATCCTGTTCCTGCTTCACCTGCTCCTGCAGAAGGACGATACGGATCTCCTCCTGAAGCGGTTAAAGAGAAAAAAATTAGTAAAACAGAAACAGATATTTTCAGCAGCGAGCTCAACTGTTTCAAAAATTGTCACCATAAATATACAAAAAAGTTCAATCCTCGTAACAGAATTGAACTTTTTTTTCTCTGCGTCCCTGTGTTAGTTCTTTATTCTTTTAGTTACACAGAGAACCACTGAGGATACATAGAGTTTCACAGAGAGAAACCTAGTTTGTCTTATATTGATATTTTACATTTTTCAGTTCTTCATTAGCCTGAACGATCTTATTCTTAAGCGATTCCTTGTATTTTACAACCTCTTTCATGATCGCTTTATCACCCGTTGCTATAATCTGAGCTGCAAGGATACCGGCATTCTGGGCAGCATTTACACCAACTGTAGCTACAGGTATCCCGGGAGGCATCTGAAGGATAGAAAAAATTGAATCCAATCCTTCAAGTGATGCTTTGATAGGTACTCCAATAACAGGCAGAGGAGTCATGGCGGCGATCACTCCGGGCAGATGAGCTGCCATCCCTGCGGCAGCTATTATCACTTTTATCCCTCTCGTTTCGGCATTTTTAGCAAATTTTTCAACCTCTTCAGGTGTTCTGTGTGCTGATAAAGCATTCATTTCAAAAGGTATTCTGAAGTTATTTAATATCTCTGCTGCTTTCTCCATAACAGGCAGGTCAGATGTGCTGCCCATTATTATGCTGACGATCGGTTCCATTTAAAATATTTTAATTTAACTTGCTGATAAGGACAAAAATAAGGTATTATTTTCATATTTTCGCACCGGCAAAGAGTTCAAATATTGTCTTCATGAAAGAAATCTGTATACTGGATAAAAGGTTTAGAGAAATGTTAACGGAAAAAGCTATCCAACAGAGGATTGAAGGACTGGCCAGACAGTTGAATTCCGATCTTGCCGGCAAGGATGTAGTTTTTCTCGGCATTCTTAACGGAGCATTTCTGTTTGCCGCTGATCTGTTCAGGCGTATCGAATTTCAGGCTAGAATTTCTTTTGTGAAACTTGCTTCATACGAAGGAACGAGCTCTTCAGGATCAATCAAAGAGCTAATTGGTTGGAATGAAGATATAAAAAACAAAACAATAGTTGTTGTTGATGATATTGTCGATACGGGAAATACTTTGGAACGGATAGTGGATGAGCTTGTAATCAGAAAAGCGTCTGAAGTGAGAATAGCTGCACTGCTCTTCAAACCTGGCGCATATACAAAGGATATCCCTCTGGATTATATAGGATTCGAAATACCTGATGATTTTGTAGTAGGATATGGTCTTGATTATGATGGTTTTGGACGAAATCTGCCATCTGTTTATTCATTAGTACAATAAAGTCGGAAGTCCGAAGCCCGAAGTCCGAAGATTTTTTTCTTCTGACTTCCGTCTTCCGACTTCTGACTTGCAATAGTAAATATTACATAACTTTAATTTTTCCTTATGGTAAATTTCTTAATTTTTGGACCTCCCGGATCAGGTAAGGGAACCCAGTCAGTCATGCTGGCTGAAAAATTCAATCTTATTCATCTGTCAACTGGCGATATGCTTCGGGCCGAGATAAAAGCCGGCACCGCACTTGGTAAAAAGATGAACCTTATAATGTCAAAAGGTGAATTGGTACCCGATGAAGTAGTGATTGAAATGATTGCCTATAAGATAGATAACAGCAAAGGATCGGCCGGATTTCTCTTTGATGGATTTCCCAGGACTGTTGCTCAGACTGTTTCTCTTGAAAAAATGTTAAATGAAAGGGGCATGAGGATTGATAAGATGCTTGTTCTTGACGTTGATCATGATGAACTTGTTAAAAGGCTAATTGCCAGAGCTGAGCTTTCAGGAAGACCCGATGACAAGGATCCTGCAGTTATCGAAAACAGAATTGAGGTTTATAAAGAAAAAACAGAACCAATAATTAATTACTGCAGTCAGAAAGGATTATATCAGCCTGTAAATGGAATGGGTACAATTGATGAAATATTCAAAAGACTTTCTGATCATATGAAGAAGCTGGTTTAGCCCCATGTGCCTTTTGACCCCCTAAATCCCCCCAAGGGGGGACTTTGAAATCCTTCTCTGTTTATAGCCCCTCCTTGGGGGGGTGGGGGGTAGAAAAAAGGGGAAGGGCTATAATTATTTTGTTAAATTGATTTAATATCATTTAATTATAGTTTTGAATATTAAAGAATATGTCCGGATCAAACTTTGTCGATTATGTAAAGATTTATTGTCGTTCCGGCAATGGTGGCGCCGGATCAGCTCATTTCCGCAGGGAGAAGTTTGAACCCAAAGGCGGACCTGACGGAGGTGATGGTGGAAGGGGAGGGCACATAATATTAAAAGGCAATGAACAGATGTGGACTCTACTTCACTTAAAATATCAGCGTCATATATTTGCTGAGAACGGTGTAGGAGGCGGAAGACAACAATCAACCGGAGCCGAAGGGAAAGATATTATTGTTCAGGTTCCTCTGGGCACTATTGCAAAAAACAGCGAAACCGGTGAATCGATTTTTGAAATTACAAAGAATGGCGAAGAAAAGATCCTTGCCAAAGGAGGAAGAGGAGGTCAGGGAAATGTCCATTTCAAGTCACCAACCAACCAAACCCCCAGATATGCACAGCCAGGAGAACCCGGCGTTGAACAGGAATTTATACTTGAGCTTAAAATACTTGCCGATGTCGGGCTGGTAGGTTTTCCGAATGCGGGCAAATCAACTCTGCTTTCTGTAGTTTCTGCTGCCAGGCCTAAGATTGCCGATTATGCTTTTACCACACTTGTGCCTAACCTTGGAATTGTCAGTTACCGGGACGAAAAGTCATTTGTAATGGCAGATATTCCCGGTATTATCGAAGGAGCTCATGAAGGCAAGGGTTTGGGAATCCGGTTTCTCAGGCATATTGAAAGAAATTCGATGCTTCTTTTCATGGTGCCTGCCGACAGTAAAAATATTAGAGAGGAATATGAAATTCTTGTAAATGAATTGAAAATGTACAACCCTGAACTTCTGGATAAAAAAAGAGTTCTGGCAATATCCAAAACCGATATGCTCGACGAAGAACTTATTCAGGAAATAAGAAATGATCTTCCTGATATTCCAAGGGTATTTATCTCCTCATTGACAGGTCAGGGAATTGTTACTCTGAAGGACATGATATGGAAAGTACTTAACTTCGATTGATATAAATGCTTGAAAGATTTGATCAACAGCTTTTTTTATTTATTAATTCATTAAATTCACCATTCTTTGACCGGGTGATGTGTACTTTTAGCGGGAAATTAATCTGGGTCCCGCTTTATCTGGCTATCCTTATTTTTCTGGGGATTAAATACAAGAGGAAATTCCTTATTATTCTCATTTTTATTATTCTGGCAGCAACACTTTCCGATCAGACATCTGTTATTGTAAAAAATATAGTTCATCGATTACGTCCCTGTCATGAGCCATCAATAATGGGAATTGTCCATCTGGTAAATGGTGAATGCGGAGGGGTCTATGGTTTTGTTTCTTCTCATGCCACAAACACTTTTGATGTGGCACTTCTCAGTCTTTCATTCATAAAAAAAAGATGGTACACAATAAGTATTTTATTATGGGCAAGTATAATATGTTATAGCAGGGTTTACCTGGGAGTTCACTATCCTGGCGATGTGTTATTCGGAGCTCTGCTGGGTGCGTTTATAGGCTGGGGATTGTATAGCCTTTATGCACTGACAGACAACAGGATACTAAAATATAAGCCTTATTTTAATTCGTCCAGAGGTCATCTGTCAACTCAATAAGCTGTACATTTATGTATTGCATAAATCTGGAATCAACCGACCCGTTCTTCAACCTTGCAATTGAGGAATCACTGCTTAAAAACAGTAAAGAGGAGTATTTCATACTCGGGACTAATGATCCTTCGGTTATTATCGGCAAGCATCAGTCGGGACATAGGGAGGTAAACACAAAATATGTAACTGAAAATAAGATTCCGGTTATAAGAAGAATTTCCGGCGGAGGAACAGTATTTCATGATCGGGGGAACATGAATTTCAGTTTTATCAGTAATAGTGAAAGTGGAAAGCAGGTCGACTTCATGAAGTACACTCTACCTGTAATTGATTTTTTAAAATCTATGGGAGTTGAAGCAAGATTTGAAGGTAAAAATGATCTGAAAGTTGACGGGTTAAAGGTGTCAGGGAATGCCGAACATATTCATGGTAACAGGGTCCTTCATCATGGTACATTGCTGTTCAGTACCGCTCTGGAGATGCTTAGAAATTCTATCCGGGAGGATAGCTCATGTTATACCTCCAGGGCTGTTATTTCGAATCCTTCATCAGTATTAAATCTGAATGAAAAAATTAACTGCAGTCAGGATATTAATGAATTCAGATCGGAAATGATGAACTACTTCCTGAAAAACTTTCATGAAAACTTCCCTTATACTCTTACTCAGACAGAAACGAAGCAAGCTCAATCTTTAGCCGATTCAAAATACAAGACCTGGGAATGGAATTGGGCATATGGTCCTGAATATAGGTTCGTAAAACAGTTTGCATTTGAAGGCAGACATATTCTCTGCCGGTTATTTGTTAAAGAAGGTACCATCAGGGAATGTCAGCTTGATGGGATTGATAAGCTGAAGGGTATATCAAAGAAGCTTATAGGTTGCAGACATATGGTTGACGATCTGTTGGAGGTTTTTAAATCTGAAAATATTTCTTTAACTGAAGCGGAAATATATAATTTTTTTTAATTTGCTGTTTTAACAAAAAAAAATGCTGAACACGGCTCTGTGCTTCGGGTGTTGAAAAAGTCCTTTTTAACCACAAAGCACACAAAGTAAGCGCAAAGTACACAAAGGGGAAGTCCTATATTTCAGTTCTTTGTGATCTTTGAGTTAATCCTTTGTGACCTTTGTGGTTAATGGATTTCAACTTCTTCATTACCCTTTTCCCAGAGAAAAAAGAATCTTCATGGATATCTTTAAATCGATAATCGTTTGGTTTATAGGCATTTGCCTGGTTATAATAACATTTCCTTTAAACCTGATAATCTGGTTACTGGCTCTGCCATTTGACAGGAATAAAGCTCTTATCCACTGGTTCCTGATGTATGAGAGTCTGTTTCTGTCATTTTTAATACCAATCTGGAAAATCCGCATCGAAGGGAGAGAAAAAGCCGTTAAAGGAACAACATACATTATAATTTCAAACCATCAGTCAGTACTTGATATTCTCTTGATAAACTGCCTCAGATACAAATTCAAATGGATATCGAAAATAGAAAATTTTAATATTCCGGTGATTGGCTGGTACTTAAGAATGGCAGAATATATTGTTGTTGACCGGGGAAATGAAGAGAGCAAATTAAAAATGCTTGAAAAATCATTTAATTGTCTTAAAAAGGGGATATCAGTTATGATCTTCCCTGAAGGTACACGCTCTCTGAACAATGAGATAGGATTTTTTAAAAGAGGCGCTTTTCAGCTTGCCTTAGAGGCGAATGTTCCAATTCTCCCCGTTCTGATTGACGGAACGGGAGGAATTCTTCCCAAACATGGTCTGATCTTCGGAAGTGGTTATCAGATCAGGATAAAGGTCCTGGACCAGATTAATCCTGCTGATTTTGGCTCGGATAACCCGGATGAGCTCGCCAGGCAATTAAGTCAGTTGATGACATCCCGGTTAAGCGAATTAAGAGTTCAAAACACTCCCCGATGACGCAAAGTATATCATATAGGAGAATGCTTAATAAAATGCATTATTATAACTATCAGAATGGACTGATAATTCATCATGTAAACCAGGAAGGGGGTTGGGAAAATCACCAGGAGCACTGCAGGAATTTTATTATCAAAGCTTTGGAAATTTATAAGCCTGAAAAGGTAACTGTTCTTGGCAGCGGTTGGTTGCTTGACCTGCCATTTGCAGAATTGGTTGAGCGAACCGGGAAAGTTTGCCTTATTGATATTATTCATCCGCCTGATGTAATAAGTCAGGCTGGAAGTTTTAAGAATGTTGAGTTAATAGAACAAGACATCACAGGAGGGTTAATTGAAGAAGTATGGGAAAAAACTGCAAAGTACCAGTTCTTTAAAAAGTTAAAATCACTTGAGAATATTATCATACCGGAATTTAAACCGGATGATGATCCTGGAATGATCATTTCACTTAATATCCTTACCCAGCTCGAATCACTCCTTATTGATTTTTTAAAAAAGAGATCAAAAATAGGGGAAGAAGAATTTAATCATTTCAGAACTGAAATACAGAAAAAGCACATCAGTTTTCTTAAGAATCACAAGTCAGTTCTTATTACAGATTATGCTGAGGTCATTTCAAACAAGTCAGGCAACATTATGACTATTCCCACCCTGGTAACTGATCTTCCTCCATACCGGCTTAAAGAAGAATGGACCTGGAATTTTGATCAGACAGGTGCTGATCTGTACAACAGCAGAAGCCAATTCAAAATTGTTGCCCTTATTACCTGAAGAAATGAAAAAAAACCAGGCCAGAGAACGATATCTTAATTCCGCAAAATCCTACCGGGATCTTGAAAAAAAGAAAGAACGGCTTGTATTAATTATCTCATTTTTAAGGTTTATAACCTTTATTGGAGGATTTATATTTGTCTGGTCAGCGTTTACAAGAAGAACCTCTTACGGTGTAATATTATTCTTCATTTTTTCAATTCTGTTTCTTTGGCTGGTAAAACTTTTTTCTGATTATTCGTTAAAGAAAGAATTCCTGGGAAACCTTGCACTGATAAATCAAAATGAAGCAGATGCTCTTTCGGGTGATCTCTCAGCATTTGATTCAGGTAGTTCTTATGCGGATATCAGGCATGATTTTTCTTTTGATATTGATCTTTTTGGCGCTTCATCACTGTTTCAATACCTGAACAGAACTGTGACCGGTTACGGAAGAGATATTCTTGCCGGGTGGCTATCAGACCCATTCATACTTTCTGAGGATTTAGCAGATCGTCAGGAAGCTATAAAAGAGCTAGCTTCAAAAGATAAATGGAGACATGAGTTTATGGCATCAGGAATGACAATACCTCTGGAAAAGAGTGAAATCTCAGGTCTGCTTGATTGGATTGAAGAAAAAACAGTAATAACCTCTTCATCATTAAAAAAACTCCTGTTATTTTTCCTGCCCACACTTGCATTTGCAGCTCTTTTGCTTATGGTTATGGGGATATTACCATACCCTGTATTTGTATTTATTTTTCTGATTAACCTTTTTTATATCGCGATAGGACTTAAAAGTATCAATCAGATTCATAATGCGTTAACAAGGAAGTATAACTTTCTGTCCTCAATGAAACATCTGCTTCTGGCATTTGAGAATGAGTCATTTGATTCTGTTGTTTTAAATGATATTAAATTGAATGTTTCCGGTGAAAGTGATTCTGCGGTTGAATCAATCAGAAAGTTAGGCAGACTTATACAATCTTTTGACAACAGGAATAACATGCTTGTGGGATTTGTACTGAATGGATTATTACTTTGGGATTATCAGAGTGTCTACAGGCTGGAGAAATGGAAATCTGAATATAAAACCCGTTTTACTGTCTGGCTCGAAATGGTTGGTCAGGTTGATGCTTTTATAAGTCTTGGAAACTACGCATATAATAATCCTGATTTTGTATACCCGGTTAAATCTGATAAGAACAACGTATTCTCTGCTAAAAATCTTGGGCATCAACTAATCGATGATGGCAAAAGGGTATGCAACAATTTTACTCTTGGGAAAAAGGGGACAATTTGCGTCATTTCAGGTGCTAACATGGCAGGGAAAAGTACATTTTTAAGAACAGTTGCAGTAAACTATATTCTGGCAATGACAGGTGCCCCTGTTTGTGCTACGGAAATGAATTTCCTGCCCGGGAAACTGTTTTCGAGTATGCGTACTCTCGATTCCCTCCCGAATAATGAATCATACTTCTATGCTGAACTGAAAAGGCTAAGTACGCTGAAATACAGGATTGAAGAAGGAGATCCTGTATTCTTTATACTCGATGAAATCCTCAAAGGCACAAATTCGGAAGATAAGAGCACGGGTTCAAAATTATTTCTAAAGAGATTGGCTGAAAGAGGTGGTACAGGATTAATAGCAACACATGACACATCACTTGGGAAACTTGAGTCTGATAATCCCGGAGTGATAATTAACAAATGTTTTGAAATTGAAATTGATATTGATAATATCCGGTTTGATTATAAGCTTCGGGACGGGATCACTCAAAAGATGAATGCAGTATTTTTAATGAAGCAAATGGGAATTTTAAATTAAATCAATCTATTCTTATACATAAAGTTTTTTGAAATAATAATATTTAGAGTATCTGTTATCAATATTAATCTTTAAATAATTGATTATGAGATTACCTTCGGTGAGCTCGTCCCGCGTAACGGGACTCGGTTCCTCGCTAACGCTCAGAATGACATGTCTTTATGTGGCATAAAGGAAGCAGAGGCAGTTTGCACTGCAAACCGCCTCTGCTTCCCTAGTACAAAAATAATACTGTCGTTACGAATGAAATCCCGATTTATCGGGATAAATGAGGAAACTCATATTAAATGTTAAGGAAAATGAATAAAATGAATGAATTTAGATTCTTAATCCCGATACTCATGCAATAATATTGTACTAAAATCAGAAATTAAAATTGTCTGAGTCAAATATTTGTTAGTTTCAAAGTTTTAAAAACTCATTCAAAGTGGTTTTCTAAGATTAATAAGATGGAATTTTATGAACAATATCAAATTTGGGAATAATTCAAGTAATATAGAATTAAAGAGGGAACTGGGTCTGACTGCTGCGGTAGCAATTGTTGTTGGTAATTGTATTGGTTCCGGCATTTTTACATCTGCAGCATCTTTAGCCGCAGCATCAAATCCAAAGACTGCAATAATTGCATGGATAATCACATCAGCCGGGTCATTGCTTATTGCATTAAGTTTTGCCAGTCTGGGGACAGCTATGCCAAGGACTGGTGGTCCCATTGTTTATACAAGGGCTGCATTCGGTGATTTTGCTGGCTTTTTAATTGCCTGGACTTACTGGATAGGAGCCTGGGTCGGGAATGCAGCTATCATTACTGCATTCATGCTCTATTTCACCTATTTTGTTCCGGGAACAACCACACCAATTTTTGCATTCTTAATTACTTCAGGAATACTGTGGTTTTTCACTATAATAAATATCCTTGGTGTTAAAGGAGCTGGCAGAGTCAGCATTATCACCACAGTTCTTAAAGTAGGCGCACTGGTGGTATTCGTGATAATTGCCGTTTTGCATTTCAATCCTGCGATGCTTAAAACTGTATCAGGTGCAAAGGTCTCAGGGATGAATACCTTACCGGCTGCAATTGCAATCGCACTTTGGGCTTTTGTCGGGATTGAAAGTGCAACTGTTCCTGCCGGAGAAATTAAAAATCCCCAAAAAAACATAAGAAAAAGCACTATATATGGCACTTTAATTGCAGCAGCAGTTTATATAATCGTATCGGTAGTGGGTATGGGTGTGCTCGATCAGTCCACACTGGCTGTATCCAATGCCCCGCTTGCTGATATAATTAACAAAGCAACTGGAGGAACATGGGGCGGTGACTTTATTGCTTTGGGAGCTATAGTATCTACTCTTGGCGCTTCTTCCGGTTGGATATTGACCACAGCGAGGAGTGCATTTGGCGCTTCTCAGGATAAGCTTTTTCCGGCAATGTTCGGAAAAATACATCCAAAGTATCTGACTCCGGTCACTTCTCTTATAATAAGCGGCCTGGCAGCTAATGTTCTTCTTATTTTAAATTATATGGGCACTTTAAGCAGCGCTTTCAATTTCATGTTACTTCTCGCTACCCTGGCATTCTTGCCTGCCTACGCTTTCTCGGCAGCCGCCGACATCATTTTGCTTAAGAACCATTCCTCAGATTTTAATCTTTTTAGTTTCCTCAAGAACTCCCTCTTTGCTTTACTTGCCTTTGGATATTCTATATATGCTATCTATGGAACTGGAGAAAGAGTAGTAATGTATGGATTTATCCTTATGTTGACCGGGATTCCTGTTTATCTCTATATGATGCTTCAGAACAACAAGAAGGATGAGAGAGTGGATAAATTGAGACATGATGCGGGAGTGGATAATTAGTTAACTGTTCAAAAAATTCTTCAATAATATTTGGTCTCCTCTTTTCAACTGATGTACTCACTACCTTTAATCCCCCTCTTTACGAAGTACAGAGGGGGAATTGCCATGATATTCAGAGTATTGCACTCCCTCTTTAAGAATTAGAGTTGGGTGAGATGGGTGAGTTCAATGTTAAATTTCATCCCGATTGTTGAAAAATTGACAAAAATCGACAGTTGTAAATCGTTATATTTGCCAAAATTTCTGCAGAATGTCAGTTGGGTATTCAGAAGAGCATATAAAAACACTTGAATGGAGAGAGCATATCCGTCTGAGACCCGGTATGTACATAGGGAAACTTGGCGATGGTTCTTCGCAGGATGATGGTGTTTATGTACTTCTCAAAGAGGTAATGGATAACTCTCTTGATGAGTACATGATGGGATATGGAAAAAAAATTGATGTGTCCATCAATGGTAAAGAGGTCAGGGTGCGTGACTGGGGAAGGGGAATACCTCTTGGTAAAGTGCTTGATGCGGTGTCTAAAATGAACACCGGGGCAAAATATGATTCTAAAGCATTCAAAAAATCGGTAGGTCTTAACGGAGTAGGAGTAAAGGCAGTGAATGCCTTATCCAGCAGATTTATAATAAGGTCCATTCGTGAAGGTCAGATTAAAGTAATTGAATTTGAACACGGAAGAACACTGAAAGACCATTCCCTTGAACCCACAGGTGAAGAGAATGGAGTCGAGGTGATATTCCAGCCCGATGAAGATATGTTCGGCAACTACTATTATATTTCGGAATATGTAGATACAATGCTGAAGAACAACGTGTATCTTAACTCCGGACTGGTAATCAACTTCAACGGGAACAAATTTTTTTCACGGAACGGTCTTGTTGATCTGCTTAACGAGAATATGAGCAAGGAAGGTCTCTATCCGATAATTCATCTTACCGGTGAGGATATTGAGATTGCATTCACTCACGGACTGCAATACGGAGAAGATTATTACAGTTTTGTAAATGGTCAGAATACAACTCAGGGAGGATCACATCTCATTGCCTTCAGAGAAGCAATTGTGAAGACTATCAGGGATTTCTATAAAAAAGATTATGACCCTTCCGACATACGTTCATCAATAATTGCAGCTATCAGCATAAAAGTCGAAGAACCGATCTTTGAATCGCAGACAAAGACAAAGCTTGGATCGAAAGATATGGGGCCGGAGGGACCATCGGTCAGGAATTTTATAAGCGAATTTATTAAGAAACAATTGGATGATTTCCTGCATAAAAATCCTGAAACAGCAAGAATTATTCTTAAAAAAATTCAGGACTCAGAGAAAGAACGAAAAGCTATTTCATCGATCCAGAAACTTGCAAGGGACAGGGCTAAGAAAGTCAGCCTTCATAATAAAAAACTCAGGGATTGCCGGACCCATTACAACACTAATGATGCAAACAAACTTGATTCAACTATCTTCATAACGGAAGGTGATTCAGCCAGCGGTTCGATTACTAAGTCGAGAAATGTTGAGACACAGGCTGTTTTCAGCCTGCGGGGCAAACCACTGAACTCATTTGGTCTGACTAAGAAAATTGTATATGAGAATGAGGAGTTTAATCTCCTTCAGGCTGCACTCAATATCGAAGACGGAATCGAAAACCTGAGGTATAATAATGTTGTGGTAGCCACAGATGCCGATGTCGACGGTATGCATATCAGGTTACTCCTGCTCACATTCTTCCTTCAGTTTTTTCCCGACCTTGTAAGAAAAGGACATGTATATATTCTTCAGACTCCCTTGTTCAGGGTCAGAAATAAGAAAGAAACAAGATATTGCTATTCTCCCGAGGAGAAAGCAAAAGCTTTGAAAGCGCTGGGACCAACTCCGGAAATTACGCGTTTTAAAGGACTTGGGGAGATTTCTCCTGATGAATTCAAGAACTTCATCGGGAAAGATATGAGGCTCGAACCCGTGAGAATGAAAAAAAACGACTCTGTTAACGGTTTCCTTGAGTTTTTTATGGGCAAAAACACGCCTGACCGGCAGGATTTTATCATTGAAAACCTGAGAATTGAAGAAGATATTGTCGAAGAGGAATTATAGAAGTAAGATTTTAATGAAGTGTGAGTTTATTTATGGAAAATGAGGATCTTGAATTTGGTAAAGCAGACGAAAAAGAAATAGTCCAGTCGGGTCCGGTAGCTCTTCATTCCGTAACGGCATTATCTGGCATGTATCAGGACTGGTTTCTGGATTATGCCTCATACGTTATTCTCGAAAGGGCTGTACCGCACCTTCATGACGGGCTGAAACCCGTGCAGCGCCGTATACTACATTCAATGAAGAGGATGGATGACGGGCGTTACAATAAAGTTGCGAATATCATCGGACATACAATGCAGTTCCATCCTCATGGTGATGCTTCAATAGGTGATGCTCTGGTTCAGCTCGGACAAAAGGACCTCCTGGTAGATGCGCAGGGTAACTGGGGAAATTTACTGACAGGCGACGGTGCAGCAGCACCAAGATATATTGAAGCCAGGTTATCTAAATTTGCGCTGGAGGTGGTATTTAATCATAAAACAACAGAATGGAAATTATCTTACGACGGGAGAAATAAAGAGCCTGTTACTCTTCCGGTAAAATTTCCTCTGCTTCTTGCACTTGGGGTGGAAGGTATCGCAGTTGGTCTTGCTTCAAAGATCCTTCCTCATAATTTTAATGAACTAATTGATGCCACTATAGATTATCTGTCGGGGAAAGATTTTGTTATTTTTCCCGATTTTCCCACAGGGGGCATGGTAGATGTTTCAAAGTATAATGACGGTCAGCGTGGAGGAGTGATTAAAGTCAGGGCTAAGATTGAGAAAATCGATAAAAAAGCTCTGATTATAACAGAGATTCCGTTTGGGAAAACGACCTCTTCCCTCATCGAATCAATTATAAAAGCAAACGAAAAGGGCAAAATCAAGATCAGAAAGATCGACGATAATACATCGGCAAATGTCGAGATAGTTGTTCATTTAATACCGGGTGTATCGCCCGACAAAACAATCGACGCACTATATGCGCTTACCGATTGCGAATACTCCATTTCTCCAAACACTTGTGTTATTGTCGATGATAAACCTTCATTCATGGGGGTTAGTTCCATACTTAAACATTCTGCTGACAGAACAGTAGGTCTTTTGAAAAATGAACTTGAAATAAGGCTTGACGAGCTCCGCGAAGAATGGCATATGTCATCACTTGAAAAGATATTTATAGAGGAGAGGATTTACCACGATATTGAAGAGAGCGAAACGTGGGAAGCAGTAATAGAAGCGATTGACAAAGGGCTGGATCCTTTTAAAAAACTGTTGCTGAGAAAAGTTACAAGGGAGGATATAATACAACTTACTGAAATAAAGATCAAGAGAATTTCGAAATTCGATGTAAAGAAAGCCGGCGAACATATAAGAGGTATTGAAACCGAACTTGAAGAGGTTAAAAACCATTTAAAGAATATCGTTCCGTTTGCAATTAACTATTTCAGACAGATAAAGAAAAAGTACGGTAAGGGAAAGGAAAGAAAAACAGAATTAAGAAGTTTTGATACTATTGAAGCCACTAAGGTCGTAGCCAATAATGCGAAACTCTATATAAATTATAAAGAGGGATTCATCGGAACCGGATTGAAAAAGGATGAATTCATATGCGATTGCTCTGATATCGACGATGTTATTATTATTAGAAAAGATGGAGTGTACCTTATAACCAAAGTAGCAGATAAGGTGTTTGTAGGTTATGATATTCTCTACGCCCAGATCTTTCTAAAAAATGACGAGCGTACTATTTATAATATTGTTTATCAGGATGGTAAAGACGGACCCTTGCTTGCGAAAAGATGTGCTATTTCAGGTCTTACACGCGATAAAGAGTATAACCTGACCAGAGGCACCCCGGGTTCTAAAATAGTTTACTTAAGTGCCAATCCCAATGGTGAGGCTGAAGTAATCAAAGTTCATCATAAACCAAAAGCAAGGCTTAAAAAAATTATGTTCGAATTTGATTTCGGTCAGATGAACATAAAGGGGAAATCTTCTATGGGTAATATCCTGACGAAGAATGCTGTTCATAAAATAAGTCTTAAAGAAAAAGGATTATCGACCCTTGGAGGAAGAAAGATCTGGTTTGATGATGCGGTTTTCAGGCTTAATGTAGATGGAAGGGGACCGTTCCTGGGCGAATTCAGTGCCGATGATAAGATACTTGTGATTACAAAAAACGGTTATTTCAGGGTTGCAGGTTTTGATCTCTCAAACCATTTTGAAGATAACATTCTTATAATTGAGAAATTCAGACCCGGGAAAGTCTATTCAGTCATTTACTGGGATGCTGAACAGAAGTTTTATTATGTGAAACGGTTCATAATTGAAGAATCAGAGAAACCACAATGTTTTATAAATGAACATCCTGAATCAAAACTTATCAGTCTCACAGAGGTGGAATATCCTCGTTTTGAAATATATTTCGGAGGCAAAAACAAAGGCAGGGATAATGAAATTATTGAAGTTGCTGAATTCATTGGTGTGAAGAGCTATAAAGCAAAAGGGAAAAGGATGACAAGTTATATGGTGGAAAACATCCAGGAAATTGAACCTGTTATTAAAAAAGAAGCTGTGGTAAAAAAAGAAGAAATACCGGATGAGGAACCTCAGCAGCCTGTTATCCATGATGATCCTGCGCAGATGAAGCTCGAGTTATGATGGCGAAAAAAAATATCGTCTATATTATTGGATTCATGGGAAGCGGTAAATCAACCGCAGGTAAAAAACTGGCAACACATCTTGCCTGGTCATTTATCGACCTCGATAAAAAGATTGAAGAACATGACGCCAGAACAATTCCGGAAATCTTTTCACAAAATGGCGAAGACTATTTTCGCGACATTGAGGCACAGATTCTTAGAAAGCTTAAGTCCTGCTCAAATACTGTTATTTCAACCGGCGGCGGAGCACCATGCTTCAACAATAACATGGATTTTATGATTGAAACCGGGCTGACTCTCTACCTTAAATTATCACCGGCTGAATTGAAAAGCCGGCTCTCAGAATCAAAAGGTGACAGACCTCTGATAAAAGGTTTAGATCCATCGGAACTGCAGTCTTATATTGAGGAAAAACTTGCCATTCGCGAAAAATTCTATAGCAGATCTGATATAACTGTTGAGGGAATTAATCTTGATATCAATTTGTTACTTTCTCTTGTTAAATCCAGACTGAATATCTGATTATAGACATAAAGTATTTTTTGCCGCCAGGATATTAAGACGCAAAGTTTGACTTCGACGGGAGCTTCGCTGTTCACCAGGTGTATATTATTAAAGTTTAACTCTTTATGCATCCTGGTATCTTTGTGTCCTCATGGCAATTGCATTTTTCTGACTTTTCTGAGTGTACTCATTAATTTAAATTGTTAATTTAGTATGCTATAATTTGTAACGGAGCAATCTATGAGAGATAAGTTACGCACTCTCCTTGGAATTAAATCAGGAGAGGAGCCAATGGTATCAATGCTTCTGACACAATCGGTCTTTCTGGGGATTTTCATCGGTGCATTTGATATTTCTGCCCATTCCCTGTTACTCTCGACTTTTGACGAAAAAATGATGGCGCGGGGATATATTATTTCCGGAATTGCCGGCATTATGCTTGCATCTCTTAATTCACGGTTTCTGACAAGGTTGCAGTTTAAAAACTTCTCGTTTATTAACCTTGTTATCGTCGCATTACTGACACTTTTCCTTTGGATTGCATTGGTTTCTTCTCCGGCAAAATGGATTATATTCCTGGTTTTCATAGTGTTTGGTCCTCTGAATATAATGTCATTATACAGTTTTTGGGAGACTGCAAACCGGTTATTTTCCGGGATGCAGAGAGAAAAATTGATCCGACGGACCGATACAGGACTCATCGTCGGAATAATTTTCATTTCTTTCGCAATTCCTGTATTAATGTCTTTTAGATTTCATTCACGCACTATTTTACTTGTTAGTGCATCAGCTGTGTTTATTGCTGCCATTATCCAGGGAGTGATCGGAACACAGTTCAGTCTTGATGCTATTGAAGGTGATCAAACTGATGAAAAGCCTGAAAAGAGAAAATCTCTACTGGTTGTTTTACAAGAAGGGCCTTATATCAGAACTATAGCCTTATTTACTGCTCTTTCGGTACTGACTGTCTTTTTCATTCAATATTTATTCATGGCAGTTACACGCGTTCAATATCCTTTGGCAGAAGACCTGGCAGGCTTTCTCGGTCTGTTCACCGGCATACTGATGATCTTCACTCTGTTTGTAAAACTTGTTGTCTTTCCATATATCCTCCATAACTATGGACTTCGTACTTGTCTTATTATTTTACCGGTACTTATTGCTGTATTTACTGCCATAATAATACCCATCGGCCTGTTGATGGGTTACAGCCCTGAATCGGCAAGCGGATTTATGATAATTTTCCTTCTTCTTGCTTTTAGCAGACTTATATCAAAATCATTGAAAGATTCAGTTGAATTTACATCATTAAAAGTCATTTATTATTCAATTGATAAAAAACTAAAGTCCGGGAGCTGGTCAGGAATGGTTGGCAGTATAAATGAAATATCCGTTTTGTTTTCAGGACTTTTACTGACAGGTCTGGGTCTTTTCAGCTTTGTCAAGGTCGTCCACTTTTCGATGGTCCTTTTAATCATTACTTTAATATGGATGTTTATAGCTCGCAGGTTATTCCGCGAGTACAGGAAATCTATGATGAATGCAATTGAAATAAATGTAAAGAAAGTATCAGAAAACGATATTACGGATAACTATGATATTTTAAAAAACAGATTTTATGCTTACATCAGATTCAGGGCTGATTATTATAGTCTTATTTCGGGCGATATTTCGGTTATAAAAAAAATCAGGAATGGTTTGTATCTTGAAGAAATGATTGCCTTCGCATACTCGAAAAGGGATATAAACCTTTTACCTGTTCTGAAAAAAGCTGCAAATAATACCGACTTTGATGAAGAAGTCAGACAGCACTCTGCTGAGGTAGTTGAGACCCTTCAAAGGCAATCTGTGTCTCACAAGTCTGAAAATGCAAACATTATCGATGCAGCAAAAATTCTTTCCGGTTCGAGAATACCTCAGACAACAAAAATACTCCGGCTTTTAAGGGAAAAACCGGTAGAATCAAGAAAACTGGCAATTTACATGATCGGTAAATTCAGGTTAACTGACTTATTACCAGAAGTATGTGGATGTCTGAGAAATTCAGAGCTGATAATGGATGCATATGAAGTTCTGAAGAGCTTTGGTCCCGACGCGAAAGATGAGTTAATCAGGTTCTATCTGATTTCATCGGGAAATACAAAACTAAGCAAATCAATTCTGCAGCTACTGGGAAATATATGCAATGATGAATCGGTCGGATTCCTGTTCTCGCGACTCTGGTCGAATTCAAGACTACTAAAAGAAATTGCTGTTAAATGTCTTATTGATTGTAAGTTTCATCCATCAGAGGACGAAAAACAACGTCTTAATCAACTAATCTCTGATGTCATAGGCTATATAACCTGGAATCTTTCGGCAAAAATTGCTCTTGAAAGAGATAATTATGAATTAGTTCTCGATAAAATTAAACAGGAGACAGAAAGGTGGAACACATTCCTCTATAGTATTCTTTCAATCACTTATGGTTCAGGTCCTATCTCCATGATCAGGGAGTATATTGCTACCGGCGCTTTTGAAGCAGCCGCTTATGTACATGAAATCACAGATAATTTAGTTTCGGATTCTATAAAGCCAAAATTGACCTCTCTTCTTGATGTAATTCCGGATGAGGATAGGGTTATGAATCTGTTTCAGTTCTTTCCTGGTGAAATTCCGTCACGTAAAAAACTTCTGGAGGAGATAATTAACCGCGATTATAATCTCATTAGTTTATGGACCAAAGCCTGTGCTCTGAGAAGTATTCCTAAGATTGAAGGCAGGGATATGACTGAGTCGGTGACTGCTCTTCTTTTCAGTCCGGAAGAACTAATTCAGGAAGAGTCTGCAAACCTTATTAAACGATCAAATCCTGAGCTCTACCTTTCGGCTTCTGAGAGAATCCCTGATTCCATAAAAATCCGGCTGGATAAAATAATAAATGATACCCTTGATAAAAAAGAATTTCTTTTCGAGAAAGTCCAATTCCTTTCGGGAAAATTTGGAGTAATTGCTGAGGATGAATTCCTGTCGATAGCCGGTGAAATGAAATATTTAAGAATCCTGGAAAAGAAATCAATAATATCTTCAGAAGGATGTATCATTTGGTTCATAGAAAATGACAATATGAGCGATGATGTTCATGTGGTTTACAATAAAGATATTGACAGACTTATATGGAAGTATCAGAATGAGATCAATCTTCCTTTTTACCTTTTACCTTTAAGCGCCTTAGAAGAATATAATTTTCACTTTCCCGACAAATCTTTTAAGATTTTGAAGTATATAGATGATAAAGAAGTAAAAATTCAATGAAACCGTTTGAAGAATAAAACTGACAAATGAATAAAAGAAAATATTGATGGACAAGAAAAAAATCAATCCTTACCCCGGACTTAGGCCTTTTGCTCCTGACAATAGCGATCTGTTTTTTGGTCGGGATGCTGAGAGTGATGAGGTAATCTTAAAATTACTTAAAAACAGGTATATCACTGTTATCGGTGCTTCGGGAACCGGCAAATCATCACTGATCTTCGGAGGCGTTTTACCAAAAATCATGAATTTAAAGATCAGGGAATCCTCGATCTGGAAGATAATTTCTATGAGCCCGGGGAACGATCCGTTCGGAAATCTCTCTGAAGCATTATCAAAGGGTATTACTGTTCCGAACCAGAAAAAAGTTGAGAAGGATGTTATACTTTCCGATCTTATCGATAAACAGGCAGGTTTTTCTGATATCGTAAGGAAATACATGATAAGACAGGATGAAAATATCCTTCTGGTTATTGATCAGTTTGAAGAAATTTTCAGATACATTTCATCAGGGAAATCAGATGTTTCTGATACAACTGTAATAACATTTATTGAATTTCTGGTAAATTCTCTTATCAAACCTGATTTGAACATTTTCATTATTGTTTCGATACGTTCCGAATTCCTCAGAGAATGCTCTCATTACAAAGGTCTCACAAGTCTGGTCAATAACAGCAACTATCTTGTTGCCGATATGGAAACTGAAAACTTACGGGAAGTAATAGAGAAACCAGTTAATTATGCCGGAGCAAAAATTGATCCGAAACTTGTAGAAACCGTTCTTAATGACCTGAAAGATCGTACTTATAAACTTCCTGTTTTAGAGCATGCGTTGATGAGGACATGGGATCATTGGCAGGAACTTGATGAGCCTCAGAGGCCTATAAGTAAAGCTGACTATGATTCAATTGGTACGATGAATAATGCTGTTTCACTTCATGCGGATAAGATATACGATGAACTTGACGGGCGTGGAAAAGAAATCTGTATGATATTATTTAAAACCATTACAAGGAAAGGTTCAGATAATACAGGCTCGCGGCATCCTTCAGATATTAAAACAATAAAGGCTGTTGCAGGTTGTTCAGACAAAGAACTAATTGATGTTATTGAGATTTTCAGGAACTCGTCTCTATCCTTTATTACACCACCTAAGGATATTGTTCTGAACGACAGCTCGGTAATAGATCTTCGGAACGAATGTCTTATAGGTCTGTGGAATCGACTGAAGGATTGGGTTGATAATGAAGATTCTTCAATGCAGATGTATTTAAGATTATCAGAAGCATCTGCCCTTTATCAGCAAGGGAAGAGGAGTTTATACAAACCACCTGATCTGCAGCTTGCAATAAACTGGCGCGATCAGAATAATCCGGCACTCTCATGGGCAGTTCAATACAATCCTGCTTTTGAACGGGCAATGGTTTACCTTCGGACCAGCGAAAATGCATATCTCGAAGAAGAACAAAATAAAATCGTACAGCAAAAAAGGAAAGTCAGGAGGACAAAGCAGATTGCAAGGATTTTTGGAATTGCCCTTTTGATTGCAATAGGAATCACTCTCTTTGAATATGTTCAGAAATCAACTCTTGAAAGGCAATCCCTGATTGCAGAAAAACAAAAAATACAGACCGCCAAAGAAAAAGCAATAGCTGATTCATTTGCTGTTATTGTCATTAAACATAAGATTATTTCGGATTCAACGGCCTCTGCTGCCTTAAAAGATGCTGCAGTAGCCAGGGAGCAGAAAATTGTCGCTGATGTTCAGAAATCATTTGCAGAAAGAAATGCTGAAAAGGTGCTGCGTCAAAAAAACCTTGCATTTGAACAAAAAGAAGTTGTCCAACGCCTTAGGATGCTGTCTGTTAGTAAGTCAATGTCTCTCAGATCTATGCAAATGACCGGCCAGAAAGACCTGCAAACTCTGCTGGCTTATCAAGCCTACCTGTTTAATAAAAGGAATAACGGACCCGATAATGATGCTGATATTTATGCTGGTTTATATAATGTGGCTCTTCAGTACGGTAGTATTAATTATAAATCCTTCAAAGGGCATAATGGAGATATAAAGAGTATAGCTTTTGTGCCAGGGAAGAATGAATTTTATACCTCAGGAAATGATGGAAAGATACTGAAATGGTCACTTGAGAAAAATAATCAGACACTTCAGGTTATATATTCGGGAAGTGACATCATGGACGTTCTTAGCGTCAGTCCTGATGCTTCCTGGCTCGCATGTGGAGGTTCAGGTTCTTTCATTAGAATGATCCCTTTAAAAGGGAACAATATCGGATATGAGTTAGCTGGTCACAAAGGAGGAATAAAGTCACTTATTTTTTCATACGACGGGAAATATCTTTATTCCGCTGCTCTTGACGGGAAAGTGCTTAAGTGGGACATTGCTGCCAGAACCAGTGTAAATGTTGCCACCGGATCGATGGAGATAACATCAATAGACATTTCCTCCGGAGGGAATTATCTTGCAGGAATCAGCACCGATGGGAATGTTGTTGTTTGGAATCCGGAACAAAACTCAGATAATTTCAAAATTGAAACAACCGGGAAAAATATTAAAGTGGTTAAATTCAATCCCGAAAACAACCTTCTCGCAATAGGTGATGCTAACGGCAATGTAGAACTTTGGGATATTAACCTTCATAAAAAACTTTCAGAGGTAAAAGCCCACACAGGGAGGATTAATGATATAAAGTTTAATACATCTTTGAAACAGATGGCGACTGCAGGTGAAGACAAAAAGCTTAAAATATTTAATATTAAGAATCCTGCGGACCTATCGGAACCACCTGTTACATTAACTGATAATGATGGATTCGTCCTGGTAATGCAATTCAGTCCCGACGGACAGATGATTATATCCGGGGAATCAGGTGGCACGAATAACCTTATAATCAGGCCTTCCCACGTTGACTATCTGGTTCATGATATATGCAATTTGGTTTCAAGGAACATGACTCAGGAAGAATGGAATGTTTATGTTGGAAAGGATATTCCTCTGGAAAAGACATGTCCCGATAAAAGCTATAATATAAAAGTGGAACCGATAACTTCGATAAAAAAATAATGACACATTAGCTGATAAGGTCGCTGCCCCCCAACCCTCCTGAAGTGGCGCTAAATTCGTTATTCAAGTATAATTCAGGTAAATCCACAAAACTAATCCCCCTTTTGGGGGATGTACCGCCGAAGCGGGACAGGGGTTTGCATCCTTAGCTCACTCCTGGTTAAAAAGGTCTTTTTAAACGACATATATCCGGATATCCCAATTTTGACTAAATTTGTCCCCGATTCAGTACCCCGAACAAGGGTACTTTATTTTTGTTTAGTACATATTTAGATTTTTAATGATGAAGAACAAAAAAACTTTACTCATGATACTCGACGGCTGGGGAATCGGCGATGGATCGAAAGCAGATGTAATCAGTCAGGTTCCGACGCCTAATCTGACATATTTTAAAAACAATTATCCGAATTCCAGGCTTCATGCATCAGGAGAAGATGTCGGGTTGCCTGATGGCCAGATGGGAAATTCTGAAGTAGGCCATCTTAACATAGGAGCGGGAAGAGTTATATATCAGGATCTTGTTAAGATCAACAAGGAATGCAAGACAGGTGATATCAGAAAGAACCAGGTTTTGACCGATGCATTTTCATATGCCCGTGATAATAACAAACAAGTTCATTTTATGGGATTATTGTCCGATGGAGGTGTTCATTCACTTGATAAACATCTTTATTATCTATGCGACATGACCATGGAGTATGGATTAAAAAATGTGTTCATTCATGGGTTTGGAGACGGTCGTGATACTGATCCGCGCAGTGGGATTGGCTATATGAAGAACCTTCTGGATCATCTCAAAAAGTCAAACGGGAAAGTTGCTTCATTTATTGGAAGATTCTATGCAATGGACCGTGATAAAAGATGGGAAAGAATAAAAGAGGCGTACGACATGCTTGTACATGGAATTGGCTCTCCGACAGACAATATTATCATTGGCATGCAGGAATCATATAATGCCGGAATTACTGATGAATTCATGAAACCTATTGTTGTTACCGATAATTCTGGCAACCCTGTTGGTTTGGTTAAAGAGGGTGATGTTATCATTTTTTTCAATTTCAGGAATGACAGGGCAAAGGAACTGACGATTGCACTTACTCAAAAAGATATGCCCGAAAATGGGATGAGTACTATACCATTATATTATTGTACTATGACCCCTTATGATGCAACTTTTAAAGGCCTTCATGTGATTTATCCGAAAGATAATGCTGATAATACTATAGGAGAAGTACTTGCAGCGGCAGGGAAACATCAGCTCAGGATTGCCGAAACTGAAAAATATGCCCATGTTACATTCTTCTTCTCAGGGGGCCGCGAGGAAAAATTCAAAAACGAAGAGAGGATTATGATTCCTTCTCCAAAAGTTGCCACATACGACCTGCAACCGGAAATGAGTGCCTATGCCGTTACTGAGGCTGTCATCAAAGCAATTGAATCAGAGAAGTTTGATTTCATTTGTCTGAATTTTGCCAATGGAGACATGGTTGGTCATACCGGTGTTTATGAAGCAATAAAAAAAGCAGTTAAAACTGTTGACGAATGTGCCGGGGCTGTTATCAGATCAGCGCGCAAGTCAGGTTATGATGTTCTGGTGATTGCTGACCATGGTAATGCCGACAAGGCCTTAAATGAAGACGGATCGCCGAATACTGCTCATTCTCTGAATCCTGTTCCTAGCATACTGATAAGCGATGACTATAAAAAAATAAATGAGGGAATACTTGCTGATGTGGCACCTACATTACTGAAAATTATGGGAATTCCCATACCTGAGGATATGACAGGGAAAGTACTTGTGTGATTTGCCTCACCCCCTTCTTTTCTTGGCCTCTCCCCAACCCCTCCCCCGGGTGGGAGGGGCAAAAAAATGTATTAAATTAGTTGCCCCCTTCTCTTTTGGGAGAAGGGAGCAGGGGGAAGAGGAAAAAATATAATGCTGCGAATCGACGATACAATATTCAGTTTCGAAATCCTCGAAAAGAAATTCAGGTGCAATCTTCCGGAATGCTTTGGCAATTGCTGCCGCTATGGTGATTCAGGTGCCCCTTTGAGTGCTGATGAGTCGCTCATACTTGAGGACATCCTTGATGAAGTAAGACCATATCTCAGACACGAAGGCATTACAGCAATAGAAAAGGAGGGAACTAGTGTCACTGATTTTGAGAATGAAAAAGTGACTCCGCTTATTGGTAATGAAGAATGTGCTTATACCGGTAAAAATGGAAATATATTTTTATGTGCGATAGAACAGGCATGGTCAGATGGAAAAATCAGTTTCAGAAAACCCTTGTCATGCCATCTTTTTCCCGTTCGAATTAAAAATTATTCGGATTTCAGAGCAGTAAACTATGAAGAGTTGGCTATATGTTCTTCAGCCCGCAAAAAAGGTTCTGTTGAAGGAGTTTATGTTTATGAGTTTCTTAAAGAACCATTAATCAGAGCTCTGGGTGAGGATATGTATAAGGATCTTTGCGTTGCAGCTAAAGAACTGCGAACAAATAAGACTCTGAAAAAATAATGCCGTGATATTAATTGTAGAGACGCGCATGTAGGGCGTCTCTCTTTTCATGGAATTCTATAGTTGTTTAATGTATGATAAACAATAAATTGATCCTTTTTTCGAAAAAAAAGTGTCGTAAAAATGCTACTCTGAAAACGGGGAATATGATATTTCAGTCCATCTTTCAATTAATCAATAGACCTTTCAGTATTAAATTGCATGAACAGGAATATTTACATTTTTTGTAGAGACGCCCGATCCGGGTGTCCCTTTTATTTTTATTTACCATTTTTCAATAAGCAGTAAATCAGCCATATGATTATTGTTTTAAACATAAATGTAAAGACAAGTCGCAGACCTTTCACTACATTTTTCAGACAAATTTTGGCTTGAAATTATGTCAGTTTTGGCTTGAGAAACAGATCTATAAAAATATTTCAATATTTTGGAGATTAAATATAGAACGCCTATATTTGGTTGTTAAATTAAAACCTAAAACTAATTCGTATGAAGAAACTATTTCTGCTGATTGTTTTGTTTGTGTTTATAAGTGGCTACACTTTATTGGCGCAAACAATAGTCATTACAGGTACGGTTGCCTCTTCAGTTCAAGGGGAAGGTGCAATTCCTGGTGTTACTGTAACTGTTAAAGGCACTACTGTTGGAGCCATAACAGATGTGAAAGGGAAATATTCACTGACAGTGCCACAGAATGCTACCACTGTGATTTTCTCCTATATCGGGATGAAAAAACAGGAGATTGAAATTGGAGGCCGTAAAGTAATTGATGTTGTAATGGAACCAGATATTCTTGGCTTATCTGAAGTGGTCGTAACCAGTGGTTATGGAATCAAGAGAGCACCCAAGAGTTCTGCTGCTTTAAACCAGGTTGTATCTGGTGATCAACTCACTGAAATCCGTCAGACAAACGTCAACAATGCAATTGCCGGTAAAGTTTCCGGTATCCAGTTCCAGGGGCAGTCAGCTGCTGCACTTGGTCGTACCGGTAACATAAGGTTACGTGGTGACGGCGGTTTCAGCACAGGTAACGGAATTCTATATGTTGTTGATGGTACTATTCTTCCAAACTCGGCTGACCTGAATATGGACAACATTGAGGACATCAGTGTTTTGTCAGGTCCGGCTGCAGCTGCAATACTTGGATCTCAGGGTGCCAACGGCGCTATCATCATAACAACCAAGAAAGCAAAACTGAGCGGTACCAAAACGATGGGTATTGAGGTCAACACAGGCTTTATGGCATCTTCAGTATATATATTACCTAATTACCAGAATGATTATGGTGGAGGTAACTTATCCGATTTTCGAGTATATACCTGGAAACCCACCGATCCGGCATATTGGAAACCACTTGACGGAAAATACTATCCCAACTATTCCGACGACTCCAGCTGGGGCCCAAGGTTGTCAGGGCAGGAATATATTCCCTGGTACTCATGGTATCCTGGTACACAATATACAGGGACAACAGCCAAATGGGTAGCACAACCGAATAATGCAAGAGACTTTTTTGACAAAGGTATGACGTACAACAACAATGTGGCATTCTCTAAAATTGGTGATGGTTATAATATCCGCGCTTCTTTTGGTAATATCTCCTTAAAAGGTAATATTCCGAGATCAACGCTGAATAAAACGACTTTTTCAATTAAAGCATCATATGATCTTACTAAAAGACTGACCTTTGCCGCAAATGTCAACTTCTTTACAACGTTGACCCAGGGTCAGTTTGATGATAATTATTCAAACCAGAGTTCAGGTTCATTTAACCAGTGGTTCCACAGAGATCTTGACATGAACATTATGAGGTCATTGCAAGGACTGAGAACTCCGGATGGTATATGGGCAAGCTGGAACCATAGCGACCCGTCTACATATGATCCTAACAATCCAAGACAGTTCTTTGCTGGTAACTACTGGTACAACTACTATACCTATTTCAATCTTGTAAACCAACCTCAGAGAGCTGACCGTCTGTTTGGTGATATTTCTCTGAACTATAAGATTATTGAAGGACTTTCACTAAAAGTCAGCTACCGCAGACAGCAGAACAATACCTGGTATGAGCAAATGTACTCCTCGGATCTTAACTATAGCGGTACACAGACTTCAGGTAACGAGCCTAAGGATAAAGGATATTATGAAACCTATACAAGTTATTCAAACCGTGAAAATCTGGAAAGCCTTCTCTCATTTACAAGACCGATAGGCGATTTCAAAATCAATGCTAACGCAGGTTCTGACTTTTTCCAGGCTACCGGAAGATCAAACGATGAATATACAGTTAACGGTTTGCTTATCAGTAACCTGTACACTATATCAAACTCAGTAAGTCAGCCTACTATCACTGTCGGAAAGTCAGCAGAGAAATACAGAGCTCTCTTCGTTCGTGGTGATCTTGGTTTCAGAGATTACCTCTTCGGAGAGTTTACTTTACGTAATGACTGGTTCGGTGTATTACCTCCAACAAATAACTCCATTCTTTCTAAATCGTTCGGAGGTTCATTCGTATTCAGTGATCTGGCAAAACTTTCATGGCTCGATTTCGGAAAAATACGTGCTTCCTGGGGTGAAATTCCTACAGCAATTGACGTTTACGCTTATCCCGGATTTTTATACACTGTAAATCAGTATCAGTGGAATGGTAACTTTTTGATGACTACACCTGATCAGCTGGTTGACAAAAAAATCCACGGCGCTGTCAAAACACAGAAAGAAATTGGTATGGAACTTAGATTCCTGAAGAGCAGGGTTGGCCTTACAGCTACCTACTGGGATGGATCTGAAAAGGATATTCCTTACGCTGTAGCTATTGCAGGTTTTAGTGGCTTCTCATCAGATTATCTTAACACAGGTGAGATCCAGAAACAAGGGATTGACCTGGCTTTGAATCTTAAGCCCGTTGCAGAACCAAATATATTATGGGATTTTAATGTAACATTTTCTTATCTTCTTAAGAATAAAGTTGTTAAGATCGCCCCTGGAGTTAATGAGATTATCGCAGTGGACAACCTTTGGGATACTCCCAACATGGTTCATCAGGTCGGTAAAACCTGGGGTCAGCTGATTGGGCCCGGTATGGCCAGAGATTCTGTTTCAGGAAAGCCATTATTGAACACTGACGGATCCTTTGTTTCAAATCCCCAGACAAATTTCGGAAGTGTGCTTCCAAAATTCACCGGAGGTATTCAGAACTCATTTAAGATCTTTAAAAACATTACTGTTAATGTAAACTTAGATTACCAGGTTGGCGGCAAGTTCTTCTCATTATCTGAAATGTGGGGAGCTTACTCAGGTCTTACTGCAAGAACCGCAGGTCTGAATGACAAAGGAATTCCAATACGTGACCCTGTCGCTGACGGCGGCGGTGTTCATGTCTTTGGGGTTGATAAAACTACAAGACTTCCGGTTGATTATTATGTTGATGCACAGCAGTATTTCCATGGCTTTTTCAACACTGCCTATGATCCGTATATTTACGATCTGTCATATATAAAGCTGCGTGAATTAAGCATCGGATATGATCTCCCGATTGAAAAAATGGGCCAACTGGGTAAATATGTTCAGGCTATAAACATATCACTTGTAGCCCAGAACCCATGGCTGATCTTTTCAAAAAGCAAGGACATTGATCCTTCTGAGGTATCCGGTGTCTCAGGTGAACAGGGACAATTCCCGGGAATCCGTTCATGGGGTGCGAACTTAAAAGTCAACTTCTAGGATTGCTGTGTAGAAACTTTAAAATTTATAAAGATGAAAAAGATAATTTATTCAATAATAACTCTTACACTGGCGGTGGTCCTTGTTACAGGTTGCAACAAACTGAAAGATTTTGGTAATACCAATACCAATACACAAGCAACTGTAAGCCCTATTTCCTCCGCATTGTTAACTAACGCTCTATCGGGCATGGGAGGCTGGTCAAATATGGTCACGCCATGTCAGTACTGTCAGTATATTTCACAAACGCAGTATCCTGACATTTCAGTCTATTTTCCTAATCTGGTTTCTCCGGAGGCCAACTATTCAGGAGCATTGTATGATCTTCAAAACATTATCAATTATAATACTGATCCCGCAACTGCACCTATTGCAGCTCTTAACGGAGCCAATGACAATCAGATAGCAATAGCACGTATCCTGAAAGCATATATTTTCTGGAATATGACCGACCGTTGGGGAGATATTCCTTACACAGGAGCTCTCACCGGTGATCCGAATGTTCCGTATGATACTCAGCAAAATATATACAGAGGCATAATTAAAGAAATGACTGAGGCTGTTGGACAGTTCACAACCGGAGCTCCGATTCAAGGAGATATCATTTATGGTGGAAATACGGCACAATGGCAGAAATTTGCAAATTCATGCAGGATGTTGATGGCGCTGAGGTTATCAAAAGTATATCCTGGAACTGCAGATTCTGCTGCAATTTATTTCAGAGCTGCCCTTGCAGATCCTGCAGGATCAATTTCAACCAATGATGACAATTTTGTGGTTAATTATCCCGGCGGCAACTATCCTAATCCATGGTGGAATGTCTATAACGGACGTCATGATTATGGTGAGAGTGATCAAATGACAGGACTTTTGTCTGCTCTTAGTAACGATAACCGTCAGTCTGTATTCGGTGCAACTATAACCGGCGCACCTACAACTAAAGGAGTACCATATGGAAGAACCCGTTCTTCGGAAGGCGCATGGCCAGGTATTGATGCATGGTGCTCTGCAAATGCTGATTATGCGTATGTACTTAATCCTGATTTCCGTACACAGACAAGCCCTGGTTATGTTATGACAGCTGCATACGTTCTGCTAGCCAGAGCTGAAGCTGCCGACAGAGGATGGACTTCAGAAACTGCAAACACAGCTGCACTTTATCAGGATGGTATTACAGCTTCCTACACTCAATGGGGATTAGGTGCACCTCTCGCAGCATATTTCAGCAGCGCAAATGTTGTATTACCATCTCCTGCAGGAACAGGAGCAAATCTGCAACAGATTGCTACTCAGCAATATGTGGCATTCTACCCGGATGGCTGGCAGGCATGGTCCAACTGGAGAAGGACAAACTGGCCCGCCCTCAGCCCTGCAATTGATGCAGTCAATGTTCCTCCGGTGATCCCACGCAGGTATCTGTATGGTACTCAGGATTATGCTCTCTCTCTGGCAGGTGTTACAGCAGCAGCTGCAAGACTGACAGGTGGTGATAAAATGGATTCCCGTATATGGTGGGACAAATAATCATAATTCTGCAATTTTAAAATTTAAAATATGAAAAGTATGAAACCAATTCATAATAAAATTAAGTTCGCAATCGGGATCCTTGTCATCGCTACTATCGTGATTTCGTGCCTTCCCAAGCAGGAATCGATGGGAGGTGCCGGACAAACACTTGTGAAACTGTTTCCTTCAGTGTACAATCTGCTGCCTTTCGATGCAATTACTACTCCACAGACAGGTATCCTATTTGAAGTAAGAAGAGATATCCCAAGCAATGCAGCATTAAACACTACAACAACTGTTGTATTGAAATATGATGCAGATACAGCTATAATGAATCATTACAATTCAGTAAATGGAACTTCTTATGAACCTTTGCCTGCTGAACTGGGAACAGTAACGCCAGCAATAACCAATGGTATTATGACTATTAATATGGCTGCCGGAGATTTTAGTCAGTCTATTACTGTAAATGTACCCAGCGCTGGCAACTTTGATTTCAGCAAACATTATGCCTTGGCATTTTGTGTGCAGTCAGTCTCAGGAACAGGAACTTTGAGTGCAGGTGTTAATGATACTATTCTTTGTGAGGTACTTGCAAAGAATCAATGGGATGGAGTATATACCGTTACAGGTTCTTTTGTGGATTACGTTACTACTGCCTGGATAGGATATTATCCTAAAACTGTTCAGTTGCAAACTTCCGGATCCCAAACCTGTAATAAATATGATGCTGATTTTGGTATTTATGGCTATATATTCAATACAGATAATTCTGGTACAAGCCAAAGTTATTTTGGTAACTGGACTCCTGCCTTTTCATTTGATGCCAATAATAATGTAAATGTTTTCAATACCACTGTTGACCCGCTTCCGCGTCAACGTACGGCTGTACTGTATACAGGAGATGGTGCTGCATCAAATAAATATGATCCGGCAACCAAAAGTATGGATGTTTCTTATCAGATGAGTCAATTAACTGTAAGCCCGGTGCTCAGAAACTTAATAATTGAGCATTATGCTTATAAAGGTCCCAGATAGAATTCACAACTAAGATAAAAGGCTGACTCATTGAGATCAGCCTTTTTTTATTAATAAAATGAGTAATTTTGAGTGATTATTATTAACATAAAAAATTAGCAATATGAAACTGATAGAAAAACGAAAACATCCTGGCCATGCATATGTATTATTGTTGATATTTGGCATTTCATCGGTATTATCTGCACAGACAGATTCTTCCAGACCATTTCCCCAGCTTCTGTTTCCCGCTTTTACCAGGAGTATCTTAATAATGAAATCGGGGCAAAAAAATTCTGCGTTGCTTAACTATAACACTGTTGATGAAGAAATGGTCTTCAAACAGAATGGTATATATCTGGTACTTGAAAAGCCGGAAGATATCGATACAATTTTTATGCAGAACTGCAAATTTGTGCCGGTAGGCAAAGTTTTTTATGAAGTTGTGGTGAAAGGTCCTGTTAGTCTGTATATTCAGCACAAAAGTCATTACGTTCCTGTTGGCACTAATACGGCCTATGGACTTACATCGCAAACTAATGGGCCTGCCGGAGTATTAACAGCACAGACTGGTAATCAGATCCGAAGTATTGAATTACCTCCTAATATGACAGTCTCTCCGACCACAGCATACTGGGTAAAAAGAAATAATGAAATGAACAAGTTTACCAATGAAAGGCAGTTTCTTAAGATATTTCCCGAAAAGGAAAAAGAAATTAAGGAGTTTATTAAAAATTCAAAACTCGATCTAAAATTAAAGGAAGATCTGATTAAACTGGGAAATTTCTGTAATGAGCAGGTAAAATAGATTAAATTTAATCTATCCTCAGATTCACCAGTTCTAGCCTGGTTGTTGAAGCCCTCAGTACTTTGATGACGAAATTGCCGATTCTAATGACATCATTATTCCTGGGGATACTGCCATGATAAAAAAGAATCATCCCGGCAAGTGTTTCATAATCATCTTCTTCGGGCAGATGTAAATGATATTTTTCATTCAGGTAGTCGATCTCGAAACGACCCGATAGTATATATTCGTGTTCCCCGACCTTCTTTTCCGTGAGATCAGTTGTATCGTGTTCATCCTCAATATCTCCTACAATCTCTTCAAGTACATCCTCTATTGTTACCATACCTGATGTTCCTCCGAACTCGTCAACTACGAGAGCAATATTCTTTTTTTCCTCTACGAATAACTTCAGGAGTTTATTTGCAGGCATCGTTTCAGGAACTATTGCCAGCTTTCGTATCATGGTTCTGATCCCGGAAGGATTTTTAAAGATATCCTTCAATTCAAAATATCCGATAATATTGTCAATTGTATCCTGATAAATGAGTATTCTGGACAAACGTGTTTCGACAAATTTCTCTTTCAACTGTTCGACAGAACTTCCGGATTCAACTGCTTCAATTTCAGTCCTCGGAACCATGCATTCTCTGAGCTTTACGTTAGAAAAGTCAAGAGCATTCTGAAAAATCCTGATATCGCGATGGTCTGGTTCCGATTCCTCTTTACTCTGTTTACTGAGATTTACAAAATGGTCGAGATCAACCTTGCTGAAAACAATATTCTCCTGTTTTTTTTCTCCCGGGTTAATCTTAAAAAAAAGTCGTATAAACAGGTTTGAAGCCGCAAGGGTAAACTTGCTTATCGGGTAAAACAGGAAGAAGAAAATCAATGTGGGTATACTTAAAAACTTAAGAAAAAAATTTGGGGAAATAATGAAAAAGGTTTTTGGAAGAAACTCAGCTACAAGAAGGATTATAGTGGTGGATATAATGGTATTTAATATAAGGACTAAAAGGTCGGAGCCCAGCATTGGAGTAAGCAGTGTTCCAAGAATTTTGGAGAAAACCAGTCCATAAATGACCAGCGAAAAATTATTGCCGATAAGCATTGTTGCTAAATACTGGCCCGGATTATCGGTAAATAATTTAATTATTCTTGATCCGAATACACCCTGTTTCCTGTCAAGCTCAATACGGAGCCGGTTTGAAGCAACAAACGCAATTTCCATACCGGAAAAGAATGCAGACAAAATTATCGCGAGAAGTATTATCAGAATTACGTTCATTCATCAAAGTTAGCTCTTTTTCCTCTGTTTGTGTCTTATCCATGCAAAGACAAAGCTGATCAGAGCCATTAACGCAAAAACAGGGATTTTACTGTTGCCACTTGTTATTGCAAACCTGATTGCGGCAATTATACACAGTACACCAGTGGTAATCCAGATAATTTCCAGAATAAGCAGGGAACTATTTTTCACCCTTAACGTAGATTATTGCATTCTCTTTAAAGATCCTTCGTTTGTTCAGATGAGAATCTGATTCGAACCCGATACCCTGACTTACAACATCTTCGCTGGTCATTTTCACAAATCTGTCACTGTAAATACGGTCTTTTTCCTGGTTCCAGTATAACAATTCCGTTTCGAGTTTCTCGTTATTCTCATTTATCACTACAACACTGTCTCTAAGCTCCCATAAATTATTATTGGTGCATTTGGCATATTTTGATGTCACTATTACAGAATCCTTCTGGCTATTATATACAACTACTCTTATCCCATACCTGAATTCAGTATATTGCGGATCAGCTTTATCGTATTTCTCAATAAGAGGCGAAGTCATAATAAGCTGTACTCGTCCGGAGTCAGACAAAATGGTTCTGATATTCTTTCCGGTAAGTGAAGGATTTGTCAGAAAATCTGACTTTGGAATGACAGCTATTTTATTTTCGCACGACAGAGTAATCATGCTTAAAAAAATGAGCCCTGTAATTGCTGAATAAAATCTGAATTTTGATGGCATCCCTTTCATCGAAGGAAGGTGATATTTTTATATTATCAGATTAATTTTTAACCTGCAAAACTTCTATTCGTATTTTCGTTTAACGAACCAGTTATCATATAAATTCAAGCTGATTCCTACTGTAAGATGATCTTCACGAGGCAGAGTACTTGCTGCGGGACCGGTTATTCTTGTAAAATCAAAAAACAAATTCACCTTTGAATAGTTTCGTATGTTTAAATAGTTAAGCATGGGCAATCCAAGACCTATGCTTCCACCATACTCCTTAAGTTGTTCCTGGTTGACTATTAAATAATTGTTTCCATAATGGGCACCTATCCGATACTCTAATCTGCTTAAAAAACTATAATTTGAAAATTTATCAGGGATATATTCCGCTCCGAAGCGAAGTTCTCTGGTATCAGCGGCATAACCTGCAGACCCCGGAATTTTTGATTTTGACCACTTAGTAGTTACATAATCCAAACCTGTCGTAAATTTGTTTTTCTTCCCGAATGTAAGGCCAAACCTGTAAGTAGCCGGAATAAAAGCTTTGGTTGAATTATCAGCAACATATGAAATTGTATCATTTACATTATACGCCGTATACATTAATGACAGTTGGCTGTATTTTGAATTATAGTTATTGCCGGAAGTTACCGATGCACCTATATTAAGAAAATAATTATCTTTTAGTGAAGCGGTATACTGAATCCCGTAATCAAAGTTTAAACCCTTTAGTTCAAGCATTTCCGAACTTTTATTATTAAAGACATTATAAGAGTCAGAAAATATAAATGAATTATCTCTTTCTAATTGTCCTGAAAGAAACGACAAATTTGCTCCGATTGAAAAGTTCTTGCTTAGCTTTACTCCGGATCCTATAAAAAATTTAGTGATCCCCCCGTTTCCATCGTGATTTACTGTGTATTCTCCAATATTTGGATCATATCCCGGATCAGTTGAAGTAACAGTTTGTGTTATCTGAAAATAACCGGAACTCACTGGTACTATTCCTGCCGCAAAACCCCATCCTTTTGCCAGAGGGAAGCCTATTATGAGATGATGAAAATTCATATCATTTGACGTAAATTTCGTAGCGCCCTGAGATATGAAATTGCTGCCATAATCAATGCCAAAATCAAAAATAAAAGAGACTGTATCAAAGCTGCTATATGATGCCGGATTTGTAAAATATACCGAGTTGTTATCTCTCATTGCTGTTCCAACACTGCCCATACCCAGACTTCTGAATGATCCTTCGGGTTCAAGTGTCCCAAAATTGAACCTTGAATAAGGTGAATCAATATTTTTTTGACCGCTGGCTGTGTAGGAAAGAGAGAACAGAGAGATCAGGATGACAATTATTAGCTTATTTTGCATTGCACTCAAGAATATAATTTAAACCTTCAATCACAATATCAGGCATATATGTGATGTGATAATTGATTTTGCCTTTAAGAAATCCACTGTCCCCGCCTGTAAGTATAATATTGAAATCAGTATGTTTATTTTCAAACGTGCGAATATACTCATTTATTTCATATACAACCCCCGTAATCACTCCGGCAAGTATTGCATCAGTGGTATTTTTCCCCGGGAAGGTGAAACTCTCAGTTGCTGAAACCAGCGGTAATCTGTCTGTAAATTTGTTCAAAGCTTTGAATCTAATAGTCAAACCCGGAGAAATATTGCCTCCTTTGTATATATCGGCTGAAAGAAAATCAAACGTTAAGGCAGTACCGGCATCTATAATGAGGACTTCTTTACCGGGGAACAGATTGAAAGCTCCGGCTACAGCCGCTATCCGGTCGGATCCAAGTGTCTCCGGCGAATTATATTCAATTCTGAATGGGAGCAGGGATTTATGTGAAAGTACATGGACGAACGGAATATGTGAAAAAAACAGATCAGATATGTACTGAGGTAGTTTTTTAACTGATGAAACAATCGCTTTCTGAATATTAAATCCGGTCAGTCTCTTTTCAAATTCTTCACAACTCAGCTCATCAACGCGCGACTGGGATAGTTTTGTATTACCCTCAAAGACAGCCAGTTTTGTACTTGTATTTCCTATGTCGACAATGAGATTCATAGTACAAAGGTAAGAAAAAGTGCCTTAACTGCCTAACTTTTTACCCCCCATCCTCCCCAAGGGGGGGCTGGAAGAAAGCGATTTCCGGGTCCCCCCTGGGTGGATTTAGGGGGTCAAAAGTCAAGGGATGGCGGGTAAAAGATTAAGTTATCTTAGGGCCTTCTACATGCGACTCCAGTATTTCATTCAGCACCTTAATTGCAGTTTTAACAGATTTCACCTCATTTATGGTGAGGCTAAGCTTTGAAGCCTTTTGTTTCATATTCATCTGTTTTTGCTTCCTGTTGACATAATTCATTATGGAAACAAATAGTGAACTCCGGTAAAACTGCGAATTTGGATCGGAAATAAAATATGCGATGAGAAGATTATTTTTTAAAAGTATTTTTTCAATTCCGATTTTTATGGCAACCCATTTTATCCTTACAATGTCGAGAAGTGCCTGTGCAGGTTGAGGGATATTGCCAAATCTGTCAATAAGCCTCTTCTCAAAAGAACATAACGCTTCTTCCGAATTAATCTCATTCAGCTCTTTGTATAGCCTTATTCTCTCTGAAATATTTGAAATATATTCATCCGGAAACATAATTTCTAAATCAGTATCGATTTGAAAATCAGAAATAAATTGTCTTTCCTGGCCAGGTTTATCAAATGCTGCAACCTTTACCTCAGATGTAGTGGATTCTTTGAAATCAGAATCTTTTAATTCGTTCATTGCTTCATTCAGAATACGCTGATAAGTTTCAAAACCCACATCCGCAATGAACCCGCTCTGTTCTCCTCCAAGCAGGTTTCCCGAACCTCTGATATCAAGATCCTGCATGGCAATATTAAACCCACTTCCAAGTTCCGAAAATTCTTCAATCGCTTTGAGCCTGCGTCGTGCTTCGTGTGTGAGAGTACTTAGGGGAGGTGCCAAAAGGTAACAAAAAGCCTTCTTGTTCGAACGCCCGACTCTGCCCCTCAGCTGATGAAGTTCCGAGAGTCCAAAATGGTGAGCATCATTAATAAAGATTGTATTGGCATTGGGTATGTCGAGTCCCGATTCGATGATTGTGGTAGCAAGAAGTACGTCATAATCTCCCTGAATGAAATCGTACATGACATTTTCCACATGAGTCCCATCCATCTGACCATGTACAATTGCAGTCTTTACATTTGGACAAATACGATTAATCTGCGCCTGTATAAGTTTAATATTTTCAACCCTGTTATGAATAAAAAATACCTGACCGTTTCTTGAAACTTCATATTCAATACCTTCCTTTATTATCTCTTCATTAAAACCGTGCAATTCAGTAACAATTGGCATCCTGTTGGGAGGTGGTGTATTAATAATGGAAAGGTCACGGGCTCCCATTAAAGAGAACTGCAACGTTCGTGGAATAGGAGTTGCTGTGAGAGTCAGAGTATCAACATTCGCTTTTATTTTTTTTAGCTTCTCTTTTACTGAAACTCCAAATCTCTGTTCTTCATCAATTACCAGAAGGCCCAGATCTTTAAATTTGACATCCTGTCCCACTAGTTTATGTGTACCTATAATAATATCTATTTTCCCTTCAGATAATTTGGAAAGGATTTTTTTCTGTTCGGCAACTTTTTTATGACGGCTTATATATTCAACATTGCAGGGAAATCCCTTGAGTCGGGCCGTAAATGTCTTATAATGCTGGAGCGCAAGAATAGTAGTTGGCACAAGTACGGCAGTTTGCTTACTATCGGAAGCTGATTTAAATGCAGCCCTGATGGCTATTTCAGTTTTTCCGAACCCCACATCTCCACAGACCAGACGATCCATAGGATGAGGGGCCTCCATATCCTCTTTTACAGAAGTTGATGCAGTGAGTTGATCGGGCGTGTCTTCATAAATAAATGAAGCTTCAAGCTCGCGTTGCAGGTAAGAATCCGGTGAAAATGAGTACCCTTGCGAGGCCATCCTTTTTGCATAGAGAAGAATCAGATCTTTGGCAATATCCTTAACTCTTGTTTTTGTACTCTGCTTTAGTTTCTGCCATGCACCTGATCCTAGCTTGTAAATTTTTGGTTCGGAATTATCTTTCCCTTTGTATTTTGATATTCTGTAAAGAGAATGAATTCCTACATAAAGAATATCATTATCCCTGTAAACCAGTTTTATAGCCTCCTGTATCTTACCATTTACCTCAATCTTTTCAAGTCCTCCGAATTTCCCTATACCATGATCGATATGTACCACATAGTCTCCGGGATTAAGGCCTGTCAGCTCCTTTACAGAAATGCTCTCTTTCTTTGTAAAGTATCCTCTTATCCTGAATTTATGATACCTGTCAAATATCTGATGGTCGGTGAATACTGAAATCTTAAGGTCGTGATCGGTAAATCCGCTATGTAGATTAAGTAACAGAGAATTAAAATGCGCATCGGGATTAATTTCAGCAAAGATATCCCTCAACCTCTCGATCTGTGATTCGCTTTCAGAGATGATAAACGTAGTATAACCGTCAGCATTATTCGATAAGAGCTTTCCGGTGAGCAATTCAAAATTCTTATTAAAGACAGGTTGAGGTTCGGTATTGAATTCAAATCTTGCTTCAGGTTCAAACATACTTTTTTTCCCAATCTCAAGCATCCTGAATTGTTTGCAATTATCCAGGAAACGATTCCCGGTCATAACAATCTCTTTCTTATCTGATATTTGTCCCGATTCCTCTCTCTGGACGGTCTGGAAGAAAATATTGTTGATTTTATCCTTAATATATTCCGCATCTTCAATCCATATCAACGAAGATGGAGGAAGGAAGTCAGTTAACGAATCATTTATCTCTTCAATTGAAATATCCTGGATATTTGGTATAATGGAAATCTGTTTGTGAATACCCACAGAGAGCTGATCATCGGTATTAAATGATCTGATTGTTTCGACTTCTTCGCCAAAAAAGTCTATCCGGTAGGGCAGATCAGCCGAGTAAGAAAACACGTCAGCAATACTTCCTCTTATTGAATATTGTCCTGGTTCATAAACAAAATCGGTTCTGGAGAAATTGTACTCATGAAGCATCTCCTCAAGAAATTCAAGTGAGATTTTGTCACCTTTGTTTATACTGAAAGTGTTCTTTTTCAGATTTTTTCTGCTGACGACCTTTTCCATCACCGATTCCGGGTATGTGACAATAATCCCCTTTCTTTTGCCTGATGTCAGATGATTCAGAACTTCGGTACGAAGTACAATATTGGCAGGTTCTGTCTGTTCATACTGGACAGATCTTTTATATGTAGATGGAAAAAAGAAGACAGATTCCTCCCCCAGCAGAGAAATCAAATCATTATAGAAATATGAGGCATCTTCTTTCTCTTGTATAAGTATAATATGAGTCGTCTGAGTCTTATGAAAAACCAGAGACACGACCATTGCCCTTGATGAACCTGAAAGGCCTTCGATACATATGTTTCCCGACATGTCGGAATTAATTGTTTGAATCAGGCCCGGAAGTACCGGATGGTTTTTATAATGTTCGTATATCTGGTTTTCTTTCATTTGATGAAATCAGCGGGCAAATTTACTAAAATGAATCTTAATCGGGATGTTTATAGTTAGAATTGAATCCCCTCGGGCATGTTCTTCATTGCTTGCTGATCAGTCAGCAAGCATTAATAAATTATCATAGGGGATCGAAGATTGGGGGTATTGAAAAAGGACTTTTTCAACACCCCCAGCTTCAATTGTGCCGGGGAAATGTTATTTTTAAACCAAATTATAATTCATGAAGGTATATAAATTCGGAGGAGCATCAGTTAAAGATGCAACAGGGATAAAAAATCTCGCAAAAATTGTGCGGGAAGAACCGGGCGACCTGATAATTGTCGTATCTGCTTTTGGAAAAACAACAAATGCTCTTGAGAAGGTTCTTAAAGCCTGGTTGGTCGGTGATAATGAATTTAATACGCTTCTTGAGGAAGTTTATAACGGACACTTATCTGTTATTTTGGATCTTTTTGGAAACGGAACGGAAGTAGAAGGAAGATTAGATATTTCATTTGCCCTGCTCAGGGATTATTTATTGACTTCACTTAAAGGAGAGTATGATTTTGAATATGATCAGATTGTGTCATATGGGGAGATCTGGTCAACAATTATAGTATCTGAATACCTTAAAAAAGACTTTCATTTCGGAGATTGGATTGATATAAGAGAATACCTCATTACTGACGACAGGTATAGGGATGCAAATGTTCTGTGGAGTGAAAGCACTAAAAGAATCCGTAGTATCTTTGACTTCAGGAAGGAGAGGATTTATGTAACCCAGGGATTTATTGGAGGTACTGCTGCGGGTCGGACGACAACACTCGGGAGGGAAGGATCAGATTACTCAGCAGCAATTCTTGCAAACATTCTGGATGCTGAGTGCGTTGTGGTATGGAAAAATGTTCCCGGTATCCTCAATGCTGATCCTAGGTGGTTTCCCAAAGCATATAAACTTGATGAGATCTCTTACAGGGAGGCTGTTGAAATGAGCTTTTCGGGAGCAAAAGTAATTCACCCGAAAACCATTAAACCACTACATAACAAGAATATACCATTATTTGTACGATCATTTCTCACCCCTGATGAAAATGGGACGGTTATAAAGCTTGATGCAACCCTGAGAACAATCTTACCTGTTTTTATAAGAAAAGAGGATCAGATTCTCATCTCAATTCTTCCCAAAGATTTCTCTTTTGTTATGGGTGATAATCTAGGCAGGATTTTCCATTCATTTATTACACATGGAATTAAAGTGAATCTTGTTGAGGCAAGTGCGGTAAGCATAGATGTATGCGTGGATGATGAAAGGACAAAAGTGGACGTCCTGATCAATGATCTCAAAACAGAATTTACTGCAATCTATAATGACAAAATAGAAATGCTTACAATAAGGCACTATACGCCTGATGCAATAGCGCTTATTACAAAAGGAAGAGAGATCCTTCTCGAACAGAAGACCAGAAGTACCGTAAGATTTGTGGTAAGAGAAGACCCCTCTGTCGCTGCGCAATATCTACCCTAAAGGAACGAAAAATCTCATTTCTCTATTGAAATTTTACTTACATGCAGAATTTTCTCCCCCTGCCAAGGGGGAGTGGCCGAAGGCCGAGGGGGTCTTATCGATCAAACATCAGTCGTTGTCCCCTGTATTCATTATTTATAGTACCATTGTCATAAACAATTGTACCATTCACGATCGTCTTAACCACCTTTGACCTGAAAGTATTACCTTCAAAAGGAGACCAGCCGCACTTGTAGAGAAGGTTTTCCTTTGATACTGTCCAGAGGCTTTCAGGATTGACAATACAAAGGTCTGCCTGGTATCCTTCCCTGATGAAGCCTCTTTTCCTTATATTGAACAGGATAGCCGGATTATGGCACATCATCTCTACAATTTTTTCAAGGCTGAATACTTTATTATGCCAGAGTTCCAGCATAGCTACCAGGGAATGCTGAATAAGAGGACCACCAGAAGGTGCTCTAAAATAGCTGTTTACTTTTTCGGCAAATGTATGAGGCGCGTGATCAGTTGCAATAATATCGATAAGATTATTATTTACTCCATTGATCAGTGCATCTCTGTCAGACTTTGTTTTTATTGCCGGATTCCATTTAATGAGAGTTCCAAGGTTATCGTAGTGCGATTCATCGAACCAGAGATGGTGAATACAAACCTCTCCTGTAATTCTTTTCTTATTTAAAGCCAGATCGTTTCTGAAGAGTTTTAGCTCATCAGCGGTCGAAATATGAAGTATATGAAGTCTTGTATTATACTCTCTGGCAAGGTTAACAGCATGTGAAGAAGACCGAAAACATGCTTCCCGGCTTCGGATCATGGGATGCATTTTAACAGGAACATCTTCACCGTATTTTTCCCGGTAGATCTCACTGTTCTTCCTGATTATAGGTTCATCTTCGCAATGAGCTGCAATTGGCAACAGGGTCTGTTTAAAAAGTGCTCTTATAGCATTTTCATTATCAACAAGCATATTGCCGGTTGAAGATCCCATAAATAATTTTACTCCACACACTGATAACGGATCAACTCTTAAAACTTCACCGAGGTTTGTATTTGTAGCTCCTAAATAAAATGAATAGTTGGTGAACGAACTTTCGGAACCAATCCGGTATTTATCATCAAGAATATCTATAGTTATAGTTTGAGGACATGTGTTAGGCATATCCATAAAAGAGGTAACTCCTCCGGCAACAGCAGCCCGGGATTCAGTAAAAATGTCACCTTTATATGTGAATCCGGGCTCTCTGAAATGAACCTGATCGTCAATTACTCCCGGAATCAACAATAAACCTGTCGCATCGATTGTTTTAGTACCCGTCTGAATTTCTATCTGATCGGGCAATCCAACAGATTTTATGAGTTCATCTTTAATAAGAAGATCGCCACGGAAGGTTCTACCTTCATTGACTATTGTGGCGTTTTTTATCAGGATACTGCTCATAGGAAGACATCAATTCAATTTTCATATTATCCGTAAACCCCCTTGTATTTCCACCTATGGGGGGAAGAAATTCGCTAAAATTTAAACATATTTTCGCCCCCTTCCCCCTAAAGGAAGTTGTTTTGTGTCGGAAGGCCCCTCTGCCGCTTCGCGGCATCTCCCCTAAAGGGGAGCTAAATTCTGGAGTTAAACAAAATTACACTTCCGTCCAGAAATTAGCCCCCCTTCAGGGGGGTGTCAGGGGGTCAAGATAGCTATCTAATATATATAAAGTGTATCCAGCCTCAGAGATTTTTTACGAATATACTTCTGATTTTCATTCTTAACACTCCCCATAATGCTTCATTAAAAATTCCACCCGACATTTTTGATGCTCCCAGTTTTCTGTCGGTAAAGATAATCGGAACCTCAAGGATTTTATATCCCAGTTTCCACGTTTTAAACTTCATTTCAATCTGAAAGCCATAACCAACTGATTTGATCTTGTCAAGCCGTATATTCTTAAGAACTTCTTTTTTATAACATTTGAATCCGGCAGTCGTATCCATTATTCTCATTCCAGTAATAATCCTGACATAGATTGAAGCTATATACGACATAAGAACCCGGGAGAGAGGCCAGTTAACAACGTTTACTCCGCTGATATATCTCGAGCCAATGGCAAGATCAGCGCCATCCTCTGAACAGGCTTTGTAGAGTTTCAGCAGATCGCGCGGGTCATGTGAAAAATCTGCATCCATCTCGTAAACATAATTATAACTTTTTTCCAACGCCCACTTAAATCCAGCAATATATGCTGTTCCCAGTCCCATTTTTCCCGGTCTTTCAATCAGAAAGAGATTATCTAATGATTTCTGAAGATCCTTTACAATATCTGCAGTACCGTCGGGAGAATTATCATCAATTATCAGGATATCAAAAACAACTGGCAGGGATGAAATTGATCTGATAATTGCTTCAATATTTTCCCGCTCTTTAAATGTGGGTATAATGACTATATTTGAGACTTCATCCATATTATTGCGAAAATAAGGAAATTCATTTAATAGGAACTATATCAGCAAGATTATTTGAAATTATCTTAGATTTAATCCGGGAAGGAAGGCGGTAATAATTATTTAAAAAGGTACTATAATTTCGAAATATAATAAATGATAAGGAAAGCCGATAAATTTTTTTTATGAAAACATCATACTGGATATTACTTTCATTTTTGTTAATAAGTTCTGATGCATTCTCACAGGAAAAGAACTGGAGACTCGATATATTCAGCTTTTTTGACAATACTGAATTTGGAAAATCGACGGTTAAAATACCACAGACGATGGCAGGAGTTCAGGTTGCTCCTGAATTGGGAGTTGTTTGGGATACACTTAATAAGGTGAATGTCGGTATGAACCTGCTGCATGAGTTTGGAAGTCCTGATGCAATTGGAAAGTTATACCCGACTGCATATTATGAATCTGACAGTGGACCCCTGCGATTTATGATGGGTGCATTCCCTCGTTCCAGGGCAATAGAGAATTACCCGCGTTTATTTTTTCAGGATTCTATCTTATACTATCGTCCTAATATAAATGGCATATTCAGTGAATACAGGAAAGGAGATAATTATTTTAATTTATGGCTTGACTGGACAGGACGACAGTCAAAAACCATCAATGAAGAATTCTTCATTGGCTTTAGCGGTAAGTATAAGACCGGCATTTTCTATTTGCAGCATTTTGGCGCCATGTTTCATTATGCCGGCAAAATGGATCCGGTTATTGAAGAGCCTCTTCATGATAATCTTCTCTTTCTTACCTCGTTTGGAATAGATTTAGATGGAAAAACCTGTTTCAGTAAACTTGAAACAAATGCAGGATGGGTTATAAGATTGGAACGTTCACGTGCTGATAATTCAGGGTGGATTACTTCAAACGGATTTCTCATGGAAACGCGGGTGGAATACAAGTGGTTTGGACTATTCAATACCTTCTATAAAGGTGACGATTTGATGCATTATTACAGCCTGCTCGGAAATAAGCTTTATTGGGGTGATCCGACATACAGATCAAAAACTTCTGACCGTTCAGATTTCTATATTAGTTTTCTGCGGAGTCGTACTGTGGATCTGCAACTTACTTATTCTCTTACTTTTATGGAGGACCGTATGTATCATGAGCAAATGCTGAAATTAATTGTCAATCTTAATTCTCTTAAAAATTAAGTTAATGTAACATGCAGATAATAAGACTAATACATAAATGAGAATTTATTTTGAAATTATTTTGAGTTTTTTTATTTGTTTGCTTGCCGGAGAAAAATCAATGTATATCTTTGCATCCCTTTAGGATAAGAGTTGGTCGAAAAGTAGGGAAAAAGGGATTCCGGATTTAAGATGAAAGGTAAGCAGGTAACGGGAGACTGGAAAAATATCTCAATTATTTTTGGTTAGGAAGTTCAGATGTATTAGATTTGTCGTCCCAAAAGCAAAAAGAGGTTTTAATAAAAAGGCTGAGGAAATCAGGAAGTTCTTTGAAATTATGAAGTAAACAACCAGGCGAGATATGGAAATCTCGTCAAAAAATTAACTTGTTAGTA
>JBARBF010000169.1:0-30480 GCA_049792755.1 Bacteroidales bacterium | reverse complement strand
ATGTGTAACTTATAAATTATTATCCTTAGTAGCGGAGCGAGAAATCTCTGCAGGATAAGACTATTCTTACATAAAAAGCTCAGAATCTGCTACCAACCCTCAAAAAAGATGTGTATAAAGGGTAGTTAAGAATTAGAGAGGGGGATGGGGGGCGAGTTCATAAGGGGAGAGGTAAAAAAATTGAGGCCCGTTGAGAGACGGGCTTTTTTTTTAAGTTCTGCTTTAAAAAAATCACATTTTTACAGCATCTGTTTAATATTTTTAGTAAATTTGGATAGCTGTATTTCTAAATCGTAAATTAATGACTCTTCTAAAGTACATCGAAAGATTACGACGTAGTAGTGTGCTATTGTTTGTGCTATGGATCTGATACCGTTTTCAATATCAAAGTACAGTCTTGAAACCTATCTGGTAAATATAACGACCAGGAGCAGAATAATATATTGGATTATTATTGGGTTGATAATGTCTGGTATTGCCATTCTTCCTCTTATCTATGTGGATGTTTCAGTGCAGGCCAGGGGCTATTTTCAATCGGATATCGAAAAACAGGTTGTTTATACACCTATACAGGGGAAAATAATTTATACATCGATCCGTAACGGGGGATCAGTAAAGAAAGGTGATACTCTTTTAGTTTTTGACACGGAAACTATCAGGGCTCAGCAGGCTTCTCTGATACAGAGGATAGGGGAAAATGATGCTTCAATCAGGGACCTGGAAAAGCTGACAAAAATTTGTTCCAGGGAAGAAAAAGCTGTTTATATAGAACTATTTACAAAAAAGTACAAGGCTGAATATGCAGATATAAATAATCAGCAAATGATCCAGTTTCAAAAATACCGGAAGAAGTTGACAGAACATGAACGGAATAAGCTTCTTTTTAATCAACAGATCATTCCGAAGAGCGATTACGAAAACAGCCTCTTTCAGGTTACTTCCGAGAAAGACAATCTGGATCAAATATTGATATCTCAGAAATCACTATGGCAAAGCGATTTAACAATACGAAGAAATGACTCGGTGAAACTTCTTGCCGATTTAAAACAATGTGCAGAAGAGTTGACAAACCGGACAGTAGTTGCACCAACAGCCGGGGAGATTATTCAAAGTTCAGATATCCAGACAGGAAGCATTGTCGCTCAGGGACAGAAAATTGCAGAGATCTCTCCGGAAGGAGAACTTATTGCGACCTGTTTTGTAAAACCTGCTGAAATCGGACTTATCCACGAGAACCAGAAAGTCAAAATTCAGGTGGATGCATTTAACTATAATGAATGGGGAATGCTGCAGGGAGATATTATAGATATCTCTGATGATATGATAGTTGAAGATGGCACAGTGGCATATTTCAGGGTCAGGTGCAAACCGGAAAGAACATTCCTCTCTCTGAAGAACGGTTATAAAGCGGAAATTAAAAAGGGGATGAGTCTCAATACAAGAATCCTGGTAATCCGGCGAAGCCTGTATCATTTGTTATTCGATAAGGCAGATAAATGGTTCAATCCTTACACCTATACAAAGGAGTAGTTTTATAATGAAAATAAAAGTAAAACAGAGAGATATTACCGATTGCGGAGCTGCTTGTCTTGCTTCGGTAGCAGCGTGGTATAATCTGAAATTGCCTGTTGCACGAATAAGACAATTTGCCGGCACGGATAAAAAAGGGACCAATGTTTTAGGACTTGTGGAGGCTGCCGGAAAGATGGGATTTCTGGCAAAAGGGGTCAGAGGCGATTGGGATAGTTTATTTAAGATTACAAAACCTGCAATAGCGCATATTATTGTGAAGGAGATGCTTCATCATTACGTTGTTTTGGTCAGAACAACAGATAAGTATATTGTGATAATGGATCCCGGAGATGGAGCGATTCACAAGATTGAATATGAAGAATTCAAAAAACAGTGGACCGGAGTGCTGGTGCTTATTGCTCCGGGCGAAAAGTTTACAGTGAGAAATGAAAAGGTTTCGACTCAGGTTCGCTTCTGGAATTTGATACAACCTCATAAAGGTATATTGTTACAATCTCTTGCTGGCGCCCTGGTATTTTCTGTACTTGGTCTTGCAATGTCAATTTATGTAGGAAAACTGGTTGATACGGTATTGCCGGGGGGAAATCTCAGCCTGTTAAACCTGCTGGGTGTTGCAATGGTTCTCATCATTGCAATAAGACTTTTGCTTAGTTTTTTCCAGACAATCTTTATTCTTAAAACAGGACAAAAAATTGATGCAACACTCATACTCGGATACTATCAGCATCTGTTAAAACTACCTCAGACTTTTTTTGACAATATGAGGACAGGAGAAATAATATCAAGAATCGGAGATGCAGTTAAAATAAGAGTATTCGTAAATGAAGTCACTATAAGTTTTATTCTGAACCTTTTCATTCTTGTTGTTTCATTTGTACTGATGTTCACCTTTTTTTGGAAGCTGGCTCTGATAATGCTGCTAGTTGTTCCATTTTATGTCGTTGTTTATTATGTTTCCAACAGGCTAAACAGAAAAGTTCAGCGGAAAGTTATGGAACGTGCGGCTGATCTTGAGGCACAGCTGGTGGAATCTCTGAACTCAGTTGGAACCATAAAGCGGTTCGGACTCGAGGATTTTTCAAATCTGAAAACAGAGACAAGATTTATAAGCCTGCTTGAGATAATTTACAAATCGGGGCTAAATGCCATTTTTTCATCAAGTTCGACGAGTCTTATTTCTCAATTGATTACAATTCTTGTATTGTGGGTTGGAGCGGGATATGCAATCGGATCGCAGATTACTCCGGGTGAATTGCTTTCATTTTATTCAATTGTCGGATATTTTACGGCTCCTGTTACCTCTGTAATCGGATTTAACCGCACATTGCAGGATGCAAGGATTGCTTCGGACAGGCTATTTGAAATTTTTGATCTTGAGATTGAAGATGAGTCAAACAAAATAGAACTAAAACCTGAAATGGTTGATGATATACATTTTGAGAATGTAAAATTTCGTTATGGTACAAGAGTTGATGTTTTTGATTCGCTGAATCTTACAATAAAAAAAGGGGATATAACTGCTGTGGCAGGAGAGAGTGGTTCCGGTAAAACCACTCTGATTTCGTTGCTTCAAAATCTCTATCCGCTTCAGGCAGGACATATCCGTATCGGGCGTTATGATCTCCGTCATATTACAAACCGGTCATTACGTAAGATCGTTTCTGTTGTACCTCAAAAAATCGATCTGTTTTCAGGGAATGTTGTGGAGAACATTGCTGTCGGCGATTTTAATCCCGATATGACCAGAGTGATTGATATATGTGAAAAACTGGGGATGACAAAGTTTATAGAACAACTGCCATATGGATTTAACACATCCCTGGGAGAAAACGGAGCCACATTGTCAGGAGGTCAGCAACAGAGGATAGCAATTGCCCGGGCGCTTTATCGGAATCCTGAGGTTCTGATCCTTGATGAAGCTACATCCTCACTGGACTCGCTGGCAGAGACCTTTGTGCAAAACACGCTTAGGTTATTGGGTGAAGAATCAAAAACCGTGATAGTTATTGCTCACAGGCTCTCAACAATCAGTATGGCTCACAGAGTCATTCTACTGGATAAGGGAATGGTTGTTCAGGATGGTACATTGGCAGAGCTGTCAGTAATTGAAGGTCCTTTTCGCAGGATGTGGATGCATCAGACAATTGATATTAAAGAAACTATAAAAATTTAAAACACAAAATATTATGAAAGTCTTTGAATATCTCGATCGTATAAGCATGATGCATAAGCTTGTAGCGAGACAGAAAACAGGAACTCCTGAGGAGTTTGCCGGTCAGTTGGGTGTAAGCCGTACCAGTCTGTACGAATTGATAGATGAGTTAAGATCGCGCGGAGCGCCGATAGCATATTCAAAATCGGCAAAGACATTTTTCTATCGTCAGCCGTACGATATTGCAGTAACCTGTTCACTAAGACCATTGACATGTAACGAGGAGAAAAATAGTTCAGGAGGCATAAATTTTTTCTCCAAAATCCTTTTTTCCCGTACGCAACTCTCCGACCTTAGTATGGTGACGTTACCATGCTAAAGCCCCTGGCATGTGAAAGAAGTGGGGTGAAATAAGGATTTTTATTAAGACTTTTTTATTATGGGAAATCGAAATTATCAGATCACAGAACTAACATTAACAGAGCAAAGAGAAGTTAATGGAGGGATTTTATGGGAAGCACTAGTATTAGCTGTAGTTGTTTGTGTGATAAACGATTGGGACAACTTCAAAGCTGGTCTTACAGGAAAACCTGAAATTGCAAAGAAATAAAAAATTAAAATTTTAAAAAAATGGAATCAAAGAATTATTTACAAAATCGTGTCAAAGATCTGACTAATGAAGATCTTTTCTTAATGAATGGAGGCAGTTTTGGTTATGATTTAGGTTTCTTTCTTAGAGAACTAGTCATATATACTGTAAATGGTGGAAATGGCTCAGGGACAATCGCTGTAGCAGTAGATCTTGGTCTTAATTATAAGCCAGTGCATTAATAAGAAATTAAAGCGAGGTTTATCCTCGCTTTATTTGCTAAATTATATCTTTGGTTAATTATTTATTATAGTTCTAAGTCTCTCTTTATTAAAGTTATTTAAATTGATAGTTAATATTCAGGTATAAAAAACCATTATATTTTTATGAACATTTGGACGAAAATTCTACTCTTTTTCCCTCTTTGGTTATTGTTTTCAGTTATTTTTTATGGAATAATCTTTCTAATTTATCCAGAATCTTTCTCAGGATCAAAAACTGAGTTTGATACGCTTATTTCGACCAATTTTGGTCTATTAATTATTAGTCAGATAGCAGTATTTCTTAGCACCTTCTCAGCAATATTCTTTGTCTCCAAAGTCATTGATAAGAAGAAGCCAGCATTTCTGGACTCAATGCTTAAACCAAAAGGTCTGCTTTTCGGAGTTGTCCTTGGTGCAATAGAGATAGCATTGATCATTCTTTTACTCTCCCTTACGACAAAAATAATAATCACTTTCCAGGGATTTAAAGTTAACATTCTACTGTATGTTGTAATATTTTTTCTTATAGCAGTATCAGAGGAAGCAATGTCCAGAGGATTCATTTTTGCCAATTTATATAATCAGTCAAACAAATATCTTGCTATCATTATTTCTTCCTTAATATTTAGTTTAATGCATGCTTTTAACTCCTCATTTAATTGGATTGCCATGTTAAATATTGTTTTGGTCGGCATCTTATTTTGTCAGTTATATCTCAAGAGTATGAATCTCTCAATACCAATAGGACTTCATTTCAGCTGGAATTTTTTCCAGGGTCCTTTATTTGGATTTTCCGTTAGCGGTTTTTCAACTCAAGGGGTATTAAAAATAGAGAGTTTATCAGGATCCAGGTTTCCATTTGAAGGTTTCGGTCTGGAAGGATCTTTAATCTCCACTTTGGTTATAAGTTTCTTTATAGTTTATTTCTACGTTACTAATACGAAAAGAATAATTCATTCAGATAAAACAGAGTCCTCAGCTATCAAAGTTACTATCTTAAAAGCTGAGGCATGACTTAGAATTATAAAGAGCATCCCAGGTTTATAAATATTTCATAGAAATGCGTTTGTCAATTATTAAAAATAATAGGGAAATTGATCAGAATTATTGAATTACGCTGATAGTTGGATTTATATATGAAACCATATATGAAGAAATTGAATATACTATTACAATCTATAATTATTACTTTATCGATATTTTTACTTTATAGGCTATTCAGCGAGGAGGAATTTACCAGGTTGGATCATGTACTGATGATGATACTTTGTTCAGCAGGTTTCATTACTATTATGAGAGAGAGCTATAGAAAAAAGAGAGAGAATTGAATATTCCGGTGCTCTGCACCTCCGGTTCTAATATATGAATTTGTTTCTACAAATATTACGCAGCTCTGCTGCTTTAATCCGGTTAAATCTTTATTATTTCTCAAATATGTTTCTACAAATATTTCACAGCAATGCTGTTTTAACATGGATCAATCTGGAATAATTTTCAAATGTGCTCTGCAACTAGTATGAATTTACGGCGCGATGTACCAATTCTAAGAGGTGCGGAGCACCGAAATATTTGTAGATAAACGGTTGTTGTAGAAGCATAAGGTGCAGAGCATCGGAATATCAATATTCATGGTGATCTTATTAATATAATTTTTTCAATGTTCAATAAGATTGCTTCGTCTCCCGTTTTCATCGGGATCCTCGCAATGACCGTGGATTTACCTTACTTCAGTTTAGCACCCAACCAGGAATAACATTACTTCCAGGGTCATTGCGAGTTCCGCAAGGCGGGACGCGGCAATCCTAATGAACCAACCACAAATAACATTTCTTCCAGGGTCATTGCGAGTTCCGCAAGGCGGGACGCGGCAATCCTAATGAACCAACCACAAATAACCTTACTTCCATGGTCATGGGGAGTCCCTTGAAACAGGGCGAGGCAAACCCATTCACTATTCCAATGCATTGTCCCGGGTTCATGCAAGCCACCCCATATGGAGTGACGGGGTAAATTGAATGTTAGAAAGCAGGTAACTAAGGCCAGTAGATTGAGTCAATCTAAAAAAAGCCCCGGGAGATAATCAGCATTCTCCCGGGGCAGGGGTCTCGGTCAGGACGACCTTCCGTTCAAAAGAACGAGACTGATAGCACAATTAATGCAGCGAGGAACGACCTGTTAAACCGGAATGTGCTGAATACCCGGAATTCCTAAAACTCCATTGTCTGGTCCACTTTCCGATGCTGATATTACCTAAATTAAAACCCATGTTAAATCAATTGACATTGACTTTATATTACAATTTTAAAAAACGACGGGGACAAAAAAATGGATAACCGATATGTTATACAACATATTATTGGTAATCATCTTCTGTCACATAAGATCGCCTCAAGAGACTGTATCTCAGATCGGTTCCCTCTTCTCGGATCTCTTTAACGATCCTCTTCACGCTTCGTTCACTGATCTCAAATCTTAAAGCCAGCTCAGCAGGCGCCCCGGTGCTTTTCAAAATAGCAAGTTTTAGTAACCTCTTCTTTAGAGTATTCTTCTGAAACTTGTTCATTATTGCCAGAATTAATATTGTATTGAAATTGACTTGTGTTTATAAAATTAAACAAAAAAGAGGCAATTCTCCAAATATTTATAGAATTATTTTAGGTTTTAATTAAAAATAGCTCAATTTTCGCTCCTGCAAGACATATTTATTCATTTGCCTTCGGAGGGAGGAGACTACAAATTCGCACCAGCGACGACTTTTAATATCGATAGAATTATTTAGCTAAACAGAGGTAGACAGTGGAATCACTTATGGTCAGAGAGAATTCTTCCATTCTATTATTCTCCCCATTACCACTTCATTATTTTAACAACCACAAAATCTTACCGAACCTGTGGGGATAATAGAACAATACACGCCACGTGCTTTTACATTTGTAACGGTTCTTCATAAAACCGATGGAAGGGAAGAGATCTCCTAATATATAGAGAAACTTACGATGGAACCCGGGAATATCTGAAACAATATGACGATAATATGCAGCTTTATCGCCCGGTGGATTCGCTTTTGGACTACTGAGGAAGGAAAAAAACCTGTTAATAAAATCCTGATTATGCCATTTATCAATAAAGTCGTTTATCAACTGCGGAAAGGAAATGCCCCAGATATCTCTTAACGGCTGCAGATGCCATGCAAGTATCTCAGACATACCTGCCTCTGCGGAATGCTGAATCAGATTATAATCTAAAATCTCATCATTGTATTTTTCGATCAGGACCACAAGATCGGTATATAACCTGAGTTGTGATTCATTATTCATTTCGTGAACGTGGAGATGCTTTACGAGATAGAGAAAAAAGATCTGAGGCTGAGGAAACCAGGCTCTTTCCCCTTTTATATCAACTTCATAACTGCTGTCATAAAGTTTTCTGGTCAGTAAGTTCTTTTTTCCGCCGAAAAGCTCATAGTGTATCTCAACAGAAGTCCCGTTTTTAACCAGTGAAGGAAGATGCTTACCGTAATACCCGATTATCAGTTCATGAAAAAATGATTTTACGGGTAACGACATAAATCCGTTATTGATTAGAATCTTCCTGGCTTTGATGCATTCATTCCTGTCTATCAGGATATCAACATCTGACATCTGTCGTAATCCCGAACTGCCATAAACGGAATTCTCCAATGCCAGTCCCTTGAGAATAACCGTTTTGATATTCTCTGCATTATAAAGCCGGAGAACCTCACTCATTGATTCGGTATTGAAAGTATTCCGGCTAAGGCTTAACATCAATGTGCTTTGCAGATAAATAACGACTTCTTCAGGTATTCCTGAATCGGGATAGAATTTTTTAAGATTATTTCCGACCAGCGCAGCTACACCATGTTCAGTAGCGAGGTTCATGAAATAGTTCCAGTCTGTGATAACAGAAATAAGAGACCTGATCCTGTTTAGATGCTCATCACTGAATTCAAGACGGCATAATCCCAGCAACAGGGACTCTTCATCACTAATCCTGACTTCGCTTTTCATTTGTTAAACCTGCTGCTCTGTTTTGTAAACATAGTGAAATAAATTCCGCATTTCTTCATAAGCTCATCATGAGTACCGGTCTCTGCAATTGCCCCTTTATCGAGAACAATTATCCTGTCAGCCAGACTGACATTTGTAAACCGGTGACTGATAAGAATCGAAGTGCGGCCTTTTACTATCTCCCTGAAACGGCTGAAGATATCATATTCTGTGTCAGCATCCAGCGCGCTTGATGGCTCATCCAGGATCAGAACAGGTGCATCTCTGAAGAGGGCTCTGGCAAGGGCTATCTTCTGCCACTCGCCCCAGCTGAGTTCACGACTATCGTCAAACAGGTTGCCAATAGCAGTTTCATAACCATTTGGCAGATTATTGATTAAATCGTGAATCCCCGTAATGGAAGCTGATGTTTTTATGCGGTTATCAGTATTTTTTTCATCGATATTTCCCATCCTGATATTTTCCCGGGCTGTAAGATTGTAGAGCATAAAATCCTGAAAGACAACTGAAAAATGTTTCCTGTACTTTTCAGGATCGATATTTCTGATATCAGTGCCATCGTATTTTATCTTACCTGAATCGGAATCATAAAGTCTGCATAACAGCCTCACCAGAGTGCTTTTCCCGGCACCATTTGGTCCGACAAGAGCTATTATTTCTCCTTTTTTTATTTCAAATGAGACATCACTGATAGTCCTGAAGTTATTCCCGGGATAAGTGAATGAAAGATTATAAACCTCTATTTTTTTCTTAAGAGGATATGGCACAATTACCGGTTCTGTAACTGTGATATTTTCTTTCAGGTTCAGAAATTCAAAAGTATCGCTGATGAAGAGACTATCTTCATAAAGTCCTGCCAGTGAACTGAACAGATCTTTAATATATATCATTCCCTGTCTGAAAGCGAGCAGGAACATTGCCATCTGACCGAGAGAAAGTTTTCCGCTGATTGTCTGGTGTGCGATAAACATTAGGGAAACTAAAAGAGCGGACGCTTTAAAGAGATTGGAAACAAGCTCTATCAGTGTTCTTCTTCTTATGATATTGATCTCTTCCTCTTTCTGCTTGAGAAAAGACTTCCTGAAAAGACTGATGAAATAATTTCCCAGTCCAAACAGCCTCAGTTCCCTCGATGGTCTGTCACCTGTAAGCAGCCAGTTAAAATAGGCAGATTTTCTTGCTTCGGGTGTTTGCTGCCTCTGAAAGTTGTACAGGATATCTGCGTAATAGAGCCGTAACCATATTCCCGGGATATTGGCAACAAGAAGAAGCACGGCAAGTGTCCAGTGAAGAGTAAGGATAAGACCTGCCATAAGTAACAAAGAAAGAAGTCCTCTGAGCATGGAAACCATGTTATTCAGGATGCTGTTAGGACGCCATGGGGCTTCTCTTGAGGCACGTGTCAGGCAATCGAAATATTCCGGACGTTCAAAGTTGATAAGATCCAGCTTTATAGCTTTTGAATGCAGGAGATCATACATATAGACCTCAAGTTTCAGGGCCTGTTTTTTACGTACATAATTACTGAAATCAGATGAAGCTTCATCGAGAAACCAGATTATCGCAAGCGCTGATATAGGCCAGAGAACATTTACGGCATGAGTACCTGAAGTCGCAGCGGCAGCTTTAGTTATATCATCAACTACAATTTTCAGAAGCCAGATGAGTATAAGTGGAAAGACACTCCGCAGTACAGACATCACAATATTTGTGAATGTCCATCCCGGTGAACTGTTCCAGACAAGCTTTAAAGATTCTCTGAATAGTTTTATTTTTTCCTTCATCTACTGATTCTTGCAACTCTTTTTCCCTGTTTTTTACCTCCCAAACCCCCAAAATGGGGGGCTTTGCATCTTCTTTTGTCAGTTAACCCACCCATGTGGAAGAAGGAGGGTAAAAATTTAAATTTTCTTCCATAATATTATCCCTATAACTCTGATTCTGTTAATGAAATATTTTGGTTTAGTATTAATCCTGATGTCAGCGGGAACACGGTTTTCCCCGGTTGATTCAGCACGCACAATTCTTCCGGCAATTTTATCGATTTTAATCGGATTATCGGCATACGCATTGCTGTCTCCTCTTGCGATATAAAAGGTGACGCCATTCATTTTTATTATTTTACAAAGACGGTGTACAACCAGTCCGCTTTCACGGCGAATAGCAACAATTTCGCCCGGAATGGGTTTGCCCTTTATATTCAATGGTTCTATCACCACCAGAGAACCCGGCTTAATACATGGGTACATACTATACCCATGAGCTTTTATCCTGATAGTTTTTCCTTCGGCGAGTAAAGTGATACTGATATCTTTGACAATCGCATGATTGTTCTGCCAGTTATTCATTGTCGAGAATAAGGTCAATTACACTTCTGTCGGGTTTGAAGAAAAGCTTTGATGTAGGTATAGTTCCGCACATAATAGAAATAGAACCAAGAAGTCTGGCGATAATGTCTGACCCCCAGTTATGTTGTATACAATTAGCCATTACCTGAGTCACTGCATTGGCACCTTTTATGGGAACCAGCATATTTTCGAGACCATGTTCAATAATGAAAATCTTGTTAAGGGGAGATTCACGGGGTTCATCATTATTATAAACCGGCGTATTGAACATTCTGTAGCCATTACCTGTATTTCTTAAAATAAGCCGGTCATCGTGGATCACCTTTGCTCCTGAGCTATTCCACAGCTTTGCCATAGTTGATTTGCCTTTCCCGGATATTCCGCTGAAAATATAACCATGGTCTCCATTGTTAACTCCCGATGCATGGATCATTATATCCCCGTTTATAACAGTCAGATAATATAGTATCAATCCATCGAGAGGATATTCAAAAGGATCTGTTTCATCACGGGCACCATAAATCCACAGGTCCCATTCCATCGATGTGAGGGAGAATTTCAATACTGCATTTTTCTCTGTAACAGAGAACGGAAAGATTGTCCAGATAAAAAGCTCGGAACGATATTTCCATACACTCCAGAAGTTAGTTTCGTTATTGAACTGGATACCATTTATCTCTTCAACATATGGAGCACGGAAGACTCTTTCGGCTCCTTTTGGCAGCTTAAATTGTTCTGAATGAACCCGGATCAGTATATCCGATCCGCCATTCGGTTTGATATTTCTGAGGAATCTTGCGGATGGCTTAAGCTCAGGCCCGTTGGCTGAAGCTTCAAAGCCGATATTATATCCCGCAATATTTAAATTATAATTCCTCATATTTTATGTCTAGTCTGACCTTTAAGGGGTTAAAGGGCCTAACTCGCAAAATAACACAATTAATGGATAATAAGATATTTACTCATATTTTCTATAAAAGTAAAAACATCTGACTCTGCGTTTTGTTTATCAATATCATACTCATTAGTCAATTCAATGATAATATCTTCAACACTTTTTTCGCCGTCAATTTGTTCCCAGATAAAAGCACCGGTCTCATTCAGAGTATAAACACTGTTCATATCTGCTATGTTGTTTGTGATGGGAACAAGAACATATTCATTCCCTGTTTTGCGGGTAACAACTGAATCAGATCGGGAAAGTATTGATTTAAAGCCAGCCATTTCATTCCAATTATCGACCAAATGTATTAAAATTTATGGTTCCTTTTTGTACCTTCGCAAAAACTGAAATATGAGTAAGAAGGGAAGGGACAAAAGAGATTCAGGCATTTCGAGGGAATCACTTACAGGACAAATACTTGCAACATTGACAAAAACCCCTGAACAGGGGTTTAATTATAAGCAGATAGCCAAACGTCTGAATATTACTGATGCTCCGGGGAAGCAGATGGTATCAGATTTATTGAAAGATCTTACAAAACGAGGCAGCGTACAGGAAATATTTCATGGTAAATACAAAGTTAAAGTGACCCGTGGGTATATCACCGGTACTGTTGACATGACAAGGATGGGATACGGTTTTATTTCAACCGACGATCTTGAAGAGGATGTATTTGTCACTGCCAAAAACCTGAAAACAGCTCTTCATGGCGACAAAGTTAAGGTTTGGCTTTATGCCAGGAGGAAAGGAGCCAGACCTGAGGGAGAAGTTGTGGAGATCATTGAAAGATGGCGGACTTCATTTGTGGGCACTGTTGAGATCATGCCCAATTTTGCATTTCTTATTCCGGATAATAAGAACATGCCATTTGACCTGTACATACCGACATCGAAACTAAATGGTGCAAAACAGGGTCAGAAAGCTGTAGCCAGGGTGGTTGACTGGGATCCAAAATCAAAAAATCCTGTGGCCGAGATCATTAATGTTCTGGGTTATCCTGGTTTGCACGAAACGGAAATGCATGCCATTCTTGCAGAGTTTGAGCTTCCTTATAGTTTTACCGGTGAGGTCGAGGCTGATGCTGAAAAAATTCCGGGAGAGATTACGGAAAACGATATAAATATTCGTCGCGATTTTCGAAAAACACCCACATTTACAATCGATCCTGCTGATGCTAAGGATTTTGATGATGCTCTTTCTCTCAATCAGCTGGAAAATGGAAACTGGGCAGTAGGTGTTCATATTGCCGATGTGACCCATTATGTTAAAATGGATTCATTGGTGGAAGAAGAGGCAAAACAGAGAGCCACTTCAATCTACCTGGTTGACAGGGTTGTCCCAATGCTCCCCGAAAGACTCTCAAATCATATCTGTTCACTCAATCCTTCCGAAGATAAACTAACATATTCGGCTGTGTTTGAACTGAATGATAAATCTGAAGTAATTAATGAATGGTTTGGAAGAACAATAATCAATTCCGATAAAAGATTCTCATACAATGAAGCTCAGCAGGTGATTGATACAGGTGAAGGTGATATGAAAGAACAGGTCCTTTTGCTTCACCGGCTGGCACAACAGCTCCGGACAAAAAGATTTGCATCAGGCGCTTTTGCTTTTGAGAAGATTGAGGTGAGGTTTGAACTTGATGAAGATGGTAAACCACTCGGGATAAAATTCCGCGATATGGGTACAGCTAACCAGCTTATTGAGGAATTCATGCTCCTTGCCAATAAAAGGGTTGCAGAATATGTCGGGAAAAAGCTTAAAGGAAGGACTTTTGTCTACCGGATCCATGATAAACCTGATCCGGAGAAGATAAGTAACTTCAGCCATTTCATCACACGTTTCGGATATAAACTTATTGAAGATGATAAGACATCATTACCAAAAGCAATGAATAAGTTACTGCATTCTGTTGCGGGGAAAAAGGAACAGAATATTATTGAAACACTTGCTCTCCGGTCGATGGCAAAAGCGATCTATTCAACAGACAATATTGGTCATTATGGTCTTTCGTTTAAATATTATACTCATTTTACTTCACCGATACGCCGTTATCCCGACATGATGGTACACAGGCTTTTAACTGCTTATCTTTCAGAAGAGAATCCGGGAAACAAGGATAAATATGAAAAACTGTGTGATCACTCTTCAAAAATGGAAAGGCTGGCCGCTGAGGCAGAAAGAGCATCTGTCAAGTACAAGCAGGTTGAGTATATGAGCGATAAGACCGGAAAGGTGTTTGAGGGAGTAATATCAGGAGTTACGGAATGGGGAATTTATGTGGAGATAGTTGAGAATCAGTGTGAAGGAATGATACATATCCGTGAGCTTGCAGATGATTTCTATGAATATGATGAGGAGAATTATTGTATAAAAGGACGGTCTACAGGCAAAATCTACACTCTTGGCGATCGCGTCAATATCGAGGTCGTGAAGGCAGATCTTCAGAAAAAACAGCTCGATTACAGACTGGCGAATAATAATTAAAATCAAATTTAATCAACCACCCCGTCACTCCTTCGTCGCAACATGGGGTGTTGAAAAAGGTGAAAACCATTATCCACAAAGGTCGTAAAGGATTAATACAAAGAACACAAAGAACTGAATTATAATGTTTTAACTTTGTGCGCTTTATGTCTTCTTAGTGTGCTTTGTGGTTAAAAAGGACTTTTTCAACACCCCCAGAGTTTGACTTTTGTATCCTATCTGTTTTCTTTTTGTAAAAAACAGATTTACTTTCGCTTCACTCCTTCGTCTTTTAATTTTCCCCTCATTTTGTCGGAGGGATGGCCGAAGGACGGGGTGGTTGATTTAATTAATAAAAGGTTGATTTTATTTAATAAGATCTCTCTCAATTAAACTCAACAATTCATTCACAGCATCTTCTTCCGGAATGTTTTTCAGCACCGGAACTGTGCCTCTGTAGATATGAACCTTTCCATCTGCAGCTCCGACATATCCATAGTCTGCTCCAGCCATCTCTCCCGGGCCATTTACTATACATCCCATGACAGCTATTTTAAATCCTTTAAGATGACCCGTAGCCTCCTTTACCTTTTTAACCGCTTCCTGCAGATTGAATTTTGTACGTCCGCATGTCGGGCATGAAATATAAATTGTGCGGGTGATTCGGGTTTCAGTGCATTGAAGTATTGAAAAAGAGAGAGCAGTAAGGGCTCCGGAATCAATGCTGCCTATATTGGTGACAGATATCCCGGTAACTCTTTTATCCATAATGTAGCGGCCCAAAAGTGAAGAGGCTTTTATTTGCAGATCCTCCGGGTTATTTTCATGGAAAACAGGATTTAAAATTATATTTTGACTCAGGTTGTTTTCTTCTAGGGAATTAAGAAAATAATCGGCAGCATACTGCTTTTTTTCAGGATTAAAGGTGAATATCACAAGAGTAATATCCGGATCGGGATCTTTAAGATATTCTATGTTATAATCAGGAATTGTCAGCAAGATATTAAGTTTCTCAGATCTGTTTTTGCTTTCATGAAATGTCTCGGGAGAGAATAAAGGATATAACCTGTCTCTTTCCTTTTTCTCCTGCCAGATTCTGTACGGAAGCACCAGGGAAACATTTTCAGGTATTTTCTCAGGGCAGTTTTTAACTATGATCAGATCTGCCGTGGAATCTGTTTTCTTAATCTCTCCAGTCAAAGGATCAGTACTATATCCTGCATTCTTAAGTACCGAAGCATCGAGATCAGGATAAGATGTCATATTAGAAATTACCAGAGGACCATTTATTCGTTTCAGAACTTCCGGCTTGGATGATGGGGCACTATAGCTTAAAGATTTATCCGGTGCTTTTTTGTGAGCTCCCCTCGGATAGTAATCTGCAATTTTCTTTGCGACAGGAATTTCTTTTTCAGGATCTTCTGACAAAGAAACCCTGATTGTATCACCTATCCCTTCAGCCAGTAGGGCTCCGATTCCCGCAGCTGATCTTATCCTCCCGTCTTCACTTTCACCGGCTTCAGTAACACCAAGATGAATGGGGTAATATAATTCTTCGCTCGACAGCATATTTACAAGCTTACGGGTCGATTCGATCATTATTGCCGTGTCGGAAGATTTCATTGAAAGGACAAGATCATTAAAATTCTCCGCACGGAATATCCTGACAAACTCAAAGGCAGAGAATACCATTCCTTCAGGAGTATTCCCGAAACGAGTCATAATGCGATCGGAAAGAGACCCATGATTTATTCCTATACGAATTACTGTTTTATTTTCGCGGCAGACATTTATAAGAGGAAGAAGCCTGGTATGAATTCTCTCAAGTTCTTCGTTGTATTCTTTTTCAGTAAGCTCGCGTATTGAAAAGGATGCTCTTTTATCTGTATAGTTACCGGGATTGATCCTGACTTTTTCAACGATCCTGGCGGCTGTCTCGGCAGCAACAGGATTAAAATGGATATCAGCAATCAGGGGAGTGTTAAAACCGGCTTTTCGCAGCTCTTTTTTTATGGCAGCCAGGTTTTCCGCTTCTCTGACACCTTGCGCGGTCAGTCTCACATAATCAGCTCCGGCTTCTATAATCCTTATACATTGTGCTACAGAGGCTCTGGTATCCAGAGTATCTGTGTTTGTCATCGATTGGAGACGGATAGGATAGTCGCCACCGAGGAGCGTGGAGCCGATATGAAGTATTGAGGACTTATACGAAAACCCCCTATGGTCCCCCTGGGAGGGGGACAAATCCACCTTTTCTATGTTGTTTTTCATATGTTTGACCCCCTGTGGTCCCTCTGGGAGGGGGACAAAAGCCGTTTTTCTAGTTTGTCTTTCATAAGTGTGACCCCCTGTGGTACCCCTGGGAGGGGGTCAAATTCTCAGAAATATATAAGAATATCTTATTAATTGCTGAATTGATTTCGGTTTCAATTTCGAAATTGGATAGACGGATAATGTTATATCCATTGATCTTAAGTATGTTGTCCCGTTTCAAATCGTAATTTGCTCTTTCTGAAAAAGAATGTATCTCTCCATCGACTTCAATAATTAGCTTAAGCTTATCACAATAAAAATCCACTATATAATCAAATAGTGGTTGTTGTCTTCTGAACTTATATCCATTAATTTGTTTTGATCTTAACCTGGACCAAAGAATTATTTCTGCCTTGGTCATATTACTCCTTAATACCCTGGCTCTTTTAACTATTTCCCTGTTTCCGTAGTAACCCATATCCTGTAAATTCCTTAATATCTGTTTTTTTATCCCCCCTTGGGGGGATTATAGGGGGTTCAAATCCCATCCACAATTGACAATAAATTATCCCCCCTTGGGGTGATCGAAGGGAGTTCAAATCCCATCCACAATTGACAATAAACTATCCCCCCTTGGGGTGATCATAGGGGGGGTAAATCCCTATTTGTAAGAATCTTATATTATTCCCTTTCCCAATCCACGTCGTTCTTTCTATCTTTGATTATAACACCAATTTTATTGAGCTCTTCCCGAATTTTATCTGAAGTTTTCCAATCTTTATTAAGTTTTATAATTTGTCTAATGTTTAAACTTGCGTCAATAAGTTCTTCGATGAAAGGCTCGTCCTTTCTGGTATCTTTTTCGTTTTCCAGGCCAAGGATATCAAAAACAAAAGTATTCATAAGATTTTTAAGAGACTCAATATCAGCAGTATTAAGTTTGTCTAATCCTTCATTTACGGAATTTATATATTTCACTGCCTCAAACAAATGAGATAACAATATGGGACTATTAAGATCATCATTTATAGCTTCGTAGCATCTCTCTTCCAATTTTTTAATATCTATTGTTGAGACTTCCGATGGTTTTAGTTCCTTGAGAGTTTCAATTCCTTTCATTAACCTGGAAAGTCCTTTTTTAGAGGCCAAGAGTGCTTCATTTGAGAAATCGATCGTGCTCCGGTAATGTGCCTGCAGGATGAAAAACCTTATGGTCATAGGCGAATATGCCTTATCCAATGCAGGATGATCACCGCTGAAAAGCTGATCAAGAGTAATAAAATTGCCAAGCGATCGGGCCATCTTTTGCCCGTTAATAGTTATCATGTTATTGTGCATCCAGTAATGAACTGATTCTTTACCAAGGGCTGCAGTAGATTGGGCTATCTCACATTCATGATGTGGAAATTTAAGGTCCATACCTCCACCATGGATGTCAAAAACCTCTCCAAGATATTTAACACTCATAGCGGAGCACTCCAGATGCCAGCCAGGAAATCCCTTTCCCCAAGGTGATTGCCAATGCATTAAATGTTTTGGAGATGCTTTTTTCCAAAGTGCAAAATCAAAAGGATTCTTTTTTTCATCCTGACTCTTTAGACTACGAGTATTGCTCTGAAGCTTTTCAAGACTACGGCCCGAAAGTTTACCATAATTATATTTTTTGTTATATTTAAAGACATCAAAATAAACTGAGCCGTTTTTCTCATAAGCGTAGCCTTTCTTAATAAGTTTCTCAATAAATTCCTGTTGTTCTATAATATGGCCAGTAGCTCTTGGTTCAATGGAGGGTTCCTTAGTATTAAGCTGAAGCATGTTTCGATGAAAAGTATTCATGTATTTCTGAACTACCTCCATAGGTTCAATTTTTTCTTGCTTTGCTTTTTTTGATATCTTATCTTCACCTTCCTCATTAGTTTCATCTTCAAGATGACCTACATCTGTAATATTTCTAACATACCTAACTTTATATTCCAAATGTAAAAGATATCTGTAAAGGAGGTCGAACGTTATAGCTGGTCTGGCATGACCAAGATGAGTATCACTGTAAACAGTAGGGCCACAGACATACATTCCAACAAAAGCTCGACTAAGAGGTTTAAATATACTTTTCCGTCTAGTTAGACTGTTGTATAATTTTAATTTATTTTGCATTAGGCATTATTTTAATATCACAAAAATAAGGTAAATTTTCTTGCCCCCAAACTCCTGGTTACGATCACCAGTTTCATGATTTTTTGCCCTCCAGCCCCCAAGGCGAAACTAAAATTTTCCACACAAGTTTGATTCAACAAAATACATAGATTTTTCTCCCCCCTGGGGGAGATGTCAGCGCAGCTGACAGAGGGGCTTTACAACGAGAGAAGAAGACCATCGAGGGATATTCTGAGATCCTCTACACCCCCTTCTTATTTCCCCCCATAGGGGAAAAATACTCACTGTCTTAGTGTAATTAGTCTGAATATTTTGTATTTCAAAAAAACATTTTTACATTTGTCCCCACAAATCAAATATTCCTTCCTTTAAAAGGGTGTTTGGTTTTTATTAAGAAGGGTGAAGAGATTAGGCTCAGTGAAACCCTGGCAACCAATCCGCCAACAGGCGGCGAACGGTGCCAAAACCTAATCCCGGAAAGCCGGGAGATGATAAAAATTTAACACGTAAACAATGAATTCGATTCACCTGACACACAACAATTTTATCATGCCGCTCATGCCTATGTGCATGTGCCGGTAAAAGTTTTGATTTGCAATCACTCATTTTCTCAGTCAACAACCGGAATCCATGGAAAGATATTATTATCTGTCCGTATGGCATTTGTAAATATTAAAAATTAAATAAAATGAAAAACGAAAAAATAAAATTTGAAACGCTGCAGGTACATGCAGGTCATCAACCCGATAAAGAGACTTTTTCGAGAGCTGTTCCTATTTACCAGACCTCTTCTTATGTCTTTAAAAATGCAAAACATGCATCGGATCTTTTCGATCTTGCAGAATGGGGCAATATTTATACCCGCATAAATAACCCGACAACGGATGTATTTGAAAAAAGAGTTGCAGCTCTCGAAGGAGGTGTTGCTTCACTGGGAGTATCCTCGGGCCATGCGGCTCAGTTCATAGCACTTACGACGATATTGAAGCACGGAGAAAACTTTGTTACATCGCCATTTCTATACGGTGGCAGTCACAACCAGTTCAAAGTTACATTTGCCAATTTCGGTATCGAGGCAAGATTTGCACCGGATCTTAATCCCTCTTCTTTCGAAAAACTTATTAATGACAAGACAAAAGCCATTTATGTTGAGACAATAGGTAATCCTGGCTTCGAGATCCCGGATTTTGATGCTTTTTCTAAACTTGCAATAAAACACAGATTGCCGCTTATCGTTGACAATACATTTGGTGCTTGCGGTTATCTCTGTCGTCCGATTGAATATGGCGCGAATATTGTTGTGGAATCGGCAACAAAATGGATAGGAGGACACGGAACCAGCATAGGGGGAGTGATAACAGATGCCGGGAATTTTAACTGGAGCAATGGGAATTTTCCTGTTTTTACTGAACCGGCAGAAGGTTATCACGGAAAAATCTTTGGTGAAATTTTCTCACAAAGTTCACCTTCGGGAAACATAGCATTCATCGTTAAGGCCAGGGTAGAAGGTTTAAGGGATCTTGGTCCTGCCATCAGTCCATTCAACTCCTTTCTGCTTCTCCAGGGACTTGAGACTCTTTCTCTCAGGATGGAACGACATATTCAGAATACACTTGCCCTTGCAAAGTGGCTTGAAGCCCATCCGGGGGTTGAGAAAGTAAATTATCCCGGTCTTAAGGGAAGTCCTTATCATGAACTTGCTAAAAAATATCTTCCCAAAGGCGCCGGAGGAGTTCTGAGTTTTATACTGAAGGCAAAGAAATCAAGAGCGATAAAACTGGTTGAGCATTTTGAACTGGTAAGCCACCTTGCAAACGTTGGAGACGCCAAAACACTTATAATTCAACCGGCTGCAACAACACATTCTCAGCTTTCTGCCAGAGAGCAGCTTGCAGTTGGCATTGATCCCGGTCTGTTCAGGGTTTCAGTTGGCATAGAACATATTGATGATATTATTAACGATTTTGACCAGGCATTCAAAAAAGTACTTTAGAAATGACACAGGAAAAACTAAGAATTGGATTATTCGGTTATGGCTGCGTTGGACAGGGACTGCACGATGTGCTTAACAGCAGTAAAGGCTTCAAAGCCGATATTGTGAAGATTTGTGTAAAGGATCGCACAAAAAAAAGAAGGATCCCGATGACAAATTTCACCTACGATAAGAATGAAATCCTCAATGACCCTTCAATCAACCTGGTGGTCGAATTGATTGATGACGCAGATGAGGCATTCAATATTGTAACAACAGCAATGAGAAGCGGTAAGAATGTTGTTACTGCCAATAAGATGATGGTGGCTAAACATTTTAAGGAGCTTGTAGATATGCAATCAGAGTATAATGTATCCCTTCTTTATGAAGCCTCAGCAGGAGCGAGTATCCCCATAATCAGAAATCTTGAGGAATATTACGATAATGAGCTGCTGTACTCTTTGCGTGGAATTCTTAACGGAACCACAAATTATATCCTCACAAAAATGCATAACGTGGGATTACCCTACGCCGAAGCTTTGAAAGAAGCCCAGTTAAAAGGTTTTGCAGAATCTGATCCGACTCTGGATGTCGAGGGCTGGGATGCAAATTATAAACTGTGTATTATTACCGGACACGCTTATGGGCTGTTTCTTGAACCGGAGCAAGTCTTTCATTACGGGATCAATACAATCTCAAAATTTGATATCCAGTATGCTAAAGAAAAGGGATTTAAGATTAAGCTGGTACCATTTGTCGGAAAGACAAATGAAAATACAATAACCAGTTTCGTTCTTCCACGGTTTATTTCATCAGATAAATACCTCTATAACGTCGATAATGAGTACAATGGAGTAATTACAGAAGCTGCCTTTGCCGATAAACAGTTTTTCAGCGGAAAAGGAGCAGGCGGTCATGCAACAGGCAGTGCAGTTCTTTCAGATATATCCGCGAACTCCTATGGTTACAGGTACGAATATAAAAAGTTCAGGCAGGGGACAGTATCTAAGTACACCCGTGACTTCAAACTGGAGGTTTACTTAAGGTATAATGATGAAAAGGATAAAGAATTATTTGGATTTGAAGAAGTGTCGGAATACTTTAGCGGAAGATTTTATAAATATGTTATAGGAGTGGTAAATCTGAACAGACTTTACAACATACGGAAACAACTTCGCAATCTGGATGTTTTTATAGTAAACACCGGACGAAAAGTTACACAATAATGTTACAGTAGATCCTTAGTGAGCCTTAGTGAAGACCTTTGTGTACCTTTGTGGTAAAAGATAATTCATTTAACCACAAAGGGTCACGAAGTAAAACACAAAGTATCACAAAGGAGATCAAATAAAATATATTAATATTTACCAATTTGATACGAAAACTCGAAGATATCATTCAACGCAAGATCCTTATCCTCGATGGAGCAATGGGTACCATGATCCAGAAACACAGACTTCTGGAAAGTGATTTCCGTGGTAAAGAGTTTCACAATCATCCGAAGCTCCAGAAGGGTAATAACGATCTGCTATCCATTACGAAACCTGAAATAATCAAGGGTATACACAGGCAGTATCTTGAAGCCGGAGCCGATATAATTACAACAAATACGTTTAATTCCAACAGAATCTCCATGGCTGATTATGGGATGGAGGAACAGGTTTATAATATGAACCTTCGTTCGGCACATCTGGCTACTGAAGCAATAACAGAATTTGAAAATTCCACTGAGCCGGAAGAACATTTTATTGCCGGAACCCTTGGACCAACAAACCGTACCGCATCAATGTCGTCAGACGTAAACGACCCCGGAGCCAGGGCCATATCTTTTGATGAACTTGTAAATGCATACTCTGAACAAGCCAGGGGACTTATTGATGGTAAGGTTCATATCCTGCTTATTGAAACAATATTTGATGTTCTGAATTGTAAGGCTGCCTTATTCGCTATTGATTCGGTATTTGCTGAAAAAGGAGTAACACTTCCCGTAATGGTATCAGGTACAATTACGGATGCCAGCGGGAGGACACTGACAGGTCAAACCCTTGAGGCATTCATGGTATCTGTTTCACATTTTCCTCTGTTTAGTATAGGTCTGAACTGTGCCCTTGGAGCTGAACAACTTCGTCCATTCGTTGAGGAATTATCTCTGAAGTCGGGCTTTTATGTTTCTGCTCATCCAAATGCAGGTCTTCCGAATCAGTTTGGAGAATATGATCAGTCGCCCGAATTTATGTCCTTAATTGCAGAGGATTTTATGAAAGAGGGCTGGGTAAATATTATAGGAGGTTGTTGTGGCACAACTCCTCAGCACATCAGGAAAATTGCTGATGCTTCAGTACATTATAAACCAAGAAAAAGGCCTGAAATTAAGAGATATACAAGACTCAGTGGTCTTGAGGTTCTGACGATCACACCTGAGACCAACTTTGTGAACATCGGCGAACGGACCAATGTCTCAGGTTCAATTAAATTTGCAAGGCTCATAAGGGAAGAAAAATATGATGAGGCACTGGCAATTGCCCGGAATCAGGTTGAAGGAGGAGCACAGGTAATAGATATCTGTATGGATGAAGCTATGCTTGATTCGGAAAAAGCTATGGTGAAGTTTGTAAATCTGATTATGGCTGAACCGGATATCTCCAAACTTCCGCTGATGATTGATTCTTCACGCTGGAATACAATTGAATCGGCGCTTAAATGCATTCAGGGGAAATCGGTAGTAAATTCAATAAGTCTGAAGGAAGGGGAGAAAGTATTTCTTGATCATGCCCGGACATTAAGGAAATATGGGGCTGCTGCAGTAGTTATGTTATTTGACGAAACCGGTCAGGCTGACACATTAAAAAGAAGAATAAATGTAGCTGAAAGATGCTATCGCCTTCTTGTTGACAAACTGGCATTCCCGCCGGAAGATATAATATTCGATCCGAATGTTCTGGCAATAGCAACCGGAATTGAAGAACATAATAATTATGCTGTTGATTTCATTAAAACAACAGAATGGATTAAACAAAACCTTCCTTACGCCAGAATAAGCGGGGGAATAAGCAATCTTTCATTTTCATTCAGAGGTACAGATAAGGTTCGCGAAGCCATGCACTCTGTATTCCTTTTCTGGGCTGTCAAAGCAGGACTGGATATGGGCATTGTCAATCCCGGGATGTTGCAGGTTTACACTGAAATAGAACCCGATCTCCTTCATCTCGTTGAAGATGTTGTGTTGAACAGGAGAAAAGATTCCACCGAGAGGCTTGTGAAATTTGCAGAAGGAATAAAGAACAAAGGTAAAAAAGAGGAGAAGGAAGATGCATGGCGTCAGCTCGATGTCATTGATCGCATCAAGCATTCTCTGATAAGAGGTATCGATGAATTTATTGAGCAGGATATTGAAGAGGCAAGGCCTCTTTTCGATCGGTCAATTGATCTTATTGAAGGACCCCTGATGGGTGGGATGAATGAAGTGGGAGATCTTTTTGGATCGGGTAAAATGTTCCTTCCTCAGGTTGTTAAGAGTGCCAGAGTAATGAAAAAGGCAGTTTCAAAGCTTGCTCCATACATTGAGAAAGAGAGTGCAGGGCAGGCAAAAAAGATTGCGGGCAGGGTTCTTCTCGCAACGGTTAAAGGGGATGTTCATGACATAGGAAAGAATATTGTTGGAGTTGTATTGTCATGCAACAACTATGAGATAATTGACCTGGGAGTTATGGTGCCTTCTGAAAAGATCATCGACACTGCTATTGAAAAAAAAGCTGACGTAATAGGTCTTAGCGGGTTAATAACACCTTCTCTCGAAGAAATGGTTCATGTTGCTTCGGAAATGGAAAGGAGAAAAATCTCCCTGCCTCTTCTCATAGGAGGAGCAACAACCTCGGAGATTCATGCTGCCGTGAAAGTTGCACCCGTCTACTCGAATAGCGTTATCCATGTTAAGGACGCATCAAAGGCGGCCGGAGTATTGTCGTCGCTGCTGCAGAAAGACAACAGTTCATATGTCGCATCAGTAAAGGAAAAATATAATAAGATGCGCCAGGATCATAGTTCACAGCAGGCAAAAAAGAGTTTGCTTTCATTGAATGAAGCAAGAAAGAACAAATTTATTACTGATTGGCAGACGTTTAAAATTTTTGAACCGGAGAAACCCGGACTTCATATTTTCCATGACATTGATCTGAATGAACTTAAGAATTATATCGATTGGACCTACTTTTTCTTTGCATGGAAATTATCCGGCAAATACCCTGCAATTTTCAGCGATCCGGTAAAAGGCGTTGAGGCAAAGAAGCTCTTCGATGATGCACAAATTTATCTGAAGAAGATATTAGATCAGAAGCTTCTGAGAGGGAAAGCTGTTTTTGGATTATTCCCTGCAGGATCGGAAGGGGATGATGTAAAGGTCTTTTCAGATAAAAACAAAAAGAAGTTAAAAACTGTCTTCAGGTTTTTAAGGAACCAGGAGTTGAAAGAGGAAGGTATTCCCAATCTGTCACTTTCTGATTATATTGCTCCTGAGAGTGACGGATTAACGGATTGGATAGGGGCCTTTGTTGTGACAGCAACCATTGATAATGATGCATTTGATAAATATAAAGAGGACGATTATGCTACAATTATGATCAGGATTCTCAGCGACAGGATAGCTGAAGCAGCGGCTGAGTGGCTGCATCTAAAGATAAGAAAGGATTACTGGGGTTATGCAAAGCAGGAGAATCTCAATATTGACGATTTGCTTAAAGTCAGGTATAAGGGAATCAGACCGGCACCGGGTTACCCGGCCTGTCCCGATCATACAGAAAAACAAGTTATCTTTAACCTTCTGGGAGCAGAGGATGCAATTGGTGCCGCATTAACTGAAAACTTTGCCATGCTACCTCCCGCATCGGTAAGTGGTTATGTTTTTTCACATCCGGGATCATCATATTTTAATTTGGGAAAGATAAATTCTGACCAGTTGAAAGATTATGCAATAAGAAAGAATTTTACAATCGATGAGGCTGCGAAATGGCTTGCTCCAAATTTATGATATCACTTTGAAATGACTGTAATAGAAAAGATTAATAGCGCAAAAGGACCATTATTCACATTTGAACTCCTTCCTCCCCTGAAAGGGCATAGCATTGAGCGAACATATGCAGCAATTGACAGGCTTATGGAGTATGAACCTGCTTATATCAACTTCACCTCTCACCGTAATGAAACCATTTTAAGGGAACGTCCCGACGGTCTTCTTGAGAGGAGAATCGTTCGTCTCCGCCCGGGTACATTTGCCCTGGCTGCTGCTGTAAAATATAAGTACAATATACTTGTGGTTCCGCATGTTCTTTGCGGTGGATTCACTAAAGAGGAAACGGAGAATGTGCTTATCGAAATGAGATTCCTCGGGATAGATGATGTTCTCGCTTTAAGGGGCGATCCTCAGAAAGGAAGCCGGATATTCATTCCTGAGAAGAACGGACATGCACATACATATGAGCTTGTACAGCAGATTGTTGACATGAACAAAGGCAAATATCTCGAGGATAACCTTGAAAATGCAGATCCCACAAATTTTTGCATCGGTGTGGCAGGTTATCCCGAGAAGCACTTTGAAGCGGCTAACAGGCAGGTAGATATGGAAAACCTGAAACGAAAGGTTGAAGCCGGAGCCAGTTATATTGTAACCCAGATGTTTTTTGACAATAACAGATTCTGCAGGTTTCGTGATGAATGCAGGAAAATAGGGATTACCGTTCCGATAATACCCGGTATCAAACCTATATCGGCACTTAATGATATTAAACTGCTTCCCCAGACATTTCATATAGACCTGCCGAATGATCTGTTCTCTGCTGTCCAGAAATGCAAAAATGACGCTGAGGCAAGAGAAGCAGGAATAGAATGGGCAGTGGCTCAGTCAAAGGAATTAATTAAAATGGGTGTACCTGGTATACATTATTATACATTAGGGAGGTCTGACAATATCGCAAGAATTGTAAAAGCATCGTTTTAATACCCCCTTTTTATTCCCCCCAGGGGGGGAACAATCTTCACTGTTTTAGTAAAATTAAGCTAAATATCAGAGTATTATCGCCCCTTTAGGGGAGATGCCGCGAAGCGGCAGAGGGGTATTTCTCACGAGACAGAATCTCTTTGGGGGAGACGCCGCGAAGCGGCAGAGGGGTTTTACTCCCGGAACAATCGCCCCCTTGGGGGAGATCCCGCGGAGCGGGAGAGGGGGTTAACTGACATCTCAGAGTAACTTTGTTTTGTGTACTCCGATTTACAGCATAAACGCCTTCTTTATTTTATCCACATAATCCAGTTTTTCCCAGGCAAAGAATTCAACGTTTTTCCGGTAAACTTTCTTACCGTTTCCGTTAAGAGATTTAGGTTTGCTTCCGGGTACTTCGTAATATACATCAACCGTTTTCGAATAGCTCTCACGTCCGAAATGCCCGTATGTTGCCGTTGGCAGGAAAATGGGGTTTTTAAGACCAAAGCGCCGGACAATCGAATATGGCCTCATATCGAAAAGTTTTGTGATTGTCTGTGCAATCTCTCCATCATGAATTAAATTTCCTTTTTTATCCTTAACCCCTGAAGTTCCATAAGTATTTACATACAGACCAACGGGTTGCGCGACTCCGATAGCATAAGCTACCTGAACCAGCACCTGGTCGCAAACTCCGGCAGCCACCAGGTTTTTAGCAATATGGCGAGCAGCATAGGCTGCGGATCTGTCTACTTTGGACGAGTCCTTACCCGAAAAGGCGCCTCCTCCATGAGCTCCATGGCCACCATAAGTATCAACAATGATTTTGCGTCCTGTCAGTCCCGTATCCCCATGAGGACCTCCAATAACAAATTTCCCGGTAGGATTGACCAGAAGTTTATAATGGCTGTTAAACAATTTTTGAATTCGTGCAGGAAGTGTTTTTTTTACTCTTGGTATGAGAAACTTCTCAATATCCTCACCTATCTTTTGCTGCATTGCCTTTTCAGCTGCCAGTTCGGCTTGTTGAGATTTGTCTTTTGGCAGAACAAATTCATCATGCTGGGTGCTGATAACTATTGTATCGATCCGCAGAGGTTTGTTGTTATCATCATATTCAACTGTGACCTGAGATTTGCTGTCGGGTCTGAGATAATTCATGTGTTTGCTTTCATGCCTTATCGCTGCCAGTTCCCTGAGAAGCCTGTGTGCCAGCTCAATTGTCAATGGCATGAAGTTATCCATTTCGCGACAGGCATAGCCAAACATCATTCCCTGGTCGCCTGCTCCCTGTTCTTCAGGTTTATCGCGCACGACTCCCTGATTTATGTCGCCTGATTGTTCATGTATGGTTGATATGACACCACATGAATCACAATCGAAACGGTATTCGGCTTTTGTATATCCTATGTTGCGTATAACACTTCTTGCACTCTCCTGATGATCAACCCAGCCTGTAGTGAGGACTTCTCCTCCACAGACAACCAGTCCTGTTGTCACAAATGTCTCGCAGGCAACCTTTGATTCAGGGTCCCAGCGAAGGAATTCGTCGAGCAATGAATCTGATATCTGATCGGCAACCTTGTCGGGGTGCCCTTCTGAAACTGATTCGGAAGTAAATAAATATCCCATAATAATATTATTAAATCATTATTAAACTTTATGAAGGAAGATTGGTTGATTGTAATAGGGAAACTATCAGCGGTTTAGCATTTTTTTCCTGTGGTTGCAATCAGCACAAATCTTTCCACTAATCTATTAAAGTACAAAGCAAATAAAAAAAATCGGATTAGCAAAAAGTTTATCCGTTAGTAAGATGTCTGAAGACTTCTTCAAGATTGCTCTCCTGTTTGGTCAGTGAAAGGACAGTAAGTTTATTATTTACTGCAAAGTTGAATAAGATTGGCCGTATGTCCTCATCACCTTTAGCTTCAATCAACCACACATTGTTCCGGATCTTTTTTACACTGCTCACATTTTCAATACCAGACAGATCAGTCTCCAATATATCCCTGTCAAACTCAACGTGTATAACTTGTTTAGGGAATTTGATTTTAGAATATATTTTGCTCTTCTCTTCATCAGCCACTATAACTCCTTTATCAATGATTATCACTCTGTCGCAAATAGCCTCTACCTCCTGCATAATATGTGTTGAAAGCAGTACCGTCTTTTTCTTTCCTGCCTCTTTTATAAGATTTCTTATCTCAACGATCTGATTCGGGTCAAGACCGGTGGTAGCTTCATCAAGTATAAGTACGGCAGGATTATGGATAAGAGCCTGGGCCAGTCCGACCCTTTGGCGGTATCCTTTAGACAGAGAACCAATTTTTTTATTCTGTTCAGAGGTGAGTCCGGTCAGCTCAATTATATCATTTGTCTGCTTTTTTCCTGGTACACCTGTCTTATAAAATGAAGACACGAAACCAAGATATTCTCTGATGTACATTTCCGGGTAAAGGGGATTGTTCTCGGGAAGATAACCAATCTGTTTTTTAACTTCAAGATTATCAGCTTCAACAGCAAGTCCATTAACGCTTACTTTTCCTGATGATGCTGGCATGAAACTGGTAATGATCTTCATCATTGTCGACTTACCGGCGCCATTTGGTCCAATAAACCCGACTATTTCGCCCGTTTTAACTTCGAATGATATATTGTCGAGAGCTTTTTGTTCGCCATAAAATTTTGAAACACCCTGAACTACAATGGACATATTGTGGATATTATTTTTTCATTACCTGTTGCAAAGATAATGCAGAGATTTTTTATGATCCCCAGCCACCCATAAATTGTCCGACATTGGTAAATGATGCTAATGGATTTACGCAACACACGGGAATCCTGGAACTGTTGGCAATGATTTGTTGTTCCGAGGCGCCTAACATATAGTCAGCAAAAGTAATATTCTTGGTTGTCACAATCAGGATCAGGTCAGCATTTATTTTTTGTGCAAATTCAATTGTCTGTTCAGCTATTTTACCTTTTGGCATATCGTGGATCTCATATTCTATATTATTTTGAATCAGGTATCTGGCAGCAAAATTTACATTGGTTCTCGTTTTTCTTAATATAGTTTTATCGGTACTTACGGAAACGAGCATATGAATTTTGGATTCAAAAAATTTTCCCATAAAAATAGCCATTTTGATCTTCCCTTTATTTTCACTCCTGAAATCAACAGGGAATACAATATTATGATATTTCTCCTGATCGGAAGGCGGATCCTGAACAACAATAAAAGGAATCTTTGATTTTACGATAACTTTTAATGCCCAGCTTCCGGTAAGTTTTTGCATTCCTTTCATCCCATGAGTGCCCATAACAACCAGACTGGCTTCTTTTTCATTCGCAAAATCGGCTATTGCAGAAAATATACTTCCTTTAGATATTTGATAAATAATCGGGATATTGTATTTACCAGAGTTTTCTGCGACTAAACGTTTTAACAGATTGGTCTTTTCTGCATAGGCTTTGGGTGTGATGCCTGTATCTACTATATGTAAAAGACATATATCATTGTTCACCGTACGGCTTATCTTTACTGCATGTGCCAATGCATTTTCAGCAACATGAGAAAAATCCCACGGGACAACTATAAGTTTCTTCGGTTCTTCCATAGCTTCAGATTATTTCAATTTTATATTCAAAGTTATTCAGAATTTACCAATATTCAAATCAATATGTTATATGGACTCTATTTCTTTTTAACTCAGTCTTTTCCTAATGAGATTCCTCATTCCTCCCGCTTTGCGGGATCCATTCGGAATGACAGCTCATTTTTGATGGGTGGGTGGAGTTGAGG
>JBARBF010000168.1:0-23695 GCA_049792755.1 Bacteroidales bacterium | reverse complement strand
ACTGATCTTCAGAATATTATTGAATTTCATAATTGCCATGATAATAAAATAGGTCTAGCAAAAACATTCGATTTTATACTTGTATTTTATATGCTTCATGAAGTGCCTGATCAATCAGCATTTTTACATGAAGTTTATTCATTGGTAAAAACCAATGGGAAAGTTCTTTTAGTTGAGCCAAGATTCCATGTTACAAAAAATGATTTCGATAATTCAGAAAAGATCCTGAAAAACATTGGATTTGAAATTCTTGAAAAACCTAAAGTATTTTTCAGCAGGTCGGTCCTAATAAGAAAAAGATAAGCCATCACTTACCTCCTATTGTATCTAAGGACTTGCGAATTAGCATAGTACAGACATTATGCACAAGCAGGCAAAAAAACCAAAATAATCTTGACTTTATGGAAATTATTTCTTATATTTGTTAATTAGCAGATAAGAATCATTCTCATTAGATAATTATTAGCCTTGAGAATCGGTGAAATAAGAAATAAACTGGTCGAAAAAGGGCTGAAAGTCACTCCTCAGAGGATGGCCATTCTCGAAGCTATTATTAAACTGAATAATCACCCTACTGCCGAGAATATCATTGATTATATCAGGAAGAACTACCCCAATATCGCAACAGCAACCGTTTACAAAGTTCTTGATGCTTTAGTTGCTAATAAACTAATTGAAAAAGTAAAAACTGAAAGGGATGTTATGAGATATGATGCCATAATGGAAAGCCATCATCATATTTATTATTCAGATTCGGACAGGATTGAGGATTACAGTGACGATGTTCTGAATGAACTTCTTGAAAAGTATTTTGAAAAAAAGAAAATTCCCGATTTTAAGATTGAAGATATTAAACTGCAAATCATTGGTAAGTATATAAAACCAAAAAAATAATAGATATGGAAAATAATTCAACCGAAGGCAGCAAATGCCCCGTTACCGGAGCGACTCAAAAGCATAGTGTTGGCATGAGTGGTACAAAAAACCGCGATTGGTGGCCTAATCAGCTAAAATTGAACGTGCTGCGACAACACTCTTCTTTATCTGACCCTATGGGTGAAGATTTTAACTATGCTGAAGAATTTAAGAGTCTGAATATGGAAGCAGTTAAAAAAGATCTTCACAAGCTTATGACTGATTCTCAGGATTGGTGGCCAGCCGATTTCGGACACTATGGACCATTATTCATCCGTATGGCATGGCATAGCGCAGGGACATACCGCACATGCGACGGTCGTGGAGGAGCAGGAAGCGGACAGCAACGCTTTGCCCCGCTTAACAGCTGGCCCGATAATGTCAACCTCGACAAAGCGCGCAGGCTGCTTTGGCCGATCAAGCAAAAGTATGGCCGGAAAATATCCTGGGCGGATCTTATGATCCTTACAGGCAATGTAGCCCTGGAATCAATGGGATTCAAAACATTTGGATTTGGCGGCGGGCGTGAAGATGTCTGGGAGCCGGAAGAGGATGTTTACTGGGGTTCCGAAACCAGGTGGCTGGAAGGTGACAAACGTTACTCCGGTGAACGCGATCTTGACAATCCTCTTGCAGCCGTGCAAATGGGGTTGATCTATGTGAACCCTGAAGGACCAAACGGGAATCCTGATCCGATTGCAGCGGCTAAAGATATTCGAGAAACATTTGCCAGAATGGCCATGAATGATGAAGAAACCGTGGCACTTATAGCAGGAGGGCATACCTTTGGCAAGACCCATGGAGCAGGAGATGCGGGGCTAGTTGGGCCAGTACCTGAAGCAGCAGACATTGAAGAGCAGGGATTTGGCTGGAAAAGCAAGTTTGGTACAGGAAAAGGAGGCGACACAATCTCCAGCGGACTGGAAGTTACATGGACACAAACTCCGGCCAAATGGAGTTATTATTTCTTCGATAACCTGTTTAAATACGAATGGGAACTGACTAAAAGTCCGGCCGGGGCGCATCAGTGGGTAGCTAAAAATGCTGATAAGGTCATGCCTGATGCTCACGACTCCTCTAAAAAACATGCGCCAACGATGCTTACTACCGACCTTTCTCTGCGTTTTGATCCCGCTTATGAAAAAATCTCAAGACGTTTCTATGAACATCCTCTTGAATTTGCCGATGCCTTTGCCCGTGCATGGTTTAAACTGACTCACCGCGATATGGGACCCCGTGCACGCTACTTAGGTGCTGAAGTACCAGCCGAACAACTGATCTGGCAAGATCCAATTCCTGCGGTGGATCATGTGTTGATTGATGAGAAAGATATTGCTCTATTAAAAGCTAAGGTATTAAGTTCAGGACTATCGATATCTCAGCTGATATCTACCGCATGGGCTTCTGCCTCTACTTTCCGTGGATCCGACAAACGCGGTGGTGCCAACGGTGCCCGCATTCGTCTTGCTCCTCAGAAGGACTGGGCTGTTAACAATCCTGCCCAGCTAAAGAAAGTATTGAAAACACTGGAAGGTATCGAAAAAGAATTCAACAGCGCTCAATCCGCCGGTAAAAAGGTTTCTCTTGCAGACCTTATTGTTCTCGCTGGATGTGCAGGTGTTGAGAAAGCTGCAAAAGACGCAGGTTATGTTGTAACAGTGCCATTTACTCCGGGTCGTATGGATGCATCGCAGGAGCAAACTGAGGTGGAATCTTTAGCAGTGCTTGAGCCAACAGCCGATGGTTTCCGAAACTATTTAAAAACGAAATACACCATATCAACGGAGGAGTTGTTGGTTGATAAAGCTCAGTTATTGACATTAACAGCTCCCGAAATGACGGTTCTCGTGGGAGGTATGCGTGTATTGAACACAAATTTTGACAACTTGAAGCATGGTGTTTTCACTAATCGTCCTGAAGAACTTACCAACGATTTCTTTGTAAACCTGCTCGATATGAGTACTGCCTGGATGCCAACATCTGAAACCAAAGAGATATTTGATGGTCGAGATTGCAAAACAGGCGCTCTAAAATGGAAAGGAACCCGGGTGGATCTTATATTTGGTTCAAACTCAGAGCTTAGAGCCCTTGCCGAAGTGTACGGAAGTGCTGATGCCAAGGAAAAATTTGTTAAGGATTTTGTTGCGGCATGGAATAAAGTAATGAACCTTGATCGCTTTGATTTAGCATGATTTTTCAGTAATCCAAAATTTACAGAGTTGAAAATCGGTTCTGATATCAAATAAGGGGGTCTGAACAGAAATGAAGGCATTACAAGATGTTGAGAAAATACATGATGTTAAAAAGATGCTCGAAATGGCTGTGAATATGGAAACAAGAAGTGTTAGAGATTATAACGAATGTGCTAACGAGTGTTCAAAAAATGCCGATTCTGCTTCAAAAAGCAAAACTTCTTCCTACTATACATTTGATTATCCATGGATCAGTCTGCAGGTTAAGTCCACGGCCAACACCTGCATTAAATTCCCAGTTATTTCCGAAATCAATGTTGGTTGCAACAAACAAAACCTGATGCTCCTGATTCCAGGGTGACATATCCTGAACAGGACCATAACCGCTGTACCATTCCAGCCCAAGGTCTGTTTTCTTGTTAATCTTATAGCTTGCCATCATACAGGGATTAAACTCAAAATCATCCGACTTGTCAATATTCCAGTCGAAGGTCGGATTTATTGAAATGTAAAACTTTCCGAATTCCTTATCAATAATCGGGTGTATCTCAAATAACCAATGATTATTAAAGAATCCGATCCTCTGATAACCAATTTCTGATCCGAGACTTAAACCCACCGGGAGGTTCCAGGAATCAGGAATCCTTATACGCGGACGGATATGCGATCCTCCATACCCGCTTCTTCCATTGCTGCCGAAAGCATTGAAAAAATAAATGCCCATTTCAAAAACGTCAGAAAAACCATGCGTTATTTCTAATGTTTCATGCAGTATCTTATCTGAAGGAAATATTTTGTCAGAATATTGCTTGTTCCCGACAGGTGTAAAATTACTGTGAAGTTCAAAAAGAGTATTTCCTTTTGGCGCCGTCGGTGAACTGTAAACCTGAATTTCATAATCATCCTGGGCTGCAAGAGGTGCAATAAGCCCTGCCAGGAAGAAGAACGGCATAAATCTTATAACCAACTTATTTGTAAAGGTCATATTTATAAAACCAAAATATTAACATCAATTCAGACCTGTTTTATAATCTTCAGTTCGCTCTTCAGCTTGCTGAAAAGATCCTTAAATTCATCAGGTACTTTTTCCAGATCAACAGGTGTACTGTCAGATCCCACTTTCAGTTCATAATAGTTGCCGTCTTTTATTCTTGGTGCAGCCGGATCATGTTTTATAGTCACCAGGAGACTTGCCATTTCCTGATCTGAAATGTTTACCTCTGTTTCTGCCGTTTTCGTTACCGGAATAAATCCGCCTGTTCGTATAAGTTTTATTTTCATCGTACCCATTAAACTTTTGCTTCTAACCATCCCTGCTTCACAGCCTTTAATTCCGGGCTGTTGGTGCCAAAAATTTTCTCCGCATGAAGAATGGTAAGGTTTTTTACATCTGCAAATTTAGCATTTTGAGCTAAACTGACATCAGTCAGAACTGAATACCAGATTCGTCCGGCTTTTTCCCATGCATAACCTCCCATATTGTACGCTGCAACATAAAAAGCAAAATTCGGTATTCCTGAGTTGATATGCACTCCTCCAAAATCGTCTGACTGGGTATCAGGCAGATTTTGATACTTATCCATAGTAGCAGGTTGTGGATCGGTTCCTAACTCAGGATGATTTACATATGCAGTACCAGGCGCTTTCAAGCTGCGCAATGCATATTTCGGACCTATCAGCACCTTCTCGCCGATCAACCAATTTGATTTCTTAACATCCTGATTATTAAACCTTTGTTTAATCATTATACCAAATATATCAGAAAAGGACTCATTCAGGGCGCCGGCCTGATTTTCGTAATCAAGATTGGCTTCATTTTCCGTTACACCATGTGTTAGCTCATGACCAATTACATCAATATCACTGGTGAAACTTGTGAATACAATTCCATCACCATCGCCATAAACCATACGTCGCCCGTCCCAGTAGGCATTATCCATTCCCTTATCAAAATGCACATACTGTCTTATGAGCATCCCTTTGTTGTCAATTGAATTCCTTCCGAACAACTGCCGGTAGAAATCCCACGACGCCTTTCCCCCTTTAATCACATTTTTCCCTGCCACGGAAGTGATCTTCTGATTGTTTTTTGAATCCCATAAAAGAGTGGCGCCTATAAGATCTGTTTTCTGTCGGCAATCGTAAACTTCCATCTTCATAATTTCCTTCCCGGCCTGTTTGGCAATCAAACCAAGAATGGTCTTTTCCTTTAGGCTTGCTTTATGAAAAAAGATCCTGTCGTTGTGAAACCTGAAACTCCTGAAATTAGAATTGATTGCCATGCCGGCTAGTTTTTTATTGCCCGATTCCATCAGTTTTGTAAACATATAAGGCGGAATAATGCAATGAATTGGGTTGAAGTGGATTTTACACATGATGTTTAAGATTTATCAGACAGGTATAAATTTAGGAAATTCCGGTAAAAAAAACAAAATGATTTTTCTTTTCATTCTCTTCAAGCAGATCCGAAATTATCTAAAGCTTTTGAGAATGAGGGAAGTCAGTTCAATAGTTTATTTTCGATTGTTTTTTCTAGAGATCTATCATCACTTTCATTGTTTTGTCACAATGCTTATAAATGAATTTGTAAGCATCTGTACAGTTACTAAATGAAAAAGATTTCGTAAGAAGAGGAGCAGTAATAATTTTACCGGAAGAAATCATCTCGACAGCCTGTTCATAATCTTCGTTAAGGTACATCATGGAACCAAAGACATTTAGTTCAAGCTCTCCTAAATAAAATATGTTTACAACCGGGTTCATTGAATAAACTCCAAGAATAATTATATCTCCGCCTTTCCTCACATTCTCCATAAGGACATCGAGTGATAGCTGTACACACGCAGCCTCAAATCCTGTCTGAAATCCTTCATTACCAAAGAATGCCAAGGCCCTTCTTCAAAAAAGACAGTGGATCTTTTCCGGCTGATGCTACAGCATTTTTGTGCAAGACCGCTGCCATCTTATCCTCTATTTGATAATCATATCCTGCTGTACCGGCTAATTCCATATAACGGAACGATGCTGCTATTACAACAGCACTCCTTTTGATCTCACCACCACTTTCCAACTGTGCCATTATTGTAGGCAATACAAATCTGGGTATTTTGGCTGAACTTTTAAGGCAAATCCTGGAAAGTTTATCTTAATATCCTGATTCCCAAATCTTTGAATCATGTTATCTTGTAATTTTCATTGTTGATTCCCTACACTTCATCCAAAACAGGAGTCACTTCAATATCCATAATTTCTTTGTGATATGATCTGAATAATGGTATTCTAACTGTTTCATCAATAGTTTTACAACCATATAATGAACCCGAAAATCCAAGAAAAGAGTGACCCGCATTCAGCAATCTGATTTTCATTTTTTCATAGGGACTGACATCGGAAACAAACTGCACTCCCACGGATTCCAATTCTGGTCTTCCGTTTGAATAATTATCCTCTGTGACTCACTGAATAAAAGTCTCCCAGCACATAAGTCCGCATTTATCATAAGAGTCCAGAACGATATCCGGAGGAGAAGTCGCATCCTCAATGGCTACCATATTTACATTTGCTTTTGAAAGCAAACGCGCCTCGTCGAACACTCTTTTTTAAGTTATGTTCTGAAGAACATGAGGCTGCTCAAAAATCTCTTTTAAAAATTTGTTAATCTAAATAAGGGGTTGAAAAATAGATAACTTTTCAGAAAACAAAATAAGGAATTTGACTGACTTCTAATGGTCTCTCAGAAAAAAAATCATATATTTCAGACTTCCTGATTGATATAACCATTAAAATAGAAGAATGGACACAAATACTCCAACAATGAGTCCCCTTGCAGCAGGCAGGGTGACGTCAATAGATTTCTTCCGCGGATTAACAATGTTCCTTTTAGCGGGAGAAGCTACCGAACTTTATGGTCAGCTGGAGAAATCTCATATAGGAATAATAGAATTTCTTGGTATCCAGTTAAGCCATCATGAATGGCATGGATTGCATTTCTGGGATCTTATACAACCATTTTTTATGTTTATCGTAGGAGTAGCTATTCCTTTTGCAGTTGCCAACAGATTAAAAAAGGGTGACAGCATTAAAACTATTACCCAACATGCAATTAAACGTTCATGCCTGTTATTATTCCTCGGGTGGGCTTTATATTTTGCTGATGCAGGGAAGCTGGTCTTCCGGTTTCAGAATGTCCTGGCACAACTTTCAGTAACATATCTGGTTGCATTCCTGATCAGGAACAAAAGTTTTAAGTTCCAATTGATTTTCACCTTTGTTATTCTCATTCTGATTGACCTGGCTTATCGTTTTTTCCCTGTTGAATGGTTTAACCATCCCTGGGTTAATTTTGAAAATCTGGGAGCGTGGTTCAACAATAAGATTGAAGGTGTAGATAAAGCAAGTGAATGGGCAACACTGAACTTTGTTTCAACAACAGCCCATACAGTTTGGGGAGTGCTATGCGGTAAGCTTCTGATGAGTGAAAAACCGGCGGGAAAGAAAATTCAGATATTGCTGATTGCCGGAATATCAGCCCTTATCATAGGATTTTCTCTTGACTGGTTAAATATAACTCCCATTATTAAGAAGATCGCAACATCCTCATTTGTATTTGCCAGCGGAGGGTGGGCAATTCTTGCTCTCTGTTTCTGCTACTGGCTGATTGACGTTAAAAAACAATTCATTGCAGGATCAAGAATGTTCATAATAGTCGGGATGAACAGTATATTTATTTATTTATTCTTTTCAATCGGTGGCGCAGGTCTGATTCATAGAATTGTAGCTCCTTTCAGCAGCTTATTATTTTCGTGGGGAGGAGAAAATACCGTTAATATAATAACAAGCCTGGGAATATGGGCAGCAATGTGGTATATGTGTTACTGGCTATATAAGAATAAGTTGTTTATTAAGATATAAGATTCACATTGGACGACCAATTAGCCCCCCCTTGGGGGGGTTGGGGGGTCAAAAGATGAATTTGCAGAGAGAATTCCAATCTCATTTCTTCCTTGTTGCCTTTTTCTCTCCACCAGGTGAACTAAATATAAGGTCCGTTACCTCGCCTTTATCGTTGTTTGTAAATACAACTGAATACCCTTCCATGTACTTTATTGAAAATTTGTCCCTGGATAGTGGGATTAATTCCATTTCAGGTTGTTCAGGAATGATCAGACTGAGTGTTTTATTATCCTTAAGGGCAACTTTAACCAATACTTCTTCAAGTTCATAATCGCCAACATACTTCTGCAGTTTTTCTGCAGGAAGTTCTGCTACTACCGGAGGTGCAGCTTTCCCGGGAAGTTTCGATTTTACGTAATCTGCCTGTTCGGTCATTCCTTTCGATTGCTTGCTAGCTGCTATTCCGCTTAAAATCATCCCGTTAAAGTATGGGGCAACCATCTGGCGATACTGTTCCGGAATTGTATCCCGAAACCTGATAATCATGTCGATCCCCTTCATAAAATTGGCAGGATTTTTTACACGTTTAAGAAGGTTGGCAAAAGGCTGAAGTATCATGAATTTCTCATTCCCGAAAGGCAATATATCAAACCGTGCAGCAAGGGAATCAAAATCATTTTCATTGGAGTATGTATATAATATATTTGTCACTGCATCAGAAAGTTCTCCTTTTACATGCTGGTTTGAAAAAGATTTTGCTTTATCAAGAGCTGCAGTAGTATCTATTGCGCCAAGAGCAACAAGCGCACTTCCAGCTATTGAGTAAGATGAGTCATTGACTGATTTAAGGAATAACGGTTTATATACTTCCTTCTTATATCTTCCAAGAGCAGCAATCGCACCGGCTCTTACCAGTGATTTCGGATCATTCATTGCCATATCAGCCAAAAGGGGTTCAACCGACTTTTTCACAGAATCATTCTGAGTATATAACTTCTGCAATGTATATAATCGCAAACCGGGATACCTGTCCTTCAATGCAGTTTTCAGAAAGTCCAGAGCATTATGATCATCGCTCTGGTTCTTTGCCGCAAAATCTATGGCTTCTCTCCTGTCGAGATATAATCCTGCATTTTTGTATTGAAATATGTAATTATCAAGGGTTTTGTGTTCTGTTTTTTCGCAAAGAAGTATTTTATCACCATCCACATTTATCAGATCTGGTTTGTTTAATGTGTGAAATAGAAAAGTATCGGCCTGATGTTCTATCCATACTTTATAGCGCTTTTTATCCGCCCCCTGATATACATCAACAGCAATCGGCAACCTGAAAATCTTTCCGGTCTGTGTTTGCTTTATGAATACTTTAGCCGTTTTACCGGCTACATCATAATCATAACTGATATCAAGTTTTGGATGCCCACTCCCATAGTACCACTGATTCCAGAACCAATTAAGATCCTGTCCTGTAACTTCTTCAAAAGCAAGACGCAGGTCCTGGGCCTCGGACGAATTGAATTTTTTTGTTTTGAGGTAGAGATTAAGAGATTTGAAAAAAGCGCTGTCGCCAACACAATTCCTGAGCATATTAAGAATTCGCCCTCCTTTCTGGTAGCTTACCAGATCGAATACGTCCTCACGGTCTTTGTAATAGAAGCGAACAAGGTCCTTCTTGTCGTTACCTCCACGTAAATACATCTGCAAACTGTTGAAATTATGCTCATCACCGGCATCCTTACCATGTTTATATTCTTCCCAGAGCATTTCACTGAAATCGGCAAATGATTCGTTCATTGTCAGGTTGCTCCAGCTTTCGCATGTGACATAATCTCCGAACCATTGATGAAAGAGTTCATGTGCTATTATATCTTCCCACCTGTTTTCATCAACCAACTGTCTTGCATCCTGCTGTGCAGACTCAGCATGCAGTGTAGCGGTAGTGTTTTCCATAGCACCGCTTACATAGTCTCTGGCAACAATCTGTGAATATTTTGGCCATGGATAATCCACCCCTGTTATCTTCGAATAGAAGCCTATCATTTCAGGAGTAAGACCAAAAATTTTACGTGCTACAGGAGCATACTCTTTTTCAACATAATAACTTACTTCCTTCCCTTTATAGCTGTCTTTTATGATTGTGTACTCACCGACAGCCATCATCAGCAGGTAAGGTGCATGAGGCAACTTCATCATCCAGGTATCAGTCCGGGTTCCATCGGTGTTTTTCCTGCGGTTGACCAGAATACCATTTGAAAGTGTCTGGTATTTATCGGGGACTGTCATGCTGATCTCATCAGTTTGTCGTTGATTAGGTTTGTCTATAGTCGGAATCCATCCCGAGTTCGATTCAGTTTCCCCCTGGGTCCATATCTGGATCGGCTTCTTTTTATCTTTACCTGCAGGATTTATAAAATACAAGCCTTTTCCTCCTGAAATTGCAGCACTTCCTTTCCTTTTTATCTCATTGGGCTTCGCTACGTAATTGATAAAAACCGTATAATTTTCGCCTGCCTTGTATGTTTTATCAAGTGTGATATAGAGGTTTAAACTGTCGTAACGATACTTCAAAGGAATCCTTTTGGTGCCCTTCACTATTGAAACTTCATTTATATTCATGCTCTTTGCATCGAGGTTTAACGAATCAGTAGGATAAAAATGCGGATGAAGAGTGATCCATGCTTTGCCATACATCCACGATTTTGAATAGTCAAAACTGACATCTAGTTTTGTATTAACCAGGTCATTGATTTTTGTTGCGCTGGCACGATAGATGCTCTTCCAGCTTTCTGTTTTGACGGAATCGGGTTTTTGGGAAAAGGAAACAAATGAACAAAGGAGGAAAGCTCCTAAAAGAATGTTTTTCATATATATTGTTTTATAAATGTTACAGCCCGCTTATAATACGAGCTTTAATTGATTCATATTCCGAATCTGTGATAAGCTTCTTCTCCAGCATCTCTTTGGCTTCCTTCAGTTTTGTGGCTGCATCTTCCGATGCATTACCTGTTTGCTGCATTCCGGGATTAGTGCCTATAGTAACACCACCCGATTTTGCTCGCATTTCCTCAAGTTCACGGATCCTTCTTTTTTCTCTCCAGGACTGATCCTGAGCCTGAGCCAGACGATAAATTTTTTCAGCCTGTTCTTTTCTGAAACCAGGTAAAATCAAAACCTGGTTTGAATCTTTTGAAATAGCCAGATCGGCAGAACTAAAAATCTTCATAAATATGTCGGCGCCGAATATTCCAACTTTTATTTTGGCATCACCAATATCCTGCCAGCGAAAATCCGTCATATCAAATCCTCCAAACAGTCCCCTCTTAATTTTTATAAATCTGCCTGATGTTGCAGCAATGAGAATCCTTCTGTTGAAAAGGGCAAACAGTCTTCGCTGGATCGCCCATGCTTCAACGGTTTCGCCCGAAACAAGAACTGAATTCAGGTGATTAAGAGCTTTGCTTAAATGGGAATCTTCCGATGAGTTGTCGTTTGTTGCCATGGTAACAAAGAATTAATTTATATGATTTAATTTAACATCAAAATTAATCTAATTGTTCAGATGTAAATTCAAGTTATTCAACAATTTATTGCAATCAGTTTCTATAAGACAAAAGTAAAAAGACATCTTCTCAAAACAGAGGACCACGCGATGTAGTGGTTCTACATAGATCATTTAAAGTTTGCAGGGTCATTTTATGACATGAACCTATTTGATTTAAATTGCTGTTTGTCCTAATTTATTCTTTTGTATTGTCTTTCGCAATTTACGACGTTGTTTCCTGATATTACTGGTATACATCACTGAATACATAACCGGAATCAAAACCAGTGTTAAGAACGTAGCAAAACTTAACCCGAAAATTATTGTCCACGATAATGGCCCGAAGAACATTACATTATCACCGCCAAAATGCATGTGTGGATTTAAATCAGTAAGTAAAGTTGCAAAATTTATATTCATCCCTATAGCCAAAGGAATCAATCCCAGGATTGTAGCAGTAGCCGTTAAAACAACTGGAGTAATACGAGTCAATCCTGCCTGGATTATTGCCTGTCGTGTTCTTACTTTCTGCTCTTTTAATTTGTCGGTAAATTCCACAAGCAATATCCCGTTCCTGACAACTATACCGGCCAGTGCCACAATCCCCATACCAGTCATTATTATTGAAATGGTCATGCCGAAAATCATATAACCCAGTAATACTCCAATAAGACTGAAAACTACTTCAGAGACGATAATCAACGCTTTTGACATTGAGTTAAACTGTGTAATCAGTATGAACATAATGAGGAACAGGCAGAGGATCATAGCTTTTGAAAGGAATACCATTGATTCTGCCTGATCTTCCTGTTCACCCGTAAGACGTATATCGATATCCATCGGCTTTGTAAACTGAGGGATCACTTTACGCAGCTGGGCATTTATCAGGTTTGCATTAAAACCATCAAGAACGTTGGATGAGACAGTAATTACCCTCTTGAGATTAAGACGGTTGATCTGACCATAACTGTTCACATATTCTACATGTGCAACTACCGAGAGAGGGATCTGACGTATAAGCCCTGAGGTCATGTCGCGATAAGTTATAGTAAGATTCAGAAGTTGTTCGAGATCTTTGCGTTGATTTTCTTCAAAGCGAAGCATTATTGAGTACTGGTCCTCTCCTTCCCTGTATTTGGAAACTTCTTTACCCAGCTGACCTGTCCGGATGGCATCTCCAACTACCGCTGCTGTGATACCCTCAGAATTGGCTCTTTCACGATCAAGAACGATCAGCAACTCCGGTTTGGTAGAAGCAAAGTCGGATTTTAACTCCTCTATACCGGCAATCTGCAGTGAATCAACAAATCTTTTAAAGTTATCGGCAGTGGCAGCGAGTTGCACTAAATCTTCCCCCGCGATCTCAATATTGATCGGTTTCCCCGTAGGAGGCCCCATTTTAATTTTATCAACAACTATTTCTGCTCCCGGAATATCCTTCAAAGCCTCACGCATTTTATTCATATACACACTTGTACTTTTCCCGTGCCGGTACTTATACTCAACAAAATTAACCGCTATTTTGGCCAGATTGGATGATTTGCTGGAATTATCAAAATTGTTATCTGATGCAAGAAATGCAACATTTGTAACTACGGATTCCACAATAGGATTCTTTTCACCAAGGACGCTCATAATGCGATGTTCGGCAATACGGGCAACGGAATCTGTTACCTCTATCTGAGTACCAATAGGCATCTTAACAAAGGTATTTATAGTATTTGGTTCATTATCGGGGAAAAAAACCACTTTTGGTTTAACGATATTATTCAGAACCATCGTAAACACGAAGAGGGCAATCATACCACCGAGAATATAAGCAGGCCTTTTCCCTTTCAATACCCATTTAAGGGTGTTTTCATATTTTTTCATCAGAGCCGGAATGAAATGGGACTGAAATCTTCTCAATACCTTATATCCAAACAGCTCATGACCAAGGAAAGAAATTGCAATGAATATTGTTAAATTACCAATTCCTCTAGCTCCCAAAAGATAGAATGGCAATGATATCAATGCTATTAAGGCTGTAGTTTTAAATACATTGCGCATGTTAACAGGTGCATCCTCATCATCAAGCTTCATGAAATCCACAGCAAATACCGGATTAAATATGTATGCAACTATTAATGAGGCGAATAGTGTGATAATTAAAGTCACAGGTATGAATACCATAAAGCTCCCGACCACTCCAGGCCAGAATGCCAGAGGGAAGAAAGGAGCTAGTGTAGTCAGAGTGCCCGAAAGTATCGGGACAAATACTTCTCCTGCCGCGAACTTTGCGGAAGAGGTGATATTCATTTTAGTTTTCTTGTGAATACGATGAGTATTCTCGATAACAACTATTGCATCGTCAACAACTATTCCAAGCGCAAAAATAAATGCAAACATCACAAGCATATTCATTGTGAAGCCAATCCATGGAAGAAAGATGAATGCTATAGCCATCGATAACGGTACTGACAAAGCCACAAAAAGGGCATTTACCAGTCCCATGAAGAACATCAGAACAATTGTAACAAAAATGAATCCCAGGATTATAGTATTATTGAGCTCATTTACGGTATTCCGTGTATTACGCGACTGGTCGCCGGTAACCTGGATGGTAAGATTTGATGGAAGCTTGGTCTTCTGCATGTCAGCAATAATCGCTTTTATCTTATCTGATGCATCAAGAAGATTCTGACCGCTTTTCTTTATTACGTTAAGTGTAACAACGTTTTTCCCATTATAACGTGCAAAATTTTCAGGTTGATGAAATCCATCACGTACAGTTGCAATATCCCTTAGTTTAATGATGGCTCCGCTGCTGGTGCTTAAGATTATATTCTTTACCTCATCAATATTTTTCACCTCACCAACTACCCTGATTGAACGACTCATTTGCTGCAGATCTATATTGCCTCCTGATACAGTCATATTATTAAGACTTACTGCCTGTTCGATATCTCTGAACGTAAGACTGGCAGCTTTCATCTTATACATATCAACGTCAACCTGGATTTCACGTGTGAGAGCACCTCCTATTTCAACGCGCGTAATTTCCTTAAGACTCTCAATCCTGTCCTGCAAATCGTCTGCATATTTCTTCAAACGGTCCAATGGAATATCCCCTGACAGGTTTATATATTGAATAGGTATCTCTGAAAGATCAATTTCCATCACAGATGGATCAATAAATGATGGATCAGTGGGTAAATCTTTTTTAGTCTTATCAACTGCATCTTTAACTTTTTGTTTTGCGTCTTTTATCTCAATTCCGGTGTTAAACTCAACTATAATTGCCGAAAAATCCTGTACAGAACGGGAGGTGATCTTTTTAACACCGCTCATCGATTTTAAATTCTTCTCCAGGGGTCTTGTAACCAGGTTTTCCATATCTGAAGGTGATGTGCCAGGATAAATTGTATTAATGTTTATCATTGGAATCACTATCTCGGGGATCTGTTCTTTTGGAATAGTGTAATAGTTAATCAGTCCAAATACTGCTATTATAAATACCAGAACATAAACACTGATTTTGTTATCAATCGCCCAACTGGTAGCGAAGAATTCCTTATTCATTTTTTCCATGAAAATATCTTTTTATTCTCTGATAGTTTGAATATCAGAATAGTATTTAAAATCTAATATATTCACCATCTACCAGTTCCTGATAACCTATCGATATAACTTTATCCCCCACTTCCAGACCCTTAAGAACTTCAGCTACTCCGTTATAACTGATCCCGAGAACCACCGGTTGTTTGAATGCAGCATTGTACTTATCCCTGGAATGTACAACATAAACATAACTGCCGGTCGCGTCAGTCTGGATTACATTCATCGGAACCTGGATAGCGTTATCGGAATGATAATCATTGATCTGAATAATTGCTATCATATTAGCTTTCAAATTTTCAATAATACCGTCCACAATTTTCGTTTCAATCATGAAAGTACGATTTACAGGATTGATGTATTTGCTCACAAAGTCAACTTTTGTTTCAAATTGTTTATTAATATCTGGAAACAGAACCAGAAGTTTATCGCCTACCCTGACTTTTGCGGAATAGGCTTCCGAAACCTCAGCGCTCACTTTCAGATTCTTAAATGCAACTACTCTGTAAGCTGCCAGACGAGGATCAGGGGACACGACTCCTCCAACCTTGATGTTGCACTCTTCAATAGTACCATCAATCGGCGATTTGATTTTAAATTTATCGACTTGCTGTTTTAAAGATGAAATCTGTTTTTCAAGCGACTCTTTGTTAGTTTTTGACTGCAGGTATTGAACCTCGCTTCCTATCTTCTGATCCCAGAGACGTTTCTGTTTATCAAACAGATCAGAGGCAAATTTGTATTGGGTTTCAAGACCCTGCATCTGGCTGCGATACTGCTGATCGTCAATCTGGGCTAATACCTGACCTTTAACAACTTTTTGTCCAACATCAGCAAATTTTGAAGAAACGGTACCGGGAGCTTCCGCAAACACGGCAGCATTCTGATCACCGTCCAGCTTACCCTGAACTCTTATATAATGGTCGAATATATTACTGCTGACAGCTTTGATGCCGACAAATTTAAATTTTTCGGGATTAAGAGAATCTTTTTTCTCTGTACTAAGGCCTGCCTCAATAGTTTTAATTTTATCGCTTATAACAGTCTGTTGTTGTTTTAATTTTGAAAGTTGTGCCTGCTTGTTACTGCTGCATGAAAATATCAGGATTAATGCTGCTATTCCTGCTATACTTAATTTAATGGTTTTCATATCTGATCTGATTTGTTTTATTGTTCTGATAACTAAATTATTCTATTATTTATTGATGCTTAAAATACGATCAAGCTTTGCTTTTGCATTCAATAGGGAAAGAATAGAGGTGTAATAATTAGATTCGGCTGTTAAAAACTGGTTCTGGTTTTGAGTAAGCTCGAAGCTGGATGATACACCTTCCTTATACTTTATCACAGTTTTATTGTAAACCTTCTTGCTCAGCTCCATGCTCTCCCTGTTTATATTAAAATTGCTGAATGCGGTCTGGTAGTTGCTTCTCGCCGTTTCAAATTCCATAATTAAACCCTGCTCGGCATTTGCTTTAGCAAGCTGTGACTTCTGCAGGTCAAATTTAGCTTCGCTTACCCTTGCATTGCGCATTCCGGTTGTGAATATAGGTAATGTTAAACTGGCCCCGACAACATTTTTTACAGCAAAATTGAAAGAGGGCTGATTGGTTTGTTCCTCATGCCTGTAGAATCCGGATATAGTTGGCAAATACTTTGACTTTTCGAGCTTGAGCAATAAGTTTGAAATTTTTTCCTGTGTACTTACTAACTGATAATCTATGCTGTTGTTTACATTGAACTCAGGGGAGGATAGATACTGGATATTTCCCTGATTAATAATGCCAGGCAGGCTGTCAGTTAACTCTACTGCCTGATCAAATCCCACGCCAAGCTGATATTTCAGCAGTTTTAAGGATATTTCCTTTTGCGACCCGATGGAAGTAATAAGAGTCTGAATATTTGATTTGTTGATCTTTATCTGATCAACATCTGTCTCTTCATTTAGTCCCTGCTCGTTCATTTTTACCAATTCGTTGTACGTCTGGTCGACAGATTTCAGGCTTTCATTCAAAACTCTGACATTTTCACCAAGAACCAGAATAAGATAATAAGTACCTGCCACAGTTTCTTTGGTCTGGTTCTCTATTTTGACAAGGTTTTTTTCATTTACCTGCTTAAGCACTTTTGTAGCCTGAAGACCTACAAGGTACTGCCCGCTGAAAATGAGCTGTGAAACAGTGAAATCGATTACCGTATTATCACTGACACTCAGAGGAAATGAAGGTGAGTTCTTATAGGCATTTACGATATCTGTCTTGTTGAGGACACCGTCAGGTAACGAATTTACATCCAGATAAGGTCCAAGGTTTATTTCCGGAATTACGAACTGATGAAGATAATTTGCTGCCAGATTCATCTGCGGCAATCCAACAGCGAGGTTTTCCCATACCTTTTTGTCTGCACTGCTGATATCAATTCTTGTTGACTGTACGTCACGATTATTCTGAAGCGCAAATGCCTGGGCTTCAGAAATTGAGAGTTTGAGTATTGCTTTCTTGTCCTGACTGTAGCCTTGAGCAATTGATCCCAGGAGAATAAACATCAAAAGGTATCTAAGCATAGAATTCATTTTCTGGATTATTTATTATAAGCTGTTTCTAATTCTTTAATTTTTTGTTCTAAAACCATTATCCCCTTATCAGTTGCAATACCTCGAATATGATAATTGAGCAGTTCCACAAATAATTTTATTGAAGTGAACTCTTCATCAGTAAACAACTCCATAATATTTGTGTCCTCTGACCTCCAAAGGTATAACTTTGCAATTATTTCTTTGTTCATCTCCTTTCGGTACAATCCTTCTTTTATCCCTTTTTCGAGGTTTAAAAGAATATAGTTATAAATACCTTCCTTTCGGGCTTTCAGTGTTTTCTGATAATGTTGGGGATAATATTTTTTAAGGTCATATTCAGTTGCAGGATTCTGGTCGCGCATCAGTTTATTCATGAAGATAGATATCTCAAATAACTCTTCAATGGCATTGAAACCAAATCCAAAACACTTTGATATTTCCTCCCTTCTTATCTTAAGCTCATTATTAATAAATTTTCCAACAAGGTCATCTTTATCGGTAACGTACTGGTAAAGAGTTTTTTTTGAAATACTGAGCTCCCTTGCGACGTCATCCATGGTTATACTTTTTATTCCATATTTCATGTATAACTCACGAACTTTCAACAAAATATTTTTCAGTTCTTCATTCATGCGGCAAAAATAGTATCAAAAAACTTAGGAAACAAATTTTATATAAATTGTTTCCTAAGTTTTTATGAAATTTAAAAAAAATGTAACAATTAAGAAATAGCAGACTTATAATGCATATTTGAAAGTACTAAATCACTTCCTGACAATTTTATTAATCACCCACCCGCAGTTTAAATAATTTATGTAATATTGAAAACGAAAAAACTTATCAACTATGACAGAACAGATTAAGCAGATTGCTGAAAGAATAAAAGAGATTCGCGAGATCTCCGGAATGTCCGTTGAAACCCTGGCCGGAAAGCTTGGAATTTCAACTGATCTCTTTATTAAGTATGAAAACGGGAATACTGATATCCCTGTTGGAATTATCTTTGAAATATCTGAACTATTCAATGTTGAACTTTCCGTAATGCTTGGTGGTGATAATCCTAGATTAAGGATCCACGGAGTTGTCAGGAACGGTAAAGGACTTAAGCTTGAACGCAGAAAGCAGTATAAATACGAGAGTCTTGCTTATAATTTCATTCATAAAAAAGCCGAACCTTTCCTGGTTACCATTGATCCTGACTCTGAAAATAAGTTACTAGAATTTAATTCTCACCCCGGACAGGAATTTAATTTTGTTCTCAGAGGAACAATGATGACTATTATTGACGGCCATGAGATCATCCTTAATGAAGGCGACTCCATCTATTTTGATTCAGGATACAAACATGCCATGCGTGCTTTGAATAATGAACAGGTAAAATTTCTGGCTATAGTATTATAAACCCTTTAGAAAAGACAATAATGATACTTGAAAAATATCTTAATAAAATTGAGTTTAGCTCTTACCATGAATTCATAGCTGATTTTAAAATCAGGATACCTGAGAATTTCAATTTTGCTTATGATGTGGTTGATGAAATTGCTGTAAGTCAACCCGAAAAAATCGCGATGGTATGGTGTGATGATAAAGGCAATGAAGCAATTTATACTTTCGGACAAATGAAGTATTACAGCGATAAGGCTGCCAATTTCTTCAAATCGCTGGGAGTACAAAAGGGTGATCCTGTAATGCTGATCCTGAAAAGACATTTTGAATTCTGGTTCTGCACTCTTGCCCTGAACAAAATCGGAGCGATTACCATACCTGCTACCCATCTGCTTTCGACTAAAGATATTATCTACAGAAATAATGCAGCTGACATAAAGATGATTGTCTGTGTACCGGATCCTGAAGTTATTCAGCATATTGAGGAATCAGAAAGTAAATCACCTACATTGAAACTTAAAGTGATGGTTGGTGAGGAGCGTAAAGGTTGGCTCAATTTTACCAAAGGTATGGAAAACAGTTCTGAAAACTATGTAAGACCCGTTTCAGATCAGGCAACGGCAAATACTGATATTATGCTTCTCTACTTTACTTCAGGAACCACCGGAATGCCTAAAATGGTTAACCATGATTTTATTTACCCTCTGGGGCATATTCTTACTGCAAAATACTGGCAGAACGTTCAGGATGATGGTCTTCATTTCACTGTTGCGGATACCGGATGGGCAAAATCAGCCTGGGGTAAATTGTACGGCCAATGGATATCAGGAAGTGCTGTTATGACTTATGATTATGACAGATTTGTTCCAAAAAGCCTTATGGAAGTAATTGAAAAATACAAAGTTACAACCTTTTGCGCGCCTCCTACTATTTACAGGTTCCTTATTAAGGAAGATCTCACTAAATTTGATCTGAGCCATCTTAAATATTGTGTAGTTGCTGGAGAACCATTAAACCCGGAAGTTTTTAAACAATTTTATGATCAGACCGGTATAAAACTTATGGAAGGATATGGTCAGACAGAATGCACAGTTGCAGTGGCAACTTATCCCTGGATGAAACCCAAACCCGGTTCAATGGGAATGCCGACCCCGGGTTATGATATTGTGATTGTTGATGAGGATGGTAATCAATGTGAAGCAGGAAATGAAGGAGAGATAGTCATCCGCACTGCAGCCAGCAAACCAGTAGGTATGTTCAATGGTTATTATCGCGATGATAAGTTAACAGTCAGTGTATGGACAAATGGTGTATACAGAACCGGAGATATGGCATGGCGTGATGAAGACGGATACTTCTGGTTTGTAGGCAGAGCAGATGATGTAATTAAAAGCTCCGGATACCGCATCGGTCCATTTGAAGTCGAGAGTGCATTGATGGAGCATCCCGCTGTGCTTGAATGTGCAATTACTGCTGTGCCTGACCCCGATCGGGGACAGATCGTCAAAGCGACTATAGTTCCATCAAAAAACTACCACCCTAGCGAGGAGCTGGCAAAAGAACTTCAGGAGCATGTTAAAAAAGTTACTGCTCCCTACAAATATCCCCGGTTAGTTGAATTCGTCACAGAACTTCCTAAAACAATCAGCGGAAAGATCCGCAGAGTTCAGATACGCGACGAGGATAATACAGACACTACTTGTGTTTGAGGTTCTGTTCCAGTTCTTGTCCATGAAACAGATAAGGTGCGACGTTCCTTTATATTTATCTTACCTTTGCATTTATCTTAGTGATTCCTATCGCCGTTGATTTCTCCGGTCGGGTATCAGGTTCTTAGATGAACCAAACCTGTTCGGGATACGACTATTAAATTGTTGTTTAGGATTCTTAATCGGATTATTATCTATCAGGGGAAAAGGATGATCATCAACAACCTGGATCTTTTTTGTTATGAGTTTTTCTATATCCTTCAGATATTCTTTCTCTTCCGCATCGCAGAATGATATGGCAGTACCTTTCGCACCTGCCCTTCCGGTCCTGCCAATACGATGAACATAAGTTTCGGAAATATTGGGAATTTCGAAATTTATAACATATTCCAGATCATCAACATCAATACCACGAGCTGCAATGTCAGTTGCTACAAGAACTCTGGTCGTTTGTGCCTTAAAACCTGAAAGTGCTTTTTGTCTAGCATTTTGTGCTTTATTTCCATGAATAGCTTCTGCACTTATATTCTTCTTTTTCAGAACTCTGACTACTTTATCGGCACCATACTTTGTCCGCGTGAATACCAATGCAGTTTTTATCTTATCATCTTTAAGTAATTCAAGTAATAATGAATTCTTATTTCCCCTGTCGATGAAATAGACAAACTGGTCAACAATATCAACAGTTGTTGCAGAAGGTGTAACTTCCACTTTGACAGGTTTATAAACTATTGAGCCTGCCAGTCTCACTATTTCGGGAGGCATAGTGGCAGAAAAAAATAGCGATTGTCTCTTTTGTGGCAAAGCGGAAATCAGTCTTCTTACATCATGGATAAAACCCATATCGAGCATCCTGTCGGCTTCATCCAGTACAAATATTTCAACATCCTTCAATGAGATATATCCCTGGTTCATGAGATCAAGCAATCTGCCAGGTGTTGCAACAAGAATATCCACGCCGTTGCGTAAGGCATTAGTTTGAGGATTCTGATTGACTCCGCCGAATACGACAGTACATGTCAATCCTGTATAACGACCATACGCTTTGAAACTCTCCTCGATCTGGATAGCCAGTTCTCTGGTGGGGGTTACTATGAGACTTCTGATTTTTTTCTTTCCGTTAAATGATTTATTATTGCTTAGCAACTGAAGGATGGGGACAGCGAAAGCCGCTGTTTTTCCTGTACCTGTCTGCGCACAACCTATAAGATCTGTTCCCTGCAAAACAATCGGAATAGCCTGTACCTGAATGGGTGTAGGTATTGTGTAACCTTCCTCCTTTAATGATTTAAGAATTGGTTCAATAATGTTCAATGATTCAAATTGCATTTAATATTTTTTAATTAAAAAGTCCGGATTATAAAATTATCATCCGGATTGAATGGCGGCAAAGGTAGTCTTTATTATCCGGAATATCAGGAATATGTTATAATTGGCTGATACAGAAGGCTCAGGGCACAGAGTAAATGGCTTAGGGAACAGAATCCAGGAACGAGAAACCTGATTTCATTTGTCCTGTTCCACTGTATTTCTGACCCCGACCTGATATGGAGTTATCTTGAAATTGAATCTTTTCTCGAATTTTGATGAATCAAAAATATAGTCCCTGTCATACTGATACATCATTTCCGGCATCTCTTTCAATACGGGAATAAATATTCCAAGGATCTTTATCAACCAGAGCGGCATAATAAATAGTTTATTCGCAACTTTCATCTCCCTGGAGAACAGCTCGATAAATTCTCTGCCGGTTAAGGTATTTTTATCTGTCGGGAGATGCCAGACCGTATTGAATGCATCCTCAGTATTACCTAGCAGCGCGGTAGCTTTGGCAGCATCAGGAGTATATGTAAATGAGTGTTTTTTATCCGCATTAATAAACCAGTTAGCTGCTTTCCCTTTCAGTAAGTTTTTATAAACCATTTCATTAACAAAACTCTTTTCATTATCCGGACCATAGAAATCTGCAGACCGTGCAATGAGGGCTAACAGTTTGCCGGCTTTCACTTCATCCATTACCATCTGGGCTATTTGTTTCCTCACTGCTCCTTTCCTGCTCGGGGGATTGTATTCAGATTTCTCAGTCATGTGAGGAATTGCATTTATATCATACATATAAACATTGTCGAAGAATACCAGCCTCGCTTTATGTCTTATACATGCGTTGAGAGTGGCTCTCATCAGCCTTGGCCATTTCTCTTCCCAAACCTGGAGGTTATAATCAAATCCCAATACAAGATATACTACCTCGGATCCTTCAACTGCCTGGTCCACGATTGCCGGATTTGATAGATCAGCCGGAAAAAGTTCGTCAGATTCATTAACTTTCTTAGGATTCCGGCTTACAAGTCTTATCTTGTCAGTATAGTTCAATAATTCCTTAGCCAATACTGTTCCTATGGTGCCGTTTGCTCCTAAAATTGTTTGCATTTCACTATGTTAAAAAATGTGTATAATCACAGTTATAATAACATAGAGTCAAAAGGAAAGTTCACTTTTTTTAAATATGGTATAAAGACCCAAAGATGTAACGGCTCATATGGAACAAATGCCATTATCTATTACAGGTGACTGACGATTTAGAAAAGATACTGATCTCCTGAAACTTTGGACCGCATGACCGCAAGTTGAGGCGATGCCGAACCGACTGAAGGGAGCTCGCCGAAGGCAAAACCAAGAGCAAAGCGACTCGGAAACTGCAAGATTTTTAGACTGTTAAGGCTAAATCATTTTGCTTTCGGAGTTTCCTGCCCTTTATTCTCTCCGCCTGTCAGACCCATACTCAATGCTGTCATGCCGGCCAGACCTCCGAGCTGCATTGTTTCCAGTGCCGAACTCGGAACAATTACAATTGTGGAATTAGTCTTCAAACCTTCATAAAGCATAT
>JBARBF010000167.1:0-20917 GCA_049792755.1 Bacteroidales bacterium | reverse complement strand
CTCTTTTACTATTACTTCAGGTTCTGCCATCCTGCCCTTACCCGTAAGACCACTTGCCAGATCACCGCTAGCCGGTTCGAGAATAGAATTTCCAAATGCCTTAAGCGTCTCAATATTGATAATAGTAGCCGGATGGTTCAACATATCCATATCCATGGATGGGGCAACAAAGACCGGGCAACGTACTGACAGATAAGTTGTAAGCAATAAGTTATCTGCAACGCCGTTAGCCATTTTAGCTAAAGTATTTGCTGTAGCAGGTGCAATAAGGAAAAGGTGGGCCCACAGACCAAGATCTACATGGCTGTTCCATTCTCCGTTTTCCGGGTTGAAGAACTCCGTTATTACCGGGTTTTTTGATAAAGTAGCCAGTGTAAGAGGTGTAATAAACTCTTTTGCATGATCTGTCATTATGACCTTTACATCGGCACCCTCCTTAACAAGCAACCGGATGATAGTTGCAGTTTTATAAGCTGCAATACCTCCGGTTACACCGATAAGTATGTTTTTGCCTTTCAGCATGTTTATGCCAAATGTTACTTCTGTTTAGCAGGATTTTCAGGGTTTCTGTAGAAAATCTTGCCTTCCTCAAGTTCCTGTAAAGCTATTAGTGTTGGCTTTGGAAGCCGTTCATAGAATTTTGAAATCTCAATTTGTTCACGGTTTTCAAATACTTCCTCCAGGTTATCGCTATAAGATGCAAATTCTTCAAGTTTCTTATTAAGCTCCTGTTTCATCTCAACGGATATCTGGTTTGCTCTTCTTGAGACAACAATTACTGTTTCATAAATATTTCCTGTACCCTGAGTCATCAGGTCCAGGTTGCGCGTAACTGTTGTCACGGGTGCTACTGATTTTCTGTAATCCATAATATATTGATTATTTTACTCCGCTATCGGGTATTCCGGTTTTTAGAAATTTATTCGTTTTCTGGAAAATGCCATTTACATCTTTTCCGTACGTACTTTTTGGAAATTCCTCCATAAATGAAAAGTAGTCATCTAGTGTTGCCTGATATCTTTCTTTTTGTTTTGCAGGCAAACTGTATACAGCATAAAGATAAAGGGAATTTAATTTAAGATACATCATTTTTTCCCTGTATTTTGTACTGGCATATTCTTTAAGACTATTGGTCAGAGCTACAACTGCAGCTTTATATTGCTTCATATCGTAATAAAGTTTTGCACTCATATATGATTTATCAACCAGTTTGTCTTCAAGGTCAGTTATCCGTTTTTTACAATCCTCAATTTTTGAACTGTTTGGAAATCTGTTTATGAAAATATTGAACCCTTCAATTGCATTCTTAGTGTTCTCCTGATCAAGTTCAGGACGCGCAGAGATATTATAGTCGCATAATGCCGCCATATAATTAGCCTCTTCTGCGTGTTTTCCGAAAGGAAACTGTTCAATAAATGTTTTATAGTAACTTCCTGCCATAATGTAATCCTTCATACCATAATAGGCCTGAGCGTTCATCCAGTTCAGGTCCTCAGCTTCATCTGTGGCCCTGAATCGTGGAAGTATCTGTGTCAGAAGTTCTGTAGTTTTAACGTACTCACCTTTATCAAAAAACTCTTTTGCTTTTGATTTTTTGAGATCAAAATCTGAGCTCTTAAGAAGTTTTTCATACCCGCTGCAGGAACTTAACAAAACCAGAATAATCAGGACTATTTGTAATCTCAATCTCATAAAAAAAATTGTTGCGCAAAATTAGGGAAAAAAAATCATTTCAGGCATAAAAACGTAATTATTATGCATTTATTACACTTTAAGACACACCCGACGGAAATTAGGTATAAATAGGTATTATGATAAACCTGTTTATCTGTAATTTTGGAAAATTCTAAGAAAGACATTTTATCATGGATATATTTGAAAAGATAAAGAAAAACAGAGGTTCAATTGGGGAATATCAGGAATTTGGACATGGGTATTTTGCTTTTCCCAAACTTGAGGGCGAAATTGCTGCCCGTATGAAATTCAGAGGTAAGGAGGTCCTTACATGGAGTCTGAATAATTATCTGGGGCTCGCTAATCAACCAGAGATCAGAAAAGCTGATGCCGAAGCGGCAGAAAATTACGGACTGGCATATCCGATGGGTGCCAGGATGATGTCGGGTCACAGCTCGAATCATGAAAAATTCGAAGAGATGGCGGCCCGTTTTGTACATAAGGAGGATGCTTATCTGCTTAACTTCGGTTATCAGGGAATGGTCTCCATTATTGATGCGCTTGTTGATAGGCATGATGTAATTGTTTATGATTCTGAGTCTCATGCATGTATTATGGATGGTTTGCGGCTTCATATGGGAAAAAGATTTGTCTTCCCACATAACGATATGGAGAGTTGTGAAAAGCAGTTGCAAAGGGCTCAAAAGCTTACAGAAGAAACAGGTGGTGGTATTCTGGTGATCACTGAAGGTGTTTTTGGTATGGCCGGTGACCTGGGTAAACTTGATAAAATAACCGATTTGAAAAAGAAGTATCAGTTTCGTTTTCTCGTAGATGATGCTCACGGATTTGGAACTATGGGGGCCACGGGCAGTGGTACTGGGGAACATTTTGGAGTGCAGGACCAGGTCGATATCTATTTTGCAACATTCGCAAAATCGATGGCCGGAATAGGTGGTTTTGTTGCGAGTACAAAAGATGTGGTAAACTATCTGCGTTATAATCTACGTTCACAGATATATGCCAAATCGCTGCCAATGGCTATGACACTGGGAGCTATTAAAAGACTTGAATTTATCCAGGCCCATCCGGAACAGAAAGAGAAACTCTGGATTATAGTTCGTGCCCTGCAAAAAGGTCTGAGAGAAGCCGGTATGAATCTTGGAAATACAGAATCACCTGTAACACCAGTATTTATGAAGAGTGGAGTTCCCCAGGCTACGCAAATGATTTACGATCTCCGTGAAAACTTCGGGATCTTCTGTTCTGTTGTAATATATCCTGTTGTTCCGCGAGATGTAGTAATGTTACGCCTCATACCTACTGCTGCTCACACACTTGAAGATGTTGAATATACAGTGAATTCTTTCAGGAAAATAAAGGCAAAAGTCGACAACAATGAATACTCCGATAAACTTGTTGATTTCAATTTTTAAGAGTAGCCATTTATAGTAAGTAGCTGTTATTTACTGATACAACTTTCCCCTATTCAATTAGAATGAACCTACTCCCCATTAAACACCAGGTTCTTTCCAGGGACTCTTGAAAAAATCCTTTTAACAACACGGGTACAAGAAAGAAGTAAAGCCTGCAAAGCTAAAGCAATATCTTCCATCTTTTTATGGTCTTTGTATATACCAGCGACCAGGGATGGTGACCTTTGTGGTAATTTAATCCAATTAATTTTCAGATGATTTTCGAACAATTTCCCCTTAATAAGGTTATAATATTCATATAACTAGTCGTTTCAGAGAGTTCCTGTAGAAGTGAATTATTTACTAAAAAAAGATATCTATAAGGTAATGGACAATAAGAGCCATAATAATAATATTTTAAAAGGGTATAACATGCTTTTCTATTTTGCAGGAAGTATGATTATGCATGAGCCTTCGGAGGAATGCATAGTAGATTTCTGGGAGAAAGGTATTTTGAGAAACCTTCCTGTTTCAAGCACAAATCCTAATTTTATCAAGGCAGCTTCCCAGCTTAGGGATTCGTTCGATGACAAAACCAAGTTTGGGAGATTCTTACATGAAGATTACCTGAGACTTTTTACGAACCGTGTATCTGCTCTGGCTCCTGCATATGAATCACAATTCAACAAGGAGATTACTGGCACAACAGGTTTCCAATCCTCCAGTGTCACCGAATTTTATAATTCCTATGGATGGCAATCTAAATTCAAGGGTAAAATTGAGGATGATCATCTGGGTATTGAGTTGCTTTTTCTGACTTTACTTATAGATAAATATCTTATTCTTGATGATGATGCGTGTAGAGGTGAAATGAGGAAAGAAATCCGGCGGTTTATTAATCATCATATCTTATCATGGGTCCCGGAATGGAATAATAAAGTGCAGATTCATGCAAATACATTGTCTTTCAAAGGTATAGGTAATCTCATTCTCGCCTGTTCAGAAGATGTTTTTATACTTTTCGGGCAAATACCTTCATCTTCTGTATCACCTGATTTTCCTAAAAATTAGGGTTGAAAAAATTTGAAATTGCTTCAAAGTAATACTCCCGCCATCCTTCTGCTATACTATTAAATTCCTCATCAGGAATATTTGAATGCTCCACCGTTACAAGCGAGTTTTCTTTGTCGGGTAGAATCAAAATTGTAACAATCGACTTTTCAGGCTGATCACCAAAATACCACTCCTGAACTACTTTTTTATCCTGAACAAATTCCAGGTTCTTTCCTGTAATATCTCCTTCCCATAGAGAGAACTCGCTGCCTGTCTCAGTGCTCATTTGTGCTGAATAACCTGACCATAATTCAATAGTGTACGGATTTGTCAGAGCTGAATAGACATCAGAGGGTTCAGCATTTATTTTGAATGTCTTTTTGAAAGTCTTCATTATTAAAAAGGTTAAAGGTTATTTATCTGACAAATAGCGTTCAGCGTCTATAGCAGCCATGCAACCTGAACCTGCTGCCGTAACAGCCTGCCGGTAATGAGGATCCTGAACATCACCTGCAGCGAAGACTCCTGCAATGTTGGTCCTGGATGTACCGGGAACCGTTTTTATATATCCTACCTGATCTGTTTCAATATATTGTTTGAACACTACTGAATTAGGAGTGTGTCCGATAGCAAGGAAAAAACCATCGATTTTGATTTTAACTGTTTCTTCTTCTGAAAGACCTTTTTTCTTCATAAGAATTGCACCTTCCACACCATTTTCACCAAAGAGATCAATAACCTGATGCTCCCATAATATTTCAATATTCCCTGATTTAAAAATCTTTGTCTGCATTGCCTTTGAAGCTCTGAGGACATTCCTTCTTACAATGAGGTAAACCTTACGGCATAAACCTGAGAGGTATGTTGCCTCTTCTGCTGCCGTATCACCGCCTCCAACAACTGCGACATCTTTTCCTTTGTAAAAGAATCCATCGCAGGTAGCACACGCAGAAACACCCATTCCGGCATACTTAGTCTCCGACTCCAGCCCCAGATATTTTGCTGTGGCTCCAGTGGCAATAATTACAGCGTCAGCTTCAATAATTTTATTATCGTCAAAAGTGATTCTATGTTTCATTCCTGAAAAATCAGCTGAAGTGGCAATTCCAAATCTTATATCAGCACCAAAACGTTCTGCCTGTTTCTTAAAATTCTCCATCATTTGTGGCCCTGTAACACCATCCGGATATCCAGGGTAATTATCCACTACTGTTGTAGTGGTCAACTGACCACCCATTTCCAGTCCTGTATAAAGAACAGGATTCAGGTTGGCTCTTGAGGCATAGATCGCTGCTGTGTATCCTGCAGGTCCAGAGCCGATTATAAGACATTTAATCTTTTCGATTTTTTCTATATCCGCCACATTCAGAGCATCTTTCTGAAGATCAAGCGGTTTAAAAATATTCATATCAGTCTATTTTATTTTCAGATTGCAAATATAAGCAACTTTGATCTTTTTGGTTTCTTGCATTATTCGAATAGTTGATTATTTTTGCATAAGTTTTTGCCGCCTTTACCAGAGCTATAGCTGTCAGAGCAGGGTTTGTGGGGACTAGTGCATCCAGAGGGGGTCGGGAGGGCTGCCTGAAATGTCGATCGTTAGTCTGAATAATAATAGGGGTGTGGCGCAGTTGGCTAGCGCATCCCGACCAGGGGTCGGGAGGGTCGTCTGAAATATCGACCTGTTAGCTGAAAAATATTCGGGGTGTGGCGCAGTTGGCTAGCGCACTTGCATGGGGTGCAAGGGGTCGTCTGTTCGAGTCAGATCACCCCGACAGGGTTTCAGAACATCTAGAAAGTTAAAGTGTACAGTTTTGTGTAAAGTCCTTGAACGAAAGGAACACAGCTGTACACTTTTTTTTGTGTCGTGTTAATTAGCACTTTCCACATTTAAGAGAGCTTCTTTGTTTTATTGGAATATAGAAATCTAATAAAGGAGATGATAAGATTTGCTAAATATTATGCTACCGAAATATTCAGAATTTTTTACAACTTAGCAGAATGACTCAAGAATACAAGAAAAAGCAGCCGATAACTCGGACGGTGCTTTAATTAATTGCCTATCACTGTTTATGACCGATTCATCCTTATCAATGAGCATAGAGATATCTTTTTGACGCTTTCCCTTGCGCTACATAACTTCAATAGTTTGACTTTGCTCATGTATCTGATCAATTTTCTTTTCGAATTATTGCATACATCAGAAGTGATTTTAGATCCGATTGTTGGGTGCTAACCCCTACCATTTACTTTAGTTGCATTTACTAATTGAATTTACAATACCATTATTGATTTGATTATTTGAAGAAAAATACCGGGAGTTAAATCGACGAAGAAATTATTATTTATAAATTCTGTTAATTCTGCTCGTGTGGGCCTAACAATTAATAAAAGTTCAAGATTTCCCCCCTTAGGTCTTGGTATTGTAGCAACCTTAACACCAACTAATTGGGTTGTGAAGATTATTGCTGAAAACTTTACGGGATTCACCTATCAAGTAGCTGACCTAGTTGGAATTACTGCTTTTACAGCAACAGAAGTTTTTTAGCCAGTATGTCCAAAAAGATAGAATTAAACTCCACAATAAAGTATCCTGAATGTGGATTTTAGAAAAGCGAGATCATGCCGACTGATTCATGCCAATTTTTCTATGAATGTTCAAATTGCAGAAAGATCATAGGACCAAAACCGGGAAATTGTTGCGTTTATTGTTCATATGGAAGTATGAAATGTCCTCCTGTTCAGAGGACTGGGAAATGCTTATGCTGAGAATCCTAAAGTTTGATAATACAACTCATTTAATCGCTCACTGAAACTTTTTTTGAGCGAAAAATATTCTATGTGGTAAAATAGCAAGCATATAGAAGGTATCCCCAATGACCTTTGATTCTTTTGAATAATGACATTCGGTTAATTTTTTTTATGAGACATTAGGCGATTCTTATTCTAATGTGTTATCTCAATTGGGTGGGTGGTCTACGAAAAAGAAACTACCAGAAAATTAATAGTGGAAAAACTCTGATAATGTTAAAAAAGTGACAGAAGACTTTAAAAACCCAATCGATATATATTGTAAACAGTTAACATAAAAAGAAATTTAATTAAATTACCTCCATGCAAAAAATACTGATTCTTATAAACGATGCTCCATATCGAACAGAAAAAGCCAATAATGCTTTTCGACTCGCTATGCAAATTCAGAAAGATTTTGAAGACACAGATTTGTGTGTTTTTCTTATGGATGACGCAGTATCCTGTGCATTACCAAACCAGGATACTCCGAATGGTTATTCATATAATATCGAAAGGATGGTAAGAGTAGTAATCTCGAAAAATGGTAAAGTAAAACTATGCGGACCGTGCGTGAATGACCCGGGCCTTAAAGAATTAAAGCTGGTAGAAGGTGCTGAATGGAGCACATTGAAAGAACTGACTCAGTTGACAATGGAATGTGATAAAATGGTAACATTTTAATTTTAGTATTTATCATTATCAGCAGTTCTTATTACCCTCTCTTACTTATTTCACGAAGAGCGTCATATTTAACTATTTTTAAATCCTTTTCATTCAGGGCAATCAAACCATCCTTTTCAAACATTTTAAGCAGTTTCACGGTGCTTTCTGTCGAAATTCCTGCGAAATCCGCGAGATCCTTCCGCGAAAGAAGCTGAAATATTTCGGCTTTTTCGTTTTTCAGGCTGTCAAGGTACAACAAGGTATCTGCCATCCGGCCATTCATCTGTTTGTACATAAGGTTCCTGACAGTGTTAAGCAAATTAGTGTTCTGCGCACAGTATCTTTTAATAATATTGAATGCGAACATTCCATTTTGTTTAACCACTTTAGCAATAGCTTCCTTTTCAACCAGAAATACATGGCAATCAGTCAGGGCGACAGAGGAATAATTAAAAGTATTTTCAGAAAACACAGCCGAAAGTCCGACAAAATCACCTGGTTTTATAATCCGCAAGTTGTAGTTCTTTATACCATCACCTTCAAGATATTGTTTCGCAAAACCGTCGATAATAAACAATACATAAGAGGCAAATGCTCCCTGTTTGGTGAGATTATCTTCTTTACGGAAAAGCACCTGAGTTTTACTTGCCCTGACAACTTCTGCCTCTTCCGGTAAAAGCATCTGAAAGCACGGCGCCTGGATATCACAGATAAAATCGCTGTCAGTTTCGAGTATGGTTTTCATATCTTATTGCTCCATTAAAAAGTACAAAGTTAACTTAAATCAATAAAAAACCTGTCCTGTATCAACCGTTAACTTGTTGCACTGCTCCCATAATTCGCCAATTTATAAGACAATGCACCGTACTTTTGTAATATAAACTTAAATGTAAAAGTCATGTTGTACACTAATTTAAAACATCTGGAATCAATTTCTGATTACAACAAAGCAATCAGTGAAAATGAAAATGTAATGATCGTATGTGGAAGAATGGGCCCGATGTGTATTCCTGTATATGGAATTGCCGAAGAAATTGAAACTGAATATAAGCATGTAAAATTTTTCGATATGGAGTTTGACAATCCGATATCAGATGTCATCCGAATCTTACCTGAAGTACGCGGATTCATGGGAATTCCATTTACAATTTATTATAAAAACGGGAAAGTGGTTAAGGCTACATCAAGTATCCAGACTAAAGACCAGGTAAAATCAATTTTGAACAAAGAGTTTTCTGTAGCAGTAACAGCCTGATCAAAAAGAAATGACTAATAACAATATAAGATGCAGACTACAATTATCATAACAGGTATTCTAATTACAGTATTTGGCGGATTATATTTAATGGCCCGTGCCAGAATGAAAAATATTCCGGTTGTTGCTGATAACGATAACATTCTGACATTAACTGATAAAAATTTCAGTCATCAGACAAAAAACAAGTTAGTCCTGGTAGATTTCTTGGCAGGCTGGTGTGATCCTTGCAGATTTAAATAAACCGTTTTGTGGGAATAAAAAATAAGGAATTCCTTTTACAACAAATTAATAAAGTAAAATAAAATTTCAGACCTAATATGGCACTAACAATTAATCCTTCATCATGTCCACAAAACCACCGTTGCCCAATAATGCGGGTTTGCCCGGTCGGAGCAATTTCACAGGATGGATACGGATTACCGTCGATAGATGAAATAAAATGCATTGAATGTGGCAAATGTGCAAAATATTGCCCAATGCAAGCTGTCCAAAACAAATAATAAGAGCACTGAACAAATAAAATTTTACAATAATTATTAAGAACAAAAAAATTAAGATGAAAAAAAACATGGGAACAATTGACAAAGTAATCAGGATACTGGTTGCAGTCGTAGTAGTAATACTTTATTTTACAAATGTTATTTCTGGCACTCTGGCAATAATACTTTTGGCCTTGTCAGTAATTTTTGTTGTGACAAGCATTCTTGGTATATGCCCGCTGTATATGCCACTTGGTCTCAGCACAAAGAAGAAGGAATGATGAACTGAAATACTAACTCAATCTGGAACAGTTGGTCAATATCATTGATTTAATTAAATTGGGTCTGTTGAAAAAGTCGAAAACCATAAACCACAAAGAACTTTTCCAACGACCCCTTTTTAATTTCAAAGAAGATAATTGACTTTGAATAACTGGAAGTCGGTTTTTATTATAGCCACTGAATCAGAAACGAAACTATTACCCCACCTAAAACAATCCAAATGACATCGACTTTACGCACCAATAGTATAAAAGCTGTGATGACGAGCAATATATTTACAAGATTCCAGTGAATACCAATTGTAAATCGATAGGTAACTATTACAAGTAAGCCTACAAAAGAACATAGAATTCCATTTATAACCTTATTGAATTGAGGGTATGTTCTCAGTTTATCAAAAAAAGGAATAATACCCATCAGGATAAGAAAAGATGGTGTAAAAACATATATGGTTGCAAGCAGACTTCCCAAAATGCCAAAATGCATGTAGCCAAAGAATGTTGCGGCAATTATAATAGAACCCGGTGTTACCTGACCAAGGATCGCGCCATCCATAAATGTGTGTGCATCAAACCAGCCGTATAAATCAACCAACTCGTGGTACATAATTGGCATTGAAGCCAATCCTCCTCCGAAGGAAAAGAGATCGATCCTTAGCATTAGTGTTGCTAATGTAAAATATTCTCTGGTAAGAATAAAAAGTATCAGTAGGCTGATTCCAGTTAAAAACAACGCAAAGAGAAAAAACCAGAAAGTTTTTGATTTAACTGATTTTTCAGATACATTTAATTCTTTTCTTGAAAAGAGAAGGCCTGCAAGTGCGGCAATTAATAATACCAGAGCAGGATGTAATCTGGTCATGAACAAACCTGCGGCAACCGCTGAAATTAAACAGTCATTCACATTCCGAAAATTCTTTTTGCCAAAAATGAAAGCTGCATTTGCTACAATAGCGACAATAATTACTCTTAAACCCGTTAATACCAATTCAACTCCCGAAATGTTTTTAGTATGCTTATATAATACCGATAAAATAAACATTATAAGAAAAGCAGGAAGTCCAAACCCGATGAAACACACAACAGCACCTCTGATACCTTTTAACTTCAATCCTATATATGCCACGAGTTGCATTATGATAGCTCCGGGAATTACCTGACAAAGTGCAAGGCCTGAATCAAAGGTATTTGCATCCAACCAATTCCTTTTATCTACGACGTATTTCCTGACATGTGCGAACATTGCTAATCCACCAAAGGCGGTAAGACCCATCCAGAAGAATGACCGGAACAAATCCAGATATGAGGGTTGTTCCTTCTGATTAATTACCATTGTAGGTAGCAATTTTAAGTTCAGCTAAAATTAGTAATTAAGCAGGAATAACCTGGTAAAAAATTCTTATCCATAATTAGGAAAATTGAATACTGGATTGTTTATAGAACTGCGGGAGAGATATTTAATAAAGTAAAGATAAATGTATTAATCTAACATCGTGCATATATGGACTCTTATAGTTACACTATGGTTGAACCCGAACCTAAAAGAAGAATATTCAGCTTTATATCCTTTGGAATTGCTGTTTTAATTTTTATGATCCTTAATATAGTATCATGTAAAAACCCTGATTCGGCATTTTACAACAAAGTTTTAAATGACTTTGATACAACCAGCTATTTTATTGCAGTGGATATAAAATCTCCGTTTTATAAAGGACGGACAATAATTGAAAATAATAATTTGTACCTGTATTTGAGCAAAACAAAGGGTTTTGATAAGGGAAAATATATTTATTTCATGAAAAGAACCTTAAGGCATCATAGGGCTTTAAAAGTCACAGATAAGGATATTATCGTTTGGAAATTCATAAAAGTAACAGAGTTGGAAAGTGTTATTCATGTTGCCGACCAAGGCAGGGACAACTTTGTTGCAAATTACTTCAATGGAACTGTTATAAATTTTGGCGTCACAGATATAGAGCAAAATGCTGTAATAAATCAACTCTTTTACTGGGAGATTCCAGCTAAAATCGATAAACTGACTGGAGAGTTAATGATCGGATAATTCATTATTTCCGGTGTTGTCCGTTATTCCACAACCAACATAGAATAAAATCTGTATAGATTCTTCCGCATTCAATGAAGTCTTTAATTCAAATCCATTGAATCTATTATCCGGTTAAGTATACAACTTCTTTCAACTACAGATTGAAAGCCTGATTAATCGCTATCGAGACATATTAAGAAAAATAAAACTTTAAATATTTTTTGAAATATTTTATAGTTAATAATTTCTTAAACAATGGTTAATCTATTGTTAATGAGGGGTATTTGGCACTTAATTTGTTTTACAATAAATTATTAAATGATAAAAAAAAAGCTATGAAAGAAAAAACACTAAAATATGCAGGCACATCAATAATTGTTCTCCTGCTAATAACGGCTACGATTACGTTCGTTTCAAATTCAAAGAACAAACGCAATTATAATGAAGAAAAGATCAGGAATGAATCCATTTCTTCACAGAAACTGCAAGTTTCACAGGAACTTGAAAAAGTGAAAAATGATATGGCTGCTTTAACAGCTGAAAAAGAATCAGACAAAAAATTAATTACAACGACAGATTCCAAACTAGCTGAGGCTGAAAAGCGGCTTGCACATATGTCAAAGGAAAACAGTTCATTATTGGTTGACAGGAATGATCTGGTTCAATTACGGAAAACAAAAAGTTATCTTGACAAAGCCTATGAAGATCTGAAACTGAAACAGGAGACTGCGTCATCCAGGATCAAGGAGCTTGAGAACTCAACAATCATACTCGATGCACAGAAGAAAGAACTATCTGAGAACCTGGCAGATGCAGAGAAATACAGAACGAGTAATATAGAAATATATGGATCAGGGGGAAATAAAAAGGATAAACTTACTTTCATTGCGCGTAGGACAAAAAAGTTAAATCTCATCTTTGATGTTCCTCAAAATCTGAATGAACCAATAAGCATCAAAATCATAACTCCTGAAGGTAAGACTATAACTCCATCAGATAAAACAATAACATCTTCGATTGGATCTGATATAAATTACCTTACTGCCAGTTTATCAACTATTTTACCAGCAGTTCCAGGGAATATTAATTCTTCACAAAAGGTAACTATTGTATATACTCCGGAAGAAATATTTAAAGCAGGAGAGTATAAGATACAAATAAACAGTAATGGCAGGAATATTGGAAACAGCAGGTTAAAGCTTAGATAGCGCTTAACCGTATATGGAAAATGAAATTCAGATATTACAAAATTTAAATCAATTATATTATGAAAACAAAAATAATCTTAACTGCATTTCTGGCAGCAATTTTTGGTGTTTCGAGCACATTATTTTTATACACACATATTAATACCAGTGCAAGCCAGGCGTTGATTAACAAGCAAAACGGCCCGATTATGAGAACTGCCCCCGTTGTTCTAACTAATATGCAGTCTCCTGAAGGACCTGTTGACCTCACATATGCTGCTCAGCAAACTGTTCAGACAGTTGTACACGTAAGGGTCAGATCGACTGTTGCTCCGGATGAATCCGACAATCCGTTCTTTCAGTTCTTCGGTGAAAACAATATAAATCAACATCCCAGAAAAGTTACAGGTTTCGGTTCGGGTGTAATAATTTCTCCCGACGGTTATATAGTCACAAATAATCATGTAATTGATGGAGCAGACTCCATCCAGGTGACTCTTAACAATAATAAATCCTATACTGCTACTGTTGTGGGGAGAGATCCCGATACGGACATTGCTTTAATCAAAATTAAGGCGGAAAACCTGCCATCGATAAAGTTTGGTGATTCCGATAACCTGAAGCTTGGAGAATGGGTACTTGCTGTAGGCAACCCTTTTAACCTCACTTCAACGGTTACAGCTGGGATAATCAGTGCTAAAGGAAGGAACCTTAACCTTGATGGTGGCTATAAACTTGAATCATTTATTCAGACAGATGCTGCTCTTAATATGGGAAACAGCGGAGGTGCTCTGGTTAACACTAAAGGAGAACTAGTAGGAATCACTTCCGCAATAATCTCTCCAACCGGAACTTATGCCGGTAATTCATTCGCAATCCCAATAAACATAGTCAAAAAAACTGTTGGAGACCTCAAGCAATACGGAAGGGCACAAAGGGCCTTTTTGGGAATCAATATTCAGGAGGTAACTTCTGATCTTGCTCAGAAAGAAAAACTGGACAATGTAACCGGTGTATACATAGCATCAGTATCTCCCGGAGGCGCAGCAGATAATGCAGGACTCAAATCAAAAGACGTAATTGTAAAGATCAATGATAAAAACATTGATACACCTGCCGAGCTTCAGGAAACAGTTGCAGAGCATCATCCCGGTGATAAAATAAAAATAGCATATTTCAGAAATGGCAGGGAAGAAACAGCATCGGTTGAACTCAAAAATGTTGATGGAACAACCGCAGTCGTTCGGGAAAGTACAGGCGAAACTGTTTTTGGTTCCAAACTGGTGCCAATCACATCCCGCGAGAAAGAAAAATACCAAATTGATTCGGGGACCAAAGTAACAAGTGTTGGTGATGGGAAACTAAAAGATCTCGGAATTAAAAGCGGTACAATTATTTCTACAATAAATGGAAAAAAGGTAAATGATGCTTCTGATATAAGAGAAGCTACTTCAGATGGTGAAATGCTTTCTTCAATAGATGGTATTCAGCCTAATGGTACACATTTCAGTTATCAGTTTAGAAATTAAAAAATAATAAATTATTAGCTTCTCAGAATTAGTCAGGATCACCATGTGTGTGTATAATGATACTGTCATGAATACATGTACATGGTATTCTGATTAATTATTCCAGGAGATGATTATTCAGTAGACATAACTGACCACTATGAAAATTATCAATTCCGCTATATTGGGATGATCTCAGACATTTATAATCAAATGATGCAGTTTCAACTGGTAAGAATCTTCTGGATTGACAATTTTTCATTTTCACTTAAGGAATTCATTTCATCGACGGCATGTTGAATTTTAGTTTTAAAATTCCAACATGTCATTTGCCGTAGAGATAAACGTCGGGCGAACTCATATGTCGAAAGATCCTCTTTCCCTTTGCAAACATTATAAGCAATATAAAAAGCCTTATGAACCGGAAACTTGCAATTATGAAAGATGGTACCAGCGGCGGCAGACTCTTCTGTCTTACATTTAGTACATCGTCTGGAGTGTGCTGTTTTACCAGGACAAAAGTTAGTATTTCCACATTTCCGGCATTCAAATCCATTGCTCCATTTCAAATCAGCAAGAAATTCAAAGCATTTCTCGTCACTTTGAAACAGTTCATTCAGTTGTTCATCAGATAACTCTTTTTTAAAAATCGCACTCATTATCAATGTATTTAAGGGCAAAGATAAAAATAATTGCAGTGATATCAAAAAGATTTAGGTGATACTATTGCGATTTATAATTTTTTTAATTTATCTTTGTATCGATATATATACATAATTACATTTTTATGGACCAAAATTGCAGCAGTACACCAAAACCAAAATCAGTAAAAGAATTCTTTAAATCATGGTATTTCTGGAAACCGTTCCTTGGTGTTATAATTGGAGGGTTAGGCGGATTTCTGTTCTTCTATTTTGTAGGATGTAAATCAGGTTCCTGCGCAATTACAAGTAACCCTGTCAGCAGTATATTAATGGGAAGCTTTTTAGGTTTTTTTATAACCAGCTCTCCTTGTCTCATATCCACTACACCTCCAAGCAAAAGTGATATTGAATAAAAATTTTAACATGAATTATACAGAAATAAATAAAAGGTATAGTGACCTGGCAGAAACAACATGTTGTCTTTCATGTGGTGGAGCTGTGAATCATTCTGAAGCTAAATCAAATGAAGTTTGTGTGGATCTGGGTAGCGGTCGCGGAACGGATGCTATAAGACTTGCTGAGATCGTGGGATACGGAGGTTATGTTTATGGCATTGACATTTCGGAAGGAATGATAAAGAAATCAGTTGACACCTCGAAACGATTGGGTATCAGCAATGTTGAGTTCATTCATAGTACTCTTGAAAAGATAAATTTAAAGAGCAACAGGGCAGATCTGGTCATTTCAAATTGCACCATTAACCATTCATCAGATAAACAAGCAGTTTGGAATGAAATATTCCGTATTCTTAAACCAGGAGGCAGGTTTACTATCAGCGACATTTATTCTATTAAACAGATTCCCGATGAATATAAAAACGACCCTGTTGCCATCGCGGAATGCTGGGCCGGATCTGTTACCAGGAATGAATATCTGGAACATCTGCACAACGCAGGATTCTCTTCGATCAACATTATTGAAGAATCAGAACCTTATGAAAAAGGCAAAGTTCTCGTTGCCAGTTGGACACTTGCAGGAAAGAAACTATAGTTAAAACAATCAACAACATTTTACTTATTAAACAGAATCAAGATAAATTATTAACTCAAATCCAAATTGTGAATTATGAAAAGTTTAATTAAAAAAAAAGAAACCAGAACAAGCGTAAAAGTGGCCCAGTGTTGCGCCAAAACATCAAAGACTATCGTCGGTTGCCACGATTAATTTAAAATCCATCTAATTTGTATCATCCTTTGCCTGTAAATTCTCAATCACTGGCAAGTAAAATTGAATCTATAAAATGATGTATTCCAGATACAATATATTTTCGAAAATCAGGGAATCTGAAAATTATTTCATAATGAATCTCCTTTCCGGCAATGCTGATATTCTTAGTTCAGAAGATGCTGAAAAGGTGAAAGCAATTCAGAATGACAATAATTTCCCTTATGATGATTTTGTACGAGAATTGGCAGGCAAAGGATACCTGATGGATTCAGATGAAGAAGCCAGGCTTTATAGACAAAAGTATCTCGATTCTATTGACTCCCGAGATAAAGATGAGATTCAACTTTTCTTCATAACAAACTATAGCTGCAATTTTGCTTGCAGTTATTGTTATCAGGATCAGTACAGTAATCCTAAACAAGAACTCAGCATTGAATTGATTGATTCCTTTTTCCAATATATTCAATCTGAATTTGCATGCAGAAAAAAGTACATTACTGTGTTTGGTGGAGAACCACTGCTTAACAATCCAAAGCAGAAATTGCTCCTTAAACACCTTATTGAAAATGCCAATGAATCAAATCTTGAGATCTGTTTTGTAACCAATGGATATACCCTTGAAGAATATATACCTATTCTTAAAAGTGGTAAAATCCGTGAGATACAAGTGACTCTTGATGGTACTGAAGCCGTTCATAACAAGCGTCGCTTCCTTAAAGGCGGAGCAGGTACCTTCGATAGGATTGTTAGAGGAATTGATGCTTGCCTTGAAAGTCAGATTCCGATAAATCTTCGTATGGTTGCTGACAAGGAAAATATAGACAATCTGCCTGAATTGGCTCAACTTGCAATAGACAGAGTCTGGACAAAAAGTCCTTTGTTCAAAACTCAGATTGGCAGGAATTACGAATTACACCATTGTCAGTCAGCAAACGATAAGCTATTCAGCAGGATCTCTCTGTTTGAAAGAGTTTTTGACCTTGTCAGACAGCATCCCCATATTCTTCAATATTATAAACCGGCTTATTCAGTCACTAAATTTCTCTTTGAAAACGGAAACCTCCCCGACCCTCTTTTTGATTCTTGTCCGGCTTGTAAAACAGAGTGGGCATTTGATTATACCGGTAAAATCTATCCGTGTACAGCTACAGTAGGTAAAGCTGAAGAATCAATCGGCACCTTCTTCCCTTCCGTCACCAGGAATACTGAACTTATTGACCAATGGGAAAGACGCGACATTACTTCAATTGAAGAATGTAAGGAATGCAGTGTTCAATTGGCCTGCGGTGGTGGATGTGGCTCAGTAGCGAAAAACAGAACTGGGAACATCTGTTCTACTGATTGTCGTCCGGTAAAAGAACTTCTTGAAATTGGATTCTCTGCCTATTTCAATGATTATAAATAATAAGTATCAAAGAAAAACACTTCGATGAAAGAAATTAACTCCACAGAATTTGACCTGGAAGTTTTACAGGGCGGTAAGGTAATACTTGACTTTTATTCAACAGAATGTCCTCCCTGTGAAGCGCTAGCTTCGAAATTTGAGGATCTTTCAAAATTATATGGATACGACATTAAGTTCCTCAAAATCTATCGTCAGCAAAACAGGGAACTGGCTGAAAACCTGGGTGTCAAATCATCCCCGACTTTATTGTTCTTTAATGAAGGCAAAGAAATCGGGCAAAGATTAACCGGAGGTATAAAAAGAAGTGATATCATCCACAATCTGGATCTTATGCTGCCTGATAACAGGTTGAAGGAAATAAAATCGAAGATTAAGCCTTCAATATCAGAATATGATGTTATTATACTTGGCGCAGGTCCGGGAGGACTGACTGCAGGATTATACCTTTGTCAATCGAAAATAAACACTGTACTTGTTGATATTGCATTACCCGGAGGACAAGTATCAACAACTCATGAAGTATCAAATTACCCCGGTTTTATTGAACCACAGGCCGGGTATCTGCTTTCTCATAATATGAGCGAACAGACAAAACTCTGCGGTACCGTATATAAGGTAGCTGTAGATGTAACAAAAGTTGATCTGGCAAAAAAAGAGGTTGTAATTGATGAATTTGAGACTATACGAGCAAAAAAGATTGTAATTGCCACAGGAACAACACCGAACTCAACCGGAGCATCTGGCGAAAAAGCGCTTAAAGGGAAGGGTATTTCATATTGTGCTACATGTGATGCCAAGTTTTTCGATAACAAAGAAGTTGTAGTAATAGGTGGAGGAAATTCCGCCGTTGAAGAATCAGATTTCATCAGCCGTTTTGCAAGTAAAGTGACAATTGTGCATCAGTTCGGGAAATTTACAGCTAATAAAAAAGCACAGGATAAATTATTTGCCAACCCTAAAATGAATTTCATATTTAACAGTGAACCAAGAGTTTTTGATAAAGACGGTGCTAAAATGGTTACTGAAATTGAAAATCTGATTACAGGTGAAAAAACTAAACTGGTCAGTGACGGTGTTTTTATATTTATTGGGATGAAACCAAATATTGAACTATTCAAAGATAATTTAAAGCTAGACCAGTGGGGTTATATTATATCTGATGAAAATATGCAGACAAGTTTATCGGATGTCTACGCTGTCGGTGATGTTACCAGTAAAAAGTACAGACAGATAACAACTGCAGTAGCGGATGGGACAATTGCAGCCATGGCTATTGCGAAGGAACTGAATTAGATAAAGGATATTATGCATAGGAAGGTCGGATTGAACCTGCCTTTCCTCTTCTTTAAGTTTTAGTTATGGCTACATTGATGACCTTCCTTATTATTCGATTCATGCTGCTGACAACTGCTACCGCTGTCTTCTACTAATCCGGACAGATAGAGTTTTACAACTTCAGTAGCATCTCCGGAGCAACCTCTGATAACTTCTATTCCGCTATTATTTAGCACGTTAATGGCTCCTTCTCCTATACCGCCTGCAAGCATTATTGAAACACCATCTGAGGCAAGCACAGATGCTATATCTGACTTACAACCGCATCCTTCAGGAGATCCGACACTCTTAATTTCAACTATTTTATTCTTCTCAGATATTGTAAATACACCATATGATTCACAATGACCAAAATGGCCATCAATCTGATTTTCTTTTGTTACTGGAACTGCAATTTTCATTTTTTTTATTTTATTGTTGTAATTATTTCAAATTTTGGAGGATTATTTAATGTTTTTTTCACTGCACATAATTCAGCAGAATTAATGACTGCGGCTTTATATTTTTCAGGAAAATCAGTGGGTAATTGAATATCCAGTTTGATGTTAGCTGGTAACCTTGTCTCATTGTCAAATTCCACAGACTGAATTATTTTGATATTATCTGATGGAATTTCACGCTGGTCGCAAAACGATTTAACATAAATACCTGCGCATGTGCCAATTGATGCGAGGAATAATTCAAACGGAGCTGGCGCACTATTTCCACCTCCGCCTTTCACAGGTTGGTCAGTTCTTATAGTATGACCATTCAAATGTGCAGTAATTACTTTACCGCCGTCAAAAGTTACTTCCATCTTCTTCTTTATTATTTAACTAATCTTTTATTAATTGATTCATTCTTATTAATTCGTTTACACTAAACCCATTACAATTTTTGCATCTGGAATGATTTTCAATGCCCTCAATTAATTTAAAACATTTTTTACATCGGTACCAATCATGTTCAAATTTAAAATTACCACCTTCAATCTCAATTGATTTACCTTCAACGAATGCTTTTGCAATTGTCTTTAATGCCTTGTTATAAATTCTTGTAAATGTGGGCCTTGAAATATTCATCTTTTCAGCAGCAAAATTTTGTGAGAGCAGATCATAATCAACTAATCTGATGCTTTCAAATTCTTCGTATTTGAGGATAACTGGCATTATATTACATTTTGCCATACCATAGGGTTTAAAACCTTCCATTTTGGGAGGGTTACAAAGCTTTCTACATTTCTGAGGACGTGCCATCTTCAAAATAAAAATCGAAGCAAAGATAATGAACCTACGTTCATAATCCAAATATGAATCAATACTTTTCTGGTCAGATTCACAATTGATCCTTATGTTCCTGGAAATATAAACTACTTGGTTGTATCCCGCTCTGCAATCAAGAGGAAGACATCATATTCTTTTGTTTCAGAGTCCGAGATTTTCTTATTAATAACAAAGCATTTCCGGTGGCTTACGTTTGTAAAACCCTGATGTCTTATCATGTTTGAAAATATTTCAATATCGAAACCTTTATGCCCGGTAAATCCATCACCATGAAAAGAACCATCTTCAGTATATAGGTCGGCAATTGCCACATAACCTCCAAGATTTAGCAAATCATAGAACTTCTTTATAATATTCTCAATATCTGCAACATGATGAAGTACCATCTGGGTAAATATCAGATCAAACTTTCCTGCTTTATAATCTTTATGCTCCAGATCGAAGTTCAAAGTTTTTAGGTTTTTTACTTTTGTGGTCCTTATCTTATCATTTATTGCCCTTACCATTTCTGAAGAACTATCCATCAATGTAATTTCCTTTATATAATCTTTAAGCATGAAACTGGCTATTCCTGTTCCTGCGCCATATTCAAGAGCAGTCATATGCTTTTTTAAAGGTATAAGTTTCTTTATCTGATTTGTAATAGATTCAGAACGATCCCAATGCATCGGGTTCTGGTCCCAATCGGC
>JBARBF010000166.1:0-5691 GCA_049792755.1 Bacteroidales bacterium | reverse complement strand
GAACCCGTAAAGCGCTTGAGGGGAAAAAGACCTTCACAGGAAATTTAATGGCATCAGCATTAGGCATCGTAACTCCATTTTGTTCATGTTCAGCCATACCTTTATTTCTTGGGTTTGTAGAATCGGGCGTTCCTCTTGGAGTCACATTTTCTTTTCTTATTTCATCTCCAATGATCAATGAAGTTGCTGTAGTCCTTCTGTATGGAATGTTTGGCTGGAAGGTAGCTTTGACATATGTGGGAACAGGGCTGGTTATAGCAATTGTTGCCGGATGGATAATTGGTTTGCTGAAGCTCGAAAAATGGGTGGAACCATGGGTTTATGAGACACATCTGGGTAATAATGGAGAAGTGGAAGAAAAAATAAAATTCGGTAGCAGAATCAGCCTCGGGTATGATGCAATAAGTGATATAGTAGGTAAAGTATGGATCTATGTGGCTCTAGGTATCGCTGTCGGAGCAGGCGCACATGGGTATGTTCCCGAAGATTTTATGGCAGCACTGATGGGGAAATCAGCCTGGTATTCAGTTCCATTGTCGGTTTTAATTGGTATCCCTCTGTATTCTAATGCTGCTGGTATCGTTCCAATAGTTTCTGTTCTACTTGAAAAAGGAGCATCGTTGGGAACTTCGTTAGCATTTATGATGTCGGTAATTGGTTTATCTCTGCCAGAAATGATAATCCTGCGTAAAGTATTGAAACTCCCATTGATTTTCACATTTATTGGTGTAGTAGGATTCGGAATAATGATTGTTGGATATTTATTCAATATAATATTCTAAATATATGAGAATTACAAAAAGATATGAGATGAAAGTTATTCTACACGTTCATGTATTCTTAATGATATTAGCAGCGACTGCATGTGGTCATAATTCTAATCCTGATGTTAAGACAAATATCAATCAGGTACCTTATAAAAGTATTCCAATAATCGAGAAAAAATATAAGGTAACATTTATTGAGCTGGGATCTGTCAGATGCATTCCATGCAAGCAGATGCAATCTGTCATGAAATCAATTGAAGCTAAATATGGTAAAGAGGTAAAGATCGAGTTCTATGATGTATGGACTGAGTCAGGCAAACCATATGGTGTTAAATATGGTATTGAGTCAATTCCAACACAGGTGTTTCTTGACGAAACAGGTAAGGAATATTACAGACATGTCGGATTCTTCCCTGAGGAAGAGTTAATAAAGATATTGCAGATGAAAGGTATCAAAATGAATTAGTTGGACAATAAAAGTGCTGTTAATAGTTTAACCCAAAATCATATCATCATGAAACAGTCAATTGGTTTTATCGGCGGTGGGAGAGTAACCAGAATTCTTCTCCAGGCATTTAAAAATAAAAATGCACAGTTCAGTAAAATTGTTGTCACAGAACCTAACCAGGATGTTTCAGGTAACCTGAAAAATTTATTTCCTGATATTCGGGTTGAAAATGCTTCCGTTGCAGCCTCGCAGGATATAGTTTTTATTTCCCTGCATCCGCCTGTTGTTATGGATACTCTTGAGCTTATAAAGGGTAGTATCAACAGCAAAACCACCGTGATATCTTTAGCGCCCAAAATCACTATTGCCAAAATATCATCAAAACTGAATCAGTCTAAAGAAATTGTGAGGCTGATTCCAAATGCTACTTCACTCATAAATGAAGGTTACAACCCTGTATGTTTCTCATCTGATTTTGCCAGGAATGAAAAACAGCAGGTTCTCGATCTTCTAAGACTTATGGGTAATACCTTTGAGGTTCCTGAAGAAAAGCTTGAAAGCTATGCAATCATGTCTGCGATGTTGCCTACTTATTTCTGGTTTCAATGGAAGGAGTTAGCGGTGATAGGGCAAAAAATCGGATTGTCTGAAAAAGAAAGCAAAGATTCGATTAACAATACTCTTATTGCTTCTTTAAATCTGATGTACAAATCGGGATTAACTTCAGAGGAAGTTATGGATTTAATTCCGGTGAAGCCGATTGGTGAACATGAGACACAGATTTCTGAGATCTACAGAAGTAAATTGCTTGCCCTCTTTGAAAAAATCAAGCCGTAAATCGTCTTACTGAATAAGGGTGTATTGACCACATTCAACCCCCCTCCATCCTGGCACCAATGATCAGTATAAAACTTCACAAAAAGCCTAAGATTTTAATTGTAGTGTTCATTTGTAAGCGGTTTTATTCTTTTTCAAGTCGTTCAATCTCGTTAATATCTTTATTAAGTTTTTTAAATCGCTCATATATCGAATATTTAAAAGTAATATACATTGATGAAAGAAAAACCAGGATCATTAATAGCAAAGGGATAATTGATACAAAATTAAGGTTGACATTTATCTTATGAATAATCATCATAAAAAACCCTGCCAAAGCGAAAGGCATTAGAATGTATCTTATCCGTGTCTTTTTGATCTTGTACTTCTCCAATTGTGCGACTTCCTTTTTTAACGTTAATACCGGCATTGAAAAATCTATCTTACGAGTCAATTTAAAATATTCAATATCCCAGATATAAGTTATAGTATAGACAGGTACAAACATTGCTAATCCGATATAAAAACTAAGACCAATATAAAACGGAACTTTCAGGACAAGTAATACCGTTACAAATATAATCGGCGAAAAGATACTGATTCCGGCTCTGATTCTAATCCAGTTCAGTCTTCGGCGGGGCCTTGAAAGCAACATTAACCTTAATATCTCCTTATTAAGCCGGGTGTTTTGAGATATTTTTTTATCATATTCCTGCCATATGTTCTGTAATTCTGATAGTTCCATCGTTTCAAATTTTGATGAGTGCTAAAACTTTTAATTGTTCTTTTATACGGCTGATTCTGGTTCCGACATTTGTTTTTGAAATGCCGGTAATTAGAGATATCTCATCCTGTGAATTGCCGTCGAGGTAAAGCAGAATTATCGCTTTATTCAGTTGATTTAACTCATCGATGCACAGGTATAAAATTTCAAAGATTGATGAGTCTGGCTGATCAATTATCCAACCCTGATTTTCAAATTGCTTAAGATCATCAGGGAAAATAAATTTGTCTTTTTCCTTTTTACGTTTATAATTCATCGATGTATTTAATGCAATCCGATAAATCCATGTCGAGATTTTGGAGTCGCCTTTGAATCGTCCATATGATTTCCAAAGTTCAAGAGTGATGTCATTAACCAAGTCTTCTTTATCGCTGATGCTCTTTGTATATGCTCTTGAAATCTTCAGTATTATCCCAATATTTTTTTCCAAAATATCGAGGAATTGATCTTTTTCTCTGGTATTGGACATCAGTCCTCTTTTTTTTAAAATAAATCAATCTGTGATCACATTTTATCTGATTAGTAACAGATCAAGCATAAATATCACAAGAACGGGGAATTTTATTTTTGTTGCTAAAGATAAAATGATACAATCAAGTTGCTCCTGCATTTATCGAAAAGTCATTCGCTCCGCAGAACGCACTTAAGATATAGGTCCATATTAACACGAGTAATTTTTATATTTATGAGTCTTCTCCAGATGTAATCAAGATAAATTTAAAAATTGATTTTCTCTAAATCTGAGGGTGAATTAATATTTGCAAAGGCAATTTCGGTTTTCTCATTTTTAGTCATCTGTAAATAACCAACATTAACCTCGCTAAGAAAATCTCTGACTGCTCTGCTTTTTCCTTCCAGCAGGAATCTTTCAAGATGATTTAGTGCAGACTTTTTATAGATGGCATGCAGAGGTTCAATAAATTGGTCAACCTTTGGAATAAAAACATCATATTCTCTTTTGTTGAATTCATTAATCTGATCAGAAATAATTCCTTTGTCAAGAAACGGCATATCTCCGGCAAAAACAAAAATTGCATCTTCAGATGATGCCTTTAAAGCAGCATGGATACCACCCAGGGGACCTGCCTTCAAATACTGATCTTTAACTATTTTATATTGGCTTAATTCCTGGAATTCTTCTGGCTTATTTGTAACAATTATTATCTCATCAAAAAAGTCGCTGATACCAGAAATTATTCTGGATATAATAGTTTCTCCATTGATAACAACATTTGTCTTAGTAATCCCACCGAACCGTTTATTGGAACCTCCGGCAAGGATAACTCCAGAAATTCTGACTGCCATTTGTAGAGGTCGATTATTAACAACCTCCCGATGCTTTCTTCTTTTTAGGAGAAGCTTGCAAAGCAGGTTTGGCAGATTCAGGACTCTGGCTTTGAGTTGTCTGAACTGTCATACCTCCTCCCAGTGCCTTCCCGGCGCTAAGACGAAAATCATATTTTGCAAACTCTTCATCCGGACTCGTGGATGCTGGTTTCTGAGGATTTAGTATAGCATCAAACCAATAGTTTAATCCGCCTTCAAGCACAAAATTGTTTTTATATCCAAGTTGCCTTGTTATCATCCATGCCTCATTAGCTGTAATAGTACCGTTTGAATAGAAAATGTTCATTTTGACATCCTGATTAAGTACATCAGCATATTTGTCCGAAAGCAGGTTAGAAACAGGAATATTTATGGCTCCGGGAAGACTGAATTTTTCAAAATCATCCTGACTTCTTACGTCGATTAACCTGAATGAAGGGTCTTTTTTAACTATCATGTCAGCTACTGTCTCAGGAGCAATATACTGAGTGCGTGTGTTTGCCTCACCAAGCAACTGATCTGCCGTCAGTTTGTAAGGTTTTGTTTTATTCTGCGGGACAGCTGCAATGATAAGTCCCATCGGAATTATGAAAAGTGCTAAAAGTCTGAGTGGTTTCATAATATTTTGATTTAAGTGTTGTATTGTTCCTCGTTTCTTGTTTTTTGTTTCTTGTTTTCGTTTCTCGTTTCTCGTTTCTCGTTTGTCAAATGCCTAAGTGTACTTCAGTACTATCTAACTTGAAAGGTCATTGCGAGCCCGACATAGGAGGGCGCGGCAATCCTATTATCTGTTGTTTAGTACTCTTCTCTTGGGTATTTCTTTTCTGCCCATTCAGCAACCCAGAACATTGAAAGTGCAATGATAATCAGTAAAAACGCAAAAACTCCGTCAGTAAGGCCCAAGACAGTACTGACTTTAGGGAAGCCAAGAAAATTAGCCATATACATTCCTTTCCATGCGTCATAGCCAATCCCGAAGATAAATACACCCAGGAACAGGCCAATGATGAATACCATTGCATCAAGTTTGCCTATTGATGCGCCGCAAAAACTGGTTCCGGGGCAGTAACCCCCCATAATAAACCCTGCACCCATTATGATCCCGCCTACTATGCACGAAGTAAAATAAGTGGGATTAACATATACCAGGTTCAGGTCAATCCAGCCAAAAAGGCTGAAGAAGAGAAGTCCCAGCATTGCTGTTATGGCTGCTGTAAAGAATACTTTGAGCACAACCGTGTCATAACCATAAAACACGCCTGCCAGCTTCCTGCTTGAGGAGAAGCCGCTTTGTTCAAGTACAAAGCCGAAGCCAATGCCAATCAGAAAGGCTAGAAATAGGTTAGTATTACTTGATATTAATTCGTTAACTGATAATGGTCCCATGATTTTTTGTCTATTTGTCTGAAAGTTAAATTGTCAATTTGATAATTTGTCTTGCGGTCTTGCAGTCTTGTGGTCAGTTTTGCCCTGAGCCCTGCGCCCTGTGCCGTTTATATCCAGTTCTTCCTGAAAAAATAAGCCAGCGCATATGCGGTTCCGAATATCGC
>JBARBF010000165.1:0-81208 GCA_049792755.1 Bacteroidales bacterium | reverse complement strand
TCCTTCAGAACAAGGATCTGGGCTTCAATAAAGAAAACCTGATCTGCATCCCGATGCCTGACAATATGAAACCGAAATATTACCCGCTTAAGCTGGAGCTTGAAAAAGAGACATTGATTCAGGGTGTAACAGCCTCGATGTGGAATCCGACAATGATGGATAGCAACTCCGGCGGCGCCAACTGGGATGGAAAAGACCCCGAAAAGCAGGTGCTTATTGGAACCAACGGTATCGATTATGATTATCTTAAAACTTTGAATATGAAGCTTGTATCAGGAAGAGATTTCTCGAAAGATTTTCAGGGTGATATGGCACATGATACTGTAGGCAATTTTATGGTAAACGAAGAAGTTGTCAAATTAATGGGAATTGGAGATCCGGTTGGCAAAAATTTCAGATTCATGGGTCTTAACGGTACAATAGTAGGGGTTTTGAAAAATTTCCACTTTAAAGGTGCAGATCAGGCTATTGAACCGATGGCATTTGTTCTGGCCCCAATTGGCTATCTGCGCTGTATTCTGATCAGGTTAACTCCTGGCAATATTCCCGAATCGCTTAAAGCAGTTGAAAAAAGCTGGAAAGCTGTTGTGCCGGAATATCCTCTTGATTATACTTTTATTGATCAGGATTATGATAAATTGTTCAAAGCTCAGATTCGTATTACGGGTCTATTGAAATACTTTACCATTCTGGCAATTATTATCGCCTGCCTGGGTTTGTACGGTTTGTCATCCTTTTCAACTGAACGAAGGACAAATGAAATTGGTATCAGAAAAGTTATGGGGGCGGATTCAGTTACAGTTATGTATACGCTGGCTAGGGAATTTCTTCTGCCCGTGCTGGCATCAGTTGTTATTGCAATTCCGGTTGGTTGGATCATCGTCAGGAACCTTTTGAATCAGTTTGCTTACAGGATAGATATTCATTTTTATATATTTGCCGGAATAGCAGCCGGGGCAATTCTAATTGCTATGCTGACAGTTAGTTTCCAGGCATATAAGGCAAGCTGCACCAATCCGGCTGAGGCACTTAAAGTGGAATAAATAACCGTTGCTGCAACTTACTCGAATTTTGTCCGTCTTTAAACTGAAAAGATTCTTTCGAAAAAACAAATTAAGTATCTTTTCAACCTAATAATCAGTTATTTAACCTCTAATCTCACTCTAATATGTTCAGCAATCTCATCAAGCATAGTATAAGATCTTTTAAAAGACAACGTGCATATATTGTCATTAACATCCTTGGTCTGTCAATAGGTATTGCATGCAGCCTTCTTATCGCACTTTTTGTAATAAATGAATTAAGCTACGACAGGTACAACGTTAAAAAAGATAGAATTTTCAGGATGATCCTTAACGGGAAAATCGGTGGACAGGAAGTCACGGTGACTTATTCTGCAGCGGTTATAGGACCAACAATGGTAAAGGAAGTTCCTGAAGTGGAGGATTTTCTTAGAATGAACGGTGTAGGACCGACAACTGTCGAATATAATAAACAGGCTTTTACTGATGACCATATTGTGGAGGCAGATTCTTCATTTTTCAATTTTTTTTCAATTCCTGTAATTAAAGGTGATCCAAATAATCTTCTGAATGCTCCAAGGAAAGCAGTGCTTTCAGTTTCTACTGCAAAAAAGATATTCGGGAAAGAAAATCCAATTGACAAAACAATTAAGATCGGGTCAGATACATTGCTGTACACAATTTCCGGAGTGATGGGAGATATACCGGAAAACTCTCATTTTGAGGCAGATATTTTAACTTCATTCATGACCAATCCGGGGTCAAAAAACCCCACATGGTTAAGCAACAGCTACAGCACATATCTTCTGTTAAAGCCAAATTCAAGCTATAAGACGGTAGATGCGAAATTACCGGGTTTGATAATTAAATATGTAGGACCGGAACTGCAGAAATTCATGGGAGTATCAATTACTGATTTTGCCGCCAAAGGAAACAAATACAGATTTTATTTACAAAATCTTAAAGATGCTCATCTCGATCCTTCAGTAACCCAGCAACAGTTTAAGGCAGCAAGCGATCCTAAATTTCTGAAGATTTTCGGTAGTATTGCCATCCTGATAGTCATAATTGCAGCAATTAACTTTATGAATCTCTCTACTGCCCAGGCTTCAAGAAGAGCCAAGGAAGTAGGAATAAAAAAAATAGGAGGTTCTTCACGAGGTATGCTTGTAACACAATTTCTTTCAGAATCATTTATTCTCTCATTGATTTCTTTAATTTTTGCCTTAATTTTTATTAAAGTGACTCTTCCTTATTTTAATAATCTTTTGGGTGCTAAACTTGCTTTAAATCTTTTTGCTTCATGGTACGCTGTCCCTGGTCTTATTATCTTTTCGGTACTTGTAGGTATACTGGCGGGAAGCTATCCGGCGTTCTTTCTGTCATCTTTTAATCCTTATGAAGTTCTTAAAGGTAATGTCAAGAACAGTATGAAAAACGGTCGCCTAAGGAGAGTGCTTGTAGTATTTCAATTCGCCGTATCTATTTTGCTTATTGTCGGCACCATGGTAATGTACCGGCAGATAAATTATATGCTTAATAAAGATGTGGGATTTAATAAAGAGCAGTTAATTGTCATAAACAGGGCAGATGCTCTGGGAGCTAAGGTGAAGTCCTTTAAGGAGGCTGTTAAGGAAATTCCGGGTGTAGTAAATATTGCCAGTTCCACTGCTGTACCCGGACGGAACAACAATGATAACGGCTATGGAATGGAAGGAAGAAAGGATGAGAACTTTTTAATGCAGACCAACTGGGTTGATTATGACTACCTGGAAACTTATAAAATGACTCTTGCATCGGGCAGATTCTTTAATGAATCATTTACCACCGATAAACAGGCATGCCTTGTAAATGAAAGCGCCATAAAGAATTTCTCAATTACAGACCTGGCTAAGACCCGATTTATGCAGCCACGCGATTCAGGGAAATTTGATTATCTGCCGGTTATCGGGGTTGTTAAAAATTTTAATTTCGAGTCTCTGCGAAACCCGATTCAACCATATCTTTTCCGATTCAAGTCGGATGACGTTTTGTGGGGATACCTTTCGGTAAGGTTATCAGGTAAAAATTATTCAAGCACCATCAGTGCTATCGAAAATAAGTGGAAGGACTTTGTACCAAACAATCCTTTACAGTACTACTTTGTCGATGCTGATTTTGAGCAGATGTACAAACAGGAGAAACAGAATGCACAAATGGCAGTGATCTTTTCGATCCTTGCAATATTTATTGCTTCTCTTGGTCTGTTCGGGCTTACATCATTTACTGTCGAACAACGAACCAAAGAAATTGGAGTCAGAAAAGCAATGGGTTCAACTGTTCCGGGTATTTATGTAGTTATTTCGAGAGAAATTATTATTCTTGTATCCATATCAGCCTTTATTGCCTGGCCAATAATTTACTATGTTGCAGGTAAATGGTTAGAGAATTTCTATTACAGAATATCACTTAGCGCTTTCAGTTTTATTGCAGGATTGACCATTGCCCTTGGAATTGCTATTCTTACGATAAGTTATCGTATCCTGAGAGCAGCCAGAGTCAATCCGGCTCAGTCACTGAAATATGAATAATATTACGGTGCTCTGCACCTCAGATTTTTGCTATGGCCTTATTTCTATATCTATTTTGCTGCTTAGTAGCTATAAATAATTGAAACATAGGTGTGTAGCGCCGTAATATTTGTAAGAAATAGTATTGTATTTTTGATAAAAGATGCAGAGCACCTGAATATTTGTAAGATTTGAATAATTGAGCTGGAATTTATAGATGCCTGACACCGGAATATTTCGTAATTAAATTTATTCACTGATGTATTTTGAGCTTAATGTTTTGACACTGAATAATCCAACAATAAAGTTTTAATTATATAAAATTGATAATATATGTTCAATAATCTTATCAAACATAGCATTAGATCTTTTAAAAGACAAAGATCCTATATAATTATAAATGTACTTGGACTTTCTATTGGCATAGCCTGCAGCCTGCTGATAGCACTATACGTGATTAACGAGGCAAGCTATGATCAGTATAATGTAAAGAAAGACCGGATTTTCAGGACGATTCTAAATGGCAAGATCGGAGGACAGGAAGTTACCACATCATCTTCCCCTGCGATTATGGGACCCACAATGGTAAAAGAATTTCCTGAGATTGAAGATTTTCTGAGAATGAACGGGAGAGGTCCTACCGTTATTGAGTACAATAAACAGACTTTTACTGAGGATCATATAATTGAAACTGACTCTTCTTTCTTCAATTTTTTTTCTATACCATTATTGAAAGGCGATGCAAAGAGTCTCCTTAATGCCCCCAGAAAAGTGGTATTGTCAGAATCTACAGCAAAAAAAATATTCGGCAGTGAAAATCCTATTGATAAACAAATTAAAATAGGAACCGACACTTTACTTTATATAGTAACAGGAGTAATGGCTGATGTCCCGCAAAAGTCACATTTTGAAGCGAATCTTTTAACATCGTTTATGACCAATCCGCGTTCGAAAGAGCCTAACTGGATGAATAATAGCTTTAGTACCTATTTCCTTTTGAAGCCTAATTCATCATATAAAACAGTCGATGCGAAATATCCTGAATTGCTTCAAAAATATGTTGGTCCTGAAATCCAGAAATACACGGGTATTTCTCTTACCGATTTTATTGCCCAGGGTAACAAATACAGGTTTTACCTGCAGAATCTCAGCGATATTCATCTTGATACCTCTATTCAACAGGATTTTAAAGCTTCTGTTGATCCCAAATACCTTAAAATATTTGGCAGTATTGCAATACTTATTGTTTTAATAGCTGCAATAAATTTCATGAACCTTTCGACGGCCCAGGCATCAAGAAGGGCAAAAGAGGTAGGAATAAAGAAAGTGGCTGGTTCAACAAGAGGTATGCTCATTGCTCAGTTCCTTTCGGAATCGTTTATACTTTCATTAATAGCCCTGGTTGTAGCGATAATTTTTATTAAGGTCTCGCTTCCATTCTTCAATAACCTTTTAGGGGCAAATCTCAATCTGAGTCTTCTTTCCACCTGGTATACCATCCCTTTACTTATCCTGTTCTCAGTTGTTGTCGGTATTCTTGCGGGTAGTTATCCGGCCTTATTTCTTTCTTCTTTTAATCCTTACGAAGTCTTAAAGGGTAGTGTAAAAAACAGTATGCAGAATGGCAGGTTGAGAAGGGTTCTGGTTGTTTTTCAGTTTGCTGTTTCAATATTACTTATCGTGGGTACAATGATCATGTACCGGCAGATAAAATATATGCTTAACAAAGATCTGGGATTCAAAAAGGAACAATTAATTGTAATTAACAGAGCAGAAGCTCTGAGAACTAAGATGAAGTCCTTTAAAGAAACAGTGAAGAACATTCCGGGTGTAATTAATATCACCAGCTCTACCGCTATACCTGGCCGAACAAATAACAATAACGGATATATGATGGAGGGACGAAAAGATGAGACATTCCTGATGGCAACCAGCTGGGTGGATTATAATTTTCTGGATACATATGGTATGACCCTGGCTTCAGGAAGATCCTTTAATGAGTCATTTACATCCGATAAGGAAGCCTGTATTATAAATGAAAGTGCTTATAAGGATTTCAAGATCACTGATATAGAAAAAACAAGATTTATGGAACCCCGCGATTCAGGGAAAATAAATTATTTACCTGTTATAGGTGTTGTGAGGAACTTTAATTATGAATCGCTTCGTAACCCAATTGGTCCGTATATACTTAAATTTCAGAATGATAATATGCTATGGGGTTATTTAACAGTTAGATTGTCGGGGCAGAATTATTCTAAAACAATCAGCGCTATTGAAGAGAAATGGAAAGAGTTTGTATCGAATAATCCGTTGCAATATTATTTTCTTGATGCAGATTTTGAACTTATGTACAAACAGGAGAAACAGAATGCCCAGATGGCAGTAATTTTTTCTATTCTGGCGATATTTATTGCTGCCCTTGGATTGTTCGGACTCACCTCATTCACAGTGGAACAGCGTACCAAAGAGATAGGAGTAAGAAAAGCGATGGGATCGTCTGTCACAGGAATTTATATTGTAATTTCGAGGGAGGTTGTAATCCTCGTTTCAGTTTCAGCTCTTATAGCCTGGCCATTAATCTATTACTGGGCAGGAAAATGGCTTCAGAACTTCTATTACAAAATTAATCTTGGATTTATTACACTGGTCATAGGCTTGGCAATTGCTCTTGGTACAGCGGTTCTCACAATTAGTTATCGCATTCTCAGAGCTGCGAGGATCAATCCGGCGCAATCACTGAAATATGAATAATATTACGGTGCTCTGCACCTCAGATTTTTGTTATGGTCGTATGTCTACAAATATTTCGCTGCTCTGCAGCTATAAATAATTGCAGGATAGGTGCGTAGAGCCGCAATAAATAAATATATTTACAATATTCTCCTGATAAATTAATTTCAAATTACCCTTACTGATAACATATGTTTAAAAATTACCTTCTTGTAACTTTCAGAAATCTGCTGAAAAACAGGGTATTTACACTAATTAATATTCTTGGTCTGGGTATCGCTTTGTCAGTATGCATAGTTGCGTTTTTCAACCACATGTTTAATTATGAATTTGACAGGAACAATGTAAATTTCGATAAGATATATCGTGTTAACAGCTTCAGGGATATGGAGGGACGAGAACAGGAATATGGAATAGTTCCGGCAACTCTGGGTCTTGAAGTAAAGAAGGATATACCCGGGATAGAGAAGACTGCCAGATTAATGAGAACAGGGTCACCCGTGAAAGAAGGATTTAATATCTTTCCGACCCAGATCTCGTATATTGATCCGGAATTTCTTGACATTTTCACGTTCCCTATTATTCTTGGAGACAAGGAATCAATTAAAAACCAGGCAGATGTCCTCGTGAGCAGTACAATGGCAGCCAGATTGTTCGGAAAGGAATATCCTGTTGGGAAAACTATTGTGATAGTTAATGACAAGAATAAGGAATTTACATACACTGTAGGAGCTGTCTTTGCCGATCTCCCGCTAAACTCAAGTTTCAGGATTGACGTGTTTTCCCACTTTGACAATTTTAAATTGATGTGGGAACTCAATGATTCCGATTGGAAATTTCTGACGACAGCTATGTTCATACAGGTCCCTGACAAATCACGACTTCCCTTGATCTCACAATCTTTAAAGGATTATGTACCTGTTCAGAACAAGGCAAGGCAGGATTTCCGGATTACCAGGTTTAAGCTTATTCCGTTGAAGGAGGTTGGTTCAAATTCCCGCAATACATGGTCGTCGGGTCTTTTCCCGTCTCTTCATCCGGCTGCTCTCCTGGCTCCTCCGGTTATGGCTCTTTTTATCCTGTTAATTGCTTGTTTCAATTTTGCAAATACCTCGATAGCTACTTTCAGTAAAAGGTTGAAGGAGATAGGTTTAAGAAAAACCTTTGGGGGACAAAGACAACAACTGGTGTCCCAGTTTATGATTGAAACGCTGATTATTTGTTCCATGGCATTGTTAGTTGCTCTTATTCTGGCAGAGTTCCTAGTTCCGGCTTACAGCAGCCTGTGGGATTATATGAAGATTGAACTTACATTCACCAGGTATCTTTTTTTCTGGGTATTTCTTGTTCTTCTTCTTCTGCTTACAGGATTTATGGCAGGTGTTTATCCGGCAATGTATGTAAGTTCATTCAGTCCCGTTAATGTTCTCAAGGGTGCCTCCCCATTCAGAGGGGCAGGCAGACTCTCATCTGTATTACTGGCGCTGCAATTTTCAATATCTGTAATGGCACTGGTAATGGGGCTGGTTTTTTCAAGGAATGCAGTTTACCAGAGAACACTCGATCTTGGATATGACAGGGATAAACTTATTGTTATACCTGTTGTACAGGATTTAAGCACTTCATTCAGGAATGAAATCCTGACCAATCCAAAAATTATCTCGGCTGCAGGGACGCGAAACCATATTGGATGGGGAAGCTATTCCAGGCCAATTAAAGATGCTGTAAAACAGTTGGAGGTAGATGTGATGGATATTGGTCCCGAATATGCTTCGACAATGGGCCTTCGACTTGTTGAGGGTCGACTTTTTGAAAAGTCGAGAGAAGATGCGGACAGGACGAATAAATCAATTGTTATTAATCAGAAAATGGTTAAGGATTTTGGCTGGAAAACACCGATTGGAATGACTGTAACTCTTTATGACACAACAAGACTGACTGTTATAGGAGTGGTAAAAGATTTTTATGTCAGCGGGCTCTGGCAGAAGATAAATCCTACAATGCTCAGATTGTCCTCAAATGATCAATATGGTGTTTTAGTGGTGAGGGCTGAGCCAGAGAATTTACCTTCTGTACTGGATTATCTTAGTTTAAAATGGAAGAATCAGGCAACAAATTTTATTTTCGGCGGGAGGTTCCAGGAAGATACTTTGCAGGAAGAAAAGACTATAAATAACAGCATTCTGAAAGTAAATGTCTTTCTTGCTGTTGTTGCTACTTTGTTATCACTGATTGGGATGTATAACCTGGTTTCTCTTGACATAATAAGACGCACAAAAGAGATGGGTATAAGGAAGATTCAGGGAGCCCCGGTTCCTTTGATTATGTACCTTGTGAGTAAGAAATTTCTGGTTGTACTCGTAATTGCTTCTCTGATTGGGTCTGCAGGCGGATATTATTTGTCGGATATGATGATGGGGAGCATTTGGAAGTATTTTGTTCAGATAAAGCCTGGAATACTTATTCTGGCAGTGTCAATAATGTTAATTGCTACTGTACTTACCATCATCTTTAAGATTGGAAAGGCTGCCCTGAGAAATCCTGTGGATTCTTTGAGATATGAATAACCCCGGAAAGGACATGCCATGGCATGTCCCTACGATTTACTAGATGATGTATGCAGGGCCACGCCATGGCGTGGCCAATGACATAAAAAAAGAATCCCGCAATTGCAGGATTCTTGTCTTGTTTTATAACCGGTAGGATATATGGTGATTGTAAAGTGCTCTAGTACATTTTGTTAATCAGCTGTCCTATTTCATCACGTTTTTTTAATGGAAAGCTATGGCAATTCCCATCTCTTGTAATGATATTTAAACCCTTAACCGAGAAAAGTCCCTTGCTGAAGAATATCACTTCGCGTATGTTATCGAAAAGTATCTCAAGGTTAAATCTGTCAGTATCTTCATTCAGCGTCTTAAAGTACAACCGCTGATTTGTTACTATCAGTTTTCCTTCTACGGTGTTGTTGTCTATGATCTGGTTTGTGTCACCGGCTTTCAGAACAACCTCATTTGCATATAATTTAACTGTCATGGCTTTTATTATTTGTGCTTCTTTTCGCGGTTAATATTCTTTCTTTATTATCTCTTATTTGTTATAAAGACGTCCGTATAATTAAAATGTTGCATGGGGAAAACGTGATAAATAACAAAATTCATAAAATTATTTATTAACAATTTGTAATAATCCTAATAAGCAAATTGATTTTGACTGCGTTGAGCTCGCACTTCGTGCTCGGTTCGAGCGATTCAGGAACTTATTTTCGTAGTTATAAAAATTCAAAAAGAAAGTGTCTAAATATTTGACATATATTTGATACATGATATTAAAATTCAGTATTTTGGTAAAAATAATGACAAATGATAAAGGGAACCCTTCTTATTGTTGATGACAACAAGAGTGTTATCAGCTCTCTTGAAATGATGTTGCAGTATGAGGTAGAAAAACTTATTTCTATAAGCAGTCCCAAGAGGATACATGAATTATTAGAGCAGAATGAAATAGATGTTGTACTGCTCGATATGAATTTTCAGGCAGGCGTTAATTCAGGAAATGAGGGACTTTTCTGGCTGAAAGAGATATTAAAACACGACAATAATATAAGCGTTGTAATGATAACTGCTTATGGCGATGTGGAGCTGGCAGTTAAGGCTCTGAGAGAAGGAGCAATCGACTTCATTCTCAAACCGTGGGATAACAAAAAGTTACTGGCAACAATAAATGCTGCCTGGAAACTTAGGTGTTCGAGAAAGGAAGCAATGTTCCTTAAAAATGATAATCAGTTTCTGAAAAAGGAAATAAAAAGAGGTGAAGAAAAGATAGTACTGGGAGCATCTCCAACCATGATTAATGTGATGAATATTGTCAGGAAAGTGGCAGCAACAGACGCCAATGTTCTTATAACAGGAGAGAATGGAACAGGTAAAGAGCTTGTGGCGAGGGAAATACATAATCAGTCAAAAAGAAGCAATGAACTTATGGTCGGTGTGGATATGGGTTCTATTACAGAATCCCTTTTTGAAAGTGAAATGTTCGGACATGTGAAGGGAGCGTTTACTGACGCTAAAGAAGACCGCTCAGGGAAATTTGAGATTTCTCATAAGGGAACGCTTTTCCTCGATGAAATAGGTAATCTGTCCTTACAATCTCAGGCCAAACTTCTTAGCGCTCTTCAGAACAGATATATAGTAAGGGTAGGATCAAACAGGCAAATCCCGGTAGATATAAGATTAATCTGTGCAACAAATTGTATCCTTCCTTCCAGGGTAAATGAAGGCTTATTCAGGGAAGATCTTCTCTACAGAATAAATACCATTCAAATTGAAGTACCTCCGCTGCGCGACAGAGTAGACGATATACCAGTACTCGCATTTCACTTCCTGAGAGTTTACTGTGAAAAATACAATAAACCAGGAAAGAAAATAAGCACACAGGCGCTGGAAAAACTTTCAAATTACCAGTGGCCAGGGAATATCCGCGAAATGCAGCACTCCATCGAAAAGGCGATTATCATGTCAGACTCGTCTGTATTAGGACCCTCTGATTTTTTGTTCAGTGCTTCAGCTAAAGGAGTTTCGGATAATGACAACAGCACACTTGAAGAAATGGAAAAAAAGCTGATCGCCGAATCAATTAAAAGGCACGATAATAATTTAAGCATAGTTGCTTCAAAACTGGGAATTACCAGACAGACACTATATAATAAGCTGAAAAAGTATGATCTATAAAAGATTTTACCTCGTAATTATTGCTTACCTGGCGGGGATAATACTTTTTACTTTTGTTCTTGCCTTCAATTTTGGCAAGGATCTTACCTACACTATCTTATCATTAATTATAATTATACTTCTTACCGTTTCATTTGGATTCTGGCTTAACAGGACCAATAAGAAACTCGCATATTTCTTTAGCGCTGTCAGGAATGAGGATACCTCATTGTTTTTTCCCGAGGGTGTTGGTTTCGCGAATGAGAAACTGCTTAATAAAAGTCTTAATGAATTGAATAGTAAACTTAAAGATGCAAGGATAAACATTGAATTGCAGGAGAAGTTTTACAAAAGTATTATGGAGAAGATCAGGACAGGGATCGTTTCATTTTATAAAAATGGAGTTGTGGAATTCACAAATCCGGAAATTAAACGGATGTTCGGGCTGGATCACATTTCACACATCAATAAATTACAGACAATTGATCCTAAGCTTGTGGACATGCTCGAAAAAATTGAATCAGGGGAACAAAGACGGATTAATGTAAAGGTTAACCATAATCTCCTCAGTCTGGCTGTGCATTCCCAGACAATAATTATACGGAACCGGGAGGTAAAAATAGTGACCTTGCAGGATATAAAAAGCGAACTAGATATGCATGAAATGGATTCATGGCAAAAGCTTATCAGAATCTTAAATCATGAGATAATGAATTCAGTCGCTCCAATAACATCTCTCAGTTCAACCCTATCGGGTTTCTATAAGTCAGGTGAAAATCAAATAAGTCCTGATAATATTACTCCAAAGATAATTTCCGATACAATCCGCGGACTAAATATTATTGAGGATCATGGCAAAGGATTAATACACTTTGTCGAGTCCTACAGAAGTCTGACTCAACTTCCGAAACCTGAGTTTACCAGGGTAAATATCAAAGAGTTTTTCGAGCGGATAGTCATACTTGTGAACGGCTATTTTGATTCAAATAGTTATAAAAATGACATAAAGCCGGTGATTAAGACAACCGTAACTCCCAACGATCTGACTTTAATGGCCGATGATAAACTGCTCGCCCAAGTCTTTTTGAATATTGTTAAGAATTCGATTGAGGCTTTTGATGAAGTCAGGGAAGGTGATGGGATAGTATTAGATGCTATGAAAGATCACGACGGCAGGGTTATACTAACTGTCCAGGACAATGGACCCGGGATGGATCAGGAAACCCTTGAGAAAGTTTTTATACCGTTTTTCACAACCAAAAAGTCAGGTTCAGGAATTGGCTTAAGCCTTTCACGACAAATTATCCGTATCCACAACGGAAACATTACCTGTGATTCATTTACCGGAAAAGGCACAACTATATCAATGTTATTCTGATTCCAGTTAATTTATAACATCTCCCGGAAGTTACTCTTTGCGCAATGTTTCTGAAGGATTGGTTCGTGAGGCCTTGTTTGCAGCCCAGCTCACAGTAAGTAAGCCAATGGCCAGCGTAAACAAACCAGATGATATTAAAAGCCATAAACTTATAGTTGTCTTATAGGCAAAATTATTCAGCCATCTGCTCATAGCATAATAACCAACAGGAAAAGCTATCACAAAGGATATTAAAACCCATTTTAACAATTCAAAATTGAATTTCCTGAAAATATCTGATATGGTTGCCCCGTTTATTTTTCTGATACTGATCTCTTTCATCCTGCTCTGAGTTGAGAAAGTAGCCAGACCAAATAAACCAAGACTCGAAATGAAAATTGCAATGACAGAAAGAACGAGGAATAGAATATTCAGCTTGAGATCTATTGCATACGATGAATTTATTGAGTCTTCCAAAAACTCGTACATGAACGGTCTTGAGGGATCAATTTCCCTGATTATAGTCTCGGTACTTTTCAGAACATCCGATATATGCAGAGGCTGATACTTAACGATTAAATCTTCAAAATCTCTAAATTCATTAACAGTTGAAATGAATATTGGCTGTGTTTTGTTGTAAAGTGCAGAAGTATTGAAATCTTTAACCTCGCCGATCACTTCATATTTAGCTCCTCTGGAAATAAACTTGCCTATTGGATTATCCCTCCCGAACATTTTAACAAATGTCTGGTTGACGATAACCTTGTTACTATCGACTTTTATATTTCTGAAATCACGGCCATCAATGAGAGAAATCTTCAGGGTTTTAAGGTAGTTTTCATCGACATAAAGTGCATTTAACATTACCGGTTTCTCTACTCCTTCAAGCTGATAACCGTTTGATGTGAATCCCACACCGGGCTTGCCACCTGCAGATACAGTTACTGACATAACACCCGGAACTGAAGATAGTTTCTCTTCAATCAGCCCATACGACGCTGAAGTTTTTGAACTCAAATTAACAACGAGAAGATTCTTTTCGTCGAAACCTTTATCTAACTTTCTGACAAATTGCATCTGGGAATAGATGACCAGACACGAAATAATGAGTCCCGTTGAAATAGCAAACTGAAATGTCACCATAATATTTCGTGAGGATTGTTTCCTCTTACCCTGGTTTATATCAGATAGTAATGCCAGCGGATTAATTGAAGAAAGGTAAAAGGAGCTGTAAAAGCTGGCAAAACCTGTACAAAAGAGGAACAGTGAGGTAAAAATCAATATCCATCCGCGAAGTTTTATTATTGTCAGTGCAAGATCCTTCCCGATCATACCGGCGATAACAGGAAGAAGTATTTTAACTAATAAAAATGCCAGTAAAAGAGAAACTGAGATAGCAATAGCCGATTCAACGAAGAAAAACAAGATAATATTTTTCCTTTCTGACCCGAATATTTTTTTCACCGAAACCTCTTTTGCTCTGCGGAAGGAAATAGCTGTGCTGATATTTACAAAGTTGAAGCAGGCAATCAATAATATTAATAAACCTATACCTGAAAACATGTACAGCTTGGTAATACTCCCTTTTTCACCAATATCATTACCTCTGTCTGTTGTTGAAAAAAGATGAATTTCACTTATTTTCTGAAGATACGGCGTCAACAGAAAGCCAGCTTGTCTGAACGTTTTATTAATTGCTCCTTCCATATATACCATGATCTGCTTTTCAAGCTGAGATGGGTCTGTGCCTTTAATAAGCCTTAAAAAAGTATATGCAGTCAGTCCGCCATCCCATCCTATATGGTACTGCTTCTCCTCAATGGAAATAGGAAGCAGGCATTCGAACTGGAAAATTGTATTAAAAGGGGGATCTTTTGCAACCGCCGTAACATTGAATGTATTTCCTGCGATCAGTATTAATTTTCCCAGGGGATCCTCAGAGCCAAAGATTTTTTTAACAGCTTTCTGGGTAAGTACGATACTCTGCGGAGAATCAAGACATGTTTTTTTGTCACCTTTAATCAGGTCGAAAGAGAACATATCAAAAAAAGTTTTATCAGTATACAGTACAGAAAGCTGACTGAATTTATTGTTGTAGCCGATTGATGTAGTTTTAGGATCGACCCTGACCATTTCTTCTATAACAGGAAACTCTCTTTTGTATTCGGGCCCAGCCGGCATATTTATCGATCCCTGATTATACTCTATGTTAGGTGTTTTTATAATCAGAGCAACTCTGTACATTCTTTCCTGATCTTTATGAAACTTATCATAACTGGTCTCCGCAGAGATCCAGATAATCAATACCAGAACAGAAGCTACACCTATAGTCATGCCCAGAACATTCACAAAAGAATATGGCATCTGCTTGACCAGCGACCTGAAACCATTACGGATTAATAACTTTATCATAAGGCTGAGGTTTAATTTATTCAAAAAAATCTCAAAGCATATGCCAGTAGTAATATTGCTCACATAATCAGTAATATAGCTTTAGGGAAGTTGTAAAAATGATCACTTTTGTATATAAATCATACAAAATGGTTCAAATTTTTAGACAGAAAAAGGGTTTATTTCTGTATTGAAGAATGAGATTCCTCACTTCGTTCGGAATGACACGTTTGATGAGGGATACAAGGGAAGAAGGGGCGATTCGCAATATAAATCACCATTTTTAGATGTTGACTCGTCCTGGAAAAGGTATACAGATTAATAACTAAATACTGATATCAATTTACATTTAATATCTATGTGAATAGCCGCTTCTTCCCTTATGTCCAACCGACGGCCATGTCATCCTGAGCTGAGCGAAGGATCTCGCCGGGTTTATAGAAAGTAAATTAAGGAAACGTTTTGGAGCGAAGTCTCTTACTTCGAATCAATTACGATGTAATCTGAGCCTGGAAGCACAGAGCTGAAAAAGATACAAAAAAAATAAAAAGAGGTCTCCATAAAGAAACCTCTTTCAACACATTTTGTAAGTTGTTGCTATTTTTCCGTTACCACCTGACCATCAAACAGATTCACAATCCTATGGGCATAACCGGCATCTCTGTCGGAGTGGGTTACCATTATTATAGTTGTGCCTTCTTTGTTTAATTCCGTAAGGAGATTGATAACTTCAATACCATTTTTAGAGTCGAGATTACCTGTGGGCTCATCGGCAAGAATAAGTTTAGGATTTGCAACAACTGCCCTGGCTATAGCTACTCTTTGCTGTTGTCCCCCGGAAAGCTGCTGAGGAAAATGTTTAGCACGGTGGCCTATCTTCATTCTTTCAAGAACCTGTTCCACCTGTTTTTTTCTGTCGCTGGTCTTCATCTTAAGGTAAATCAGAGGTAACTCAACGTTTTCATAAACGTTTAGTTCATCAATAAGGTTGAAGCTCTGGAAGACAAAACCAATATTACCTTTGCGGAAAATTGTCCTGTCGCGTTCTTTCAGGTTAGCGACCTCAGTTCCGTTAAAAATATAACTGCCTGAAGTAGGATTATCAAGTAAACCCAGGATATTCAGGAGTGTCGATTTTCCACATCCCGAGGGGCCCATTACTGCTACATATTCACCTTCTTTTACATTGAGAGTTACTTTATTAAGTGCGGTGGTTTCAACTTCTTCTGTTCTGAAGATCTTAGTTAAATCATTTGTTTTAATCATGACTTTAATTATTAGTAGTTATTTGGATTTTTTAAGGATAAGTTTTTCATTTTTGCCGAAAGTTTCATACCCTGATACTATTACTTTTTCACCTGGTTTCAGACCTTCAAGTACTTCATAATATTTTGGATTTTTTCTTCCGATTGAAATATTACGTCTGGTTGCGAAGGACTCACCCGGGTCAAGTACAAATATCCACTGTCCTCCTGTCTCCTGGAAGAACCCGCCAATAGGGACAAGGACTGATACCTTTGGCTGACCTAACTGAAGACTTATATAATATGTCTGACCTGTTCTGATATTATCGGGCATACTATCACGGAAAATCATGTCAATTTTAAATGTACCGTTTCTCACCTCAGGATAAACCCGTCTGACAGTCAGGTTAAACTTATTGTTCTGCCTGTCAAGAGTGGCATCAAGCTGGGTTCTGACCCTGTCGATATAGTGTTCGTCAATCTGCGCAACGACTTTATATGAAGTCAGAACGTTGATCTGCCCCATATTTTCTCCCTTTGATATTGATTGTCCTATTTCGGGACTTAACAGGCCAAGTTCACCATCTACGGTTGCCCGGACATTCAGGTTTTCTACTCTTTTTTTAACCATATCGAGGTTATTCCTCATATTGTTGAGATCCCTTTTAATAGTTTCAACGTTGACTGAACGGAAAATGGAATCCTGCTTCTGACGTTCAATATAGAGGTCTTTAGATTGATTTGCCATATCGAGGTCCTCTTTGGAGCGAATGTATTCCTCTTTGGAGATAAGGTTATCTTTTATCAGGATTTCATTCTGTTGAAAATTCCGGGCCTTTCTTTCAATTTCATATTTTAAGGTAACAAGTTCTCTTTTTATCTGCAGCTTTTCCTGTTCCATCTCAATCTGTGTGGTTCGCAGGAAGTTCTCTTTTTCTGCAAGCAGTGATTCGCTATTGAGAATTGCAAGAAAGAGATCAGGATTTGACAATCTTAGTATTATATCTCCTTTTTTGACCATTGATCCTTCTTCAATAAGTTTCTCTTCAACCCGTCCGCCCTCGTCAGCATCGAGTTTTATTGTGGTAATAGGTTCAACAGTGCCGGGAACTGTTATATAATCGTTGAACTGATCTTCAGTCACAGTTTCGATTATAAGCTTATCTTTTTCAACCTTATATGTTGATGTCCGATCGGCAAAGAAAGCCATATATATAAGAACAATTGCAGCTAAACCTATAGCAATGTATCCTAAATGTTTTTTCTGAAAGCCTTTTTTCTTAGGAATAACTTTATCCATTGTTTCTTGAGGAGTATCCATTTTATGTTAGTATTTATAATTAGTTATATTTTATATAATTAGTGCCTGAAATCTGGAGTGCCTGAATTAGCTAGGGAACTTTGTATTGTGATTGGTTTCTTTTTCATCTTTTCTTAACTTTATACACTCCAAACTTTAGCTTACTCTAAACTTTTTATTTAATAAGATTTTCATATTCCCCTGTGGAGTAGAACTGTATCGTAAGTTCTCTTATAAGCAGTTGCAGTTTTGTCCTCAGCGCTTCAGATTCCGCTTTAAAAAGTGTCGTTTTTGCAACTGAGTATTCGGTTACATCAACCAGCCCGGATTCAAATTTCTTTTGTACCGCTTCAAAAGATTTTGTATTAAAGTCATAATTTGCCTTTGCAGCTGAAAATTCATCTTTTCCTCTGTTATAATTGAGGCACGCATTTTCGACGTCGGTATACAGGTTATTTTTCTCTTGTTCCAGCCTGAGTTCAGTATCATTTCTTCTGATCTTCGCAAGCTTTATATTTCGTGCTGTTGAGTAGTTGTTAAATATTGGTATATTGATGCTCGCACCTATAGCCTGGCCGAAATTATCCTTCATCTGAGTCGAAAAAGATTTTTGGGAAGAAGTATCGTTCAACAGGGCATAGTATCCGGTAAAAACCTGCCCCCCCAGAGACAAACTGGGAGCAAGGCTTCCCCTGGCAGCGGCTATCTGTTTTTTTGACGCTTTCAGTTCATACTCGATTTCTTTCAATCGTGGAAGGGTTTGTGAAGCAATTGTATAAATGCTGTCCGGACTAAATAAATTGTCTTTAATAAGAATATTGTTCAGGTCGGGCTGCAGGATATCAAATTCTGACCCCGGTTCAATCTGCAGCATTTGCTTTAAAGTTGTAACAGCCTGACTGGCTGTGTTCTGTGCTATAGTATATGAAAGTTTATCTGCTGATACCTGGCTTTCAATTTCATACTGTTTTGACAAAGCCTCTTTCCCGGTTTCAACCATTTTCGTTATCCTGAAAAGTTGTTTTTCCGAAAGATCAAGCTGCATTTTTGAGGCACTCTCGAGTCCTTTTGAATATAAGACCTGGTAGTATTGTCCCATGATGCTGATTATAAGCGTATTTCTCGCTATTTTTTCACTTTCCACCCCGGCCTTAAGCATATACTTGTTGGCAGATATTGTATTTAATGTAGAAAATCCATTAAATAGCGTTATGCTTGAACTCAGCTGGTAACCATTACTGAAGTTCTGCAGGAAGGTGACTCCGTTAGAGATGGGATCAATTGATCTTCCGTACTGGATACTGGCAGATGATCCTAAATTGAGTGATGGCAGAATATCAAGTTTTGACTTTATGAGATTAACTTCAGCGGTCTCTGTCTGAAGTTTCTGCCGTTTAAGTCCGATATTGTTTGTAACAGCGTAATTAATACAATCTTCAAGTGTCCATTTTTTCACCTGGGCTGATACTTCCTGAAAACATAAAACTATAAGGAGCGATATTATCAGATAGATTCTTTTCATTTCAATTCCAAATTCGTAATTCATAATTCGTAGTTATTATGCCAAAGAGCGTGCCAAAATGATAATTATCATAATATGAGTAATATAGATAAATATTAATTTAAGAAACTGTCTAAATATTAGACAGTGGGGTGTGTAAATATATTACAAACCAAATACTTTAATACGATCTTATTTTTGTAAGTTTGTTTATGCCAAAAACTTATTATTATGACAACATTTACACGGCGCAATTTTTTAAAAACCTCAATTATTGGAAGTGTGGCAGCTACCTGTATCAGACCTGTCAATACATTTGCTGCTTTTGGGAAACAGGATAAGTTTGCAGCACGTGTTGCATTGACTACCGGCGATAACAGAGCCGATATGGCATTCCGTGCACTTCAGCCTTTTTCAAAGGAAATTTTTCAGGAAATCGGGAATCGGCGTGTAATTCTGAAACCTAATAATGTGAATATAGACGTTCCTTTAGCTTCCACACATGTGGATACACTGGAGGGAATACTTGAATTTCTCAAATCGATAGGAAAAACAGATAATACTGTAATTGCAGAATCTGCTGCAAATGGTCCTACTCTTGACGGTTTTAAAAACTTCGGATATTTCAGGCTGGTTGATAAATATGGCATTAAACTGGTTGATCTCGATCGGGAACCTCATGATATAATTTATGTGTTTGATGAAAAGGATTTCAGGCCACATGCTGTAAGGATATCTCATTTGATGCTTGACCCCGATTCATTTATCGTTTCTGTGGCCAGGATGAAAACTCACGACCGTGTGTTCGCAACTTTATCATTGAAAAACATTGTGTTCGGATCGCCGGTGAAAGATCCGGGGTTTACTTTCAGCTCTTCCAGTAAAAAAGGGAGCGTAAGTGACAAACCAATAATGCACGGAAACGGATACCGTGGAATAAACTATAACCTTTATGCAATGTCACAACAGTTACATCCTCACCTTGCAGTTATAGACGGTTTTGTAGGAATGGAAGGTAATGGTCCTAATGACGGAACACCTGTAGATCACAGGGTTTGTGTCGCAGGACTTGACTGGCTGGCTGCCGACCGTGTGGGGATTGAACTGATGGGCATCAATTATGTCAATGTCGGTTACCTGAACTTCTGCAACCAGACTGGGCGGGGAACCGGTGATATGAACAAAATTGAGATTATCGGTGAGTCAATTGCTGTTCACAGAAAGCAATACAAATTAAGTGATAACTTCAGGGATCAGCTCATATGGATGAATCCCGTGTCACAAAACGTAAAAACATTGCAAAATCCTGATTTCCGACTATCATATACCTGAATAAAATAAGTAACGATAGATAACTGTCAGGTAAATAAAATGCCTGTTTCATTGAAAATAACTTCAGAATGTTTAAATATAACACTTCAGGATATTATTATATTTAAGTAATACGGGATGTAACATTTATTTTAGAAGTTTTGTAACTTTGGTAAACCTGTTATATTAATTACTTTATGTTTTCGCTTCCCTGAAGCAAAAAGTCATTTGAAATTATCAGGATTTTCAGGTTTAATTTAATTGACTTTTTATCTTAATCCCGGTAAGAAAATGAAAAAAGACTATTTTCTTTTTGAATTATTAAAAAGCGGACCCGTTCGTTTGCTTATTATAATTGCCGTTTTGATCTTATTGGGAGTTTTTATTTCCAACCATCACAAAGCTATGGTTCAAATGAAAGAGAACGTTTTGTACGTCACCCCGAAATCCAATAAATAATTCTTCTGTGAAATAGCCGGTTGGCTCATCTACTCTTTCTTCAAAGTCCGTCTGTATGTGCGAAGAATCCGGTCAATAATATGTCGGTCTTCTTTCTTATTCAGGTCACAAAAGTTTAACAGGATATAATGAAGTCCTTTTTCGATAAGGATTTTCCCGAACTCCATATCGCCGGGAAACATGTTTCCGTATTCGTCTTTAGCCCGGAAAGAGAGACCATAAACTAAGGTCTGTAATATTTTATCCACAGGAGATTTAGTCTGGATGCCATCGATCAGGGGGCCAAGAATCCTGTCATCCCTGTGAAGCTTTCTTTTAAGATCGCATCCTACCCTGAATACCGTATCTCCTAATGCCTGGTTTTCAAAACGTCTCAGGAGATCATCTATATGATCTGCAAGTTCAAAAGGAGTAAACTCCCCCGGATACTTTCGCATTAGCACTTCAGCGCTTTGCATCATAGCGCTACGCGTGAATGTTTTAACAGAATTAATTTTCAGCATATCAGGCAGATATTGTACTGTGGGATCTGTCTGAAATCCTGCGTAAGCAGCTGCAGCATGACCAAAATTATGTATATGAGATTTACGGTCTACCCAGGCTTTCATATTTTCTTTAGGTGCTAGTCCTTTTACATCAGGTATTGGGTTTTTGAAAGCTTTCTTATCAACGATCAAGGTATTGTACGGTTCAGCATATATAAGAAGCAGGTCCTTTTCCTGATCTTCCCCCGGCATAATTGGCACCATCTTGCCTATGCTGGTTTCAATAAGTCCCACGAGCTCTTCAACAGGATAATCTCTGCTGAGACAATTATATAATATATCTCTGACATATTTATCTGCATTATGCATATTCTCAGCAAGGATGATATCAAGAGGTCTTCTGCCAAATTTTCTTTGCCGCAGGATGAGCCCTCTGGCTAAAGTGTTAATTACCTGTGGTAATCCCTTTTGTCCGACTGAAATGGCTGCAATGTCACAAACCGAAAGCTCCCGGGCAATTTTTTCCACTTCATATCCCAAAATACCCCTGACATTACTTACATTTATAATCTCATCAGGTTGTGAACTTTTAATAACAACTTTATATTCATTTAGCCTGTTCAATTCCTTAATTACAGGTTCAGATATATCCACAAATACTACCTCAAATCCTGATGTGGCAAACAGCTGACCAATAAATGACCTTCCGATTTTTCCTGCACCAAACAAAACAAGCTTCTTCATCGTTATTCAGACTAATCTTGCACATCATTTACAGAAAACTCCAAAATATTTGTTTTACTCTCGCCGGGTTGTAATTCAGGAAGGGTATTTTCTTCCCGCAGGGTCTTGCGCGATTTACAAAGAACATTGGATGGTTCTATACCCAGAACATATTCACCCCAACCCATCATCTTCCATTGAGCGACATATGGAAGCTGATTAATATTAATTTTGATGCCGACAGCAATTCCAATCTTTCTGTTTCTGACAGTGACAGTGGCTTCCCCCTCACTGTTTCCCTTAATTGCGTGAAAGAATACCTGCTCTTTAAATATTTTCTGAGGTTTGATAAAACTCCTGAAATCCTTTATACCCGGAATCGCATCTTCATCACGGGGTATTGTCTTTAAAGGATCGATAATTAATTCAGTTTCTTCAGATAAAAGAGGGAATCCAAAGTTCATGTGATACAAAATAGTGTAAGGACTGGGTTTACTTCCGAAGTTTGTAATTTTATCAGTCAGCAGGATTGAATTTTGCCCTCGAAGCGAGCTTATTTCGCGTTCCATCTTTAGTTTATAACCAAACAGAAAACCTTCTTCAATTATTGCCTTCACTTTATACCGGTACTCGTTACCCTCCCAGTCAGAAAGGTCATTAAACTGCTTTGAAGGAATAGTTGAGAATCTTCCATGGAGGCCCAGCTGTTCTCCATCATCAGTGCAGGGGGGACCCAGATGTGTAAGACCGCATGTTGTAAGCAGCCCTGCCCCAAAAGTACGAAGCCATCCGAGACCTTCAGGCTCATAGAAAGAGGGATGAGTCTCTCCGTTACAGGTCTGATAAACTAGATTGACTCCCTTGTAGCTTGCCATGGAGATATCCAGGCCCCGGTCAGGTAAAACTGTATATTGAAGGCCGCTTCCTGTATTGATATCAGCGGCCCTCATCCCGCGACCCCATCCGTCACTCAGTGTGTAATGCCGGCAATATCCTGTTTGTGAGAGGTTTCCGACATATTTAAGTAATTCAGATTTATCCATATTTATGTTTTTTAATGACAATTGGTTTTCTTAAATAATCCGGGTGCAATCAATCCTTCCAGAATTGTTTCAGGACAGGATATAGTTGTTTATAGGTTTTGAATTTATTGTTATAAAAATCTGCTTTTTCAGGGTCAGGAGAAAATATTTCATTTTCAGTTTTTCTTTTATTCAGCAGCTGTTCTACAGAAATATTTTCAACAGCACTAATGGCAAGTAATGCTGCTCCATAACATCCGGCTTCCTTTATTTTACCTACGATGATCTTTTTGTTAAGAATATCTGCTTTCAGCTGAGTCCATGTTTTGTTCCTGGTTCCTCCCCCGGTAGCGATGAAGGTATTTATTTTCATTCCTGATTTTTCCATCATCTCAAGATTTAATTTCATTTCCAATGCAACTCCTTCGAGGAGCGCCTTTGTGATTTCTCCCTTGGTAGTTGTAAGCTGAAGTCCGATAATTGCTCCCCTTGCCCGTGTATCAAAATATGGAGTTCCGGTAGCTGAAAAATATGGTAAAACAAGCAAGTCAGTTGGAGCGTATGGCATATCACCAAGAAGAAATGAATAAGCATCCTGTCCGAGTAATTTTGCTTTTTCAATTTCCGTTTGTCCCAGTTCATCTCTCATCCAGCGAAGTATATTGCCTCCTGTCAGGCTGTAGGCAACGGTGGTATACTTGCCCTTAATTGTGTAATCATAACAGCAAAGGTTATTAAGTTGCAATTCATCCGAGAAGCCGGGTTTTTCAAGTACCGGGCAAAAACATTCCACTGTTCCGGTGGCATACATGCACATACCGGGTTCAATAACACCAGCACCAAGAGCTGCACATGTCTGATCATGTCCTCCTGCAACAATAATAACCTTATTTTTAAACCCGAGCGTATTGCTCATTTGCTGTCCGATTGTTCCAATCACCTCACCTGATATTGCCGGAACAGCAAGTTTTTTATCACTTAACCCAATTGCTTCAAGTATATCCGTACTCCACTTATGGCTGATTACATCGAACATCATTGTACGTCCTGCCATCGACCAGCTGATCTTAGGTTCAATACCTATTTTATAATGAAACAGCTCTTCGAAGCAGAAAAAATACCTGGCATTTTTCCATACATCAGGTTGATGTTTTTTTATCCAGAGTATTTTAAAAAGAGTGAAGAGAGGGTGGGGGGTATGACCTGTAATGCAATATATCTTTTTTGTTCCGAAATTTTCACTCCATCTAAAGGCAATGTCTCTTGCTCTTGAATCTGATGATACCATGGCATTCCCCAAAATCTCTCCATCTTTTCCGACCGGCGCAAAAGCTTCTCCCTGGCTGGATATGCTCATGGAAACAACCGGATCGGCGATTACCGTATTCACCTCCGATATAACCTCAAAACATTTTTTTATTACTTCATCGGGATTGATTTCAGCCCAACCTGGATGCGGATGCAATACAGGATACTCCCTGAATGCGGAGGCCAGTTCATTGCCATCTATGTCAAACACAACGGCTTTACATCCTCCGGTACCAATATCCAGACCCAGATAGCTCATTTAATAGATATTAAATTTCTGTAATTTCATAACCAAGATACCTGGTACATGCTTCACGCAGGGCAACACTGACAAGACCAGGAGTAACACTTACATGATGACGGTAACCAGCATAGCCTATTTTATATAGCTTTTCCTGTAAATTATTAATTTTTGCCACTCCTCCGCAACCAAAAAAACCTTCCTGAATCGGATCTGCGGTAATTTCACCTTCTCCCATGTATAGATGAAGCTTTCCATCAGTTGTTTTAGAGCTGGCAAAAGTGAGCTCAGTTGGAGCAATACGTCCAACATTACAGCCAAAACCACATCCCGCACCCAGGGATTTTGCAAACATTGGGTGTTCAATGACCTCTCCTTTTGCTGTCATAAGACTTTGTGGAACAGGACCGCAATGGAACAAAATACACTTATCAGGATCTTCACCGTAATTGTTGTTCCAGTCGAGGCAGGTAACCGGTTTCCCTGAAGCCAGGTTGAGTCCGTACATGGTAATGGCATTACAGATATCCAGTTCACAAGCTGCGGGGAAGCCACGGTCATTGATTTCACTCAGGAGCACACACGGCGCAATGCCAAAATCTATTTCCATTTCAAGCCAGCAGCGCAATGCAAGTGTATTGAGATTGTATTCCTTAATAATTTCGTCTATAACTACACCAAATCGGACCAGGTTTTCAAACGGCTTTTCAGGAACTTTGTTAAAATTTGTATAGTTTTTCAAAGTCTCTGCTTTTTCTTTTGCAGAAGAGGAAGCTATATCAAGTTTGCGAACCCGGCTGAATACCTCTGATAAATCGAGAACTTCAGTGGTTATTCCATATTTCTGGAGAGCCAGCTCATCATAGCGTACCGTTTTAAAAGCTGTGGTTCTGGCTCCGATCGCACCGACTGTCATCCGCTTCATTCCGTTGACAATTTTACATACTTTATCAAATGTATCAATCTGTCTTTCAAACTCTTTCGAGAAAGGATGCACTGTATGAGGCGGAAAAACAGTAAATGGAAGCCGGTATTGATAGAATACATCCATTATGGAGAATTTACCACAGAATGCGTCACGGCGTACCTCAAAACCCATCTTGTCAGGCTCGTCAGGATAAGCCAGTATATATATTGGTACACCTGCATCCTGCAAAGCAGAAACTGCGCCTGTTTCATCGCCAAAGTTTGGCAGTACCAGAACGACACCATCGAATTTGCCCCGGTTATCACTCAGAAATTTTGCATATTTTCTTCCCTCTTCAGGACTCTCAACAGCACCGAACCGAGTCAGGTTGCTGTCCATCATCATGTAGCCATACCCTAGTTTTTTGAGAGTTTCACTTACTTCTTTACGGGCTACGGCAATTAAAGACTCAGGGAAAAATCCCCGGTTACCAAAATAAAGTGAGAATGTTGATTTTTCTTTTCTCATATTTTTATTTTATTAATCATTCTTTACAAAATTGGAATATGCATCTTAAAAGCATTTCCGGGTTTAATTTCCTGCGATTAATCCTGCCGATCCGGATATTTCAAGCTGGTTGTTTATAATGTCCAGCATTTCTATGTAAACTGCTTCCTGTGCTTCCTTTACAGAAGAATTCATCAGTTTCTCATACGGTTGCCTGATGGCCGTGGCAATATTGATTTTAGCAATGCCCTCTTTGAATGATTGCATCAGATATGCTTTACCAATACCTGATCCTCCATGAAGAACAAGAGGAATTTTAAGTGTTTCGTTGATTTTTTTCAGATGAGGGATTGCAAGCCGTGCCTCAATCTTTTTCTCAGTACGGGTTGCGGCAGAAATTGCTCCATGAATATTGCCAATTGCAACCGACAACCAGTCGGCCTGTGTATCCTGAACGAACCTTTTTGCTTCATCCGGTGAAGTAAATCCTTTCCCGGTGGCGAAAAGCTCTTCGTAAGGAGGCAAAGGTCCCGATTCATGCCCCATTACTGCTCCAAGTTCAGCTTCAACCGGGATGTTATATTCATGAGCAATTTTTACTATTCTCCTGGTTTTTTCAATGTTTTCTTCAAGGGACAGCCTTGAACCGTCAATCATTACAGAATTAAATCCTAAATCAATAGCTTCACAGATAATTTTTTCAAAATCCGTAAGAAGGTTATCCTCATCAATTACAGGGACATGATCGAGATGAAGCCGGGTATATTTCAAATCCTTAAGTTTCTCATATTCATCCCTGATTGCTTTCATACTTCCCGATTTGAATTTTATCCATTCCAATCTTGCCACCATGATAAGCCCAAAGGTTCCGGTCACGGTTAATGCTCTTATAACCGGTTCCATCATTGGAAGATACGGGATATTAAAGCCCGGAACTACAACTCCCTGTCTGAAGGCTTCATTTATTATTTTACGGGTACTTGGTTTTTGTGTGATCATTTATAGTGATAAATTAATATTGTATTTAATAAAATTGCTATTTAAGTATCTATTATTTAATTATTTATAACCCTCTTCCTAACCTTCCCCCAAAGGGGAAGGAATATAACATTTCCCCCTTGGAGGAAATAAGAAAGGGGGTAAAATGTCTAATTATATCTTGTTATCACTACTAAATAATTAGTCAATTAATTCAATCAATACGAAGTTAAATCTTAAAAATTTAAGAAGTGTAGAAATGGATTTGCTGAATAATGAACTATATTTACATGAAATTGAATCTTCCAGGCAAAAAGCTGTAATATTATGGAGATAGCTTACGAAAGACTCTATATTGATGAGAACAGACTGTTTCATTATCAGGAGTTTATTCAACCACATTTCACCTCTCCTTTTCACCTGCACGATGAATTTGAACTTATTCTGATTGTAAAAAGTCATGGGAAATTGTTTGTAGGAAATGGTGTCACTAACTTCACGGAAGGTGAATTATATCTTTTTGCCCCGCGATTAGCCCATTGTTTTTACAATGCACGAGGATATGAAATAGGCAATGAGCCGGCCCATGCCATTGTAATCCAGTTCAGGAAGGATTTCCTTGGAAATACATTCTTTGAAAAAACTGAAGTTACCAATCTGAAAAGCCTGATCAAGAAAGCAGGATTCGGGATTCAATTTTTAAATCCTGATAAGTCGGTCCAAAAAAAGATTAAAATGTTGGGTCAGAAAAAAGGGCTTGAAAGACTAACAGATTTTTTGTTATTAATGAATGATCTTGCCTGTATGGAGAATATTAGGTTACTGAGCACTGAAAACACCTTCAGTTTATCAGGATTAAATGATTCAAAAATTATAAACAATGTTTTCCGGTACGTTGCTGAAAATTTTCAAAGGAAAATCAGTTTCGATAACGCTGCATCAGTTGCAAATATGCAAAGATCAGCGTTTTGCAGATACTTTAAACGCAAAACAAAAAAGAAGTTCACCCAGTTTGTGAATGAAATCAGGATAATGCATTCGTGCAAACTTTTGGCGGAAACAGATAAAACTATCATTGAAGTGGCTTTTGAGTGCGGATATGAAAATACGTCCTATTTTAATCGCCAGTTCAAATTATATTGCGATAATTCACCAAAAGTGTTCAGGGAACAACTCAAAAACAAAATCAATTAACTGTACAAGTCATGCTTCCAAGCCTTCCAATGGGGGGTTTTCTCGCATGGTCCTTCTCTGTGTTGCTCTGTGTTTCTCTGAGTCCATCTCCCGATAAATCGGGTCAAGTTGTGGCAGTTCTTAACTTCTGCTCTTACATTGCATACTTTGCTGTTAATTTTTTTTCTACAAGTTTAATTTCATAGAGTTAGTTAACAACAATATCGATAGTTGCTGACTCCAATCCGTTACTGGTCGCCTTAAGAATGATCTTCCCGGCCCCGCCTTTTGGTCGGACTATTGCCAGACAAATCCCCTGGAATGTGGTTTTCCGGGGCTGTTGAAAGCTTGTCAGGTCAACCGGATTACCGTTGCCCACACCTGCAATTTCTCCGTTGCCGCTTATTTCAAAGTTTATCATCGTATTATCTGCATAAGGAATGACGTTGCCATCGGCATCAGTAATTTTCACCATCACATAGGACAAGTCATTCCTACTGCTTTTGATATTGGATCTGTCAGCAGTTAGCTTGATTATTGCAGGTTTACCAGCGGTTTTTATCGTCTCGGATGCTGTTTCGATACCATTATCGTAACAACGGGCCGTCAGTGACCCGGGTTCATAGGGTACCTCAAATGTGGCGGTAATTGACTTGCTGTCATCAACTTTTTGTTCACCGATGACTTTCCCATTTAATTCAAGCTTTACAAGCTGACTGCGGGTATAAACATGGACCTGCATTTTCTCGTCTTCATGACCTGCCCAGTTCCAGCTTTTGAGTTCATCGGGGAAGCCCCACATACTTGTGAGTTCTTTCTTGCCGGCAGGTATTGGCCGATGAACGAACATTGCGACTTTTTGTTCCCGCCAGACAATATGCTGATAATAATATGGAGTTTTCGGGTTGCCGATAAGATCCAGATCTCCAAGATATGCGTTGAATACCGGCCATGATCCAGGATTCATGAATACTGTCATTATAGCCAACATTTTATTTATTTTTGAATCAGCAGGTATCAACCGGGGGTAACCAAATCCCGATTCACCCATGTAATCCATGGCAGTCCATTTGAAATTCCCGATTACATAAGACATCTTCTCATCCATCTGCCAGTCCTCTAATGAAGCGGGAGGAAAAGTTTCGGAACCGTAAATGACCCGGTCGGTATATTTTTTATGATCAGCTTCATATTTTTGATAAGAGTAGTTATATCCGACGACATCCAGCATTGCCATATGTTGTGCGATATCTATGGTGGTTTTAAAAAGTGCCGAAAAATCGGGCGCTCCATTCGCTGGAGGACCGCTGACAGGTGTGCTACTTACCGGAGGTTCATCCAAAGCCAATGCAGCAAGACTGGAAATATCCACAATTGCTTCGGTTACAGGCCTTGTAGAATCAAGCCTGTGCACTTCATCAATAAGCTTTTTAGCTATCCTTAAGCCAGAGGTATCCGCAGATTCAGGTATTTCATTTCCAATGCTCCACATAATTATCGAAGGATGATTCCTGTCGCGGATCAAGATTGAACTTAAATCCTGTTTCCAGTTGTTTTTGAAATATTTTGAATAATCATCGGGAGAAACCTTGGGCTTTTCCCACATATCGGAAAACTCATCGATCACCAGCATGCCCAGTCTGTCGCAAACATCCAACAGGTAGGGTGAGGGTGGATTATGGCTGCAACGTATGGCATTGAATCCCGCTTCTTTCAATAATTCTATCTTGCGTTCTTCGGCACGGTCGATGGTTACAGATCCAAGAGGCCCATTATCATGATGGAAACAACCGCCTTTCAGTTCTATGCTTTTACCGTTCAGAGTAAATCCGGTCGCTGCATCAAATTTGATACTGCGGATGCCAAAAGTGGTTTTCAGGTTATCCACCTCTTTCTTATTAACGAGAACTGATAGTTGGGCCAGGTAAAGATTTGGATTTTCAATTGACCAGAAGGCAGGACTTTTAAGGAATATACTTTGCTTCAGATCTTCGGATTGACCTGGAGAAAGAGTTAAGTTGTTCATTGCCTTTCCGACAGTTTTACCGGAAGGATCAATGAGGTTAACCTGCAGTGTAACAGGGACATTCTCTTTACCAGAATTTGTGAGTGTTGTCGTAATAATGAATTCTGCAGATTTTTCGTTAGCTACAGGTGTTGTAACATAAACTCCCCAGATGCCGATATGGGTCGGATTTAAAAGGGTTAGCCAGGTATGCCTGTATATGCCCGAACCGGAATACCATCGCGTGTTCTTGCCTTCGTTTTTAACCTGTACGGCTACAGTATTGGATTTTCCAGCCGGATTCAGATAAGGTGTGATATCATAATAAAACGAAGTATATCCGTGAGGATGATTGCCAACATGCTTTCCGTTTATCCAGACATCTGAATTCATGTACACCCCATCAAATTGCAGGTGAGCAATTTTGTTCCTATCTGCTTTGTCGATGGTAAATTTCTTCCTGTACCAGGCCGTGCCTCCAACTGTAAAACCGGTACTCAGTCCACCAATGGCAGTCTTTGAAAACGGACCGGTTACAATACCCTCTTTTTGATCGGGCAGGTCTTCGATACTCCAGTCGTGAGGCAGATCAAGCGTACGCCACTTTGAGTCATCAAATGCCGGACCTTCCGCTCCAGGTAAACTGCCTTTCATAAATTTCCAGTCATTATCGAATGGATGCTGACGATTTACGGCTATTTGAGCCGATAAAGGTTGAGGACAAAGTTGAAGCAGGAAAAAACCCATTCCAACTAAACAGAGTGAATAGATCATTTTTTTCATAATTCTTTGGCAATTCTAGTTCTAAATGTAGATAGACCTGATAATTTCATAATAGAAAGTCAACCTTGAAAAAGGAGACTTTCTACTTATTACGAATTTAGAACTTCCCGGGTCAGAAATGTAGCATTTGGTTTGCCATGTAATGAACAATATTTACATATTAATCCGATGATCGCCTCTTTGTTTTACGCAGAGGTTAGTTTTGATATTATAATTCAATATTTGTTTTCCCTTTTAATGCTATTGACTTCCCATTCCATTTAAATGTTCCCGTCAGTCCTACTGGCAATATAATTGCTCCACTTATACCCTGAGTTCCGACTCTTTTTAAATCAAAACTGATAATACCTGCCGGATGGGGCATCTGTCCTTTGATAAAAGCAAGCTTCCCCAGAGCAGGTTCAATTTCAACTGTCCTGAATCCAGGTGCTCCGGGACGGATCCCTGCAACTGTCGCAAGAAAATCATAATCCGGACTTGCACTCCAGGCATGGCAGTCGGAGCGGGCAGGATCGGGATTTTCGGCAAAAGTGGTCAACCCTTTTTCGAGCATATCATTCCATAAGCCAAGAGTCCCAAGGTAAAGATCAGACAAACCTGTTTTTTTCAAAGCCTGTGTCAGATAGAAGCGGAAATACATAGTAGGCTGGATAAGGCTTTTATCATTCATGAATCTTTTTACAAATGTTATCTGATCACTTTCAGGAATTGTATTTGTCAGAACGCCAAAGATCTGTGCGTGCATGCTGAATTCTTTCTTTGACGGAGTATCTGCGAGGTAACCATGCGATTCGTCCCAGCAATTTTGATATACGGCTTTTGCCAGCTGTTTGGAAATCGCGGAATATTTATCGGCCTTCTCCGGTTGCTTGTAATACCTGAACAGCTCGGCTGTCCGTTCAGCTGCATAAGCGAGTTGCATTGTGAGTATGGAAGAATTGCCATCGCTCATTCCTCCTGCAGGAACTCCTCCGATTCCTCTATCATTGTTCCATGCCCATTCCAGAGCCCAGTCGACAAAATTCCAGTATTCAACTTTCCCCAGCATACCCGTTTCCTTGTCAATTCTTTTCGTAAACCAGCCCAATACATTTTCGATGCCTGGCAAGAAACTTTTAATAAAGTCAGGATCATCCCTTAGCATCCAGTAATCGTTAATCATATCCACCCAATACAATGAGAATGGTGGAATGATCTGCGGATTAGCAGATGGATACCTGCTGCGGGTCAATCCTTCATAAAACTGAGACTCATTAAGATTCATTAATGCGTTCCTGACCAGACGGTCATCACCCGATACATAAAGAGAGATCAGTGCCTGGATACGTGTATCACCGACATACTGCAGCTGTTCATAATAAGGACAATCAAAATAAGTTTCGTTTGCGCAGAGTCTTGCGGTCCTCCAACCAACATCCCAGATTTTTTTCAAACCAGGCTGGTCAGATTCAAATACCGCGTTTTCTTTTAACGGATATGCTGTAAACTCGCTAGAAAAACTCTTCAGCTGCAGTGGTTCATCACTTGTTTCTATCTCCATCTGTAGATATCTCCATGTCCGGAACCAAAGCGGACGGAACAACCTGTCCGATTTTCCGTCAGGTAAGAAGAAATCAGAATAACCAAGTACAGATTTACCTTCAATTTCATTTCTGTTTCCTTTTGATCCTTTAGAATCAAAAAGCGATTCGGAATAGGTAAGTCTGATAGTACTGCCTTTTCCTCCGGACACAAGAAGTTCCGGGTATCCGGTTGTCAGATTCGTCTGGTCAAATAAAATTGTTATTTTCTTATTGCCCGGGATAGTCCAGGGTGTTTTACCTTCCAGAAAACCCTCAGGAACTGATTCCCCTGAAGTACGGCGGACAGCTTTAAAATTCTGATATTTCTGCTCCATTAAAGGTATTCTTCGAGGCGTCAATTCCCAGTTTATATCTGTACCTACACCCCGAGGATGAGCAGCATCCAGAGTTTTTGGTATCAGCCAGGAATGATCGTCATAATCTGGTGTTTCCCAGTTCCAGGGATAAAACGATGCATCGACCCTGTCGCATGGACCTACCACGACAAATTGTCCGCCGGTTTCCCCGGAACTTGCCGGAGCAGGGGAATAGGCTTGATCCTTGATGACTTTCCATGATGTGTCTGTATTTACAATTTCTTCTGATATTGAGTTTCCCTGAAGAATAAAAGCTGTTTTAATTGAGAACTGGGCCCAGGGTTTTAATTCCCCGAAATTCCAGACTTCTGCAGCCAATAAGTTTTTCCCGGTTTTCAGGAACGGAGCAATATCAATACTCTCAAAAGTCCAATGCTCAAGATCGGCTCGTGCCGGACCAAAACAGACCGCTTTCCCATTGACGAATAAACGGTATCTGTTATCTGCAGAAATATGAATAATAAATTCCTGTGGCGGCTCTTTCAGCTCAAAGCTTTTCCGGAAATGAAAAACGCCATAATCGAGCAAAGACTCCGTTGGATGAGATATCCACTGTGCCTTCCAGTGATTATTCAGCAGAGCAGGGTTTATCTTTTCAGGAGCTGCCTGTTGAATGGTTTGGGCAGATAAAGAATAACAGAATAGAAAAGCAAGGTATGCATAATATTTTAAGTGCATTGCGTAATGATTTATACAGTTAATGAAATAAACAGTTTGTTCTGTAACAGGAAAAATTATTTTGTAACAAATGAATTAAATCGGATAATAATTCTGATAAATTAATTCAGAATCTCAGTAAATGAAGAAGTCAGATTTCTATAATAAAGTTAAAAGGTACCCCTATGACTGAAGAAAGAAAAGTTCCTTTTTCGCGCATATCTTCATCTTCATTTTTATAGTACCAGTTAACTATGGACTTTTTTTTAGTGTTCCGGAGATGAATCTGAGTGATTTTGCGAATTATATCAAGTAAGAACTTAGTCCCTACACTGTTAATGTATTCAATAGAAATCTCAGCAAAGGTAATTTCAGCAGGATTAAGAATATATTCATTTATCCATTCCTCAATCGGGAAAAAGAACTCTGCAGGATTTTCAGAAATTAACCGCCCTGTTAGTCTGATAGTTCCCTTTGGGTCAAGAATGACCTCCGGAGTGTTTTTTGTGGATGATATTATTTTCTGACTATTGCTCAAAGTAAATATCCTTATTTAGAAAATGTCTGTCAATACAGGTAAACCTGAACGTTTGATTCATCTCCAAAGTTACAATTTTTTGCAATATGATATTACTTTCAGTTTGATATTGGTATGAAGGTTATCTGCCGACAGCTATTCTTCTACAAGTGTTCCTGCAAGAATAACCTGATAAAGATTTATCAATCATCTCTTCTAAAAACAGGGTTTTCTGAAGTACGATTGTAATTCATTCTGTACATGAAGTTAGTAAATTCTAATATAAGTCGTAATATATATATTCTATTCAACAGAAGGAAAATAATGGAATAGGATATTATAGCCCGGGGAAGATTTAGCGAATATAACTACTTAAAAGAAAAAGCCCTCCATCGTTAAAGCTTCGGAGCGCGAAGGTGGAGCTGGACGGACGAAAATCGAACTTCTTTGAGCAGGATCTATTTAATCTGATAAATCTGAAGTCGATTTAAAACCCCAGGTTACTAACAGGTGACTTTTGCAATCACCTAGGAATCAGATATATTAAAATTAACAGCAATTTTATTACCAGTTTTTATCAAAACATTATCAACATATTTGTAAATGAGATAAGTTTTTCTGTTATACCCTTTCCAAATTACCGTCAGGCAATTTATTTCTAAAAGATTTCTTAAGTTATTGCAAGCTCATATATGTCTGGATATCAACAAGTATGCATGATTTACAGAATTGAGATAAGTTTTTTTCAAACAATAATTAGCGATTTGAACTAGTTATCTAAAAAGGTTTATCTTTAAACTTTACTATCTTTTTTGAACTATTTTATTGTTAAAATCTTAAAAGTAGTGCATGTTTTTTTTAACCATAAATTGATAGGAAACCATTTTCTCAGATGGTCCCTGGTGATTTCATTATTCTGTTTTGCAGGAATTATTCAGTTACCTGCGCAGCCTCAGTATTCAAAATTTGGTCACCTCACAGTTGATGATGGTTTGTCGAGTAACCGAATACGGTGTATATACCGAGACAATAAAGATTATCTTTGGATAGGAACCGAGGAAGGCCTTGATAAATATAATAGTTATCAGATTAAAAAATACAATTTTAACGAAAATCAACCCGGCTCAATTAGCAATAATAACATACTATGTATTTATGAAGACCGGGGGAAAAACCTATGGTTTGGTACTGTTAACGGTTTGAATTTATTCGATCCTGTTAAAGACAATTTTAAAGTATTTAAAAACGACCTTAACGATAAGACCAGTCTAAACAGCAATTATATAAGCGGAATTATCGAAGATAATGATGGAAACCTTTGGGTCGTAACTGGGGAAAATAGTCTGAATAAATGGATTTCAAAGACTCAGAGTTTTATTAGATATCAATTTGAGAGTGAAAAGGTTTATTTAAACTCTCGCCCGGCGAGAATGATAGCAATTGATTCAAAAGGGTACATATGGCTAGTTTCACTAAGCCGGGGAATCCTCTGTTTTGATCCGGAATCCGGCGTCTTTACTAAATTTGAGGACCCTTCCGTTGATTTCGGGAACGATTGTTTTAAGAGTCTATATATTGATAATCATGATAAAATTTGGATTACAACAGATGGTAACGGATTCTTTTCTTATGATCCGTTATCCAATAAATTTGAGCATTTCGGATCAAAAGGCGACTATAAAGGCACCAATCAAAATATTATTCTTGATATAGTACCGGAAGATGAACAGCATCTGTTGCTTGCGGTGGATCAGGGAGGGATAAACCGGTTTAACAAAGCATCTAAAACATTTGAGTATTTCATGTACGATAATACAAATGTTGAAGGACTTAATAACAACGGAATCTGGTGTTTTCATAAAGACAGAGAAGGGATTTTATGGATAGGAACATCAGGAGGAGGAATCAATTATTATAATCCTAAAAACTATAAGTTTAAAATCTTTAAGTATAATGGCAGTAATCCAAATTCTTTATCATATGATAATGTCACTTGTTTTTACGAAGATTATAAGAGCTTGATCTGGATCGGCACCGATGGAGGCGGAGTTAATGTCTATGATCCCCAAACAGGAAGATTTACTATATTCAGGCATGAACCTTCAAATCCATTTAGTATAAGCGGAAATGCAATACTCTGTGTTGCTGAGGACAGGGATCATGATATCTGGATTGGAACCTGGGATGCAGGGCTTAACAGGTTTGACAGAAAAACCGGAAGATTTATTCACTATATGCCCGAAAAAAATAATTTATCAAGTATTTCTGGCAGAACCATCTGGAACCTTGCAGTAGATAAGTATGATACATTATGGTTAGGCACTTTTAATGTCGGTACCGATTTATTTGACAAGTACAAGGGAGTGATCAGGCGGTTCAGAACTAACCCTGGTAATCCTAAAGCGATTGTCGGAAAAAGAGATTGGTTATTTTTTGAAGATTTTGAAAAAAATGTGTGGATTTCAACGACCACCGGACTAAACCTTTATGATTGCAAAACTAACTCATTTAAGAATTATATTTTCAAAAATAATGTAATTGCTGCATTCTGTAAAGATAAGGCTGGAAATTTATGGGTAGGCACGAGTACTAATGGAGTATATTTTTGTAAACCTGATGGAACAATTCTTTATACCTATGACATCTCTAACGGATTGCCTAGCAACATAATTCAGTCAATAATTGAAGATAATGCTGGTAATGTATGGATATCCAGCGATGGTGGTATTACAAGGTTTGATCATAAAACCAGGAAGTTCAGAAATTATTCTAAAGCGGATGGTTTACAAGGCGACCAATTTAAACAGCAATCGTCCCTGATAACTCGAAAAGGGGAAATATATTTCGGAGGATATAATGGTTTTAATTCCTTTTATCCCGATAGCCTGAAAGATAATGACTTTGTCCCTCCTGTTTATATCACTGATTTCCAAATATTCAATAAACCTGTCCGTTTTGGATATCCCGGAGCCCAATTTCAGTCATATATTGGAGAAGCAAAAGAGATCACATTGAAGTGGAATCAGAGAGTATTTTCATTTACTTTCTCTGCCATCAATTATTCCCATTCAGAAAAAAATCAATATGCCTATATCATGGAAGGCTTTGAGAAAGATTGGAATTATACTGATGCCTCCCGACGATATGTCACATATACTAATCTTGACCCCGGTAACTATACTTTTAAGGTAAAAGCATCAAATAATGATGGAGTATGGAACGATAAAGGAGTTTCATTAGGCATAATTATTTTACCTCCATGGTGGGTAACATTGTGGTTCAGATTAATAATGATATCAACATTAATCTTCGTAATTGTTTTTGTTTTTATTTCACGGGTTCGGCATTTAAAAAGTCAGAAGATTCTGCTTGAAAAACTGGTGACAGTTAAAACTGCTGAATTACATGAAAAAAACGATATGTTAATTAAACAGGCAGGAAAACTTAATGAATCAAACTTATTACTTGAAGAACGACGACAACATATAGAAGAACTCAATGCCTCAAAAGATAAGTTTTTCTCAATTATTGCACATGACCTGAAGAACCCATTCCAAACCATTATCGGTTTTAGCGAAATGCAGAAAGAAGAAATAAAATCAGGTGACCAGGGAGCAATTGAAGAGTATGCCGGATTAATTAATACTTCTGCTATTCAGACATATAGGTTACTTGAAAATTTGTTGGAATGGGCAAATTCTCAGCGGGGTAATATACTTTTTAACCCGGTACCAATTAATCTATTTGAAACTCTTAATGAAGAATTCAGTGTCTTAAATGATATTGCGAAAGGGAAAAACATTGAACTTAAAAGTTCATTCCCTTATGATTTAACGATTAGAGCAGATAAGGATATGATCAAAACCATATTAAGAAATCTGATTTCTAATGCAATTAAGTTTACTCAAAAAAATGGTATGGTAGAAGTTAGGGCCATAATTGAAGACGGGAATATGCAAATATCAGTATCTGATAGTGGAATAGGGATGACTAATGAAACCATGGCAAAACTATTCAGAATAGATGCTAACTTCTCTACACGAGGTACTGAGAACGAGAAAGGTACTGGTCTGGGCTTATTTTTGTGCAAAGAATTTGTTGAAAAACACGGAGGAAAGATCTGGGTTGAAAGTGAATCAGGTAAAGGAAGCAATTTTAAATTTTTTATTCCACTGGATATTCACTCAAGTGAATAAACTTATATTGGATTGCTTTATACTACTTTAGAATATCCATTGGATAATTCAGATTATCAAATGTTTGATAAATTATATTTGTGAAGAGGGAAGTAATAAATAAATTTGTTTTCAAGGTTTAATATATTGTGATAAACAAAAACATCATATTTGAACTCCTTTTAATTGAAAAACTAAAGTCAGGAGATCCTGGTTCTTTTTCAGATATATTTAAGGCTTACTATAAAGACCTGGTATTCTTTGCTTATAGTTTTACACATGATCTGTCGAATGCAGAAGATATTGTTCAGGATACATTTATCAAACTATGGGAGGATCATGAAAAATTGATTGTAACTGTTTCTTTGAAATCAATTCTATTAAAAACTGTTCAAAACAAGTGTATTGATTGGCACAGACACAGAAAAATTGTCAATAATAGCAGTACTTATATTATTGACAATTCACCTCTTTATGAATATGATACTGACAATTATATTCTTAGATCTGAATTAGAAGGAATGATTGAAAAGGCAATAGATAATCTACCTGAAAAGTTTAAGGAAGCTTTTGAAATGAACAGGTTTGAAGGGCTTAAATATCAGGAGATTGCAACCAAATTAGATGTCTCAATCAGAACTATTGAAGTACGAATTAGCAAGGCGCTGGAATTGCTAAGGAAAAGTTTAACAGATTTTTTTTAATACAAGATGTTATAGGTTTTTGTTTATTTTCTATCCACTAAACAAATAAATCCGATTTGCCCAACGGCATAGCGGAATCACAAAAATTCCTATTTCAACAAATTATCATTCTACAAATTAATTAATTTACCCAAACTTGAATTCATAAAGTTGTGGTAATTCGTTTCTGATTCGTCTTTTGTAAGAAGAATAACTTAATGGAAAATAAGGAAAAGTTAGAATCATAGGTTAATAGGGTAGCTGGGTTAGGTTAGTTAGTTTGGTCAAATCCCTTAGTCCAACGGGCTAAGGGATTGTTTTTTCTATCCACTACCAAACTTGTAATAAATTTATTTCAGATTTCCATCTTATTGATTGTGGTATTTGATCACTGAAACGTCTTATTATTATTACAAAATCGTATTATTATGCCGATAGATAAAAAAAATCAGGATATTTTAATTACAAGGTATCTTACTGGTGAAGCAAGTCAGTATGAAATTGTTGAATTGCAGGAATGGTTACTTGGAGAAAACGATAATTTATTGTATTTCCAACAGTTGAAAAATATCTGGAATAATTCTGAACATGATATAGATGTAAATAGGATAGATGCTGACAAAGCGTTTAATTTGATCAATAAAAAAATAGCAATAAAATTTCCAGCTCCAAATATCTGGTTCTACTGGAAGAAAATTGCCGCTGTATTATTAATTCCGATTTTAATAGGAAACTTAATATATTTCTCATTTCGTACTAATAGCCACTTAACAAAACAGAGACCAGTTTATAATGAGTTGTTTGCAGCTTTTGGTACTCGGTCTGCTTTAAAGCTTTCAGATGGGACTTCCGTCTGGCTTAATTCAGGAAGCAGTATAAAATATCCTGACAGGTTCTTTGGTAATAACCGTACCGTGATTTTGAAAGGTGAAGCTTATTTTGAGGTTGAAAGTGATATTAAAAGGCCATTTATTGTTGAAACATCATCACTTAGCGTTAAAGCTACCGGAACGAAATTTAATGTTTCGGGATATGACTCTGACAATGAGGCGGAAGTAACACTTGTTTCCGGTAAAGTGGAAGTCGACCTGACGGGTGACAAAAAAAATATTAAGAGTTCTAAACTTAGTATTAACCAGCATTTAACATTTAATAAAACTAATGGGACTACTTCAATTAGTGATGAAGATACCTATAAATATATATCGTGGAAAGATGGGAAACTGGTTTTCCGGAATGAACCCTTAAGCCAGGTTGTAAAAAAAATCAGCCAGGTATTTAATATTGACATTGAGATCAAAGGTAAGGAATTACAGAATTATTCTTATAGGGCCACTTTCGAGGACGAATCTTTGACAGAAATCCTCAAATTGTTAAAGATTTCTTCACCAATAGATTATATTGAACTGAAACGTGACCCCTTACCCGACGGCTCATTCCCACGGAAGAAAATTATCATTTTCCCTATCAGGCAAAAAGCAATCTGACAAAATTGAGTTTATTTATTCTACCCTGATTTATAACCTTAATCTATTGCCTATGAAAAAAACCTGAAAATCAAACAAATATTGACCTCTAAAAATAAGAGGAAAAGCGCTGTAACACTTTTCCTCAATGTCAGAGGGAAATAAATAAATTCCTGATTATACAAACAAAAATCTTATTATTAACTCTAACATTTCAAAAGTATGAAAAAAAAACTGGATTACTATGGTTTCTTCAAACCAAAAAGTAATTGGCACAAATTATTCATGATTATGAAAATCTCAGCTTTTCTGCTATTTTGTTGTCTGGTGAATATTTTTGCTGGTCCGACTTACTCTCAGTCTACAAAAATTTCACTTAATCTCAAAGACGCAACAATTGAAGAGGTCCTCAATAAAATTGAGGATGTAAGCGAGTTCTATTTTCTGTTCAATCAAAAATTAATCGACGTAAATCAAAAAGTTAATATTGAAGCAGAAAATGAACCAATAAAGGATATTCTTAATGATCTTTTCAAAAAAGAGGGAGTAAATTTTGTCGTTTATGACAGACAGATAATACTCACTCCTAGTGATGTATCTTCTCTTTCTGTGGCTATTCAACAGCTGAAAATTAACGGAACTGTTACCGATGAAAACGGGAAACCTCTTCCTGGGGCAACAATACAGATTGAAGGTACATCTGTTGGCATCATTTCTGATGCAAACGGGAAATATTCAATCGATATAAAAAATGTAAATGCTGTACTTGTTTTTTCATTTGTAGGGTACGATACTCAGAGAGTAAGTGTAAGTGGCAGAACGACCATAGATCTTCAAATGATACCTAATTCCAGACAATTGGAAGAAGTTATTGTTGTTGGCTATGGTCAGCAAAGGAAAAGAGATGTCACCGGTGCAACAAGTTCTATAAAAGCAGATGTAATAGCTAGTCGTCCAATTACAAGAGTTGACCAGGCGCTTCAGGGAACCACGCCTGGAGTTTCTGTTGAAAGTACAAGTGGGCAACCGGGTATTGGACTCAGTGTTCGGATCAGAGGTATAAATTCTATTACAGGTTCCAACGATCCACTTTATGTAATCGACGGGTACGTTGGTGGCAACATCGCATCGATTTCTCCTGAAGATATTGAGACAATAGAAGTTTTAAAAGATGCATCCGCAACGGCTATCTATGGATCAAGAGGTTCAAACGGTGTTGTAATGGTGACAACAAAGAGAGGTGCCGAAGGGAAACTGAGGGTTGATTTCAATGCATGGGGTAGTGCAGCAAGTATGCCGCGCTATTTAAGTTTAATGAATGCTTATGATTTTGCCACAGTAAAAAATGAGATATCACCTAATACTTTTTCATCTGCTCAACTTGCTGATTTTAAGACAAATCCTGGCACTGATTGGCAAAAGGCAGTTACACGGACAGGTTACGTACAAAATTACCAGCTTACTTTATCGGGTGGAAGTTCTAATGTAAAATATTTAGTATCAGGAGGATATCTTGATCAGCCGGGTATCCTTATCAACCAGGGTTATAAAAAGGCAGACATCAGGACCAATATAGATGTTAAAGCGAGTGATAATCTGGATTTCAAATTTAATCTTTCCGGGTATCAGAGTAAAAGCCACAATACCGGCTACGCTGGAGACGCTTATGATCCAATGTCATTGGCAGCATGCTGGGACCCGACATCACCTATCAGGGATTCGAACGGTAACTTTATTTACCATTCAGCCTATGGAGATGATCAGATCAACCCGGTACCACAAGCTTTGAACCAGGCAGTAGATAATACTACTGGTGACTTCGCGGCAACCGGGATGTTGAACTGGAGAATTATTAAGGGTCTCACCTTTACTTCTACCGGTTCACTCGAACGTCAGTTCAGTTATAGCCCTTCAGTGTTTAATAAATTCACTTCTACGGGGTTTGATAATAAAGACAATGCATCAGTAACAAATACCTCCTATTCGGTATTTCAAAACAGTAATTACTTTACCTATACCAACACTTTTGGCGATCATTCCATTACCTTAACTGCTTTGTATGAGCAGCAATCTCGTCAAAATACGTTTGTTACAGCCAGGGCAAATAATCTATCATCATATAATGATGGATATTATAATCTGGGCCTTGGTGCAACACAGGTAACCACTTCAGGTTACTGGGCTGATCAGCTCCAGTCTTATATGGGCAGGTTAAACTATTCCTATAAGGATAAATACCTTCTTACTGCAAGCATACGCGACGATGGTTCTTCACACCTGACACAAAAATACAGTACCTTCCCTTCTTTAGCCTTGGGCTGGAATATTAGTAAAGAAAATTTCTTAAAGGATTCACACGCAATATCAAATTTGAAAATTCGTGCAAGCTATGGACAAACAGGCAACCAGGCTGTTGCTCCGTATGCCACTATTCCGGGTATCGGTGTAAATCCTCCTTATGCTTTTATAAATGGTCCTATAGTCAGTACTCCTTTGGGAACAGGCGTTTCAAAAAATCTCAAATGGGAAACTTCTACTCAGTATGATGCTGGTTTGGATGCTGCATTTCTTAAAGGAAGGTTAACTTTCGCTTTTGACTGGTATTCTAAAAAGATAACAAACCTTTTATATAACGTGACTGCACCGGGTTATGACAATGGAGGTACTTATGCTGCTAATATTGGTGCCCTCTCAAATAAAGGGCTTGAATTTACTCTCGGTGGAACACCGGTTTCTGGTAAGGATAATACTCTGAAATGGACTACATTCCTTACCTTATCATTTAACTCTAATAAAATACTTAATCTGGGAGGAAATGATAATATACAGGTGAGTGGTATTGGCCAACAAGAGGGGGGACTTTCTCTTTTGAAGGTGGGATATCCGATCGGAGAATTTTTCGGGTATAAATTTCTCGGCACGTGGAAAACATCAGAAGCTGCACAAGCTGCTCTGTTTGGTCTGAAACCAGGCGATGCAAAATATGTGGATGTAAATGGCGACAATAAATATAGCGCAGCTGACGAAATGCCGATAGGCAATGCCCAACCAAAATATACTTTTGGATTTACGAATGAAATATCTTACTCTAATTTTGAACTGAGCTTTATGTTCCAGGGTATGCAGGGCAACAAGATATTCTCTACACTTATCCCTGAAACCTATGGTTCGGCTGCTGATGCAAGAGATGCAACGTCTAAAGATGCCTTAAACATGTGGACACCTGCAAAGGAAACAAATTTCCCTGTTCAGAATAGTACCAGCAATGTGGTAAATAGCAGCCGTTACGTTTATAATGCAAGTTTTATTAAGCTGAAAAACATTTCGCTTTCTTATAGTATTCCTCAAAGACTTATAAAGAGTTTCATGAGCAAGCTGGAGGTTTATGTAAGCGGACAAAATGTTTTATGCATTACCCCTTATAAAGGATTTGACCCGGAAACAACCACAGCTGGTGCAGGTGGTGTTTCCATTCAAGGCCTGGAAACAGGCTCCATACCAAATCCGAAGACTTACACAATTGGGATACGTGCAACCTTTTAATAAATATGCATCTAAAAGATTAATTATTAAAAAGATAAAAATATGAAGACAAAGTATTTTATAATATTATTCTCTCTGGCTTTGGTATCTATATTCGGATGCCAAAAACTTACCGAAGATCCGAAAGCCCAGATAACGCCTGTTACATATTTCCAATCACAGGCTGATCTTGATGGGGCTGTTGCTGCTTGTTATGAGTGTTATGCACACGATTATGGCTATGGTTTCACGACCCGAATGAATATTTGTTTTGGGGCAGATGATCTGGCGACCCACTATGCATCTAATAAGTATTCAATGCGAATATATGATGAATTGAACGGTAGTGCAACGGATGGTGGCGTTTCAGCGTGTTGGTCACCCTTTTGGACAGGTATCTACCAGGCAAATAATGTAATTGTGAATTATGGGAAAGTACCTACAACTGAGGACCTGAAAAACGGGGCTGCAGCACAAGCCTATTTTTTAAGGGCATGGGGTTATTACATGCTCGTTCGTTCTTTTGGGCCAGTACCATTGGTCCTTGGCGCTTCAGATATCACCGCCAGACCTCCAAGGGCAGCTGTAAGCGATGTATATGCATCAATTATAAGTGATTTGACTACCGCATTAAGTTTGTTCCCGGCTTCTTACAAAAATTCGCCGGACAGGCCAAACCCACTTACCACCCAGGCCCTTTTGGCAGATGTGTATTTAACAATGACCGGGTGGCCATTGAACCAGGCGGGCAATTATGCTTTAGCCGCAACAGCCGCAAATGTTGTTATTCAATCGGGTGCATATTCACTTGTTCCTGATTATCTTACTCTTTTTTCAACGAATAACAGCCAGGAAGCAATTTGGGATCTTGAATTCAATATGGGCAATAATACCGCACAGCGCGGTGTTGGTCAGTCCTCTATAGTTGATGATGAAGTAGGTCTTGATGGAAGCAGTGGATGGGATGATTATTTCCCCGAAGTTAATTTTTATAAAAACGCTCCGAAATGTAAAAGGACTGATGAAACTTTTGTTACAACCATTAAACTCAGGAATTCTGATGGAGTGACCTATCATCTTGTTCCATATAGTTCTGATTCAACAGATGTTCGCCATCCTTCTTATAAAAAGTTCAGGTATGGGGTCGGAGTACCCGGAAATGGAGATGGTTGCATAGAGACAGCTAATACAATCGTTACCATGCATGCAAGTACTAATAAATCTAACGATATAATTCGCTATCCAATGGTTCTCCTGGATTATGCAGAAGCTTCTGCTATGGCCAGCAACGGACCTACATCGGCAAGTTATAATGCAATAAATCTTGTCAGAGCCCGCGCTGGCGAACCTAGCTTAACACCTGGGCTTTCTGCCACCCAGTTCCAGGATTCTGTCGTTAAAGAACGTGCATATGAATTTGCCGGGGAGAATGGTATGCGTTGGTTCGATATCGTTCGTCTTCAAATACTACCTCAGGTTATCGCTGCAAGAAGCACCGCTTCGAGCCCTGATGGTCGGATTATTGAAAACGCGATAGTTTCAACTTCATTATCCGATCCTTCTCATTGTTATCTGGCTCCAATACCACAAAGTGAGATGTTCTTGAATCCTACCTGGACACAAAATCCGGGATATTAAAATTGTTTTAGAGTTTAACCATGCACAATTGCATGGTTAAACTTTTTTATTTAATATACTGTAATACTGGGATTTTAAAAATACCGGGAGACAACATCTATTCTAAGGCACAAAGAATATTTTATCGAATAAATATTAAGAAAAAATCATGAAATCTTCTTGGTCTGATGGTTCTCCAAAAATGAAAGAATTACTATTCAGAGCGATAAGCATTCTCTTGCCTTTCCTGATTTTATTTTTGTTTGAAATTTCTTTAAGGATCCTTCATTATGATAATGACTTCAGGCTTTTTATTGAATATCCCGAAAACAAGAATTACTTTGTCTTTAACCCCGAAGCATCTAAAAAGTATTTCACTAATCAAGCTTTTGCTACAACTGGCAACTCTGAACTATTTAAGAAGAAAAAGGATGCTAACACCTTGCGCATTTTTGTTTTAGGCGAGTCAACAACTATCGGATATCCTTATTTCCATAATGGCTCTTTTCATAGATGGATATTATACCGACTGATGCACGATTACCCTGATCAAAATTTTGAAATTATCAATCTCTCGTTAACAGCTGTCAATTCTTACACGGTATTAGGCTTTGCCCGAGAATTAATAAATTATAAACCTGATGCTGTTTTAATTTATACCGGGCAAAATGAATATTATGGAGTTCTTGGAGTGGCATCCACGGATAAAATCGGAGGAAGTTCCGGCATCGTTAATCTGATTCTCAGCTTACGTAAGTTAAGATTTACTCAGTTGCTGACCAATCTGTACGAAAAAATTGCAGGAACCCGTGTGACCGCTTCAGGAGGAACCCGCATGAAGATGATGATAGCAGATGAACAGATTCCTTACAACTCAAAATTATTTAACAAAGGGATAAATCAGTTTCGATATAACATTGATAAAACATTATCTCTGTTTAATAAATATAACATTCCGGTATTTATTAGTAACCTGGTTAGCAATGAAAAAGATTTAAAACCCTTTGTCAGTATTGGCGTTGACAGTGTTAAATTTCCCGGATATAATAGGAATTTCAGATCAGGACTAAAGGCTTTCGATAACGGGGACTTTTCTCTGAGTTCTCAATTTCTTCATACTGCCAATAAGATCAACAATACTAATGCTCTATGCAACTTTTGTCTTGGTAAATTAGCCTATAAACAAGGTGATTTTAAGCAGGCTAAGGATTATTTTGTCATCGCTAAGAATTTGGATGGTCTAAGGTTCCGGGCACCTGAACAAATCAATACAATAATCCTGCAATTATGTAATAAATATCCTAATGCTCACCTTGTTGATACCAAAGCTGCATTTGAGAATTGGTCTGATGATCATATAATTGGAAATGAGCTGATTTTGGAACATGTTCATCCTAATTTGACTGGGTATGCTCTAATGTCGGATTCTTTTTATGAAACAATGAAAAAAGAGCACCTTCTTTCAGCAAATAAAGAAAAGGATTTGACATTTAAGCAATTACTATGCGATATGCCGGTTGCTAAAATTGATTCCCTGGCAGGTGTTTACAGGATATCAAATCTTAAAAAAAGCTGGCCTTTTAGTGCTGTTTTGCAAAGGGATACCATGATGATTTCTACGGAGGAAGAAAAACTTGCCTGGGACCTTGCAATAAAAAAGATAAGCTGGAAGGATGCAATCAATAACCTGTATGATTATGATATTAAAAATCAAAAACTGACAGAGGCTCGAAAGATAATGGAAGCTTTGGTGCTTGAGTATCCTGAAAATGTTTCTTATTACGAAAAAGCGGCTATGCTTAGCTCGAAATCAAAAGATTATGAAAGGGCTGTTTTCTATTTTAAAAGAGCTTTTAATTTATCACCATCTTTCAATAACGCGATAAGCCTTTCACTGAATTATCTCAAGCTTGACAGACCGGTTGAAGCTATTCCATATATTGAATTTTCAATAAAAAACAATACCTCCGGTGTGAATTTACTTGCACTCAAAGCTTCTGCCGAAGAGATTATTCAAATAAAAAACACTAATCAAAACGATTCAACAAATGTGTCGGTTTTAAACAAAATAGCCAGGGCCTATATTAAAATGGACAACAAAGATGGAGCCTTAATCTACATTAGAAAAATTCTGATATTGGATAATAAGAATATTGAAGCTTTAACTATGCTTGCGCAAATTAAAAATGCAAATTAATGACTAAAACAAAAAAGAATATTATTGGGATTACTGAAAAGCAGTCTGTAGAGTTTGGGCTTGTCACTATTCTGGTAACAATCCTTTTGGCAATCTATCTTAAGCAAAGTTATTTTGTTATCGCGGCACTTTTTTTAACATTGGTAACTCTTATTGTTCCCGTTATTTTTAATCCTTTTGCAGCAATCTGGTTTTGGTTATCGAGAATATTAAGCTACGTTGGCTCCCGCGTCTTGTTGACCATTGTCTTTTTCATTGTGGTAACTCCGGTAGGTCTGATCCGGAGGTTTTTGAAAAGAGATAATTTGAATATCGATCAATTTAAAAAAAGCACAAAGTCTGTCTTGACAGATCGGGATCATATATACACTGCTGCTGATTTTACAGATACATTCTGAATAATAAACTACTGACTTCATGGAATTTTTAAAAGAACTGTTCCGCTTCCTGAAAACCAGAAAAAAATTCTGGTTACTGCCACTTATAATTATTTTAATGTTGCTGGCCTTGCTTATTGTCATAACAAGTGGAACTGCTTTAGCTCCTTTTATTTACTCTATATTCTGATTAAAATGAGAATGGGGATACTCGGAATTTCAGCATTTTATCACGATAGCGCAGCAGCAATACTGATTGATGGTAAACTTATAGCAGCTGCTCAGGAAGAAAGATTTACGCGTATTAAACATGATTCTGATTTCCCTGCTCATGCAATTAAATATGTTCTGGAAGAAGCCGGTATGGATTATAACGAACTTAGGACGGTAATTTTTTATGAAAAGCCATTGCTGAAATTTGAACGTTTGCTTGAGACTTACCATGGTTTTGCTCCAAAAGGATTGATAAGTTTTATCTCTGCCATTCCTTTATGGATTAAGGAAAAGTTCTTTATGAGAAAACTATTACTGGAAAAATTATTGCAATTCGGAACAGCCAAAATTCCGTTATTATTTACTGAGCATCATTTATCGCATGCTGCCAGCGCCTTTTATCCGTCGCCTTTTGAAGAGGCTGCTATTCTGACAATCGATGGCGTTGGCGAATGGGCTACCCTTACAATCAGTTACGGAAGCTCTGGTGATATAAGAGTTCTTAAAGAACTGCATTTTCCTCATTCTGTGGGACTTTTATACAGCGCATTCACTTATTACCTGGGATTTAAGGTAAACAGCGGAGAATACAAACTCATGGGATTGGCTCCGTATGGCAATCGCGGTTCGGCTCATACTAAAAAATTCAAAGAAAAGATATTATCTGATCTGGTTGATATCAGGGAAGATGGTTCCATTCTTCTCAATATGAATTACTTTGATTTTGCAACCAGGCTGACCATGACAAATAATAAAAAATGGGAAGCCCTTTTCGGTATACAGCGGAGAAAGCCTGAATCACCTATCACCCAGGAACATATGGATCTTGCATCAGCCATTCAGGATGTGACAGAATCTATTGTCGTTGCATTAGCATATACTGCTCAAAAAATTACGCATAGCAGGAATCTGGTTTTGGCTGGGGGAGTAGCTTTAAACTGTGTGGCAAACACTAAAATACTCAATAGCCGGATTTTTGACAATATCTGGATCCAACCTGCAGCCGGTGATGCAGGAGGAGCTGTAGGGGCAGCGTTTGCAGCTTTCCATATCAGGTACAGGCAGGAGAGAAAAATCGGTCATCTCTCTGATGAAATGAGTCATAGTTATTTAGGTCCTCAATATTCTGACAAGGATATCCTGAAGACAATCAATAAATATGAAGCACCATTTGTCTGTTATAAAAATTTTGATGATCTGACTTTAGTAGTTAGTCAGAAAATGGCCGAAGGGAATGTAATTGGCTGGTTTCAGGACAAGATGGAGTTTGGCCCTCGTGCTTTGGGGAACCGAAGTATACTTGGAGATCCCAGAAATCCTGAAATGCAAAAGATACTGAATTTAAAAATAAAATTCCGGGAAGGATTCAGACCCTTTGCTCCCAGTATTCTGATTGAAGATTTATCCAATTACTATACAACAGTTGTATCATCTCCCTACATGCTGTTTATTGGATCCCTTAAAGAAGGCCTTCGAAATTCCGAGCCTGAAAATTATGCTGACTCAGATCTTTATGAACGGTTATATCACCTTCGGTCAGGTATTCCTGCAGTTACTCATATTGATTATTCAGCAAGGATACAAACCGTGAGCAAAGAAGCTAATCCGAAATTCTGGAAACTGATTACAGATTTTAAGAAAATTACAGGTTGTGGAATATTGGTAAATACATCATTCAATGTAAGGGGAGAACCCATTGTTTGCAATCCGCAAGATGCTTATATCGACTTTATGCGGACCGATATGGATTATTTGGTACTGGGGAATTACCTTTTTGACAAAAAAGAGCAAAAACAACCAGCTATGAATTATGAAGATAAAATTATGGTAGCGGCTGATTGATAAACATTACAAGGAGTAACAGCATGAATCATTCAGGGTTAAATATAACAACAAGACATTTTTATAAATAGAATATTCCGGTTCAATTTAATTAAATGAAACTTTTAACACGACATCAGAATAATTTTATTTATGTGACCCTGTTTTTTCTGGGGTTTTTCATCTATTTCTTATTCATAGTTGATCCGCCTCTTTATCTTTTAAAGAATTACAGAGAGTTTTTCACAGATATTTATTTTTTTAAAAAGTATTTTAATTTTCCGGGTAACCCGACTGAATATGTCTCACGACTTATTACACAGTTTTATAACATTCCTGTACTGGCATCATTCACAATTACAATAATATTATATTCAATATACTGGTTAGGATATTCTCTCTTCGGAAAGGAAAAGCATAACATGTTGATGCCATTTATTCCGGTCATAATCCTTATTACAATGCATAATGATTATAACCATAGCCTTAAATTTGATATTGAGATCCTGTTAACTTTGTTTATCTCCTGCATCTACTACAGGGTTATAAAAGATAAGGGCTCATACAGGTTTTTATTTTTCCCGGTCCTTTTAGTTCTTTTATACTATTTAACAGGTATAAAAACAGTTTACCTTTTCACACTAATGGCTTTCTTTTCAGAGTTATTTTCAAAGGAAAGAAAATATTTTTCAGTTATAATTTTACTAGAAACTTTAGCAGTTACTCTGATTTTTAATCACCTTTTTTTCATTTCCTATAAGGATGTCTTTAAGGAGTTAAAAGCGATACAAAATATTTATGCTTTATGGTTTCTTCCTTTCTTACTTTACCTGTCGGTATTGTTAATATTTACTTTATATACCTGCGTGAAATTTAATAGGTTAACAATTCTTCGACCAAAAGAAAAGGCAGAAAACAGGAAATTGTTTTTGGGTTATAAAAGCCTCTTGATTTTATTAGTCATTACTTTTCTTACTGCCTGCATATGTTATGTCACTTTAAATAAAGAACAGAAAATAAAACTTTTAGTACAATATTATGGAAGAAATAAAGATTGGAACAAAGTTCTTGAATTATCGAAGAAGTCTGATTTTTTTGACAGAACTGAAATTATTTATACCAACAGAGCCTTATATTTTACCGGCAGGATTTATGAGGATTTATTTAAATTCAATCAGGATATGGCATCCAATGGGCTTCTGGCTACAAAGTTGACAAGCTTTGATGAACTTGTACCTGATCAGGAAATGTATCTGGATCTTGGAGCCCTTTCACTCTCAATAATATGGGGAACTGAAGCTACAAATGTTTATGGAGCTAATCCTTACGTTTTAAAAAATCTTACAAAAGCATTTCTCGCGCAAGGATGTATCAAAGAGTCGCAAAAAATGCTGAATTTGATTGACCACACTCTGTTTAATAAAAAATGGGTTCAGCAATACCGGAAATTTGTTAATGACACATCTCTAATAAACACCGATCCGGAATTAGGAATGTACAGAAAAAATCAGGTTCATGACGCAATAATTTCAAAGACAGCTATCGATTATAATTTGTATTTGCTCACGGGGAAATCTGGTTCTAATAAAATGGCATACAACTATCTGATGATCAGCTCTATGTTGGATAATAACATGACGGATTTTGCAGTAGGTTTATCAGGTTTAAAATTATTTGGTTATACCCATATACCCAGGTTGTATTTTGAGGGATTCGTCTATTATAGTTTAATATCGGAGAAGAGCCCGATAAATATTGATGAATTTACTTTTGATAGGGGTATCATTGATGAATTTAAAGCTTTTCAAAAAGATTATGTGAGGTTAAGAGGCAATCCGGAAGAAGCAAAGAGATATTTATTCTCACGGTATGGAGATACATATTGGTACTATTTAAAGTTTCCAAGGCCTGTTGCTAATGAAGCAGGCATTGATGTAAAAGAAAAGGAGAGAGAATAGACTATGAAAACAGGATATAATTTCAATAAAACACTAATTTTTATATCAGGTATTATTATTTTGGGTATCATAATTCTTATAATTACTTCAAATCTAATTGTTCCTGATATTCGAAATTTTAAACAGACCCGGGAGTTCCCCAAAATTTTTCCCGACTATTCGAATATTGTTTTACCTCCCAACATTGCCCCGCTAAATTTTGAGATTAAGGAACCCGGGAACAGATTTAAAGTCAGATTGTATTCGAAAAATAAAAGAGAAATCAGCTTAAACCTTAAAAACCCCAATGTAAAAATTCCTCTCAGTTCGTGGAGACGGTTTCTTTACGAAAATACAAGTGACACCATTAAAATTGACATTTATGCCAGACAGAATGAAACATGGGTCAGATTTAAAGCCATAAATAATTTCGTTTCAAGTGATAAAATAGATCCTTTTATTTATTACAGGGACATAGCTCCTACAAACAGTTATTGGGATCAAATGGCTATGCATCAGAGAGATTTGGAGAGTTTCAAAGAATACGAAATATTTAATAATTCCAGAACCGATCATAACTGTATGAACTGCCATACTTTCTGGAAAAATGACCCCGACAGGATGTTATTCCATATGAGAGGAGAACACAGCGGGACAATTTTTTACAATAATGGAAAGCTTACTAAAATAAATTTGAAGACCTCGAAAATGCTTTCAGCAGGAGCATATTGCAGTTGGCACCCCAACGGAAAATTAGTGGCATTTGCAACAAACAAGATACGACAGAACTATTATTTGACCGGCTATGAGAAAAAAATGAAGGAGGTATTTGATTTTGCATCGGATATTATCATTTATGATGTGGAAAAAAACACCATACTTCCTTTTCCTAAAATAGCATCGAAACTAAGAGAAAATCTGCCCTGTTGGTCACCTGATGGTAAATATCTCTATTACACCTGCGCGAAGGAATATGTAGTCGGTACACCAAATGAAGAAGTTCAATATAGTTTGATGCGCGTAAGTTTTGATGCTGACAATAATACCATGGGTGACCCGGAGACCATTATTTCAAGTGGAGAAGCAAAAAAAAGCATTGCATTTCCAACAATCTCTCCGGATGGAAAATATTTGCTTATGTGCATGGTTGATTTTGGATATTTCCCTGTTAACAATAAATCAAGCGATTTATATCTTATGGATAGGCGTACTAATAAGTATACTAAACCTGATATAAACAGTGATGAAAGCGAAAGTTATATTTCATGGTCAAGTAATAGTAAATGGTTTGTTTTCAGTAGTCGCCGTCTGGATGGTGTTACAAGTAAACCATTTATATGCAGTATTGATTCGCTGGGTAATACTTCAAAACCATTTATTCTTCCTCAGGAAGATCCAATATTTTATACGATCAATCATAAAAATTTTGCAAGGCCGGAACTGATTAAGCATAAGTTCAATTTAAACTTCGGGGATTTAAAAGAAGTGATTTATTCAAAGGCGATTAAATCTGTAGATGGTTCAGCTGCTTCACAGGATTCTTCACATTGAGAGATGCGAATAAGGTATGCAAAATGCTGTTATAAATTAAAATATGAACATCATAATAAAAACTTCCATTAATAGAAATGATTGCCATATCATTCGATTGACAAAGACATTTGTATTAGCATTAACTGCAGTTTTTTTATTTGGGTTTACCTGGAATACTGAACTCCGCCAAGGAGATGAGTTTAATTTATCATCATTCGCCGGAGTCGGATTAAAGTCACAAAAAGAAAGTTTAGATGGAATTTACTATAACCCTGTAATCCCCGGCGATTTTCCCGATCCGACTATTATCAGGGTAGGAAATATGTATTATGCAGCAGCTACTTCAAATGATTTTGGACCTTGTTTCCCGTTGTATGAATCGACAGATCTGATCAATTGGAAACCGGTCGGGTCAGTTTTTACTGATTGTCCAAAATGGTCTGACAATAATTTTTGGGCTCCTGAGCTTTATTACAACCATGGGACCTTTTATGTCTATTATACGGCCAAACGAAAGAGCGATCATGTTTCATGCATCGGTGTAGCTACTACTAACGATATTCATAAAGGCTTCACAGATAAGGGTATCATTGTCGAATGGGGTAACGAAGCAATAGATCCATTTGTTTTCAGGGACGATGATGGGAAGTTATATATCACCTGGAAAGCTTACGGTTTGAATAAGGATCGCCCTGATGAAATACTGGCATCCGAAATGAGCTCTGACGGTTTATCTCTTTCAGGTGAACATTTTAGTCTTACCCGTTACGATAAAGGTTGGCTGGGAAGAGGCAATGAAGGTGAATGCTTGTTCAAACATGGCAAATATTATTATTTGTTTTACTCCATTGGCGGATGCTGTGATGAACGATGCAGTTACAAGGTAATGGTTTCACGTTCCGAATCCATGAAAGGGGACTGGGAACAATACACACAGCCTCTGTTACGCGGAGATGAAAAGTGGAAATGTCCCGGTCATGGGACATTAGTTGAAACATCTGAACAGAGGTATTTTTATCTGTACCATGCTTATCATGCAAAAGATTTTCAATTTACAGGCAGGCAGGGTATGCTGGATGAATTAGTTTGGGATGAGGAAAGCGGATGGCCACGTTTCAAAAATGGGAATACACCTTCCGTCTATGCTAGTGTACCTTTAAATAATGCAGTTCAGTGCCGGGATTCGGTTTATACGGATGATTTTTCTTCAGCTGAGAACCTTAAGTTCTGGCAATGGGATATAAATAAGCCAAAGCCGGAAATCAGGATTAATAATAGAACATTAACACTTTCTTCAACTCAGAAAGGGATTGTTTTTGCGGGATTAAGTCCTAAAACCGGAGATTATTCGTTCGAAACAAAAGTTTACGGAACTACATCTGATCCTGGCGGAATATGCGTATACGGTGATCAGAAAAATCTTCTGGCCTTAACTATCCGTCAAGCCCGACTGGTTCTTTTTAAAATTAACAATGGTGAAAAGGAGATCCTATCGGAAGCAAATTTGCAGGAGAATAAACCGGTTTGCCTGAAAATGGAAGCTGTTCATGGTCATTTCTTCCGGTTCTTTTGGTCATTGGATGGAGTTAAATGGACCTCTGTCAAAACGCTGGATGAATACTATGAGGGTGCATTTCTACCCCGCTGGTGTGAGGCCATGCGTGTTGGATTAGTATTTGATAATCAGAATAATGGATCAGCTGAATACTCCTATGTTCGGTTATATAATAAGTTTAATTTTTAATCATATAAAAACTTGTATCATGGCAATAAATAAACGATTGATTTCGATTGTAGCCTGTTTATTCATTTTTTCTTATGGAGTTTTCGCTCAGAATAAACATTCAAAAATAACCGACTATCCAACTTACACAGGTTTAGTTATGGCAGGGTACCAGGGTTGGTTCAGGGCTCCAAAAGATGGCCTGATGTACCCTGATGAAACAAAGATAAGTTTAGACATGTGGCCTGATGTGACCGAATATGAGAAAACATATCCGACGGGTTTGAAGTTAGCTGATGGAAGTATTGCCAGATTTTTCAACTCAACTGATAAAAGTACTATTGATCTTCATTTTAAATGGATGAAAGAGTATGGGATCGATGGGGTCTTTATGCAACGCTTTTTTAATTCGACAAAACCTGGTTATGAAAGGGATGCTTCCAATACTGTTTTGAAATACGCCCTGGAAGCTGCTTCCAGATATGACCGGGCTATCGCCGTTATGTACGATCTTTCAGGTCTGAGAGGCTCAGGTGAAGATTGTTCTTCTGTAATTGAAGACTGGAAATTTCTTGTTGATTCGTTAAATGTAACCAACCAGGCAGGTAGCAAGACATATCTCCATCACCGTGGAAAACCGCTGGTGACTATCTGGGGATTAGGGTTTCCCGACAGACCTTACGACATCCGGAATATCGGTATTCAGCGGTTGATTGACTTTTTGAAAAATGACCCAGTTTATGGCGGGTGTTCTGTAATGCTGGGGGTCCCTACCTTTTGGCGTAATCTGGATTCAGACTGCACTCACGATCCTTATCTACATGAGATAATAACACAGGCAGACATTGTAATGCCTTGGATGGTACAAAGATTTTCACCGCTCCTTCATAACGACATGGATCGTTACCGTGATGAAATATTAGGTGATATTAAATGGTGTAATGAGCATAATATCGATTATGCTCCATGTGTATGTCCTGGATTTAGCTGGCATAATCTGAGTACCCACGCATTTCCTGATGATGTAAAACCTGTTGGTTCCATTCCCAGGCAGGGTGGCCGGTTTTACTGGCAGCAGATTTCAACTGCCATACTTGCAGGCGCTGACAGGCTTTACGTGGCTATGTTCGACGAAGTAAACGAAGGTACGGCTATCTTTAAATGTACAAATAATCCGCCGGTAAGTAAGGTTGCTCAATTTATCAATATGGATGGAAAACCATCAGATCAATATCTGTGGTTGACAGGTGAAGCTGCTAAAATGCTTCGGAAAGAAAAGCCGTTATCTCTGAAATTACCTGAACGAAAATAGTAATTATTTCATCTGTAAAAATTATCAATATGAATACCAGAATTATCCGAATGCTCGGGATTGCAATAATTGCAGTATCGTGCTCTAATCCCAGGACAGCACAAAAAGATCCCGTAGATTTTATAAATCCTTATATGGGCAATATCAGCCATCTGCTTGTGCCAACTTATCCCACTATTCATTTGCCGAATAGTATAATGAGAGTGTATCCTGAAAGGGGTGACTTCACCGGGGATTTGTTGAACGGGTTGCCTCTTATAGTTACCAGCCACAGGGGAAGATCTGCTTTTAATTTAAGCCCATATCAGGGGGGAGAACAAGATATAAAGCCGGTAATTCAGTACAGCTATGACCAGGAAAAGATTACCCCATATTTCTACTCTGTTTATCTTGATGATCAGAAAACACAAATCAGGTTCGCCCCGTCTCACCAATCAGCTTTATATGAGATTAAATTCAATAACGCCAAACCGGCTTACTTAATTCTGAATTCCGATGCCGGTGAATTAAAATGGAATGGTAAAGCTGCATCAGGTTTTCAAACTATAGGTAATGGTACCAATGTCTACATTTACCTTGAAACTGAGATCCAACCCTCAGGAGTATTTGTTTTGAAAGATGGAAAGCTTATCAGTTCAGCAGAGAAAAATGCATGCATCGTTTTAAAGTTTGGGAATCAGGATACTTTGACACGTGTTCGTTATGGTGTTTCATTTCTGAGTGAAGATCAGGCCCGGAAAAATCTGGAAAGGGAAATTAAAAACTATGATTTAAATTCATTAGCTGCAGAGGGACGCAAAATATGGAACGAAGAGCTTGGAAAGATAACCGTGCAGGGTGGAAGCGACAATGACAAAGTAGTTTTCTATACTTCACTTTACAGGACATTTGAACGTCCGGTTTGTATATCGGAAGATGGAAGTTATTTCAGCGCTCTTGATGGGAAAGTTCATACTGACAACGGTGTACCGTTTTTTACAGACGATTGGATATGGGATACATATAGGGCTGCTCATCCCTTAAGAATTCTGATCGAACCTGAACAGGAAAATCACATTTTGCATTCTTATATAGAAATGTCAGGGCAAATGAAAAATTTCTGGATGCCTACATTTCCTGAAATAACCGGTGACAGTCGTCGCATGAATTCCAACCATGGAGTCGCTTCAGTTCTTGATGCATACGTTAACGGACTTCGCGGGTTCGATATAAACAAGGCTTATGAAGCCTGTAAAGGAGCAATCACTGAAAAGACCCTTGCTCCCTGGTCAGGTGCTCCTGCCGGCGAGCTCGACAGGTTTTACATCGAACATGGCTATATGCCTGCTTTACACGAAAATGAATCCGAAACAGCTCCTGAATTTAACAAGTTCGAAAAAAGACAGGCAGTAGCAGTAACATTGGGTACATCCTATGATGAATGGTGTTTGTCGCAAATTGCCAAAGCGATTGGGAAAACGGATGATTATAAACTGTTTCTGAAACGTTCTTATAATTACCGCAACTTATTTAATCCGGTAACCCATTTCTTTCATCCCAAAGACAGCCATGGTAATTTTATAGAGCCATTTGATTATATTTTTTCAGGAGGGAAAGGTGCCCGCGACTACTATGATGAAAATAATGGTTGGACCTACCGGTGGGATGTTCAGCACAATATTGCTGATCTGGTTAGTCTTATGGGAGGCAGAATTGATTTTATAAGAAACCTTGATTCAATGTTCTCCGAACCTCTTGGCAAATCGAAATTTGATTTTTATTTCCAGTTCCCCGATCAGACAGGGAATGTCGGACAGTTTACCATGGCGAATGAACCTTCATTGCATATTCCATACCTGTATAATTATGCCGGCGAACCATGGAAAACCCAAAAACGGATTCGAAGCCTTTTGAATGAATGGTTTCGAAATGATCTTATGGGTGTTCCGGGAGATGAAGATGGTGGAGGGATGTCGGCATTTGTAGTATTCTCAAAAATGGGATTTTATCCGGTTACCCCCGGATCAGGCACCTATAATATAGGAAGCCCGGCATTTGAAAATACTATTATTCAGTTAGGCAATGGGAAAGAATTTAAGATTGTGGCAAAAAATTGCTCACAACAAAATAAATATATTCTTTCGGCAAAGCTAAACGGGAAGGAATGGAATAAGCCATGGTTCTCACACGATGATATTAAAGATGGCGGAATTCTGGAACTTGTTATGGGAGACATAGCAAATAAAGAATGGGGAAGCGATCCTAAGGATGTTCCTCCCTCCGCTGAAGTCATTAATTAGAACATTCATTTCATATTGGAATGACGATTAGTATGCAGGCTATATATATTACCTAATGGAACCGGACACATATTCAATAGAATTAATTTATATAGTATCGGGAATCATACATATAAACCCATTGATTTTCTTCGTTTACCCCGGCCCCATGGGGAGCGAAGAAAATCAATTTACTGCCGAGTACTCGGCATGGGGTAAATAAATTGATTTTCAAGCGGTTTGCAAATTCTTATATATGATAACCGATACTCATTTTAATTTAAATATATCACTTATGAAAGCAACGAAGTATTACACCATCTGTTTGTTAATATTAGGTCTCTTAATTCACACAGACCAAATGTTCGGTATTGAAGGCAGGTTAAAGGCAGGAACCGGGAAGGTGAATATAACTCCAAAAACAAATGAACCTCTTCACGACTCATTGTACGCCCGAAGCCTGGTGCTTGATCTGAATGGTGAACGCCTGGCATTTGTATCTGTAGATCTGGGCATTTATACCAGTGAAAATCTGGAGAAGATCTGTAAAGAAAAATACGGGATATCACAACTTATGCTCTGCTCTTCCCACACACATTCAGGGCCAAAAGACAGCAAAAGCACTTATATAGAAGATCAGATAATCAAAGCGGTTGATCTGGCCACCAGAAATATGTTCCTTGCAAAAATATGTGCAGGTCGCAGCAGTTTTCCTCAATTAGGTTTTAACAGGCTGATTGTTCGGGCAGATGGACATTCAAGGGAATCGTGGTTTCCTGATGATCATTATACATCTGAGAATCCTGAACGGATTCCATTTGGACCGGTGGACCCTGAAGTTGGCGTTATTAAGATCGAAGACATGAAAGGTGAGGCAAGGGTTATCATTATGAATTATGCCTGTCATGCGGATATTGTCTGTTTTAATTATGCCATATCCGGAGATTACCCGGGGGTTGCATGCAGAAAAGTCGAAGAAGCTTATGGAAAGAAGGTGAATTGTTTATTTGTACAGGGAGCTGGCGGGAATATCGAGTCATTGATAATAAGTTCACGCAGAACCGGGCCGGATGATTCATTTCAAACAGACTATAATACTATTGAGAGAGTAGGTGGTCTACTGGCTTATGAGACCGTAAAACTTGCCAGATCATTGAAACATGAAACAAGCGATACAACAGAAATTAAGTATCTGGATGATTCCTTGATGTTTACTGGACGCTTTAACAAATCTGTCAGTTTCAATGTAAATATCTCAACTATTCTGATCAATAAAAACATTGTAATAGCAACCTGCCCGGGCGAGCCATTTATTCAGTTGCAACTCGATTGGAAGAAGAAAATCGAGGATGCCTCAGGTAATCCTTTCTTGTTTGGATATACCTGGTACAAGGGAACCTGGCCCAATTATATTGCCGATATCAAATCGGCGGCTCAGGGTGGATATGGTGCGGATCAGGATTCACCTACACTTATTCAGGTTGGTGGAGGAGAATCAATCATGAATAAACATTTTGAAAATTATTTCCGGTTAAATGGATTGATGCGTGATAAATCGGGCCCTGTTGGATTTACGCCCGGTTCACGATGGATCATGACAGAAGTCCCAAGGAAAAATTAGCCCGGAACTTGACAGAAATAATCAACAACTATTTAATATTTAGATGATTAAGACAGGAAAGCTATGACCAGATTTAAATTATTTAGTAAAACCGCAATTGCACGGAGCTTGTCAATAAGGGGATTTTTTGCACGATTAAATCTATGTGTAATATTTATATTATTGATTAATGGCTGTTTTGGCCAGAAGAATCCAATTATAACTAATATGTATACTGCTGACCCTTCGGCACATGTCTGGAAGGACGGAAGGCTTTATGTTTACCCATCACATGATATAGATCCGCCCAGGGGATGTGACTTAATGGACCAGTATCACGTTTTTTCTACAGATGATATGATTCATTGGACCGATCATGGTGAGATCCTGCGTGCAAGCCAGGTGTCATGGGGAAGACCCGAAGGAGGATTTATGTGGGCTCCGGATTGCGCTTATAATAATGGCACCTACTATTTTTATTATCCTCATCCGAGTGGGACGAAATGGAATAACACCTGGAAAATTAGTGTTGCAACAAGTAAAAGTCCTGTTAGTGGCTTTAAGGATCAGGGGTACATTCCGGGCCTCGAATCTTTGATTGACCCGCAGGTATTTCAGGATGATGATGGCCAGTACTATTTTTATTATGGCGGAGGAGCTATTTGCAAAGGAGGTAAACTCAAAGATAACATGATGGAAATAGACGGATCAATGCAGACTATGACGGGTCTGGTGGATTTTCATGAAGCAACATGGGTGTTTAAACGCAATGGCTTATACTATTTAACCTATTCTGATAATCATTCCGATTCAACTGGAAATAACAGGATGCGCTACGCTACAAGCAAAAATCCTCTGGGTCCATGGACGTATGTTGGAATCTATATGGATCCGACAGATAGTTATTGCGCTCATGGATCTGTAGTGGAATATAAGGGCCAGTGGTATCAATTTTATTTTAATAGTTCTATATCCCATAACGATTGGCTAAGATCGGTATGCGTTGACAAGCTATTTTTTAATCAGAATGGGACAATTCAAAAAGTAATACAAACAAAGTAGTTGATGTTTTGAGGTAATAAAACTATGAAAATGAAAAACAAATATCTGATATTCTTATTCCTGTTGATTTTTTTTGCAGAGTCATATTCTCAAATAAATGATAAAAATCCCGGTAATATATTGCCTGCAACTATACGTTCGGGGAAAATTACTTCGGAATGGGCCGATCGGGCAATTTTGACTGGCCGTTCATCAAGCCCCGGTGGACGATATATCTTATGGTATCGTGAGCCTGCAAGGATTTGGGAAGAAGCTTTGCCAATAGGTAATGGCAGGTTGGGAGCTATGATTTTCGGGGGAGTTGCTGATGAACGCATTCAACTTAATGAGAGTACCCTTTGGGATGGTTATCCGTTGGATCCGAATAATCCCAAATCTCTTAAAAACTTACATGAAATTCAAAGCCTGCTCTTTGAGAACAGGAATAATGAAGCAGTCGCCCTGGCAGGAAAGACAATGATGGGTATTCCTTCAGGGATAAAATCTTATCAGTCCCTTGGAGAATTATGGTTTAGTACCCCGGTCATTATAGCATCGGACTATATGCGAAGCCTCGATCTTTCTACAGCTATTGTGACAACAAAGTATGGTTCGGGAGGTATTGAATATACCCGCGAAAGCTTTGCTTCTCCTGTTGACGGAGTAATTGTAGTTCGCTTTGCAGCTGATAAAAACAACAAAATCAGTTTTTCTTTAACCCTTAAACGTGAACAGGATGCTGAATGCCTGGCGAATCCGGCAGATCCGCAGTCCCTGGTACTTTTAGGCCAATTGCCAATAAAAGATGCACAAGGGATAGCCAGGGGACTTCGTTTTGCGGCACAGGTTAAGGCTGTTACAACCGGAGGTAAGGTAACTGTCTCCAATGGTGTACTGAATGTCAAAAACGCATCCTCAGTAATTCTCTATATTGCCGGAGCAACCAATTATCCCGGGTTGAAAAACATTGCATCAGGAATTTATACATCATCAGCTAATCCGGAACAAGCATGTGCTGAAACAATAAAAAAGGCAACTTCAAAATCGTATGCCAGACTTAAAGCAGATCATGTTGCGGCACATCAGCGTCTTTTTAGCCGAATGGAACTGCAGCTTGGAATGGTTAATGATTCATTACTATCTCTTCCCACAAATGAGCGACTTAAAAGAGCCAAAGACTCAGGGTATCCGGATGCAGGTCTGGTGGCGACTTATTTTCAATACGGCCGTTACCTTCTTATCAGTAGTTCCAGGCCGGGAGGAATGCCGGCCAATCTGCAGGGTCTATGGGCCTGGCAAATGAATCCGCCATGGAATGCCGATTTCCACACTAACATTAATCTTCAGATGAATTACTGGCCGGCAGAAATAACAAATCTTTCTGAACTGGACATGCCGCTTTTCGATCTTGAGGAGGCCCTTGTAAAACCGGGAGAACACACAGCACAGGTAATGTATGGAGCTCACGGATGGGTAGTACATCATCTGACAGATGCCTGGGGATTTACAGCCCCGGCAGATGGTCCCCAGGGTATATGGCCCATGGGATCAGCCTGGCTCTCACGGCATACCTGGGAATATTTTTGTTACACAGGCGATACTGATTTTCTGGCAAAACGAGGTTATCCTCTGATGAAAGGAGCCGCCCGGTTTATCATCGATTTTTTGGTAGTAGCACCAAAGGGGACTACCTATGCAGGTAAGCTTGTAACAAATCCTTCCTATTCGCCTGAGAATTCATTTTACCTTCCCAATGGTGAACAATCGGTGTTTACCTATGGAGCCACAATGGATCTCGAAATTATTCATGACCTGTTAACCAATTGTATAGATGCCGGCAGGATTTTAAATATTAAAGATGATTTTATCGTCGAATGTCAGAAAACCCTGTCTCGTCTCGCTCCGGTTCAGATAAGTCCGGCAACCGGCCGTATTATGGAATGGGCCGAAGACTATAAGGAGACAGAACCTCATCACCGTCATACTTCGCATTTGTTTGGATTATATCCCGGGAATCAGATTACGGTTCCTGGCACTCCTGAACTGGCAGAAGCGGCCCGTAAGACTCTGGAATCCAGGGGAGATGATGGTACCGGGTGGAGTCTGGCCTGGAAGATCAATATGTGGAACAGGTTACTTGACGGTGATCATGCCTATAAATTATTGTCGGTACTTTTATGCACAAAAACCCTGCCTAATCTCTTCGACAATCATCCTCCCTTTCAGATCGACGGAAATTTTGGTGCTACAGCAGCCATTTCTGAAATGTTGCTGCAAAGTCAGTTGAAAACATCAGATGGTACTTTCGAAGTTCAACTATTGCCTGCTTTGCCTTCAGCATGGCCAACGGGTTCCGTTAAAGGATTAAGGGCCCGGGGAGGATTTGAAGTTGATCTTTCATGGAATAATGGACATCTGGTCAATGCGCGTGTACTTTCAACTCTGGGTGGAGTTCTTCATCTAAGGCAGGGACAGCATACTGCAGTTTTTACAACAAAACCAGGAGATATATTGCTACTTAACGGTAATCTTGATAAAATATAAATTGGATATGAGAAACTTTAAAAGTACCATCATTCTTTTGACTCTATTCATGTTTGTGATGTTAAACATTCAGGCACAGGAACCTTCGAAGCCTCCGATTCGACTGGCGATTGCCGGATTGACCCATGGACATGCTGCATTCATCCTTGGACGAAAAGATAAATCAGATTTTGATCTGGTTGGAATATATGAATCAAATCGTGAATTGGCGTTACGAGATGCTAAAATTTACAATTTCAGCCCTGATCTCATTTATAATGATTTAGGAAAGATGCTGGATTCTTTAAAACCTGAAGCTGTGGTAGCCTTCGGTTCTATTTTTGAACACATGGCAGTGGTTGAAGCATGTGCTCCCAGAGGAATTCATGTGATGGTTGAAAAACCATTGGCAACCAATGTTGTACATGCCAGAAGAATGGAAGAATTGGCTGAAAAATACCACATTTATTTGCTCACTGATTATGAAACATCGTGGTATCCGACAACTGCAAAATCATTCCAGCTTGTTAACGACAGCAGTTTCATAGGACCTGTAAAAAAGGTGGTCATTCATGATGGGCACCAGGGACCAAAAGAAATAGGAGTAAGTAGAGAATTTCTGGACTGGCTCACTGACCCTGTTCAAAATGGCGGTGGAGCATTAATTGATTTTGGTTGCTATGGGGCAAATTTAATGACTTATTTAAAAAAAGGACAGGAGCCGGTATCGGTGACAGCTGTTACCAGGCAATTTAAACCTGATATATACCCAAAAGTGGATGACGAGGCAACCATTATTGTCAGCTATCCTGATGCCCAATGTATAATACAAGCCTCCTGGAACTGGCCATTTGGAAGGAAGGATATGGAAATTTATGGAGAAACAGGTTATATAATTACAGTGAACAATAACATAATGCGTCTGAGAAACAGAACAATGGATTCAGAACAGACCACCAGGGTCACTTCAAAGGATATTGCAGTATATGAAGATCCCTTCTCATATTTTGCAGATGTCATTAAAGGAAAGATAAAAATGAAAAACTATGACCTTTATTCCCTTGAAAACAACATTATGGTTGTTAAAATTCTGGATGCGGCAAGGGAATCGGCTAAAACAGGCAAAACCGTATTATTAAATAACATAAATCTGAAATAATGAAAAAGAGCATAACTTATTTCCTATTCTTTAGTCTGTTTTTATATTCCTGTACCGAAAAAATAAGTCACAACAAGTATCCTTACCAGGATGCCGGTTTACCGGTTGAAAAAAGAGTTGGGGATCTGATCGGAAGGATGACCGTCGATGAAAAAATTCATCAGCTCGATATGTACTGGGGAAGGGAAGTGGCCAATATGAACGGACACGAAGCTTCTTCGTATTCAGAAGAAAAAGTTGAACAGATGATTGGGAACACAGGAATAGGTTCCATTCACGATTTTTATCCTCTTCGCGCTGAAATCACAAATGAAATTCAAAAATATGCTCTGGAAAAAACCAGGTTGGGAATTCCTGTTTTATTTATTGAAGAAGGACTGCATGGCTATTGTGGATTGGGGAGTACGACATTCCCGATTCCCCTTCAATTATCTGCTGCATGGGATACATCGCTGGTGCATCGTGTTGGAAGGGCTATAGCAACTGAAACAAGAGCTCACGGAGTAGATATGATCCTGGGTCCGGTACTTGGCCTTGCCCGAGATCCACGTTGGGGAAGAGTGGAAGAGACTTATGGAGAAGACCCCTGTTTAGCTGCATCAAATGGTGTTGCAATGGTGAAAGGGTTGCAGGGGAAATCACTGGATCGTATAGATGCAGTCATTGCAGAACCAAAGCATTTTGGGGTACATAGTATACCCGAGGCGGGTAGTAATACTTCACCAGTAAGTATAGGCGAAAGGGAAGCCCGTACATCGTTTTTATATGTATTTGAAAAAGCTGTCCGCGACGGAGGAGCGATGGGTATTATGGCAGCTTATCACGAACTGGATGGGATTCCATGTGTAGACAATAAATGGCTGTTGACCGATGTACTGCGCAAAGAATGGGGATTTCAAGGTTTTGTACTTTCCGATCTGGGAGCTATCAAGATGACTTTGGAAAATCATAAAGTGGCTGCCGATACGAGCGATGCTCTGGCTCAGACCTTCAAGGCTGGTATGAACATGCAATTCTACGATTTTGATCATTCTGGCTTTAATAAAGCGATGCTGAAAGCTCTCGACAAAAAGATGCTTTCGGGCGAAGATCTGAACAGAGCGGTACATGATGTATTGAAAGTTAAATTTATGCTTGGTTTGTTTGATCTCTCATTTACTGACACATCCCTTTTATCGAGAGTTTTCCACAGCAAGGAAAACCAGGAATTGGCATTGAAAGCAGCCAGGGAAGGAATCTGCCTTTTGAAAAATGATCACGGACTACTTCCTGTAGGAAAAAATATAAGGTCCGTTGCGGTAGTAGGATCTCTGGCCGCAACTACATATCTGGGAGGGTATTCAAATAATGACGCCAGAGGTATATCAATCATCGATGGATTGAAACAAAGAGCAGGCAATTCTCTGCAGATTAATTATATAAAGGATTCGATTAAAGTTTCGGATATCTACCAGAAAAAAGCCGTGGAACAGGTTAAAAAATCAGATATGGCGATAGTAGTTTTAGGTGAAGATATAAATGTGGTTGGAGAAGGAAAGGACAGAGCAAATATCGATCTGGATGCAATCCAGTTGGACCTGGTTAAAGCATTATATCAAACCGGGAAGCCCATTGTGGTTGTCTTATTCAATGGCAGGCCATTAACCATCAATTGGGTGGCTCAAAATATCACATCGATTCTCGAGACCTGGTTTTCAGGAGAAAAAGGCGGCCTGGCAATCGCAGATGTGCTGTTGGGAAATATTAACCCTTCCGGTAAGTTACCAATTACCTTTCCGCGTTCAATCGGGCAGGTCCCCTTTTATTATAATCATAAGCCAACATCCAGGCATGTTTATGTAGATGAAGCAAATACTCCTTTGTTTCCTTTCGGTCTGGGTCTTAGCTATACTAGTTTTGAGTATTCCGACCTGCAGATATCACCGATAAAAATTCCGGTTTCAGGAACTGCCAGCATAAGCATAAAGATTAAAAACACAGGTAAAGTTGAAGGCACAGAAGTAGTTCAGCTTTATATACGCGATGAAATCAGCAGTGTTACAACTCCTATAATTTCTCTTAAAGGATTTAACCGGATTACTCTTAAACCTGATGAAACGGGAACTCTTAATTTTCTACTCGGCCCTGAACAATTATCACTCTGGAACAGGGAAATGAAGCATGTAGTGGAACCCGGAGAATTTAAAATAATGGTAGGCAGTTCCTCTGCAGATATCCGACAAACGAGTAGTTTATGGGTAACTGAAAATTAAATTCTTTTCATTTAAAACAAAATAAGCATAACGAAAAGTACAAACAAGATGTTCCGGTTAAAATCGATCTATGTAAAAGCAGATTCTCAGGTTATAATGAGAACTAAGATTATCGCTGTTGTAATAATTACTGTCAGTTTTTTTGGTTGCACAAGAACAAAAAATCACGACAGCTCCCAACCTCTTCCATGGAACCGGGAAATGTCTTTAAAAGAGGCAGCCAAATCAGTTGAGTTGAAAAGCACACTTGATCGCACCAATCCTTTTCCTGATTTTGATGGCTTCGGTGATGGCCGTTCAATGTGCATCAACAATTTAAAGATGAGGACGACCATTTGGGGGCCCCCGGATCGCATTACTATAAGTCTGAACAAAAACAATGTGTGGGATCGTCGTCTTAATAAACGTTCATTAGAGGCTCCTACTCTGCAGGAAATCAGTGATGGCGCTGTTTCACCAGCCAATAAGGATTATATTGGAATAGACACAAAAAGTAATTCGCTTCGTCCCAAAGAGTATGGCTATCTAAAGAAAGAAGGTGGATCATATGATCCTTATCGTCAGCCAATTGAATATTTTTCCCCCTGCCTGAAACCAGTGGGACAGATAATCATTGGAATTGATCCACTTAAAGGTGCAGAAGCTCCGCAAATAACACAGAGCTGCGCTAATGGGGTGACAAGCTTACAGGTAACTAAAGGGACTGCTAAGGCAAGTTTTGAATACGTGCTTGGAATGAAAAGCAACATTTACGCTATCAGGGGGTCCCTGGCAGGAATCAATCAGCCGGTTTGGCTCCGGCTTTACCGGCATAAAGACACAGCCTATCAGGCATATATGACTGAGGACGGGAAAACATATACCAAGCTCGGAGCTGAAGCCGACAAAGATTTTAATAACCCGATAGATCCTCCGACAAGCGGAAAAGAAGGACGGTATTTCTGGATTCGTCAGAGGATGCCGGCTGAAAAGACTTTTCCGAAAGGCTTTGAGTATGTGTTGATGGGGGTCATAAGCAATCCGGGAGAGGTGAAACTGGAAACAGCGGAAGGGAAAACCGGACTTGGAACCCCTCCTCCGGATGCAAAGATAGCCGCTGCTCCCGGAGCTGCAGCTACCGCAACATTCATACCGGGTTCAGATGGGAAACTGATAGCTTTTGTTACTGTTGTTACAACTATGGATGGTACCGATCTGCTGGCATTGGCCAAAAAACGCCTGTCAGATGCAGAAGCCGGCGGGTTCGATGGTGTGGTACAGGAAAACTTAAAGTGGTGGAATAATTTTTACGATCTTCGTGAAAACGGTCGTGTATTCCATAGTGAAACAAGTCGTAATGCCACCGATGAAATTACCGGCATTTACCGGAGTTGGACGGACAGTCATGGCGGTGGCACTAAAACCGATATGCGCCAGTATGAAGCCAGTGCTTCTTATGGTTTACCGGAAAAGGATCTTCAGTTCTGGACAAGCCTGCCATGTTACAACGAAATTTTTACCACAAATCGTTTTGTTCATAACTGGGGTGACAGCGAGGATATGTGGAAGCAGATTGTGGAACACTGGATACCAGGTGCAAAAGAAAATGCCTGGGACATGTTCCATTTGCCGGGAATGTATATCACCCACGGTTACCTCCCACCAGTCAAACCCGATAAATATGTCCACACAACAATAACTCTTGAATTGTGTCTGGGCACCATGGCCCAGATTATTCGTCCCGCCTGGGATGAATGGGACTATGGCGGAGACACAAGCTTCCTGAGAAAAGAATGTTATCCCCTGATGCGTGAAATGGCCATATTCTATGCCGGATATGCTAAAAGAAGCAGCGACGGGTATTATCATATAATTCCTTCTATGGAGGAAGAACGCTGGGGTTATTACCCGAATTTCTCACACAATAAAGATGTAATCAGTTCTTTATGCATGTTTCGTTGGGCTTTGTCGCGTGCTGCTGATGCTGCAGAATTTCTTAAGGTTGATGAATTTTTAAGTAAGGGTTGGCGTCAGATTGCCTCTCAAATTGTACCCTATCCTACATGGGAAAAACCCGGAGGACCAATCTTTGCAGGAGTGAGCGGAGTGGAACCAAATCGTCTTCCCGGGGATCATTTCGGAGATGCTGCTTCATATCCAACAGTTCTGGCCGACGAAATCAATCTCGATTCTCCACAGAAATTAAAGGATATGATGGTTCGGACCGTAAAAACTTTTCCTTCAGGTAATACCAATGAGGCGCTGATTCTTTTGGGCAAGGCACCTGACATGTCAAACAGTATAGAGGAAGGACTTCGTAATGCGGAAGCCGATCCCGAAACGTTGCTCAACAGCAGAAGCGGACGGATACATTTATTCCCGGTGGAATCATCTGTAAAATCTCAGGCATTTCATAATTTTCAGGCCAGAGGCGGATTCCTGGTATCTGCCTGCAAAGATTCCCTTGGAGTTTATTTTGTTGAAATTCAACCCCGGCGTGACAATCAATGCAGGCTGATGAACCCCTGGCCAGGCAAACAGGTAATTGTCCATGAAGAAGGTAAAAGTGAATCTTTGCCGTTCGAAATTGATAAGTCTAATGGTGAATGCCTGATCTTTTCAGCCATAGCCAATCATAAATATCTGGTTGAACTAAAATAGTAACGTATGAAAAAAATAAATTTCCTGATTATCCTTTTTTCACTGTCATGCATTGTACAAATGAAGGCAGTGGAAACCAGCAAACTTATGAAAGTAAACTATAAAAGTTTAGTTTCTAAAGCCGACCTTTCTTACAACGTGCCTGTCTCGAGAAGTGAGGAAGGAATGCCTGTCGGGAACGGCAGGATGGGAAGCCTTGTCTGGACAACTCCAAATGCCATGCATTTTCAGATTAACCGCATTGACGTATTTTCAATAGGTTGTTACACTAATAGTTTTCCGATAGCTCATTCAGATTATTCAAATGGCTGCGGCTATGTCGATATAAATATGGAAGATTGGGGTGATGGAGTTTTTAAAGGAATAGCATTTAACCAGCATTTATATGTTTATGACGGACTTTCAACAGTGAGAGGGAAGGGCATTGACGCACGTGTTCTTGCCTGGAACGATGGCGATGTCATTGCCACTGAGATAGACGATCAGCGTACAACGACTTCGCCAATCAATATTGATCTCAGAATGTTACGGTATGTAGCATCATATCTTGGTAATAGCGGATATGATATCCTGAACCAGCACACCGTTCAGGTAAGAACAGGAGCTCATACTGCAACATCACGTCTTGAGATCCGGGACGGACGAATTATCCTGATCCAGGAATTTAAAGAGGGCAGCTTTTATAATGCCTCTGCTGTGGCAATTGGTATAGTTGGCCGTAGCGGTAAAGCTACCTATTACAATGAATCAACTGTTCGCCTTTCTGCTGAGCCTGGTAAAGGGAAGTTTATCATTCTTACGTCCAGCGCTGCAAGTGCTGATCCTAAAGCCGATGTGACCGGATTGGCATTAAAACAATTAGATGCGGCACAGAAGAAAAGCTTCGACGAATTATTGGACAACAATCGTCTGTGGTGGAGCAACTACTGGTCAAAGTCATTTATACATCTTCATAGCGCCGACAGCATTGCTGATAAAGTTGAAGTGAATAACACCTATTTGCTTTATATTATGGCCTCCTGCTCCCGTGGAGATTATATGCCAAGATTCAGCGGAATGTTATGGTACACCAACGGTGACATGTGTATGTGGGGATCACAATACTGGTGGCATAATCAGGGAACCTATTACAACGGGCTGACAGCTGCAAACAGACCGGAAATTATTGACCCTGTATTTTCAACATACAGCAGGAATTTTGAATCCTTTTCAAAAGCTGCAATTCAGCAATGGGGGACGAAAGGAATCTGGATCCCGGAGACTTCTTTCTTTGACGGTCTGGAAGATCTTCCTGATAGTATTGCCAGAGAAATGCGTGATTTGTACTTAATAAAAAAACCATGGGAGAAGCGTTCTAAAGCATTTCAGGATTATGCCCGGTACAAAAATAGTTTGAACAGCAGGTGGAACTGGCTTTTCCTGGAAAAAACAAATGAGGGTCCGCTGTCACGGAATGAAAATACAAGTTACGCCCCAAAACCACCATTTGCCTATACTTTGCATGTTATGTCTTCCACTGCTAAAATAGCTTATCTGTACTGGCTAAGGTACGCCTATTATCTTGACAAGGAATGGCTCAGGAATACCGGGTATCCCATAATCAAAGGGACCGCTGAATTGTACTGTAATTTCCCAAACCTCTATAAAGGAAAAGATGGAAAATACCATATCAGGTATATAAATAATCTCGAGGATCATGATAAATGGGGAGGCGAAGACACCTCGGAAGAATTGTCAGCCATGTTTGCAATGATACCAGTTGCTATTCATGCTTCTGAAATTCTCGGTGTTGATGCAAATCTTCGTCTTCGTTGGAAAGAAGTACTGGATAATCTTACTCCGATGCCTGTTACACAGATCCCGGCTGAATTTTATGATTTATGTACTGTAGGAACGGAAAACAAGGAATTTTTCAACAGGGTTCTGGCTGATTACAAAAATAGAAATCCCAATGGAGCAAATGAGAAAACAGATGTCAACCTCTTATCAAGAGATGCAGTTGCAGCCGCCAACCTGGGTTTGGGCGATCAGGTCAAATATTTAATACCGAATCAGATGCATGTTAATCAAGAAGCCCGTAGCGGATCAGGAGTATTTCCCAACCGGTTAATGCTGGGCGAGGGACCCGGGGCCATTGAATGTGAAAGACTAGGCCTGGCCTCGCAGGCGCTTAACGCTGCATTAATACAGAGTGTCCCTCCTTCTGCCGGTAAAGATCCGATAAATTATATTTTCCCTTCATGGCCGAAAGAGTGGGATGCACAGTTTACACTGGCTGCCCGGAATGCATTTATTATAAGCTCGTCGATGGAAAAAGGTCTGATTGAATTTGTTGAAATACAATCGAATAAAGGTGGAAATTGCATGATTAAAAACCCATGGGGTGATGCAGAATTGACATTGTATCGAAATGGCAAGAAATCGAAGAATATTTCAGGAAAGTTTTTTTCACTTACATCAGAAGCCGGAGAAACCTTAACACTTGTTCTTAAAGGCAAACAACTGATATCTAAAGAGGTTCTTTGAATTTATTCACGCTTATACAATTGGCTTCTCCGGGCTCCGCCTCGGTTCTTCGTTTAACCCGGCCCCATGGGGAGCGAAGAACCGGGTCAAGCTTTGCTAGTGAGCTCAGATCAGCCAAAATCAATTTACTGCCGAGTACTCGTCATGGGGTGAATAAATTGATTTTAAAGCGGTTTTTAATTAATTATTCATGATTGCCGATAGTAAAATAATATAAAATGATATGAAAACAAAACTTTTTTTCCTGTTCCTGCTGGCAGTATTGAGCGTTAATAATATATCCGGTCAAAAAAACAATAAGAAGATTACTATAGAAGGGTCAGTGGTGGATATAAAAAATCAACCTGTTGTAAATGCAATAATTATGATCGATAATCAAAAAACCAGTTCAACCACCGATGCAAAAGGTAACTATAAAGTAAAGGTTAAACAAAATGCCGGGAAGATTGGAATTTTCACTTTTGGTAATGGGATATTTGAACAGCCGATAAATGGAAGGACACGGATCGATTTTACTCTGAATACTCAGGTTTCTCCTAAAGAGGTCAATAGGAACAAGCCTGATAAGGAAACAGAAGTTAATGTGGGTTATGGAAGCGTAAATCAGAAAAACTCGGTCTATCAGATTTCTAAGATTGATACAGCGTATAAAAAATTCGCCACTTACAATTCAATTTATGATTTAATAAGAGGGGAATTGGTGGGGCAAGGAGTTCGGGTTGATCCGGGTAATAATATCATAATTGAGGGTTCAAACACACTTATGGGTCCAACTTCTCCTTTGATGGTCGTCGATGGCATGATCGTTTCATCCATAGATTATATCCACCCTCAGATGGTAAAATCCATTGAAGTACTCAAGGGCGCTTCTGCTTCTGTTTACGGATCAAGAGGCTCCAATGGCGTGATTTTGATTACTCTCGTTGGTGCTGGTGATTTGAAATAATTTTAAATTATTTTAAATGAGCATCGGCTTTTAATAATAAGCAATTTTAAGTGATTAAATATCAATCATATAATCTCATGAACTCACCCCAACCCCTCTCTACTACGCAAAGAGGGGCTAAGAAGATATCTCCCCTTTATTGCCTGCAAGAGAAGGGGGCTGGGGGGATGAGTACATGCATAGTAAAAACAATTCTCTGTTAAATATTATTCATTCCTGGTAGTCATTTTATTTTATTCAACCAAACATAACCAAAAACATCTACTGATGAAAAGAAATGTCTTTTGTTGTATTATAGTTTTACTATCCTCTCTATTGAAAATGAGTGGACAACAAGCTTCTTCAATAGTTCAATATCCATCACGGAGCTATTATGATTCAATTGCAGGGAAAAGGGACGAAAAGCCACTGTATTTACTTAGTTATGATCACGGAGGCCTTGTGCTTTGGGGCACCGATAGTTTTGCAAAGACGCTTCGCAGTGCAATCTCATGGCTTGACAAATATCCGGGTTTCAAAATTGGTTTGGATAATGAAGCTTATACTTATGATTACCTGATAAATAATGATACGGTCTTACTCTCAGAAATGCGAGGATACCTGAAAAAGTATAAGGGTAGGTTTGGTATAGGAACATGCACCTATGGACAACCATTATCAACATTTATTAATGAAGAATCAAATATACGCCAGATACAGTACGCCCTGGAAACAGACAAGCGAATTCTCGGTTGTGCTCCATCAGTTTATCTGATGAGTGAACATGCCATGCATAGCCAGATTCCACAGATTATTAAGGGATTCGATTTTACAGGCGCCATAATGCGTACACATTTTATGATGTATGGTTATAATCCGACTTTTAATTCACCGATTGGCTGGTGGGTCGGGCTGGACGGATCAAGGATTCCGGCCATTCCCACATATAAAGGAGAAGGTAACGGATTCGGGTGGGTTACTGAAGACAACCTTATTCTTACACGCTATCCGGGAGCCGAGTGCAAGGAACCTTTGGAAGCATTCAAAGAAAAATTTGCTGGTATATCCCCTCTGCTCGCGAGTCGTGCTGATGATGCTGTTCTTCGCCAGGAAGGATTGGTTCGCGAATATGATGGTAAAAAGAGATATCGATGGATGTTGCTTGATGAAATATTTCCGGCTTACCCCTCCCCGGTTGATGAATATAAGACCTTCCCAAATGACTTCCCTGTTCGTATGCCATGGGGATATTGCGGAAATGAAATCTGGAACCAATCGCGCAGTGCAGAAGTAGAAATACTTACTGCTGAGCGATTAGCGGCATTATCATCCATTCTTGGTGATAAAAACTATGAAAACGAACTTGAGATCGGATGGAAAAACCTCTTAGTGGCTCAGCATCATGATATTCAGATTTGTGGTCTTCTGAAAGATTCCCGGAAATTTCTGCCTGCCTCTGTTCATGCTTCCGATAGTGTAATTCAATCCACTTTATCATTTGTTTCCTCGAAAATGGAAGGAGGTACTCTTGGACAAATCACAGTATTCAATCCTCTTTCGTGGAAACGTAAGGAATGTATCGCCGTATGGGTTAAGATACTGGTTGCAGGCGTTAAAAATTTCAGTCTTTTACAAGGTTCACAACAGATCCCGTTTGAGATAATGAAGGTTGAACGTAATAATGATCAGACAATTAGCCGAGCACAAGTATTGATTCCAGTTGAGATTCCGGCTTTGGCGTTCCAAAGTTTTTCTATTCTTCCTTCCAAACAAATACAGAAGGCAACCGGGTCAATTGAGGTCGATAATATTAAACTTCAGGTTTTAACTCCTTACTGGAAGATAATGCTGAACCCGAAAGGAGGCATAACTTCCATTGTAAACCGCAAAAGTGGGATATATATGGTAAATAACCAAAAGCGAAACTGCTATTTTGAAGGTGTGATTAACGGCAAAGAGTGCGAATCAGCCGGAAAGTGGATATTAGACTCAATTTCAATGAACAATAACCTGGTTACTCTGATCGAAAGCGGACAAATCGGAGGAATACCCTACCATTTAAAAATGCAATTAAGCGCCTTCGATCCCAAAATAGAATATACCGTAAATTTCATTATCAGGGATGAAAAAATCGGCCGGCTGAGTGATGATAAACGTGAAGTGATATCTCCTTTCCTGCATGAAGAAAAGCTCCGGTTCAAAGTCTTCCCTTCAGTTGGGATAGGTACCATTGGTATAAGGGATCTGCCTTTTGCAATTTCGGAAACTGAGGATCAATATATTCAGGGTAATTATTGGACGGCAATAGCAGACGGGCATATTGGGATGGCGGTATTTAACAAAGGAACTATGGGATCAACACACGAAAAGGATAATAGCTTATCAGTTCCCCTGGCCTATTCTATGTACTATGTATGGAATACTGTTATATTAAACGGCAATTATGGATATTCCTTTGCAATCTACCCTTTTGAAGGAAAATGGGAAAATGCTGATTTGCACAGGAAAGCAATCGAATACAATTTTCCATGCCTGGGCGTGAACACTGAGAAAGGAAATGGATCGTTAGGTTTTGAAAATAAAATATTTGATATCCAATCAAAGGATGTGCTTATTTCTGCACTTTATCCATCAGCAGGTTGTACCGTGGTCAGAATGTATGAGTCTCATGGGGATGATGAACAGTTTAACCTTCAGGACTTGCACGGAAAAGCAGACTTTACCGAAATAAATCTGGCCGGCCGGGAAGTAGGGAGCGCCTCATCATTAATGTATTTCAAACCGTGGCAAATAAGAACTCTTAAAATTATTGATAACAAAAAGTAAAGATCTCCATAAATAATTATTGTAAAAATGAAAATTCTGACAAATTTGATCAGGTACGCAACTGAACCACGGGAATGGATTCTGACACGATCACCATTTACTGCGGTTCTTGCTGTTTGTGTATTTATTTTCTTAGGAACTATCTGCATGGAGGGACAATCAATGCAGAACACATTAACTCCTTTCACCGGAGAGAAGACCTCGTGGCATGGATTCGACCGCTATGATTTCAATATGGATGCCGAAACCCTGACTATCATCCCTTTTAAATCGCCTGAAGGTGAAGGAAATGGAGTCGGGGACCCGGCTAAAGGACAGCGGCGGTGCATCGTGATTGTTCCTAAAATAGCGGCACCAGGCAACCCCTGGTCATGGCGCGGATGTTACTGGGATCACCAGCCTCAGACCGAAGTTGAACTGCTCAACCGGGGTTTTCACATCGCTTATATTTCGGCCAACCAGGATCTGAAACCAGGTAAACAGTGGGATGCATGGTACGATTTTCTCACCAAAAAACATGGGTTGTCGCCTATGCCGGCCTTCATTGGTATGAGCAGGGGAGGAGAATATTCATATATATGGGCGACCACACATCCCGACAAAGTATCTTGTATTTATGCCGACAATACGGGATCCAACTGGGGAATTATGAATGGACTGTCAGGACTGGCGCTGAATGATGTGTCTCTGCTTCATGTCTGCGGCAGCATTGATCCTATATTTGGAAAATTTTCCCTTGCCATCGAGAATGTCTATCAGCAATTCGGCGGACGGATTTCCATGATGATCAAGGAAGGTTTCGGCCATCATCCGCACAGCTTGCGCGATCCGAAGATAATTGCGGATTTCATTGAACAGAGTGTTAATGAGACCAAAGTCACACCGCCTGACTTTGTTGGCAAACGATTCACCAGAAGATCCTATTACAGCACAGCTAGCTCTATCCGGAACTTTCCATCGGAGGGAGCATATATCACCTGCCAGGGACCGCTCTTCACTGAATGCTACAACCGATATGAAATTGAGCTTGCAAACGTAGAAGCATTCATAACAATAATAGAGCCGAAGACTCCGGCGCCAGGGAAACCCTGGGTATTCCGGTCTGATTTCGTCAATCGGGATGCCGTCGTCGATCAAGCCCTGTTGGCCAAAGGATTCTATATTGTTACCGGTGCGGTTCCATATAACTCCGATGGACCAGTACTGACTCAATGGAACACAATTTACAAATACCTTACAGATTATGACTTTTCAAAAAAGCCCGTTTTGGAAGGCTGCGGTGGCGCTACCGGTGAAGTTTATGCCTGGGCTATCGAAAACCCCGATAAAGTTTCGTGCATATATGGAGAAAACCCGGTCCTGCACAGTAACCTGGCAAAAATACAACCGATCGATAATCTTGCTCCGCTGGCTAAAGCCGGAATACCAATCCTGCATTTCTGTGGCAGTCTTGATCCATTCTTTAATGACAATACACTCGTAGCAGAGAAGCGATATAAAGAACTTGGAGGGAAGATCACTGTCATTGTTAAAGAAGGTGAAGGACACTCCTCTCTGGCGATGAAAGATTCGAAGCCGGTGATAGATTTTATCACCGGAAATGTTCAGACTAAACTCAGTAAAGATCCGTATTATTTCGATGGATCAATTTCACGTGAAGTACTTGAAAACTATCTTGACAGGTCCATTACAATGGGATATTTTTTAGTTCCCGGAACGCCCGAAGGTTATAAGCTTCCTTACAAACACGATGATATACGCATGATTAAAAATATGGGAGCCAAGTTCATTGGTCGTGCTATATACCGCTGGAGTGAAGAAAGCAAATTAAATGATCCGGGCTTTCTGGCTTATGCCAAGGCTATGATAGATACAGTTCATTCTTTTGATCCTGATGTTATCTTCCAGGGTTGTTTGTTTGAATCTGTAACCAAAGATGTCAATAAGTTAAAAATACCTGCCTGGGTATTTACTGATCTTGGTCTTCCGGTGGAAAACAGAACTTTTTCATGTGATTCTATGATTAAGCGAAAAGGCAGTAATGCAACAAGGATGGGTGGGGGTGGAGTCCCGATTATTAATAATAATGAGACTCAACTCTGGTTTTTTTATCTGGCTGTTTCATACATCAATATTGGTTGTGAAGCTTTTCACCTGGGACAGGTTGGACTCATTGGTGCGGATGATAAGGATTTGACAATATATTCCGAATTTCTTGCAAAAATAAGAGCTTATGCAAAGGAACATGCCCGCCGGCATTATATTATCCTTGATGGTCATGTACCAACCGGGGGTATGGTAAAAGATGGTGTCAGCTTATTGGATTTCAATTCCTTCCCATTGCGAATAAAACCAATACCTGAAAAACCTTACGAGGCTAAGCTCCAGGTAGGTTACCTGGATGCAATTTTTAAAAGAAGCAAAGGTTGTATTTCACCCAGCGGCTGGAAATGTGAAAGTTTACCATATCTTGTTGAATTTGATAATTTTGGCAAAGCGAAAATTACAAATGTTGCTGATACAACTAATATTTTTATCTGGGGTTGGGATGAGATATCATGGTTATCTCTTCAAAAAGAGCAAGACAGAAACAACTGGCTGATTTATGCCCGGGACTGGATCAGGAAAACAGACCCAAACGGACACCTTGAGATGCCCGGAACCAGAATGATAACATGCCCAAACGAAACTCTGAGAACGTACTTCGCCAATACTAAAAATCGTGGTTGCCCTGTTGGGTATTCTCAGGAGGAAACTATCAAGAAGATATGGGCAGATAATTTTAAGTAGTTGATCCTTAAATACTATTTAAGGATCAACTATTTAGAAGCATTAATTGTAGTCAGATCCCTGCTGACCTTAAAAGATTCAGGGCTGGTGGAGTATGCTCCAGGCCTTGATGGTGGACGCAGGTTGTAATGTCACTATGAAATTGTCCTGAAGGCGTGGTTCAATAAATGGGCACTATTTGTCATGGCACGATAAAGTTGTAAAGGTGGTGTGCGAAAACCACTTTTAAAATTGAGTAGTTGGGAAATAGTCCTGGCAAAATGGGATGAAGTACCGGTCATAATGTATCTGAGCTGAATAAAAATTAAGTAATTGTAATGCGATAATGAAAATAAGTAGATAAGATATGTCCCAGCAAAGAAGCATGTGTTTTGTTTCCTTTACGAACGCAACCGAAGAGCATTCTAGTGCTATGAGCTCTTCGAATCCCACGATTGCTGAATGAGAGAATTGACCAAACCGGCTAAGTAAATCGGTCAATGTTTTTGCAAGCAATATTATTATAATTCAATGAATATTAATTAATTTTATTAAATCCAGCGAGGGTTAGCCTGCCATATTGAGGTCTAATTAATAGTTACATAAAACTTAAATCCATGATATTGTTAAACAGATTACAGACTCCTTTCTGGAGGGGATTCAGGACCGCCTCATATTACTATGGTTCAGCTATTGTAATTTTTATGCTGCTGAAAATCGGTTTACCCTTACGTCATGATGCCTACCTCTATTTTCTCTTTGTCCCGGCCGTGTTGTTGTTTGGTATTTTCTGGGCATTAGCTTGCCTAATAGCCAGTTTCTTTCATGTAAGACCCCGAGGCACACTTCTAGTCCATGTTATAGTAATTCTTATGGTATTCTTACTCCTTCCTCCAAGACCCCCTGCTTTTCCAAAATCCACGCCAAACGAATTCAGGGGTGAGCTTATGCCCACTTTCAATAAAATCAATGACCAACAGAAATTTATGTCGGATTATCAGAAAGAATTAATGTCCTGGACAGTACCTGTCAGAGAACTGGATGTTAAGACAGAGTTTGGCAAAACACATATAATTTCTTTTGGAAATCCTAAGGGTAAACCCTTAATACTATTGCATTGGTTTTACTCTAATTCCACGGAATGGAAGTATATGGCACCATTTCTGAAGGATCGATATAGTGTATATGCTATCGACATTATTGGAGATATGGGGAAAAGTTATGCTTATAACCCGCCAAAAAACGATAAAGAAGTTTCGGTATGGTTTAATCAGGTAATGGATAGTCTTGGTTTGAAAAAAGTTGCTCTTTGCGGCCATTCAAATGGTGGATTTCAGGCAATGCTGATTGCACAACAAAACCCCGATAAAATTGAAAAGTTGATTTTGCTTGCGCCAGCTTCAGGTTTAAAGCCCTTTAGTCTTGAGTTTTATTTAACATCATTTGGAACAGCCCTGTACCCTAAAGATATCATTCTTGAAATCTTCAAGAATTCAGGTACTTTAAAACCGGACTTATGGAGTCATGAAATGACAGAGATGCTGGCGATATCCTTCAGAGCTGCGGCCAATCAACTCAGAGTTTATCCCAGAGAATTCAGTGATGATGAATTAAAGGCTATCAAAGTTCCGACACTGCTGATTCTGGGGAATAAAGAAATGGTTTATTCACCTGCAAAAGCTGCCGGGAGAGCATCAAGAATTCTGCCAAATTGTAAGGTCATTATGTTGCCTGACTGCGGTCATGCCATTCCATTTGATGCTCCAAAGGAGGCATCAAATGCCATTGATTCATTCCTGTTTTGAATCCGCAGTTTCGGAAAGATAAGCTGAAGATGTTTTCTGACGGTATTAGTCCGGAGGTCTAAATCATCTGCAATTTCTTTATTAAGCTTTCCACTTTTACCCTCTTTCAGTAATTAAATAGTAAGCCCTCCGTCGCTAAAGCTTCGGAGGGTGGGGGTGGAGCTGCGGGGAGTCGAACCCCGGTCCAAACATGGAAATCATATGCTTTCTACATGCTTATCTCTGCTTGATTTTCGTGACATGTCAGCTGCAGAACAACCTAACAAGCCCTTATTTCCTGTTTGTTTCGCCATCGGGTCGGAACAACCTTCAGACTAGCCCCGGATTGCGTGCGTTTCCGTATCGGGTTGGATCAGGGCCTGACCGCCCGGGAAACGTCTCGTCCCAACACATGTGCCGGGAGATCATGCCTTTCGGCTGAAGTGCTTAAGCTACTGTTATTCGCTTATGCTGCGAGAGCGTAATTGTTTTCGCCTTTTATTGTTTT
>JBARBF010000164.1:0-2985 GCA_049792755.1 Bacteroidales bacterium | reverse complement strand
AAATTTGGTGTCAAGAGTTAATCCTATAAAGTGGCTTTATCCTGGAAGTTGCTACGAACCTTTATCTTAATGAGTTGAAACCTCGTGTTACCTAACGGCCCGGCGGTTTAATTAGTTGGCGTCCGTGTCGGGGTGCCGCGTTTTTTGCCAGTCCCGGTAAGTGGACGATAAGTTTTGGGTTACGATAATTTGTCTAAACGGTACCAAGTCCGGGTAATGGCTGTGAGTTTTGGGTCATGACAAAATAGTCCAGCCGGCGAGCAAAAAACAAGGCACCAGAGCGTCGGCCGGCAGCCCTATTGACTTTGTCTCGGCAGCTGGATCTGTCCCGGTGCAACAAGATTTAATAAGTTGAGATGATTTTATTCGCATAGACATTGGGGGCTGATGGAGAAGTAGTCTGGGCTGCCGAAGCCAATTAATTAAACCGTCCGTGTTAGCAAATGTGGGCAATCTTAATTTTTTAGACCTAATTCCGGTTTTTATTTTTTTTCCTGATAAACGGCCTGAATTTGTCATGATGATGAAAATCTCTATAAAAATTGTCGCCCGATAAACGGCCTGAAACTGTCACGTCATGCTGAAATACAATATGTGGAGTTAGCAAAATGTGTGCCCTTGCAAATGGCTAAATCATCAAGCAGTAATTTGTCTCGCCAAAGATCATTTGCAAGGCCCCAGCGTCGGCATAAAAAATTGGACAGGTCAAGTGTCGCGGTACAAGTTTTATAAAATGAATAATCTGTTCTGTTTAACGATACAGAATAAAAAGCAATGGTGCGAGTTCCAATTTCTTAAATGCGCGCCGGCAGAAGTATTTGGCTGGCTTTTTGCGTGTCGTGCTACAAATTTTTAAGTGGTGAAAAAGTATCTTGTCATGATGGGTTTTATTACTTGCAGTGCGGGAAGCCGAATGTATCTATGCTTCCGCACATTTTTGCTAACGGCCCGGCGGTTTGATTAGGTGCCGTCTGTGTCGCGGTGACTTGTTTTTTGCCAGTCCCGGTGGATGGAAGTGAGCTTCGGGTCACGATGAAGCTGCAAAACGGTACCAAGTCCAGATAGATGGCAGTGAAGCTACGTGTCACGATGAAATAGTCTCGGTGCGAGCAAAAAACAAGGCGCCAGCGCGTTGGCCGACAGCGCCAATGATGCTGTCCGGGTAGACAAAACTGTCCGGGTGCCACAGTATTTAATAAATGTTACAGAGCTTAAGAACATAGATGTTGGGGCTGGTTACAAATCTGTCCTGGCGCTGGCGAAGGCACTTAATTAAACCGTCCGAGTTAGCATTTGTGCCAGTTTTTTTGATTTTTAATTCGTCAAGCATCGAAATAAGAATCGAAGCAATTCTTAGTTAGTAATTTGATTATATTTTTTCAAAGGTAAATTTGGCAAGTTAAATACCGAATCGTCTAGTTTCCTTTTTTCAATCTTATAGGCAATAAAATAGTAAATAATGGATCTATATTGAGTAATTTCAGCTAAATAAACTGATTTTGTATTTTGACTGAAGATATCATAACCACCATATTTGTGATTTTTGAAAGATTGAGCTGAGACAGTTAAATCGGGAGCATAATAAAATATTCTTGTAACATTTTGGCCAGTTACAGATGCTAATTTGCAATTGAATCCCAACAATATGGTATCTGGTTTTTGAATCTTAGTAAATAAGTATTTCGAAGTAGTACGGCTGGCGTCAAAATAATATAATGTGTCCTTACCATGATATGAAATGTAATATCTCTTCGAATTGTTATCATAAAAAGTTTCACTTATGTTTTTAGCGTTTGGATATTCTTGTTTATAGTGCCCATCTTTAAAATATACGATTACAGAATCTCCATAATAATCAATTGATTGCTTCAGGGTTGAATCTAATGACTTTACTGAAATTGAATATTTAATAATACCCTCAAAATTATTTGTCTGGATTTTGCATGAGTTGGAAAATATCGTAGAGACGATAATCAGAAAACAAGTAATTTTCATAAATAAGTTTGTCATGGGTATAGATTTTTGAGTCGGCGCACGTCGCATGAATGCTAACGGCCCGGCGGTTTAATGAGTTGGCGTCCGTGTCGAGGTGCCGCGTTTTTTGCCAGTCCCGGTAGGTGGACGAGAACCCACTGGTCACGATGAAGCTGTCTTGACCGTGCCAAGTCCGGGTAAGGTTTGTGAGTTTTGGGTCACGATAAAATAGTCTAGGTGGCGAGCAAAAAACAAGGCACCAGAGCGTCGGCCCGCAGCCCTATTGACTTTGTCCCGGGAAACGAAACAGTCAAGGTGCCACAGGATTTAATAAGTGGGTTAAAGTTAAATCTCATAGACTTTGGGGGCTGATTGAGAAGTAGTCCGGGCTGCCGAAGCCAATTAATTAAACCGTCCGAGTTAGGTAACGTTTTATTTTTGTTTTTGATTCTCAATTTCTTTTAAGTAAGCAGCAAACGTCTCTTGGTCCATATAGGTTTTCTTCAACTCAAGGTCAAGATTCTTTTGCAGACTGTCGTTATTGGGATTTGCTGTACTGAGTTCATAAGCTTTAATATAGTCAGGATAGTTTCTGAACTCAATTTTAGTGATATCATGACCTGAGAGTCGGAGAAATAAAATCCCAAAAACGAATGCAATCAACGTTCTTATTAAGATTCTTTTATAATAGACGTTTTTATTTTTTAGGAATTTAAAAATTGCAATGGCTGAAACGATAATAATAAAAAATAATCCTGCCATAATATTTTCATTAGCTAAGGGCCATTTTTGAACTTTGAATAGTATTCCAAGACTGGTTGTGGATAACCCTATTCCAGTAACTATTGCTCCCGCTATTTTTAAAACTGATGATTCTTTGTAAGCCTCTTTCTTAAATAAATTCTTTACTTCTACTTGGTTAAAAAATGCAAATCCGAATATGTAATAAAAAATTGCTAAAGACATCGTCGATAATGATAGAATTGTCCCACCTAACGGGATAAGAAAGAA
>JBARBF010000163.1:0-42407 GCA_049792755.1 Bacteroidales bacterium | reverse complement strand
ACAAAAAAATGACTTTTGAGGAAGAATACAGGAATATCCTTTTAGAATCTGGCATAACTCCGGATGAGAAGTATTTTCCCTGATTTTTATATTCAGCTCCTTCAGAGCTGTAGATTGTTTGTTGCATGGACCCCCCGGCTGGCATGTGTGCCGGGGGTTATTCATATTTATCCACTTAGTGGATAGTCTTATTTACATTTACAAACTATGATTTAAATGACGTGTAAAGTGTGGTTAAACAGAAGTGGGTTTGAGGATAGGTATACCAATATTAAGAAACAATGAGAATCCATCAAAATTTTAATCCTTTTTTAATTTCATTTTAATCCCTGTTTAATAGCAGCAGCTTAACATTGCATATGTTAGTTTTCTAAACAGGGTTCACAATTTTCTTTTTCGTTTGCATAGTCAGGAATCGTTTTTTTCACAGATTTAATTTTGTCAGGTCGGTACTGGCAGTTAAAAAGGTAGCAGGTTTTACAAATCAAGTCGTAGGATTTTAGGGTATTTGAAAATTATTATATTTACGGCTTTTTAATTTGTTAAGCCAGATATTTTATTTAACTGAAAGAATTGAATAATACCAAATTATTAAAAGATAACCTGACTATGATTTTTATAAGGAAGAAGTTTTGCAGCATTTCAAATAAATCGGGATACATTGTTTTCTCATTAATCGTTTTAATTGCAATTTCCGGCTGCCAATCCAATAATAGATCTTCATCCGGTTCAGTGAAGCATACTGTTCCGGCTTCAAACGGTGATTTTTTCCAGGAGATCGGGAAAGAGATCGGTATTGATTTTATTCATTCCATAGGCGCCAAAGAACTGACTAATATTGTCGAATCAAGTGGTGCAGGAGCTGCTTTTCTCGACTATGATCAGGATGGATTTATAGATTTATATGTCTGTAGCGGAACCTGGCTTAAAGGTATCAGCAGTGGTGAAAAACCTGCCATTATGCCTGAGAATCATCTCTATCACAACCTCGGGAACGGAACTTTTGAGGATGTGACAAAAAAAGCTGGAGTTGGCGGACCATGGTACAGTATGGGAGTGACAGTCGGCGATTATAATAATGATGGTTATCCCGATTTATATGTCAGCAATTACGGGACCAATGTTCTCTATAAAAATAACGGGGACGGAACATTCACGGATGTGACCAGACGAGCCGGTGTCGGAGGAAAAGAAACTGATTTTAACACAGGAGCAGTATGGCTCGATTATGATAATGATGGTTTCCTCGACCTGTATGTTGGCAAGTACCTCAATTTTGATCCAAACTATAAATATTATTATGCCCCTGACGGCTTTCCCGGTCCGCTGGCGTATGATGCCCAGCCTGATGTTTTATATCACAACAATGGAGATGGCACATTTGAGGATGTTACGAAAAAAATGGGAATAGTCGACCTTGACGGAAGAGCGATGGGTGTCGGAGCGGCTGATTATGATGATGACGGGTTCGTTGATATTTATGTTGCAAATGACCATTCGATGAACTATCTCTGGCATAATAACGGGGGAAAAAGTTTTACCGATGTGGGTACTCCATCCGGAACGGCATTCGGCCAGTCGGGCGAATCAGCAGTAAGTATGTCGGTCGATTTTGCTGATTATACAGGTTCCGGAAGAATGGGCATGTTCATTTCTGATGACAAATACTGCAGGCTGTATGAAAACATGGGAAATGGAATTTTCACCGAACAGTCATATCCATCGGGTATAGCGATGCCGGCCGGACAATTTGTCGGATGGTCCTCATCTTTTTTTGATTATAACAATGATGGTCTGGTTGATATTTATAAAACAAACGGAGCTCTTAAACACCTGTACGGACAGGAAGACCAGGTATTTGAAAACCTTGGCAATGGAAAATTCAAGGATGTATCCTGGGACCTGGGCAGTTACTTTAAGCAAAAACTGGTTGGACGCGGGGCATGTTTTGGAGATTACGACAATGACGGCGATATTGATGCATATATTGTGAATCTTAATGATCGTGGAGCTTTCCTGAGAAATAATAAGGGAAATCAGAATAACTGGATCACTCTGAGTCTTGTCGGAACGGTAAGTAACAGGGATGGAATCGGCGCAAGGGTGAAAGTATCTTCAGGTGGCAAGGTGCAGACTGCCCAGAAAAAAAGTACCACCGGTTATCTTTCTCAGAATGATCCAAGGATGCATTTTGGACTGGCAAAGAATGAGATTGTTGATAGAATTGAGATAAAATGGCCTTCAGGAAAAATACAGGTGCTTGAGAATATCAAAGTCAATCAGATTCTTACTGTTAAAGAACCGCAAAAATAGCCTCCGGATGAAAAACCATCGAAAGACCATGGTCTTCTTTTTTATAGTGGCCTCAGGCATTGGCATCCTTTTTCTTACCTCATGCGGAGAAAAATCAAAAGAAGCCGGTATAATTCTGACAAGAACTGCAGTTAAGATAGAAAATTCAAATTTCTCTGCAGCAGATTCACGGAAATATATTCTCCGGTCAGAGATTGTTGCAATTGAGCCGGCCAGACCTGACCCATCACCAAAGCTACTCACCTCCTCTTTTTATTCTGCCAGGTCTCCTGAAATATCAAATGACGGACATTTTATGATTTTTGCCGGTCAGAAAAAGGAGGGTGATACATGGCAGATTTGGGAAACTGATCTTGGGAACCTTAAGACAAGGCAGTTAACAAAATTGAAAACGGATTGCACCGATCCGGCTTACCTGCCACTCGGACGTTTCCTTTTTACAAGTCATTCGGCTACCGATTCATTGAAATCAAAGGAATCCATTTTTACAAGTAATACCGATGGCACCGACCAGAAACGAATAACTTACAATCCGGGCATATATGCAGCATCCAGTGTACTCCGTGACGGACGTATTTTGACGATCGGAGTGCAGGAATTTCCTGAAACAGGTGATCAGAAGTTTATGGTCATGCGGCCCGATGGAACAAAGTCAGAACTGTTTTACAAAGGCAGCAGCGGCAGTGAATTATCAGGTCGCGGATTGGAAACAGACAATGGAAGAATAGTTTTCATCGAATCGGTTAAGAATAACACGGGTAAAGGAAATCTTATTTCAGTCAGTTATAACCGTCCATTGCGCTCCAGGCTCAGTCTTTCCTCCGGAATTGAAGGTGATTTCAGGGCTGTTTGTCCTGAACCCTCAGGGAAGCTTCTGGTCTCATACCGCAAGACCATCACCGACAGATATGCACTATATGAATTCGATCCTGAGAATAAATCTCTGGGTAAACCCATTTACCGCGATAATGAATTCGATGTACTTGAGGTTGTTGATGCTGTGAAACATATCAGATCCCGGAAGCTGCCAAGCGAAGTGAATGCTGTTATTAAAACCGGCCTCATAATGTGTCAGGATGTGAATGTAGAGGATGACCCTTTGAAGATATCCGGTGCCCTGCTTAAAAAGATTTCAAAAGTAGAAATAATGGGAATTGATTCTTCAATGGGAATATTTAATCCTTCGCGGGATGGATCGTTCTACCTTAAGGTGGTAGCAGACAGGCCTTTCCAGATCCGTACACTTGATGAAATGGGAAACATAATCCGGAAATGCGACTGGATCTGGCTACGTCCCAATGAACGAAGGGGTTGCGTAGGATGTCATGAGGATCAGGATATCGTTCCTGATAACCGGATTTCGCTTGCAGTAAAGAAAGCTCCTTTAGGTATACCGTTCCACATAAATAAAATAAAAGATAAAATGATTGACACTGAATAACTATGAGGAGATCAACTATATTAATACGGTTATCAGGAATCATTCTTGTTCTTGCTCTTCTGATCTGTATTCCCGGACGGAAATGGGCCAGGGTACACGTTAACGAAAAAACAGCAACCACTGATCATCCGCTTTCATGTACTTCATGCCATCTTTATATTGAGAAGACAGGCCTCGTTGCAAAACTTGTAAATGCCAGGTACCTGTCACCGGTTAATCTTACTGTTTCGGGCGACGGCAAAAGATTATATGTTGTTGCCCAGGAAAGCAATGCATTGCTGATAGTTGACTCAAAGAAGAATCAACTAATTAGTACAATCGGTGTTGGTATTCAGCCCCATTCAGTTATACTAAGTAAAGACGGTCTGAAAGCTTATGTAAGCAATCAGTGGTCGGATAATGTATCCGTGATTGACCTTTCAGCTGGGAAAGTAACTGATACGCTTAAAACAGGTAACGGTCCTGCCGGTCTTGCATTGAGCTCAGATGGCAAAGCACTTTATGTGGTTAACTCATTTTCATCGGATGTTTCAGTTATTAATCTTCTTTCAAAAGAAGAAATAAACCGAATCACTGCAGGGAATAACCCTACCGGCGCTAAACTGACTCCTGACGGCAGGTTCCTTTTTGTTACAAGCAGACGAGCAGTAATTGCTACATATGGCGAACCTCTGGTAAGTGAGCTCACAGTGATAAATGACAGCTCAAAAAGGATTTCTGAATACAAGAAAATTGAATCTGCCTATATGATGGAAAATGTCGCATTTACTCCTCATGGAGACCTCGGATTTGTGACATTGATAAGACCAAAGAATTATGTGCCCTCCATACAGGTTGAACAGGGATGGATGATGACTCATGGATTCGGGGTAATCGAACCAGGGAAAGACGGAAAAATAAGCGAATTGCTGATAGATGAACCTGATTCCTTCTATTCCGATCCGTTTGGTATTGCAATAACTCCAGACGGTAAAAAAGCTTTTATTTCCAGCGCCGGGGCAGATTATATTTCAGTTATAGACATTGACTCGGTAAGAACGCTGTTAGCAGGTGTATCTCCTGAAGTCAGGAAATTTTACTCAAATAATCTTGGGATCAGCAGCCACTATATTCTGAAGCGCATTCACACGGGTGCAAACCCGAAAGGGATTGCACTTTCACCCGACGGTAAGCTTCTGTATGTTGCAGAGATGCTTGATGACAAAATTGGCGTTATAAATACGGAGAGCCTGCAAAAAGTCTCAACCATTGACCTTGGAGGTCCCCGCAGAATAACAGTTGCCCGTCGTGGACGAAAGCTCTTTAACAATTCTTCCCATACCTTTCAGAATCAATATTGTTGTTATACCTGCCACCCCGATATGCATGAAGACGGCCTTGTTTATAATATGTCGGGAAAAGACATGGGTAGAAATGTAACCAACACAATGACCCTGAGGGACATAAGCGAAACCGCACCGTTTAAATGGTCGGGTACCAACCTGACAGTATATAAGCAGGACGGAATGCGGTTTTCCACTTTTCTTACACGTACGGAATCGTTCAGTTATAAGGATCTTGATGCCCTGACTGCATATATCCTTACAGGAATAAAGAATCCTCCAAATCTTCAATATAATCCTGAAGGGAAACTTACAGAAGCACAGTTGCGTGGAAAGAAAATTTTTGAACGGACAGAGGATAATTTCGGGAAAGAAATACCTGAAGGGAACAGGTGCATCACGTGTCATACTCCTCCTTATTATACCAATCGTAAGATGGCATATGTTCAGACACTGGCTTCAACTGATGATTCAATCCTGTTTGATACGCCCCATCTGAATGATGTTTATGCCTCGGCTCCTTATTTACACGACGGTCGTGCTGCCACCCTGGAAGAAATCTGGACCAAATACGGAAAAAATGACAAACACGGAGTGGTGAATGATATGACCAAAATTCAGCTTAATGATCTAATTGATTATTTGAAATCCCTCAGATCACCTAATTATGAATTTGAGGATTTAAAGAAAAATCATGTTAAAAATTAATCGGTTAATAGTGAAAATCATGGGAAAAATACTAGTTAAAAATAACCTTCTGATCGCAATAGCACTGGTTCTTTCCGGCATCTGTTCCTTGTACGCGCAACCATCTGCAAAAGCCGGTGTTAAAGATGATGCTGACAAGATGCCGGTTTATGGTCATTGGCGTAATTTTACCATGAAGGACGGACTTCCCTCCGATCACGTTTATTGCATCCGTGTTGATGGTGACAGGGTATTAGCCGGTACTCACGACGGACTTGCGGTTTATGAGAACGGGAAGTGGAAAACCTTTACAACGACAGATGGTCTTTCACACAACGGAGTATTATCCATTGATGTAAGCGAATTAACCGGGGATGTCTGGATCGGAACGCTTGGAGGGCTGAGCAGATGGTCCGGTGGTAAGTTTGAAAACTTCACTCAGCTAAACAGCGGAATGCCGAATGATCTGGTTTACTGCGTCATATGCGACGGAAAAGACGTTTGGGTAGCTACAGCAGGCGGCGCAGGCCATTATGATACTTCAACAAGGCAATGGGAGATATTCACCGAACAAAATGCCCCCATGCATGAGCCATGGACCTATGGGGTTTCCGCAGGCGATGGCAAGATTTTTATTGCCGCCTGGGGAGGAGGTGTAATCGAATATACAAAGAAGACGAAACAATTCAAGGATTACACCGATCCTGATGGTGAAATGGAAATAGATCTGCTTCCCGACGATGGAATAGTTCATGATATAACAACTGCCACTTCCTGGGGTGCCGGTTACCTGTGGGCATCAACCTATTTTGGCTTAAGCAGTTATGATGGCACTCACTGGAAAGGCTACTTTAAGGAACATTGCGGCCTTGCAAGCAACTTCATCAATTTTGTCAGAGTTGAGGGACCTGTGGTGTTTATTTGCAGCGACAACGGGTTAAGCAGTACCAACGGTAAAGGCTGGGTTACTTATAAGAAAAATGATAACGACAGTAACGGAAAAGCTATCATAACCAACTTTAGCCGCGACGACGACAGCACGGCCAATAAAACTACCAGGGAAATACCCATGAATCCCTCAATAGCTCATAATTTCATTATCGGTGTTGATGCTGATAAAGATGTACTTTGGGTTGCAACCGAAAAAGGTGTTAGCAGGGGTGAATTGCTGAAGTAGAATAAAGAACAGAGAACAGAGAACAGAGAACAGAGAACAGAGAACAGAGATCAGAGATCAGAGAACAGAGGAACGAAATAAAAACAGGACTGATAAACATTAAAAGAAGTATGATTGAAACGTCTGAAAATAAGAAAATACCTGAAATAATGGATGAAAGACAATTACTGATAGATCTGTCAAAACTCACTGACGGAGAACGACTGGAAATGAAGATGTTAGGGATTTTATCCGATGATAATAAAATTAACCGGTATGCATATCCTTCCATTCATATAAAGAGACCTCCTGTTGAAAAACATGTTGTCCACGCTCCAAGGGTTATTAATGAAGCTTATGATTATCAGAAACCATCGTCATTTTCACGCGCCCTGGGTCTGGATTTCGGCGGTCATAAGGTTTTACTGATTTCCGGAACAGCCAGTGTGAATGAAGAAGGTCAGGCTGAACATATCGGCGATTTTAAAGCCCAGTTGTGGAGAACTTATGTAAATATTACGAACCTGCTGGCTGCAGAAGGAATGAGCTGGCATGATGTTGTAAGAACAACAAATTATCTCAGGGATATTGAAAGGGATTATGCTGAATTCAATAAAATCCGCACATCCTTCTACAAATGGATGAAACTCGATCCGCTGCCGGCCAGTACAGGAATCCAGGCAAGATTATGCTGGGAAACCCTTCTTGTTGAAATTGAAGTGTATGCAATCTGTAAATCAAATTAATTCACAATCATGAAAACAAAACACTTCCTTATAGCAGTTTTTCTGATTACTCTTTTCCTGTCCCCTTCAGCTTTAAATGGACAGGAACAGAAACAAAACTATGGCAAAGCTCCTGATGAACTTTTTCCGTATCAGAAATATGCTAAAGCTTATATGTACCATTTCCTCAACCCTATTCAATTCTATGGTGCAGGACGTGAATTGGGTGCTCCTGTCGGTCTGAAGGAAGTAAGAATTGGATTCCTGGGACCTCTTACCGGTTCAGTAATGGTGCCACAGGGAGTACAAATGCTTCATGGTGCTACGCTTGCAATGGAAGAAGCCAATAAAAAAGGTGGCTACAAGGGAATTCCTTTCGTTTTAATGCCACACAATGATGCAGGATTATGGGGAGCAGCAGCAAATGAAGTTGTTAAAATGGATGACGAAAAAGTTTGGATTTTCATGGGGTCAATTGATGATATTGTTTCCCATGTGGCCTTACGTGCAGCATTAAAGCTGGAAATTTTTATGCTGTGCGTTGGTGATCCGGATCCGACTTTTACAGAGACAAATATACCATGGATGAATCGTGTCATACCCGACGACAGGCAGAGCGGATATCAGTTGGTTACCAGAATTTACAAGAAAGACGGCCATGCCCGTGTCGCTGTCATCAGGGCTAACAACAGGTATGGCAGAGTCGGAATAAAAATCTTTTCAGAGAATGCTACACGAGTGGGACATCCCATGATCATTGAGGAGAGGTTCAGTGATGGAGAAACTGATTTTAAAACCCAGCTGGAAAGGATTATGGTTACAAACCCCGACGCAATTCTCGTATGGGGAAATGCAAAAGAGTCGGGACTTATTCTGAAACAGATGAGAGCAATCGGACTAAAACAACCTGTATATTTTTCCGACCGGGTTGTAAATCCTGAATTTCTTACGATTAGCGGGCCGTTAGCAGAAGGAATAGTAACCACATGCCAGTATGATCCGACATCAGATAATCCAAAGCTGAAAGCTTTCCAGGCTAATTATTTAAAAAGATTCGGCCAGGAACCTGATGTATTCGCAGCGCATGCCTACGATGGCATGAACATTATAATTGAGGCTATCAGGAAAGCCGGATTAAACAGGGTGCTTATCCGCGACCTGCTGACTGACAGAAAGACTTTTCAAAATTATGACGGAGTTACCGGCAAGATAATACTTGATGGAAGCTGGAACAACATCAGAGATATTTTCATTGCTGAAGTTCATAACGGAAAATTTGTATTTTCTCCTGCTCCCCCGCTCGATCAGAAATATAAAAGCGGAAGTTCAACAGCAGGTTATTAATAAAATAAACGAAGCAAAAATGGAAACAAATCCATGCAATAATAATGTTAACGGGAAATCGGTCATTCCTTCCAGAGTGAGCCGGAAGCCATCACAAAAAGATACTATAGTTAATATTGCGGATGTCCGGTTAGGCGGCAATGAAATTATTGTTATTGCAGGACCATGTGCCGTTGAGAGCCACGAACAGCTGTTCGAAACTGCCAGGTCGGTAAAAGCCGGCGGTGCAAGCATTTTAAGGGGTGGAGCATTCAAGCCCCGGTCTTCACCATATAACTTTCAGGGACTGGGAGAAGAAGGGTTAAAACTTCTTGGTAATATAAGAAAAGAGACCGGTTTACCCATTGTCACTGAAGTGATGGATACCAGGCAGTTTGAATTGGTGGCTTCATATGCTGATATGATACAGATAGGTTCGCGCAATATGCAGAACTATCCACTTCTTAAGGAGGCGGGAATGTGCAAAAAACCGGTTTTACTGAAACGGGGCATGATGGCCACAATAGAGGAATTTTTACTTGCCGCTGAATATATTCTTAATCAGGGTAATGATCAGGTTATTTTATGTGAACGTGGTATAAGGACTTTTGAAACATCTACCAGAAATACTCTCGACCTGAGCGCAGTTCCAATGTTAAAACGACTAAGTCATCTTCCCGTGATTGTTGATCCAAGCCATGGAACAGGTCTCAGGTGGATGGTACCCTCTATGGCAAAAGCTGCTGTGGCTGTTGGCGCCGACGGTCTCATAATGGAAGTACACTATAAACCCGAAGAGGCATTGTGTGACGGTTATCAATCGCTAAACCTGGATGAATTTAATCAGTTAATGACTGATCTGCAAAAAATTGCTGCTGCAATAGGGAGAAATATTTCCTTACCAAAACCTGCTAAAGTCTGAAATGTATTATTTTACATTTCTGTTGTTATTTGTTTTTTTTATATAGAATAAATCAAGTATTCTTTCTTAAGTAATTTCTTAACAAGAGACCTTTTAAATAGCCATTTGTGGACCTTTGTGAAAATCTTAGTGTGCCTTTGTGGTAAAATATATTGCTTTTAACCACAAAGGATCACAAAGTACAACACAAAGGAACACGATGGAAAAACCAATTAATCAATTCTTTTTATACTTCGACGTACATATTATTATAATACTGGCTTAGTCTATGAGATTACAGAAATTACTTTTTCAAACGACATTTATAATAGTCTTTCCGGGACTCATCGGCCAGAATACAAAGGCTATTCAAAATTCAGCTGTAACTGATAAGACAGTAAAAATCGGTTTGTTGATCCGTGATAAAAACTCGCTGTCAGCAATGCAAGGTGCTGAAATGGCAATAAAGAGAGCCAATAAAAAAGGAGGTTATAATGGAAAGCCTTTTCAACTTGAGGTGCGATCAATGGAAGGTCCATGGGGAGCAGGCGCTAAAGAAGCTGTTGACCTGATATTTAAGGAGAATGTCTGTGCCCTGATAGGGGCCTGCGACGGAAGGAATTCTCACCTCGTCGAACAGGTCACCACCAAAGCACGGATAGTCTTTTTATCAGTCTGGGCAAGCGATCCTACTTTGTCTCAGGCATTTGTCCCATGGTATTTCACCTGTGTACCTACCGATCTGCAACAGGCTGATGTTCTGATTGATGAAATATATAATAATAGAAAAATTGTAAGAATTGCAACAGTTGCGGATAGTGATTATGATTCTAAAATGGCGCTTGAAAGCTTTGTGAAAAGAGCAGCCTCCGCGGGTAAAAATGATTCGTTACAGGTATATTATGATAATAAATCTCAGGATTTCAATAATTTAATTGATAAAATCGTTAACGCCAATGTCGGCGGTATAATTCTGTTCGGTAAACCTCATGCTTCGATGAAACTGATTGATCAGATGAAACAAAGCAAAATTAATCAGCCCCTGTTTGCCACATTATCTCTTATGGATGAAGATGAATTTTCAGATCAGGGCATGAAAAATTATGAGAATATAGTGGCGGTTTCCAGTGGAAACACGTCAAAATCAAAATGTTCGGCATTTCTGAGCGAATATCAGAAAACCTATGGCTCATTGCCGGGTGCAGTGGCATCGTATTCTTTTGATGGGATGAGTTTGCTTATCGAAGCCATCAGAATGGCCGGCACAGATCGGGAAAACATAAGGAAATACATGGCAGGCATGCATTTCGAGGGTGTCACTGGGCCGATTCAGTTTGATGAAAAGGGAAAGCGTATTGGTAAAGTAAATTTGATGGAAATAAAAAATGGGCTTCTTGTCGATATTGAAATAAAATAGAGTGCTGAGAATTTAATATTACGGTGCTCTGCACCTTTAGTTCAATATTTTTTAATACATTCTACAAATATTACCCGGCTCTGCCGCATTCATTTAAGCCCGAATAGTGTCAGGAATATTAATTATTAATGAAAACAGGTTAAAGTTGATATCAAAGGTGCAGAGCACCAAAATATTTGCAGATAAATGTACATTGTTGAAAACATAGGTGCAGCGCACCGTAATATTCAGTAAGTTCCTGAAAATTCTTAATTTTGATCCTATGAATCTTCCGGAAAAAATTCTATTATAATGAAGAAATTTAATCCATTGTTTTTATTAGTCCTTTGCTCCTCATTTCTTTTCAGTTGCCAGGAAACCCCAAAAGACAGCAAACAAAAATCTGTTGAACTGATGACAACACAAACCCTGGGTCTGGCATATCTCGAAGAGTTCAAACTTGACGATGCTGAAAAAGAGTTTTTAAAGTTCATCAAAATGGCTCCAAAAGAAAAGCTGGGATATGCAAATCTGGGATTGGCTTATTTAAGAATGGGTAAATATCCGGAAGCAAAAAAGCAACTCTTTGAAGCTGTAAAAATTGATCCGAAAGATCCTGATATAAGATTATTGCTGGCAACGGTTTACCAGATGAATGACGAACGTGAAAAGGCTGTTTCAGAACTTCAGGAAGCTCTCAAATTTGCTCCTGACCATATTAAAGTACTATATGCACTTACAGAGCTCTATTCTGCAGTTACCGATGAGGAATCTCAGCAAAAAAGAAAGAAAATCTTACTTCATATGGTAGAAATTGCGCCCGGAAATCTGGTTCCGCAACTCAGTCTGACTGATATATATATACGTAACGGTGAGAGCGATAAAGCAACGGAACAATTGGAAATAATCCATAAACAATTCCCTGAGTTTCCGAAAGAAGCCATTGATTATTACAATAAGACACTCTCTTTACTGAAAAAGCCCGATAAGGAAAATGCAATTGTTCAATTTACCATATTTCACAATTATCTTAAAGTTACCTCACCATACCAGGCTGGCATTATGGATTTAAAAGGACCCGGAGGATCATTAGTCGGTTTCCCTTTGATTTCTTATGACCAGCAGGCTGTATCAGAATCATGGGAAAACAAATCAATTCTTTCTTCAATAAAATTTACCGATGTAACTGCCGAAGCCGGTTTAAATATTGTCCCAGTCAATGCTGAAGGAAAAAGTCCTGAATTCAAATATACCACCCATGTGGAAGCGGCTGATTATGATGGTGACGGAGATGTGGATCTATATGTGGGAAGCTACGATCAGGCAACTTCCACCTATAAGCACTACCTCCTTAACAATGATATGGGCAGGTTTAAAGATGTTTCAGAAGAAGCCGGAATAAAGCATTCGGGGAAGGAATCATCGGCTGCATTTGCTGATTACGACAACGATGGATTTCTCGACCTTTTTATTGTAAGAGAAGGCGGTGATATATTATACAGAAATGCGGGAAAAGGAATTTTTGAAAATGTCACTGAGAAAGCGCATATAGGCAGCAAAACCAAAGGAAACAGAGCATTATTCTTCGATATGGACCATGACGGAGATCTTGACTTATATGAAACAGGATCGAATTCAAATCTGATGTTCAGGAATAATGGAGATGGCACTTTTCAGGAGCAGGCAGAAAAAATGGGAATGTCGTGTAAGAATGCAAATAGCCGTGAAGCAGCTTTTGGAGATTTTGATGACGATGGGGACATTGACCTGTTCGTAGTAAATGAGAATTCAAGCAATACCTTATTTTCAAATCAGCGTCAGGGCAATTTTAAGGATATTACCGAAGCCAGCGGTCTTAAAAGTAAAGGAGGATCGGGTGCAGTGGCAGTGGGAGATTTTAATAATGACGGATTTCCTGACCTTTTCATCACATCAGTTAATGGAGGTGATCATGAGCTAATGCGAAACAAGGGTAATGGCACTTTTGAACTTGCAAAGAATTCAAATCAGATGTTCGCTGCATTAAAGCATGTAAAAGTTTATGATGCTAAATTCTTTGATTTTGATAATGATGGTTATCAGGATCTTATTATTGCAGGTGAATCTGATGAAAAAGGCGGTCGCGGAGTATTCCTTTATCATAATGACGGGAAAGGAAATTTTGAAGATGTCTCCGGACTTCTGCCCGAAGAACCCAGATCAGGAAACCAGATAGCTTTATTTGATTATAATGAAGACGGCGATATTGATATAGTTATTGCAGGATTAAATGGAGGTGTTACCCTTTTACGGAATGATGGTGGAAATTTGAACCATTATCTAACTATGAAGCTTGTGGGGTTAAGAGCAGGAAGCGCCAAGAATAATCATTTCGGGATTGGAGCAAAGGTTGAAATACGCGCCGGTGATCTATATCAGTCTATGGTAGTCACTGATCCGAATATACATTTCGGACTGGGAAACAGGGCAAAAGCTGATAATATCAGGATTACCTGGACTAATGGAGTACCGCAGAATATTTTATCAACAGGAACTAATCAGGCGCTGGTTGAGGCACAAACACTTAAAGGATCATGCCCCTTTCTATTCACGTGGAATGGGAATCAATTTACTTTTGTAAAAGATGTCATGTGGAGAAGCGCTCTTGGCATGCCACTGGGAATAATGGGGGGCAATACCGCATTCGCATTCCCTGATGCATCAGATGATTTTATTAAGATCCCGGGCGAATTACTTAAACCAAGAAACGGAAAATACTCTATTCAGCTTACTTCAGAACTTTGGGAGACAATGTTCTTCGATCAGGTGCAACTGGTTGCTGTCGATCATCCTGATTCAGTGGACATTTTCGTTCCTGAACAATTTTCTCCCCCACCCTTCCCTGGTAATAAATTATTCCAGGTTAAAGAAAAACATATCCCTCTAAGTGCAACAGATTCACACGGGGACAATGTTCTTTCCTTCATTTCTGCAAAGGATGATAAATATCTCTCCGACTTCGGACCTGATAAATACCAGGGAGTTACAGAGATGCACGATTTGATTCTTGATCCGGGATATATTGGAAAAAACAGGAATCTGTTTCTCTTTCTGAACGGCTGGATTTTTCCTACCGATGCCAGTATTAATGTTGCTATTTCACAATCCTCTGCCCTGAAAGTGATCCGTCCCTTTGTACAGGTGATTAATAAAAAGGGCGAATGGGAAACGGTTATTGAGAACCTTGGATTTCCAATGGGAAAAGATAAGACTGTAATTGCCGATCTGTCAGGCAAATTCCTGTCAGCGGATCACAGGATAAGGATCAGAACAAATATGGAGATTTACTGGGATTATATCTTTTTCTCTGAAAATATAAATAACACTCCAACATTTGAAACAATACTTAATCCGGTTGCAGCTGATTTGCATTACAGGGGATTTTCACACAGCTACAGAAAAGGCGGCCGGTATGGACCTCACTGGTTCGACTATTCCAGAGTGGATAAAACCAGGAAATGGCGCGATTTGTCCGGTAACTATACCCGTTACGGTGATGTGTTATCACTCCTTACTGAATCGGATAACAAATATATAATTTCAAATGCTGGTGATGAGATATCGGTTGAATTTGATTCCAGAGTCTTACCGGAATTAAAAAAAGGATGGAAAAGAGATTTCCTTATTCACAGTGTAGGCTGGGTAAAGGACGGAGATCTAAATACTGCTCTCGGAAACACTGTTCTCCCGCTTCCTTTCCATGGAATGAAAAGCTATCCTCCTTCCGCATCTGATATTTATCCACATGATGCTGAATATCAGAAGTATCAGAAGGAATATAATACAAGAGTTGTTACATCGGATGATTTTAGGAACGCATTAAAAAAATAAATACTAATTCCTGGATTAATGATAATTAATAGATCTAGAGACCCCCTTCCCGACCTTCCCCCTTGGGGGAAGGATTTCAAACTTTTCCCCCTTGGGGGAAATAAGAAAGGGGGTAAAAGACATAAAATGTTAACAATGTATTTGTTTTGCTTTTTTTTAGTGATTTTTCAAGGTATCTCGTCAGCTCAGAAAAACAATGTGATTTTCACAGATGTAACAAAGAAGGCAGGCATCACTTTCAAATATACCTATGGAGATGACACTTATAAGAATATTCTCGAAAGTAGTGGCTCAGGAGTGACGGTTTTTGATTATAACAATGACGGACTGATGGATATTTACCTTATGAACGGAACTTATCTGGAAGGAATATCAGATCCTGAAGGGAAAAAATACAGGAATTCACATAATGAGCTTTACAGGAACAATGGAGACGGAACTTTTACCGAGGTTTCTGAAGCTGCCGGAGTGGCAGGTCACGAATGGAGTATGGCTGCCGGGGCAATTGATCTCGACAATGACGGTTATCAGGACCTTTATGTTTTAAATTACGGTCCGAATGTTTTCTATCATAACAACGGTAACGGAACATTCACTGACATCACATCTTCCCTTGGCCTGAGCGGGCCGGAAAAGTTAAACGGATTCACAAAATGGAGCATAGGCGTTGCATTCTGGGACTTTAATAAAGACGGAAGACTGGATGCGATGGTCGGTAATTTTCTGGCCTTTGACCCGGCTTATGTTTCCCCGGCCACACCGGGTATGATGCCAAGCCCTGAGGAATATAAAGGCCAGGCCTCTATGCTGTACGAGCAGCAACCTGACGGGAAATTTATTGATGTCACCCGGAAAAACAATCTGTTTTACCCCGATTCAAAATGCATGGGATTAACTGTGTTCGATTATAATGAAGACGGAAATCTTGACATTTTTCAGGCAAATGATCATCAGCTGAATTTCCTGTTCAAAAATGAAAACGGGATTTATAAGGAAGTCGGGGTGGAAAGCGGAGTAGCTGCAAACAGTCAGGGAAAAGGAACCGGTTCTATGCACGGGTCAATCGGTGATGTTGATGGCGACGGACTGATCGATCTTCTTGTAACGGATCTTGATTATGGAGCCCTCTATAAAAATATGGGCAACGGATTGTTTGCGGATATTACAGAGGAAAGTGGTGTCGCTGCTGCTATGGCAGGAAAAAGCTGCTGGGGTGCACAGCTTTTTGACTATAACAACGATGGATATCTGGATATAGTTGCCGCAGACGGAACAGCTGAAGAACTTGTTCTTCAATATCCGTTGTTGCTGGAAAACGATGGAAAAGGTCATTTTAAAAATGTGGGAAAAGAACACGGAGCCTATTTCTCAACTAAACACTCAGGCCGGAGCCTGGCTGTTCTGGATTTTGATAATGACGGAGATCTCGATATTATAATTTCCAATATTGACAACTATGGAACGCCGGCTCTTCTCAGGAACGATGGGGGAAACAAAAATAACTGGCTGGGATTGACACTAAAAGGTGAGAAGGGGCCATCATCTGCGATAGGCGCCAAAGTGACCATTACTGCAGGAGGAAAAAAGCAGGTTCGTGTAAATCAATGGGCAACCAGCTATCTTTCAAATAATGATCCCAGAATACATTTCGGATTGGGTCAGCAAAAAATAGTTGATCTTGTGGAGATAAGCTGGTCTGACGGCAAAAAGGAAGTATACAATAAAATTGCATCGGACCGTTATATTACAATACTGGAAGGAAAAGGAATTATCATGAAATAGATTTGATATGTAGAGACGCCCAATTTGGGCGTCTCAATAAAAATAAAATTGTAATAAAACTAGCAGAATTGTAATAAAACTAGCAGAGACGCCCAAATTGGGCGTCTCAATAAAAATAAAATTGTAATAAAACTATCAGAATTGTAATAAAACTAGCAGAATTGTAATAAAACCAGCTGAATTGTAATAAAACTAGTAGAGACGCCCAAATTGGGCGTCTCTACGACAAACAATTATGCATTATTAATATATTTTAAATCCAATTATATGAATAATCAGTATGTAAACAATGTGACGGACCTGACAAATCCGGAAAAGAATGTCATTTATAATATGACTCATGAAGAAGCCGTAAATATCGTAAAGGCAGGCGATGTCAACGCTGTCAGGAAGATCGACGGACAGTTTTCACTGGTTTCAGTTGAGGGTAAAACAATCAGGATGGCCAGATCGATAGGACGCCCGATCCGTTATTTTATAGCCAAGAGGCCAGCAGGCCCTGAACTGGTTATCGCTGAGCGAATTGATGTGATTTACAACTACCTTAAGAAGGAAGGACTTGAACATCAGTTTCATCCGTCGTATACAAGAATGGCTCCGGCTCATTACATTACCAAAATTGAACTTCTTGGTTGCCCTGATCCGAACCCCGTTTATGAACGATTCTTTGCTCCTGAACGCAACAGATTCTCTGGCAATGATCCGGAAAGCATCGGCGAAAAATACATGAGAACTTTATATAATGAAATCAAAAAGTGGCTTAAGTTTCGGGCCGGATCAGGTCCGGTTGGCGTAACTTTTTCCGCAGGAATAGACAGTGGCTCGGTATTCTTACTTACATACCATGCGCTCAGAGAACTTGGTGAAAGTCCATCAAGACTTAAAGCTTTCACTTTATCAATTGATGGTGACGGTGCTGATTTACTGCAGGCCAGAAAATTTCTGGAGGCTGTGAATCTCGGATTATTCCTTGAACCGATTGAAGTGGATTATTCATCACTGGACTGGAAGAAAGCGGTGAAAGTGGTCGAAGATTATAAAGCTCTTGATATTCAGTCAGCAACTATGAATTTATCTCTTCTGCAGGGAATACGCTCCCGTTACCCTGAGTGGAAATTTTTGATTGACGGAGACGGTGGTGATGAAAACATGAAAGATTATCCGATTGAGGAAAACCCCGAATTAACTATCCGAAGTGTTTTAAATAATCTGATGTTATATCATGAGGGCTGGGGGGTTAACTCTATCAAACACTCTTTAACTTATTCCGGCGGACTTAGCAGAGGATACATGAGAACCTTTGCAACCGGAGATCTGATGGGTTTCGATGGATTCAGTCCCTATACATTGCCAAATGTTATTGAAATATCCGAAGGCATTCCCTATATTGATATGACCAACTGGGATCATCAGAAACTCTATGATCTTAAAGGACAAATAGTTTCTGCGGGAGTTAAAGCTGTTACAGGAATAGAGATGCCTGTTTTTCAGAAAAGACGATTTCAGCATGGCGCGACATCTGATAAGGACTTTGCCAGGCATTTCCCCGGAAAAGAAATTGCCTACAGGAAAGAGTTCCTTTCAAATTATGAATTATGAATGAAGATTCTGAATTACTGATAAATGACCAATGGATTGTCTCCAGGAGGGGTATCAAAAATCCTGTTGATCCTCAAAAGCCATATGCCTGGCTGATAGAAAAGGAACGGGCACTTTCCGGGCAGATTGAAAATACAGGAATTATCTTTCTGACTAACAGGGAGTGTCCGTTTCATTGCCTGATGTGCGATCTGTGGAAGAACACAACAAATGAATCCGTTACCGTCGGAGCAATTCCTTCACAAATTGAATGGGCATTGGAACAAATGCCTGAAATTAAACACCTGAAACTATATAACAGTGGCAGCTTCTTTGATGGCAGGGCTGTTCCTGAGAAAGACTATAAAAAAATTGCATCAATTCTGAAAGGTTTTGAGACAGTCACAGTTGAAAGTCATCCAAGGCTGATCAACGAAAAATGTCTGAATTTCAGGGATATGCTGAAGCCTGATTTGCATGTTGCCATCGGGTTGGAAACTGTACATCCCTGGATTCTCCTTAAACTGAATAAGCAAATGACTCTTGATGATTTCAGCAATTCTATCAGCTATCTTACAAAAAATGGCATAAGTTCAAGGGCATTTATTCTGCTCAGACCTCCCCTTCTATCGGAATCAGAGGGTATATTTTGGGCTGAGAGGTCAATCGACTTTGCCTTCAGTTCCGGGGTTGAATGTTGCACTATCATTCCCGTAAGGGCAGGAAACGGGGCAACAGATGAACTGGTGGAAAAAGGCTACTTTAGTTTACCTGATATTCAGTCTCTTGAAACGGTTCTGGAATATGGAATAGGGTTAAAAACTGGACGGGTATTTGCTGACGTCTGGGATCTGGCTCTTTTTTCCGGATGCAATGAATGTTTAGATAAAAGGACTAATCGTCTGATCGAAATGAACCTGAGTCAGGAAATAACCGGTGCGGTAGAATGTGAATGCAATTGGAGGAATTTAGATTAGGAACAGGGTTTGTCAGTAGGGTCATGCCATGGCGTGGCCAAAAATCGCAGGAACGTTAACATCTTACCTCAAAATGATATTGATTTTTGAAATCCACGCATTGCTATCAAATGGTCATGCCATGGCATGACCCTACGATATCTCATATTTGTGGTTGTAGGGCCACGCCATGGCGTGGCCATTTTCCTAAATATTAATTATTGGTCTGGTCTCGTAACTGATCTCCTCATTTTTATAATACACCTTTTCAAAAAATAATCCGCTCGGTGGGGCTGTAAGCTTAGCAGGTACATCTGTTTTCAGTTTGAAAAATGTGGCAACATCGGCAGGAGAAAGCTTGCCTCTTCCGACTTCAACCAGAACTCCCGTCATCCTCCTGACCTGTTTCCAGAGAAAGTGTGATCCTACAACATGAAAAACAAGCATGTTCCCAAAATCATTCACTTTTGCATGCAATACTTCCACTTTTGTTGATGAACTCTCAGCATCTTCATCGGTAAAGTATTTGTAGTCTTTCAGCCCCGGAAAATGTTTTGCGGCTTCATTCATAAGATTTATATCAAGAGGGTCTTTGATCCACCATACAAACTTTTTTCCGAAAGCAGTACGTCTTCTGCTGATCTGATAAATATAGCTTCTTGCGTTAGCATCGTACCGTGCATGAAATTTAGGATGGGCCTCTTCAACGTTGATAATGCAAATATCAGGCGGTAAACGGTCATTAATACCATATTTTATTTTCAACGGTACCAGATCTGTTTTAACATCCAGATGTGCAACCTGTCCTGTTGCATGCACTCCTCCATCAGTCCGTCCCGCACCGAAAACATCAATCTCTTCATTTTTAAATAACTCGCGGCAGGCATCCAGAATCTCCCCCTGGATAGTCCTGCCACCTTTCTGCATCTGCCAGCCTGAATATCTCGTTCCGTCATATTCTATGGTTAATTTGAATTTGGCCATTTTATTTATATTAATCCGCAAATGTACGAAATTTGTCTCCTTAATAGTAACGGCATTAAGATGGTTTGGTGGAAGGTTATTTGAGATTGCCGCGTCCCGCTGTACGGGACTCGCAATGACACTGCAGGTTAGTTTAATTTAGGCTGGGAGCTAAACAGGACTGCTAAAGTCCAGGGTCATTGCGAGAAGCGAAGCGACGAAGCAATCCTTTTCTACCGAACACAGAATTTGAAAATAACTTTACGAACTTAAGAGACTTTCCAATTGTTTGAGTTATGTTTCATATTTGGTATTTTTGTATCTGATGAAACAATTATAAATGAATTTGTTTAAAATGAAAACCAGATATATGAATCCTTATGTGGCAGGAACCATGCTTGGAATAGTATTGCTTCTGGCTATGTTCCTTGCAGGCAGGGGATTAGGTGCCAGCGGTGGATTAAAATATTGCGTAGTCTCAATTGTAGGGGCGGTTGATCGCCCCCATGCTGATGGATCAATCTATTACAGCAAGTATTTTGAAGATGGGAAGAAACCTTTAAAGAACTGGCTTACAATTGAAATTTTCGGAGTAGTTGCAGGAGGTTTTTTATCGGGAGCAATTTCCAAAAGGCTGAAATTCAAAATTGAAAAATCTCCAAATATTTCGAACACCAGAAGATTGATATTTGCTTTTCTGGGCGGCATATTTTTTGTTTATGGCGCCCAGCTCGCTCGCGGATGTACAAGTGGTGCTGCCCTCTCCGGGATGGCAGTTCTTTCAGTTGCAGGATTTGTCACAATGATTGCAATTTTTGGTTCAGCTTATCTTTTTGCGTGGTTCTTCAGGAAAAACTGGTTGTAAAATGGGACCAATATCATCACTTATTTCAATGCCGGAATGGCTCGATTTGCTGATTGCACTACTGATTGGCATAGGTTTCGGATTTTCGCTTGAACAAGCCGGTTTCTCTTCGAGCCGTAAACTTGCAGGGATGTTTTACGGATATGATACAACGGTAATCAAGGTTTTTTTTACCGCCGCTATTGTAGCGCTTACTGGTTCACAGTTGTTAAGCTACTTAGGATTACTTAACCTGAATCTTGTATTTGTGAATGAGTTTTACGTTGCAGCTTCCATTGTTGGCGGAATTATAATGGGAGCCGGATTTATAATGGGTGGATTTTGTCCCGGTACAGGTTTGTGTGCTCTGTCAATCGGGAAAATCGACGCTATGATATTTTTCCTGGGCGGATTGACCGGTGCATTTCTTTTTGCCGAAACATATCCATTAATACAGAAACTGGCTAACGGATCTTACAAGGGACCCCTTAAGATCAACGAGGTTATGGGAATTTCACCCGGACTCTTCACGTTTCTTCTTATAGTTGCAGCTGTTGGAATGTTATGGTTTGCAGAGGTAGCAGAAAAGAAATTTGCCCGGCCCGACATAACGAATGATATTTAAATCGTAAAAGAAATGAATCCACGTGAAAAATTTTCAGTATGTATATTGAGTCTGGGTCTTATTCTTGCATTGTTGCCACTTTCCGGAAGCAGATCTTTTACGGGTAAACCTCAAAAACTGCTCACCGAAATTCTCGACAACACTACCGGCTTTACAGTTGACCAGGTTGCCAGGTTTATAGCATCAGAAGACAGTTCCGTTCAGATAATTGATCTGCGATCGCCCGATGAATTCAGAGCTTTTAATATACCAGGCTCAATTAATATTCCTTACAATATTCTTCTTGATAATGACCCCGGCACTACTCTGAATAATGACAAAACCAGATATATATTCTATTCTAACGGTGATTATTATTCGAATTATGCTCTTGCTATAACAAGGGGTTTAAATTTAAGAAACACTTTTGTGATGAAAGGTGGTCTCAATGAATGGTTCAAAACCGTGATGAACAGCAATTTTACAGGAGAAAAAATTACAGCCAGAGAAAATGCACTGTTTGAAACCAGGACAAGGGCAAAAAAGATGTTTAATGAAATGAATTGCTTACCAGATAGTATGAAACTGAAATTCATCCGTGCTAAACATATAGCTGCAAAGAAACTTGATGGAGGATGTGAATAGCAGGTTGAGGTTGAGGTTAAGGTTAAGGACAAAGTAGGGGGTCGGTTAAGTAATAAGGAACGAGAAACGAGAAACGAGAAACCAGCATCTGGCAACCAGCAACAATGAGCCTATAATACTAAGTAATGGAATTAATAAAAAAAAACAAAGCAGGCATTGCCATTGTTCTGGTAATATTGATTCTTGTTCTTATCAGATCAACTGGGTTTAACCATTTCAGAAATGATGCAAAAAAATGGGCGGAACCTTCTATAAAACAATCCGACAGAATTACTATAGAACAGGCTGGTACTCTTAAAGGGAAAACCCTGATAGTAAGTTTCGATAAAGATTTTAGCCGTATTACGGAACTAAAATGTGATTCAAGGTATTTGCCTCCTGATTCAATATTGAGTAAAAACTATGTTAATATGATAAGGAAGCATAATGGTCCTGTATTGCTTTTTTCTTCAGATCCAGGTTTATCGGCAAGGATATGGATGATACTCAGTCAGATGGGATACAGGAATATTTATATTCTGTCTGATTCTCCTGAAAATGAAGTCTTTAAATACAAATTCCGGCCAGATACCATATCAAACTGACCGGAATTAGCATTAAAAAAGGTTGGAAAAACTACTTTACAACTTCAAAATTATTAACATCGTCTGAGGTAAAAGGAAGCCACGATAATGCGGTTCTCTCCTTAACCATTTTGTTGTACATAAAACCGTTGTTACCATATTTGAGAGTGCGGGCGTCATAGCCAAACAGACGCAGATATGCTGTGGCAAATCCTGAATTGTGACCTGTTCCGCAATAAACAACAACAGGTCTGTCAGAAGGAATAGTCGCCATCTCATCCGTATATCCCAGAGTACCTTCAGGTTTGTATCTTACAGAACCCGGTATATGTCCGGCCTCATATTTATCCTTCCTGTCCAGATTAATAATGTAATAATTTTGCGGATGGCTGAATACTTCATCAGCAGTTATCATGATATCTGTTGTTCCTTCTGCAAACAGCGTATGGAATCTTGCTGCTCCTATCTCAGGTCCAGTCATCAGTCCTGTTTTAAGCTCGGGCATCCCAAGTAAAGCGGGTCTTCCATTAACAGTATTTTCGAGCTTAGTCTCATACTTTCCGGATACTCCTTTAAACCATCCTTCTTTAGAGTACTTAATATTCCATGCACTCATGCCCCATCTCATGGAATATACATTCCCATATCCCATTAACCTTAAAAGGCATGTTACATAGCTCGATACCTGTCCGTCTTCACTTACCATTATTATTTTGTCGTATTCAAATGGTTTTATTCCTGTTTCAAAATAGGAAGGAACTTCTTCAATCTTCTTATTCACGGCACCTTTTATATGGCCTTCGGCATACTGGTTTGTTGATCTCAGGTCAACAACCAGGATATTCCTGCCAAGACTTTCATTTACTATGGAAGCTTTAATCAGCGAGGGGAACACTTTACTGTTTACATAATCTCCATTTTCTTTTAGATCTTTCAGTAACAGAGTAGTCTCATTTCCGATCGCGACAGGCTTACTGACCTGTTGAACTATCTCCTGTTTGTTCTCTGTTTTCTTCCCCCTGCATCCTGTAACAAAAAAGAGGCAAATGAGGATAAAAATGAATAATGAAAAATATCGTTCTTTCATATAAATCCAATTTCAGAATGATTAAACTTTTACTGGAACTTTATCCTTATCGAATGTAAGAGTTTCAGTACGATTGCCAGTTTCATCATATTTGTAAGTTGTTACTGCAACGCCATTATCAGGGCTATTGATCAGATTCCCGTTTTTGTCCAGATTTTTAACTTCAACAATTGCACCATGACTGTCATATGTATTTTGTGTAACAGGAATCAGTTTGCCGCCGACGTACTCATTATCCTGATCGAATACCCTGGTTTCAAGTAAATAACCATTTTCATCGTACTTGCTTATTCGTTTTGACCATCCCCAGTAAAGGTTTGACATCTGACCGTGAACATTAAAGACAGCGAAAATTTCATTATCGCCAAATTGGTCAGGGGTGAAAGCAAAATAAGAAACTCCGATATCACCACAATTCTCTGCTGTACAGTTATATAGTGTATCGGCTTTAAAATTTGCCATCCTGGTTGTGTACCCTTTGTCATTATAAGTAAATCTGAGTTCATAAAACGGACAGAATGGATTCATTACAGTTTCATCTCCTTTAAGATTGTAACGGAGTTCCCTGACCATACCGTCCGGAAGAACACTCCATGTATATGAATGTATTTTATTCCTGTTTTCAACCATCGATCCATCTTTGCCCAAAAACATAAGACCTGTACGATTCCCATCAGGGTCCAATGAATACTGAGCAGCAAATACTCCAGCTGATTCAACAGGTTTATTATCCTTATCGAAATAATGCTTTATCTGCACGTTGTTGTTATAATCATAGGTAATTTTGGCAGCTCCCTGCATTGACGAATATCCCAGAAGAACATTATTCCGTACAAATTCCACTGACAAAAGGCGCCCTGTTTTATCATAGGTAAATTTATAGCTGTTAATAGTTTTTGCCTGTTCGGCAGTTAACAGGTGAGTTCCTTTTTCAGTATCATACGGTGTTTCACTGAATTGAAGGTTTCGAAAATATTCCACACCCGTATGCATTTTTTTACTGGTCGCAGTACTGGTACATGAAGAAATTCCAATCCCAAGCACGATCGCCAGGATTAACGGTATAATCAGTTTGTTCAATTTCATATTCTTAACTGTTTTGGTTTAAATTAATTATCAAAAGTACCGATTATTTAAATTTGGACATATATCGGAGCTACACATTAACATATAAAAAGCTGAAATGTTTAAAAAAATTACCTTAACCTTATCCTTAAATCAGAGGTTGAGGCTGAGGTTTAGAGTCTTGACCTTAACCTTAACCTTAAATAAGAGGTTGAGACAAAGTTATTCAGCCGCAGTTTATGCAGAAAAGAAAAATAAAGTATTGAAATACAATTATTTATGCTTACATTTACATGATAAAATTCACAACTGGCTGGTTGGTGCACTTAATGTAAAATCTTCCTCTTACTTAAATTAATTAATTATGAACAAGGTCCTTATAACCAGTCTGTTTGTTGTTAGGTTTTTTATTCTTCTACTCCTTGTCATCCTCATTTTTATTCTTATAGAAAGTACTGGCAGCTCAAAGCCTTTTTTAACTGAGGATGGGAAAAAGGTTCCGGGGAGCATTTCATTAATTGTAAGTGTAAATATTAATGGTCTTAATCAGAAAATGATAATACGTGGCAGGGATTCTACAAAACCGGTACTGCTGTATCTCCATGGCGGACCGGGAGATCCTGAGTTTCCGTTTGTTCTCAAGTTCAATCCGGGGATTGAGGATCTGTTCGTTGTTTGTTATTGGGATCAGCGGGGTGCTGGTCTGTCATATTCAAAAAATATTCCACCTGAAACCATGACTCTTTCACAGTTTGTTGATGATGCCGGGAAGGTTTCAGAATATCTGATCAATAAATTTAAACGCAGGAAAATATATCTTCTTGGACATTCCTGGGGATCAATGCTTGGAGCATTTACTGCTAAAAAATTTCCAGAATATTATTATGCCTTTATATCAGTCGGACAGGTTGGTGATCAGGAACGGTCCGAAAAAATCTCCTACAATTTTGTTTTGTCCCGAGCCAGGGAATTAAAGGACAAAAAAGCTATCCGGACTCTTGAAAAGACAGGTCCTCCTCCATACTCTGATCCAAAAGAGGCAATCGACAAGATGTTGACGGAGAGAAAGTATGTCATAAGGTATGGAGGTGCCGTCAAAAAAGGGAACTTTTACCCTGCAGCAGTCGAACCAATCCTGTTTTGCAAGGAATACAATTTAATTGAAAAAATTAACTATTTAAAAGGAATGAAGTTTACCAGAAACTATTTATGGGATAAGATAATGAAAACAAACCTCTTTAAAGCTGTTCCATCGCAACAGATACCAGTTTATATCATTCAGGGCACTTCTGATTATGAGACGAGCTATGCAGTTGCGAAAGAGTACTTTGACAGTCTGCAGGCACCCATGAAGAGGTTTTACTCATTTGAGAATTCAGCTCATTCCCCTATTTTTGAAGAACCTGAAAAATTTGACAGAATACTACAGGAAATTCTTTTGGAACAACAAAAGTCCGGAAAGTAATAATGTCTAAATTTGCAAACATTTAAATTATTTCTTTATGGATCAGTTCAGCAACCACCCTCTTTACCGCAGACACAATATTGATAGTGCAATGAACTCATTATGGTTGTTTTATAAAATGAAATTCTTTCCGTTGTTCATAATGTCATTTGTAATGTCTCTGGTGATGCAATATGCTTCATCTCTGGTAAATATAAATGAATTATCCGGAATATCAGATCCGATGCTTTTGCTTGAAAAGATCAAAGGATTTCTCATCCCTTTACTGGTAATTTCTCTGGTAAATCTTCTTTTTACAACTGTCCTTCAGTACTATGTCATCTTTAACCCTTTGAACAGGGAGAATACTGTTTTTATTTCAATAGTTAAATCCCTGAAGTATTTTATCCCATATCTTATTATAATGATACTTCTCGCATTCGCAGGGACTATAGCTATAATCCTTGGAATTTTTGTGCTTGTCATCGGTGCCTTTTTCGCGATGCTATATATAGTGACACTTTATCTTTTTGTACTGCCGGTAATGATGGTTGAAGGAATTAATATTGGTACCACCATTGCCAGAACAATAAAGCTTGCTCATAAAAACTTCTGGTCGAATATAGGCTGGGTAAGCGTTTTTATAATAATTATGCTGGTTATATCTGTAATCCTCTCCGGCATTATACTTCTTCCTTTCACCGGAAATTTCATAAAGACAATTATAAATCCGGATGATGCAACGAAACTTGTTGATGTTACAACCAGACCATTATTCATCATCCTGTCAGCGATTGTAAGCGCTCTTACACTTCCGGTCATGCCAATATTTGCCTGTATTCTGTATTTTCATGGTAAAGCCGGGGAAGAGCAAAATCAACCCATACTTATACCAAATCCTGAAGATAACAGGGTCAGAGTTGAAGACCTGTATGCCAAACCATATTCCGATGATCATCCGGATAATCCGGAAAAACAAAACTGAAAATCCTTGGGAGCTGGTGTCTCGGTGTTCTGATATACTATAATAATTAAGTATCGCGGACTACAGTACGATCAGATATTATTCTCCCCTTTCACATAACCAAAATTCGCAAGGATTCCACCATCAACGTAAAGTATGTGGCCATTGACAAAGTCACTTGCTTTTGAAGCCAGGAAGAGAGCGGCATTTGCTACATCTTCAGGTTCACCCCACCTGCCTGCCGGTGTACGGGTCATAACCAGATCGTTAAACGGATGTCCGTTTTCACGTATGGGCGCCGTCTGAGAAGTTTTGATATAACCCGGACCAATCCCGTTGATCTGAATGTTATATTTTGCCCATTCACAGGTCATGTTTTGAGTAAGAAGTTTGAGACCACCCTTGGCTGAAGCATAAGCAGAAACATTATTCCGACCATAAACACTCATCATAGAACACATGTTTATTATCTTACCACTACGTTTTTCAATCATTTTTGGTACAACCCGTTTTGAAACTATTAAAGGCGCAACAAGGTCAACATCAATTACCTGCTTGTAGTCGGCTATTGCCATATCCAGAATCGGTATCCTTTTAATTATTCCTGCATTATTAACAAGAATATCAACGGAACCTGCGTTTTTTTCGATCAGCGATATTCCTTTATCGACATCAAGCTCATCCGTTACATCAAATTTCATGGTTAAGACATCGAGACCTGCTTCGTTAAAACTATCCCTGCATTTCTTCAGTTTATCATTCTGAAGATCGTTTATACAAATTTTTGCCCCTGCTTTTCCCAGCAATAATCCAATTGCCAGTCCTATTCCATGCGTACCGCCGGTAATAAGTGCAACTTTCCCTGTTAAGTCAAATAAATCTTTCATATAATATTGTAATAATAAACCTATTTCAGGACAAGACATTCCTTTATCTCTGTGGTTCTCTTTTTAACTTTAACTCTCTGCCATCCTTCGTTTTCAACCCCCCTTCCTCCCACATGGGGGTAAAATGTCAAGCTCTCCATTTGGGGGGTTGGAGGTTAAAAATCTTACTTAAGTGTATCGGGCTGTCTGACATCCATATCCCCATAATCAAGATTCTCCCCTGCCATGCCCCATATAAACGTATAATTGGAAGTTCCTGCAGCGCTGTGAATACTCCACGATGGCGAAAGAACTGCCTGTTCATTCTTCATCCATATGTGTCTGGTTTCATCCGGATCACCCATAAAATGACAGACAGACTGTTTTTCAGCCAGTTCAAAGTAGAAATAAGCTTCCATCCTTCGGTTATGTGTATGAACAGGCATAGTGTTCCAGACACTTCCGGAGTTAAGTTCAGTCATTCCCATCTGAAGCTGACAAGTCTTTATAATACTGTTTACAAGTAACTTATTAACCGTCCGAAGATTAGAAGATTCAACATTTCCCATCACGACGACTTCTGCATCTGTGAGTGTAACCTTAACTGAAGGATATGCGTGATGAGCAGGCGCTGAATTAATATAAAGTTTTGCAGGTTTGGCCTTATCAGCTGACTTAAAAACAACATCACCGGAACCTTTGCCGAGATATAATGCCTCTTTGAATCCTAAGTTATAGATCTTATCACTTGCCTGAATCACAGCTTCTCCGCCTATATTAATAATTCCCATTTCCCGTCTATCGAGAAAACTTTCAGACTTCAGTTCATCTGTGGTTTCCAGTAACAATGCGTTATTAACCGGCATAGCTCCTCCGACCATATATCGGTCGTAAAGTGAATAGACAAGCAATATCTCATCCTCTATAAAAATGTTTTCGATGAGGAATTCTTTCCTGAGTCGTGCTGTGTCATATTTTTTCACATCATCAGGATGAGCCGCATATCTAAGTTCTGTTTTCATAAAATAATTATTAAAATAATTTGTTCATTAATGTAATGGCTTGAGGCGTGAGCCATAAGGGGTAATAAATTAACATTTTACCTGATCTCTGGTCTCTGGTCTCTGGTCTCTGGTCTCTGATCTCTGATTCCTATTTCTTCCCAAACAAAGCTTCAAGGACACCGGTATTTATCTTGCACTTTTCAAACTTCACATTTTCCGCCAATTCCAATAGTGTTTTAGTAGCCTCTTCAACTGTTGGTTTTGGCCCTTTACCAAGCCAGTAATCAGTAATTTTCTGGTAACCTGCAGGTTTTGAAATAGTCATTAAACTGTTTTCCGAACCAATTTTCTTGATTGTCCACCATGACCAGCCTATATTGTTTGTTTCGAACAAGTTGACCGCAGCTTTAAACCATTCAGTTGTGTTTTCGCCCGATTCGCCCATCCATAACGGAACATCATACTTCTCTCTCATATCAAGATACTTCTGAATTGACTCAAGTGTATTCGGATTCCAGTACTTATGAAAACTGTATATCATATTATTATCCCATGGAGGTGTAAGTCCCGTATAATCATTTGCAAACTGGTTACCCTCAATGAAGATAATATGCTTTTTATCGATCTTCCTGATCTCCCCGGTAATTTTTGAAAAGAGTTTTTTCAGGGCTGCATTTCCTTCAAGCTTATAATTGGTTTCATTAATAAGATCATAACCGCCGATCCACTCTTCATCTTTATATCGTCCGGCGAGTTTCTTCCATAAAGCGACGGTTTTGTTCTGATTTGCCTCGCTCTCCCATAGTCTTGGTTTTAGAGTATCGATGTCAGCTATTGGTCTGTCATTTCCCTGTCCGCCCGGAGCAGCATGAAGATCAAGAATCAGGTAGATACTATATTTTCTGCACCACGACAGCAGGTTATCAGTTAATTTAAATCCAGTTTCCAGCCATGTATTTTGTCCGGCAACAGGTTCTTTTTCAACTGGCAGGGTAAACAGGTTGTAGTGCATTGGCAGGCGTAGAGAATTAAATCCCCATTTTTTAAGGGCTTCAATATCTTTTTCTGTTATCATATTAGTCAGAAAACGCATATAGAATTCATCGCAGCTCTTCTGCCCGATCAATCCGCTTATCTTTGATTTTATATCAGTTTGATTTCCTGCGACTTCGGAAAGTTGAAACATATATGGTTCCTGAAGCATCCATCCGCCAAGACCTATTCCGCGAAGCAGGACATTTTCACCTTTTTCATTTACAATCTGTTTTCCTTCTGCCTTGAGAAATCCCTGACAAAAAACCACATTCCCGGTCAACATAAAATAGAATGTGACAGTATAAGCAATAATGTATTTTTTCATATAATATGCATTAGATTAATGTTCAACTTTCTGTCCTTTTTGCCCCCCTGACTTTTTTTTCATGTTCGCGAATTAGTCCCCCTTTAGGGGGAAGGCCGCGAAGCGGACAGGGGGCTACCTACTTAGCCAACCATTTACTTTTATCTTCTTTCTTTTCTACAAAATTCCCTTATCGATTAGCCAGGTAATTTCCGTTCCTGCCATAAGGAAACCACCTACTCCATATACTTCGGTCATTTCTCTGGTAACGCTTTTAGGATCAGCTCCGACAGGTTGAATATAACCAACTTTCCCATCGGGCCAAACGGATGTAACCATTGATTTCCATCCTTTTACAATTGACGGAAGATATGTTGCACTGTCAAGATAACCATTATTTATGCCCCAGGCCATACCATAAACAAAAAAAGCAGTAGCACTCATTTCAGGATTTGGATAACTGCCAGGATCAAGGAGGCTTGCACGCCAGAATCCGTCAGCAGATTGTAATTTAAGAAGTTTTGCAGCCATTTTCTTATAAATAGTCACAAAATAATCCTTATGCTCGTATTTTGGAGGTAACTCTCTTATAATAACAGCCAATCCGGCAAACACCCATCCGTTACCCCGTCCCCAGAACACTTTTGTGCCGTTTGCCTCTCTTCTTGTGAAATAGTTCGAATCCCTGAAATAGAGATCTTCATCTTTATCATAAAGATAATCGGTAGTTGCTTTATATTCCTTATACATAAAATTCAGGTACTTTTTCTTACCTGTTACACCGGCCATTTTTGCCCACACCGTTGGTCCCATGAAAAGTGCGTCGCACCACGACCATCTCTGGGTTGACCAATAATTTTCCGTGTTTTCAAATTTAAGATCTCCTTTTGCAGGGTCCTTAATTATTTGGTCAAGGTAATTCCTCATGGGTTTGATCATCTTTTTTTCCTTGTATTTACGATATAGTTCAATATATGTTTGTCCGATGCAATAATCATCCGCATGATATCTCCCAAGAGGATTCTGCCTGGTAAGGTATGACCAACCTGTTTTATCACAAATCTCTTTAAGCCACTCATAGTATGAATTATTTCCTGCTATACCAGCCCATTCAACAATGCCGGCATAAAGTGCTCCATTTGTCCAGTCTGCAAGTTCGTGAGTGAGAGGAGTTCTGATTTGCCAGTCGGCAACTGCCTTAAGAACAGATTTAACATCAGCTGATTTTAATTCCGTACTGAAGTATGTCCTTGGCGGTTCCTGTGAGAAAGATAAAAAAGAACTGATTAATATAATGGCTGTCAGAAATATTTTATTGGTTCTCATGTATCACTATTTTATAAGATTGTTAAAATATATTTATTTTCACTTTTGACTTGCAACCAGATTGCACTCCTGTTATTTGTTACTTGTTGCTTGTTGCTTGTTGCTTGTTGATTTTACCCAGCAACCAGTAACCAGTAACCAGCGACTTTCCTGACTTTTAACTTTAATCTTTCCCTATTTCTTGATTATTTGAATTGTAATTCATAATTTCGTGATCGTTAACGAAACATCAATGATCAAATTTAAATAATATAATGTTTCTTCTATACATATGAAACCAATTATTCAAAATAATTTTCTTCTTAGTAATAAAACAGCCGAAATTTTATACCACAAATATTCTGAGAACCAGCCTATTATTGATTTTCACTGCCACCTTTCTCCATCAATGATAGCCGAAGACTTTCAATTCGTAAATCTAACACAGGCATGGCTGGAAGGCGATCATTATAAATGGCGGGCTATGAGAACAAACGGTGTCAATGAAAAATATTGCACCGGAAATGCACCTGACATAGAAAAATTCAAAAAATGGGCAGAAACAGTCCCTTACTTAGCAGGAAATCCGCTGTATCACTGGACACATCTTGAACTTTTAAGATATTTCAATATTACTGAACTTCTTTCTCCATCGACTGCTTCACGAATTTATGAAAAAGGTTCTTCACTGCTTCAGACAAAAGAGTTCAACACCAGGTCAATAATCAGGAAAATGAAAGTAGAAGCGGTCTTTACGACTGACGACCCTGTCGACAATCTTGAACATCACCTCAGACTAAAAAATACTTTTGAAATTAAAGTCCTGCCAACATTTCGTCCCGATAACATTATTAAAACGGAAGATCCTGAAAAATTCAAATCATACATCGCGAAACTGGAACTGGCGAGTGGAACTGAGATCAGAAACTTTGACTCTCTCCTTGAAGCATTGGATAAAAGGCATAAGTTATTTCATGAAATGGGATGCATTTTATCTGATCACGGTCTTGACCGGTTTTATTTCAGTGCTTATACTTTAAAGGAAATTGAACGGATCTTAAATAACTTGTTAAATGGAAAGATGATTACATCTGCAGAATCTGAAAAATATAAGACAGCCGTGATGCTTGAACTCTGCAGGCTCAATCATAAGAGGGGCTGGACACAACAGTTTCATGTCGGTGCAATGCGAAATAACAACACAAGGATGTTCAGACAAATGGGGCCGGATACGGGTTGGGATTCAATCGGTATCGCACAGGATCCAATTAAAATATCAAAGTTTCTCGACGAACTTGATAATAATGAACAGCTCGCTAAAACTATTTTATATAACCTGAATCCTTCGGATAATGAAATGATGATAACAATGGCCGGAAATTTTAATGACGGTTCATCTGCATCAAAAGTCCAATATGGTCCGGCCTGGTGGTTCCTCGATCAGAAAAATGGCATAGAAAAGCATCTGAAGGATTTTGCTGCATTCGGCATCTTAAGCAGGTTTATTGGAATGGTCACCGATTCAAGAAGTTTCCTCTCCTACCCTCGTCACGAATACTTCAGACGGCTGGTGTGTAATTTTATAGGGGAAGAAGTTGAAAAAGGGTTAATTCCGGATGAAGAAGAAATATTGAAACCGTTAATTGAAGGAATATCATACAAAAATGCAAAGGAATATTTCAAATTATAAGCTCCTTTCAACACCTAATATATTATAAATGAATGATTTAAATCTAACAGATAAAGTGGCAGTCATAACCGGGGGTGCGGGAATTATCTGTTCAACCATGGCAAGATCACTCGCTTCGTACGGTGTAAAGACTGTTATCCTTGACCTCAATAAAGATGCTGCTGCTGAAGTTGCCATGCAAATTGAAAAGGAGTTTAATATAGCCTCAATCGGAGTTTCTGCAAATGTTCTTGATAAGGTATCTCTGGAGACTGCGAAGAAAGAAATTCATGTGAGATTCGGCCCCATTAACTTACTGATAAATGGAGCCGGAGGAAATTCCCCTGACGCAACCACCACAGTCGAAAAAATGAAGGGTACAGAAGACGAAAACTTTGAAGAGTCATTTTTCGGACTTCAGATTGAAGGATTTGATAAGGTATTTGACCTCAACTTTAAGGGTACGCTCATCCCGTCCATGGTATTTGCAACAGACCTGGTAAGAAAAAAATCGGGAGTGATAATTAATATTTCTTCAATGAACTCTTTCAGACCACTGACAAAAATTCCTGCATATTCTGCAGCAAAAGCAGCTGTTAATAACTTTACTCAATGGCTGGCAGTTCATTTTTCAAAAACAGGTGTCAGGGTTAATGCTATAGCTCCCGGATTCCTTCTTACAAATCAAAACAGATTCCTTCTGATTGATGAAAAAACCGGAGGCTTTACACCAAGGGGAAAGAAAATTATAGATGGCACACCCATGGAACGTTATTGCTCTCCTGAAGAATTAACCGGAACACTTATATACCTTGTTTCTGACTTGTCAAAGTTTGTTACGGGTGTGGTAATACCTGTTGACGGGGGTTTTAGTGCATACTCGGGAGTGTGAAAGCACAGAGTACAGAGCACAGAGCTCAGGAAACAGAGGGTAGAATTTGAAGATAAAAGACAAAGGTAAAAAGACAAAAGTAAAACTATAAGAAATATTACGAGTAACGAGAAACGGGTAACGAGCAACTTATTTAAAAAATACAAATCAAATAGCTGATATAAATAAAATATTTAATTAAAGATAATGGCTAAAAACGCAATAGTGGCCCAGTCAGGCGGACCATCACCGGTAATTAACAATTCGTTGCGGGGGATTATCGAAGCCTGCAGAATGTTCCCTGACAAATTCGGGAAGGTATATGGAGCATGGCACGGGATTGAAGGAGTTCTTAGTGAGGAGTTGCTTGATCTGTCAGTTCAGTGCGATGAGGAGGTTGCCCTCTTAAGAAACACACCTGCTGCCGGAAGCATTGGGACCTGTCGTTATAAGCTGAAAGATAGCCAGCAAAGAGACTTTGCCAGGATATTGGAAGTGTTCATTGCTCATAATATCGGGTACTTTTTCTATATAGGCGGTAATGATTCTCAGCACACTGCTTTCAAAGTGAGTGAAATGGCAAAGACAAGAGGCCTTGACCTTATTGCAGTGGGAGTGCCAAAAACAATTGATAATGATCTGGGTGACAATGAATTTAAACTTATTGATCATACACCGGGATATGGAAGTGTCGCCAGATACTGGTCGCATATAATTCAAAATGCCAATGAAGAAAATATGGGTTCCGCTCCTGCTGATCCCGTTCTCGTTATCCAGGCTATGGGAAGGAAAATAGGATATATTCCTGCGGCTGCAAGACTTGCCGATCCGGAACGGATTATGCCTTTACAGATATATCTGGCTGAATCAAAAGTGTCCATCGATAATCTGGTTGATAATGTAAATGACCAGTTAAAAAAAGATGGAAGATGCATTGTTGTAATAAGCGAAGGTTTTGATATAGGCGGTATCGGGGAGGTAAAAGATTCTTTTGGCCATATTTCCTTCGGCTCGAGTCAGAATTCTGTCTTTCAGACTGTTGTGAATTACCTTAATAGTAAAGGTTTGAAAGCCAGAGGTGCAGCCAGAGGTCAGGTTATGGGAACCGATCAACGCGATACCACTGCCTACGCTTCTGTCGTCGATCTCGATGAAGCTTATAAAGTAGGACAAAAAGCAGTTGAGATAGCTGTCTGTGAAGGGAATGGGTATATGTCCACTATTTTAAGAGAACCTGGTTTCATTTACAATGTCAGATACGATAAGGTTCCACTTGAAAAAGTCGCACTTTCAGAAAGGACATTTCCTCAAAGCTGGATTGCTGATAACCGTTATGACGTTACAGATGAATTTCTTGCTTACGTCAGACCTCTCATTGGAGAAGACTGGCCTTCAATCCCGGTGATAAACGGGAGACAGAGATTTGCCAGATTCAAGATGAAATTTGCAGACAAGAGATTGAAGGCCTATGTTCCTGAAGCATATGAAAAAAAGTAACTAAATAATATGAGCCCGCAAGAACAATTATATGCACTTTTGCCTGAAAAAGAGTTTTTCATTGGAATTGATTCTGATGGCTGTGCCTTTGATACAATGGAGATAAAACAGAAAGAGTGTTTCTGCCCTAACTTCATTAAGTACTTCGGAATGCAACCGGTTTCGAAGTATGCAAAGGAAACATGGGAATTTGTTAATCTCTATTCGACCTACCGGGGATGTAACAGGTTTCTGGCAATCAATGAGACTCTCAGACTTCTTGCAGGCAGGCCTGAAATAAAAGCCAGGAATTTCTATGTACCTTCTCCTGACGCGCTAATAGAATGGACTAAGAAAGAGACTAAGCTTGGGAACCCGTCATTAAAAAAATATGCAGCTGAGGTAAATGATCCTTTCATTACACTTACACTGGAATGGTCGCTTAAAGTAAATGAGGATATTGAAAAAATGGTATCCGGAATAACTCCTTTCCCTTTCGTAAGAGAATGCCTTGAGAAAATAAAGTCAACTGCAGATGTCATAGTTGTTTCTCAGACACCGTTTGAAGCACTTAAGCGGGAATGGGAAGAGAACAAAATAGACCACTTTCTCAGGATGATAGCAGGGCAGGAACATGGAACTAAATCAGAACACCTTAAATATGCCGCTAAAGGTAAGTATCCTGACCAAAAGATCCTGATGATCGGTGATGCAAACGGTGATCTGAAAGCGGCCAGATCAAACGGAGTTCTCTTTTTTCCGATCAATCCCGGAAAAGAAGAAGAATCATGGGAAAAGCTCTACAAAGAAGGCCTCGACAGATTCTTTTCCGGACACTATAAGGGTTCATATGAGGAAGGGCTCATAAGAGAGTTTGAAACATATTTGCCTGAGCATCCGCACTGGAAGCAGGCGTGAGGCGTGAGTCGTGTGGCGTGTGGTTAACAGAGAAAATATGATATACTTCAAATCCGGATCTGAGAATACAGTTCTTGATTCAAGTGATCTTGAGTCCGGAATATACTCTGCTCTGGAAAAACTCGGACTCAGAAAGAAGGTTCTGGTGGTTCCTCCCGACTGTACGCGTTTTCATTCTAGAGCCGGAGAGCTTACATCTTATATTTACCGGTACTACAAGGAAAACCTGAAGGATGTACTGCCTGCCCTTGGTACTCACTCACCCATGACCTGTGCTCAGGTTGGTGAAATGTATAAAGGAGTTCCAAAATCACTATTTCGTGTACATGACTGGAGAAAAGATGTTGTGACTATTGGCACTGTGCCAGGGGAATTTGTATCCAAAATAACTGATGGCGCTCTGAACTATACATGGCCTGCCCAGCTAAACAGGCTGGTTTTCAATGGCCGACATGACATTATTTTATCAGTAGGACAGGTTGTTCCGCATGAGGTCATTGGCATGGCCAATTACAATAAAAACCTGTTTATCGGCACAGGCGGATCTGAAGGAATTAATAAGAGTCATTTTATAGGAGCGGTTTATGGCATTGAACGCATAATGGGAAAAGCTGATAACCCTGTCAGGTCTCTTCTGAACTATGCCTCTGCAAATTTCACCAGCCATCTACCTGTTATTTATGTACTTACCGTCATAGGTCGTAATGAAGGAGGAAGTCTTGTTGTGAGAGGGTTGTTTATTGGCGATGATGAAGAGGTTTTCAGACTTGCTGCTGAACTTTCACTTAAGGTAAACTTTAATATACTTGAAAAACCCTTGAATAAAGTGGTCGTCTATCTTGATCCTTCCGAATTTAAGAGTACCTGGTTAGGAAACAAAAGTATTTACAGAACACGTATGGCTATGGCCGATAAGGGTGATCTGATAGTTCTTGCTCCGGGGTTAAAAGAGTTTGGAGAGGATAAAGAAATCGACCGGCTCATAAGGAAATATGGATATAAAGGAACTCCAGCCACATTAAAATCACTAAAAGAAAATAAAGATCTGAATGATAACCTCAGTGCCGCGGCTCATCTGATTCATGGAAGCTCTGAAGGAAGATTCTCAATCACTTATTGCCCCGGATCCCTTACCAGGAAAGAAATAGAATCAGTAAACTTTAAATATGCCGACCTGAAAGAAATGTTGAAGATATTCAATCCGGTAAAAATGAAAGATGGTTTTAACAAAACGAATGATGGAGAGGAGGTCTACTTCATCTCAAATCCTGCACTTGGATTATGGACATCAAAGCAACGGTTGTTATAAAAATTAATTTGAATCTCAGAAAATGATTAACTGGGGAATTATAGGGTGTGGTAATGTTACTGAGGTGAAAAGTGGACCGGCATTTAATAAAGTCAGGGGTTCGAAACTCGTCGCCGTTATGCGGAGAGATGCTTATCTGGCTGAAGACTATGCAAAGCGGCATAATGTTCCAAAGTTTTATTCCCGGGCTTCGGATCTTATTAACGACAGGGATATCAATGCAGTATATATTGCAACTCCCCCGGAAAACCATGCTAAATATGCAATTGAAGTTATAAAAGCGCACAAACCTGTTTATATCGAGAAACCGATGGCTTTAAACCAATCCGAATGTCAGAAAATAAACAAAACGGCTGAAAAATATAATATCCCTGTTTTTGTAGCATATTACAGAAGAGCTCTTCCCGGATTCCTTTTAGTTAAAGATCTTATCGAAAACGGGGCAATCGGGAAAGTCCGTTTTTTTATGATACAATTATTCAAGTCCTCTTCGGAAGATGAAAAAAACGGGAAACCATCATGGCGGGTCAATCCTAAAGTATCCGGAGGTGGACATTTCTTTGATTTGGCTTCCCATCAGCTTGACTATCTTGATTTTCTTTTCGGTCCGATTCGGAAAGTAAAATCAATAGCAGTAAATTTAGCAGGACTTTATAAAGCTGAAGATTTTGTAACTGCCGGGTTTATTTTTTTTAATGAAATTATCGGATCAGGTAATTGGTCTTTCAGCGTTCCGCCAGGTAATGAAACAGATATCATCGAGATAATAGGAGATAAAGGTTCCATTAAGTTTTCCACATTTAGTTTTGAACCAATTGTCCTTACAAATGAATCAGGCCGTCGGGAATTCATCAATGAACTTCCTGAGAATGTTCAGTACTACCTGATTGAAAAAATAGTTAAATCGCTTAACGGACAAGGGGATTCTCCGAGTACCGGTATAACAGGAGCCAGAACAAGCAAAGTTATGGACGAGGTTGTGGCAGGGTATTATAAAGACAAAAGACAAAAGATAAAATTAAAATGAATCAAGTAAAGAAAGTTAATAAGTCACGAAAAACTTGACATAAAACGTATTATAATAAAAATAATCTTTTAGTTATGAGCAAATTATCAGATATCGGATTAATTGGACTGGCTGTAATGGGTGAAAATCTTGTTCTGAATATGGAGAGCAAGGGATTCACAGTTTCAGTATTTAACAGGTCCATACAGAAGGTTGATGATTTTCTTGCCGGAAGAGCACATGGCAAGAAGATAATCGGTACTCATTCTATTGAGGAGCTTGTAGGATCTCTTGAACGTCCCAGGAAGGTAATGTTAATGATCAAAGCCGGAAATGCTGTTGATGATATGATCAAAATGCTCATCCCCCATCTTTCTCAGGGAGACATAATCATAGATGGAGGCAATACTCATTATCCTGATACAAACAGGAGAACAGCCTTTGTGGAGAGCAAAGGATTTCTCTATATAGGGACTGGCGTTTCCGGGGGTGAAGAAGGAGCACTGTTAGGACCATCAATAATGCCCGGAGGATCGAAAGCAGCGTGGCAATATGTGAAACCAATTTTTCAGGCTATTGCAGCCAAAGTCGAAGACGGTACTCCCTGCTGTGACTGGGTTGGAGAAAACGGAGCCGGTCATTTCGTAAAAATGGTTCATAATGGTATAGAATATGGTGATATGCAACTTATTACGGAGGCCTATCAGATTATGAGGGATCTCATGCATCTGACTGCAGATGAGATGCATATGATTTTCAAAGAATGGAATGAAGGTGAACTTAACAGTTATCTGATTGAAATAACACGTGACATCCTTGCTTATAAAGATTCTGACGGGAAGCCTCTGGTGGATAAAATCCTCGATACTGCAGGACAGAAAGGAACCGGCAAATGGACAGCTGTTACTGCCCTTGATATGGGTATTCCCCTGACATTAATCGGGGAAGCTGTCTTTTCAAGATGTCTATCCTCGATAAAAGAAGAAAGAGTGGAAGCATCAAAAATATTATATGGTCCGGTTCCGGATTATACCGGTGACAAAATTAAGCTCATCAATGAAATAAAAGAAGCTCTGTATGCGTCAAAAATTGTCTCTTATGCTCAGGGTTATGAGCTTATGAAAGCTGCTGCCAAAGAATACGGATGGCAGCTTAATTATGGAGGGATTGCACTCATGTGGCGGGGTGGTTGTATTATAAGATCAGCTTTCCTGGGCAAAATAAAAGATGCATTTGATAACAATCCTTCCATTACTAACCTTCTGCTGGATCCCTTCTTCAAAGATAAAGTGGAGAAGGCCCAGAGTGGCTGGAGGAATGTAGTATCAGCAGCTGCCATGAATGGTATAGCTATTCCGGCAATCTCATCGGCTCTGGGATATTTTGATGGTTATCGTTGTGAAAAATTGCCTGCTAATCTGCTGCAGGCTCAACGGGATTATTTTGGTGCCCATACCTACGAAAGGACAGATAAACCGAGAGGTGAATTTTTCCATACAAACTGGACTGGCCGGGGGGGAACAACAGCTTCTTCGACATATAACGTTTGATACTTTGCAAAACAATAACCAACCTTACTAATTATGTCAGAAATAAAAAAAATTAGTAACTACAGGTGGACCATCTGTGCACTGTTATTCTTTGCATCGACCATTAACTATCTCGACAGACAAGTGATCGGTATTCTTAAACCATTGCTTGAAAGTAATCTTAACATTGGTGAGGTTGCCTACGCCAATATTGTGACGATTTTTCAGTTGTGTTACGGAATTTCAATGTTACTGGCCGGACGACTAATTGATAAATTCGGGACCAAGATCGGTTACGGGATATCAGTTCTTGTCTGGAGTATTGCAGCTATAGGTCACGCTCTTGCTAAAGGGGTTATTGGATTTGGGTTCTGGAGAGCATTGCTAGGTGCAGGCGAATCAGGTAACTTTCCTGCAGCTAATAAAGTAATTGCTGAATGGTTCCCCAAAAAGGAAAGAGCTTTGGCATTTAGCATTTTCAATTCGGGTACAAATGTGGGAGCGATCGCCGCTCCTCTTGCAGTCCCTGCAATAATAGTTACATGGGGCTGGCAGGCTGCATTTATCATCACAGGTTCAATTGGATTCATCTGGATAATCCTCTGGTTCTTATTCTATGAGATTCCGGAAAAACACAGAAAACTTTCCGCGTATGAAAAGGAATTTATCAAAAGTGATATAGATGAAAAAAATGAAACGGAGAAACCTGTTCCATGGGGTCAGCTTCTCAAATACCGACAGACATGGCTTTTCTTTATCGGAAAAGGGCTGACAGATCCCATATGGTGGTTTTACCTGTTCTGGATTCCCGGTTGGCTTTCAACAGTCAGAGGCGCCGGACTTGATATTAAGTCATTTGGAATTCCTCTGGTTATCATATACACATCAACTACCGTCGGAAGTGTCTGTGGAGGATCAATTTCATCATATATGATTACTAAAGGTATATCACCATTTAATGCGAGAAAGTACACTATGCTTATATTTGCAATTCTCGTAATACCTGTTTTCCTTGCACAATCACCCAGTGTAAGCACATGGGGTGCAATAGCTTTGATAAGTCTTGCCGCATCTTCGCATCAGGCATGGTCAGCTAATATTTTTACTACGGTATCCGATGCATTTCCGAAAAAGGTCATCAGTTCTGTTACAAGCATTGGAGGAATGGCCGGAGCTATTGGCGGTGCTTTTATTTCTGTTTTTGCAGGACACATTCTTAACTTCTTTAAAAAGGCCGGCCATGTTGAAACGGGTTATACTGTTATGTTTGGAATCGCGGCCTGTGCATATATTCTTGCTTGGATAATTATGTATGTATTTGCCCCAAAAGTTAAAAAGGTAGTGATTGATTAACATTAATCGGAAATTGGAAATCGGAAGCCGGTAGTCTGAAGGAATACTTTTTACTCAAGTCTTCTGACTTCGTGAAGATAAGTTAGATAACTGTTATGCCTACAAGAATTACAAGGATAAAGGACATTGCCAA
>JBARBF010000162.1:0-32401 GCA_049792755.1 Bacteroidales bacterium | reverse complement strand
AAAAAAATTAAGGTAATAATTATGAAAAAAGAACGCCCACAGAAGCAGGGATTGTATCGTCAGGAGTTTGAGCATGAGAATTGCGGGATCGGATTTGTTGCACATCTTAAAGGAAAAAAATCTCATTCAATTATAAGGCAGGGGCTTGACATCCTTACGAATATGACTCACAGGGGTGCGGAAGGGGCCGACAGTAAAACCGGAGATGGAGCTGGCGTACTGATTCAGGTTCCCAGGGATTTTTACCTTATTCAGGGCTATTCGCTTCCTCCCACCGGGCAGTTTGGAACAGGCCTGATATTCTTTCCTCAGGATATATCTGATGCATCTAAATGCCAGGGGATTCTCGAAAATATGATCAGAGAGGAAGGCGTCAACCTGATTGGTTTCCGTGAAGTACCAAGGGATAACTCGGTTATAGGTGAGATATCTAGAGCCGCTGAACCTGAAATAATGCAGATTCTGCTGGGAGCCGATGTCCCACAGGAGGACCTTGAGCGCAAATTATATATAATAAGAAAACGCACGGAAATAGCAATTCGTAATTCCGACATTAAACAAAAGAGTTTTTTCTATATTCCAAGTCTTTCTACTAAAGTACTTGTATATAAAGGTATGCTTACCTCCATTCAGCTTGGGCAGTACTTTCTCGATCTTAATGATGAAAGATTGCAGAGTGCAATAGCTCTGGTGCACTCCAGGTTCAGTACAAATACTTTTCCAAGCTGGGACCTGGCTCAGCCTTTCAGGATGCTTGGACATAATGGAGAGATAAATACAATAAAAGGAAACCGATTCTGGATGGAAGCCAGAGAATCAATTCTAAAATCTGATAAGCTTGGCGATCTGACCCGGTTGTACCCTATTATAGAACCGGAGAAGAGCGATTCAGCATCGCTCGATAATGTGTTGGAATTCCTTATAATGAGCGGTAAATCTTTACCATATGCAATGTCAGTCCTGATTCCTGAATCTATAAATGATAAAAATCCCATATCTCCCGAATTAAAAGCATTTTATAAATATCATTCTACTTTCCTGGAACCGTGGGATGGTCCTGCATCACTGATCTTCTCTGACGGCCGCTATATTGGCGGGATGTTAGACAGAAACGGGCTTCGTCCATCAAGATATCTTATTACCACAAATGATCTGATAGTGATGGGTTCAGAAGCAGGTGTCCAGACATTTGCTCCCGGGGAAATTAGGGAGAAAGGCAGGTTAAAAGCGGGGAAAATGCTTCTAGTTGATACGGAGGTAGGCAAAATTTTCTATGATAAAGAGCTTAAAGCAGAGTTAGCTGCTGAATACCCTTATGGCCAGTGGATACAGCAGAATATGGTCAAACTCGAAAAGATTGAGACTGGTCACCAGGAAACTACTGATATGGGAGATGAGTACAATAGATATATTACTTCCTTCAATTACTCGATGGAAGATACCGAAAGGATTATAAAGGAGATGGCTGCTACGGGGAAAGAACCTATAGGTTCAATGGGCAACGATGTTCCTGTTGCAGTATTATCAAGAAAACCTTACAGGTTATTCAACTATTTCAAACAGCTTTTTGCTCAGGTTACCAATCCACCTATTGATCCGATCAGGGAGGAGCTCGTAATGACACTGTCGGGTTACCTTGGATCGCTGCAGCAAAATCTGCTTGAGACATCTCCTGATCATGTAAAAATGGTGCGGTTCAGGAATCCGGTTATATCCAATACCTATTTTCAGGTAGTTAAAAACTTAAGATACAAAGGATTTTCTTCGGCGACGCTTTTGTTGCATTTTGATGCCGGAAAGGGTGCCGAAGGTTTAAGGGTTGCTGTTGATCAATTATGTAAAGATGCCGAAAAAGCTGTTGATGAGGGAAAAAATTATATCATTCTTTCCGATCGCGGGATAAGTGAAAATGCGGCACCAATACCATCTTTAATGGCAGTTTCAGCTGTTCATCACCACCTTATTGAAACTCGGAAGAGGATGCAGATAGATATAGTTGTTGAATCGGCTGAACCGCGTGAGGTAATGCATTTTGCCCTGCTTTTTGGCTATGGTGCAAGTATTATCAATCCGTATATGAGCCTGGCAGTAATAGATAAGCTTATTAAAGACAAGGCCATCCAGCTCGACTATCAAAAGGCAGAAGCAAATTATGTTAATGCAGTCAACAAAGGAATCCTGAAGATAATGTCTAAAATGGGAATAAGTACTCTCAGAAGCTACAGATCTTCCCAGATATTTGAAGCAGTCGGTATTCACCCCGATGTTATAAACAAATATTTTGCCGGAACCATATCACGGATCGGTGGTATAGGAATGAATGAGATTGCCGAGGAAGTGCTTATCCCGCACAGGAAAGCATTTACCCCGGAACAACAACCCGATATTCTTACTGAAGGTGTATATTCCTATAGAAAGCATGGAGAACATCACGCATGGAATCCGGAAACCATCTCATTGTTGCAATGGAGTACCGGTACAGGTGATTATAAGAAGTTTAAGGAATATACAAGCCGGGTTAATGCAGATACAGCCAGTCCGGGATTTATCAGGGGTTTATTAAGGATTAAAAAGAATCCGATTGCGATTGAAGAAGTTGAACCTGTCGAAAAGATAATGAAAAGGTTTGTAACAGGGGCAATGTCTTATGGTTCAATAAGTCGTGAAGCTCACGAAACACTTGCTATTGCAATGAACCGTATCGGCGGTCGCAGTAATACAGGGGAAGGTGGTGAAGATCCTGCACGTTTCAAACTTCTGGAGAACGGTGACAGCGTAAGAAGCGCTATTAAACAAGTTGCAAGTGGTCGGTTTGGCGTTACAACGGAATACCTTGTAAATGCAGATGAACTCCAGATCAAAATTGCCCAGGGAGCAAAACCAGGTGAAGGTGGGCAGTTGCCTGGCCACAAGGTCGATAAGATTATTGCAAGAACCAGGTATTCAATACCGGGAATAACTCTCATTTCGCCACCACCACATCATGACATATATTCAATAGAAGATCTTTCCCAGCTTATCTTCGACCTTAAAAATGTCAATCCGAGGGCCAAAATCAGTGTGAAACTGGTTTCGGAAAGCGGAGTTGGTACAATAGCTGCCGGTGTTACAAAAGCCGGTGCAGACCTCATTACTATAAGCGGGTATGAGGGCGGAACAGGGGCAAGCCCTTCATCATCTATCAAACACGCCGGACTGCCTCTGGAATTAGGTCTTGCTGAATCGCAGCAAACTCTGGTGATGAATAACCTCCGCAGGAAAGTGATCCTTCAGGCAGATGGACAGCTAAAAAGCGGAAAGGATATAATTATTGCTGCCCTTCTTGGAGCCGAGGAATTTGGTTTCTCAACATCAGCCCTTATTGTAATGGGCTGCGTCATGATGCGTAAATGCCATCTAAATACCTGCCCAGTTGGTGTGGCGACGCAGAACGCAGAATTGAGAAAGCGATTCAGAGGAAAAGCCGATAATCTTGTAACATTTTTCCGGTTCCTGGCAGAAGATGTTCGGGAACAACTTGCAGAACTTGGTTTCAAAAAGATGGAGGATATTATTGGTCGTTTTGATCTGCTGGAAAGAAATCCTGAGGTTAATCACTGGAAAATAAAAAATCTGGATCTTTCAGGATTCCTTTCTCTTCCTGTGGAATCGGCTGAAAATGCGATGCATTGTATTGATATTCAAGATCATAAAATTGATAAAATACTTGATATTGAATTGATTAAGGAGGCTGAAAAAGCTTTATCAGAGAAACAACCAGTTCTGATAGATAGACCTATCCATAATACCGACAGAACAACCGGTACGATGCTCTCAGGAAAAATTGCAACGATTTATGGTTCCGTCGGGCTGCCGGACGGGACAATCAGATGCAGGTTCAAAGGTTCGGCAGGCCAGAGTTTTGGTGCATTTCTCTCGCCGGGAATAGAACTTTACCTTGAAGGTGATTCAAATGATTATCTCGGAAAGGGTCTTTCCGGTGGAAGAATTATTGTAGTTCCGCCTGAAGGGTCCACTTTTGAACCGGATAAAAATATAATAATCGGAAATACAGTTCTTTATGGTGCAACACGTGGTGAGATATTTATTTCCGGAGTTGCCGGTGAAAGATTCGGAGTCCGTAACAGTGGCGCTAACGCCGTAGTTGAAGGTGTAGGGAACCATTGCTGTGAATACATGACTGGTGGACGGGTAGTCGTACTTGGTGCAACAGGAAGTAATTTTGCAGCAGGTATGAGCGGAGGAATTGCTTATGTATTTAATGAAAACGGCGATTTTGATTTTTACTGCAATATGGGAATGGTAGAGTTATCACTCGTCGAAGATTATGGTGATGTAAATGAACTTACAGAGCTCATTTCGCGGCATTATCAATTTACAAGCAGTAAAAAAGCAAAGATGATCCTCGATGATTTGCACAAATATATTCCTCAGTTCATTAAAATTACACCATATGACTATAAAATGGTTCTTCAGGAACAAAAACTTGAAGAGATAAGAAAAAAAATAGCTGGTGTGGAGCTTGATCTGGAGATAAGTGCAAGCTAATAAAGAACAGGGCTCAGGGCTCAGGGCTCAGGGCAAAGTGCGATGGGTCGAACTGAATACGAAATACAGAATAAAAAAAAATTACAGATTTATAAAAAGATATTATGGCTGATGTAAGCGGATTTCTAAAGATAAAAAGAAAGGAAGCTGGAAACAGACCTCTGAATGAAAGGATCTGCGACCACAGTGAGGTTGAACAGGTGCTGAACAGTGAAGACAGGATGCTTCAGGCATCCAGATGCATGGACTGCGGTATTCCATATTGCCATTGGAGTTGTCCGGTGGATAATCTGATACCTGAATGGAATGATCTGCTATATAAAGGTGACTGGAAAGCTGCCTATTTGAGACTGGCGGCAACAAATAATTTTCCGGAGTTTACAGGAAGAATATGTCCTGCCAGTTGTGAACACGCCTGCGTCCTGAACATAAATAAAGAACCCGTAACAATCAGGGAAAATGAAGTAGCGATTGTTGAGAAGGCTTTTTCTGAAGGTTATATTAAACCACATCCTCCAAAAATAAGGACAGGGAAAAAAGTTGCTGTAATCGGCAGTGGTCCTGCCGGACTGGCTGCCTCTGACCTCTTAAATAAAACCGGGCACCTGGTGACTCTTTTTGAAAAAGATGATAAAGCAGGCGGATTGCTGAGATATGGTATTCCTGATTTTAAACTAAGCAAAGCTACTGTAGACAGACGGCTCGATCTTATGATTAAGGAAGGTCTTATTATCAGAACAGGAATAAACATAGGAAAAGATATTACCGGGAAAGAGCTTCTTGATCAGTTCGATGCAATTTGTGTCGCCATTGGTGCCACACATCCGCGCGATATGGTGGCAGATGGCAGGGAGCTTAACGGAATTCATTTTGCAATGGATTTCCTTTCACTTCAAAACAGGGTTAATTCAGGGCATATCCTTGCTTCAGCTAATCCGATAAATGCCGAAGGCAAAAAAGTACTCGTGATTGGCGGAGGTGATACTGGTTCTGACTGCGTTGGTACTTCAATCCGGCAAAAAGCCTTAAGTGTAACGCAGATAGAGATAATGCCAAAACCACCTCTGACAAGGTCAGATAATAATCCATGGCCCTACTTCGGAAGAGTACTTAAAACCTCCACATCCCATGAAGAGGGATGTGAAAGATACTGGAGCCTGGCAACTGTAAAATTTCATGGGAAGGACAATCATGTACGAGGTGTTGAAGTAGAAGATGTCCTATGGAAGCTGAATGATGACATATATACTATGGATGTTGTCCAGGGGTCACGAAGAATAATTGATGCTGACCTTGTATTGCTGGCCATGGGATTTGTCCATCCGGCGCTGGAAGGTTTATTATCGGAACTTGAACTGGAACTTGATCAGAGAAGAAATATCAAGGTTGATAACAACCAATTGACAAACAAGCAAAAAGTATTTGCAGCCGGCGATTCGGTAAGTGGGGCAACTCTGGTTGTTAATGCTATTGCTTCAGGAAGAAGAGCAGCAAAAGAAATTGACAGGTTCCTGAGGACCTCGTAAATAATTATGGAAACCTGCCAGAGACAGGTCTGAGACCTGTCATAATACAGAATGATTTATACATCAGGTCAATCTTCGGGGAATTTTTTATTTAACTCAATGGTAAAGACTGTTCCCTCTCTTTCATTGCTTACAAAACTGACTTTACCTTTCAAATAGTTTTCAGTTAACAGTTTTATACTGTAGGTTCCGATCCCCCTTCCAGTACCTTTTGTGCTGAACGATCTTTGAAACAACTGAATTTGTACATCTTCAGGAATAATCTGATTGTTTTTCACCCAGCATTTTATTTTATCGGTATTGTCCTCTATACCTGTTGAAACAATTCCTTCAGGATCAGTTGCTTCGAGAGCATTCTTAAGCAGATTTATTATAACTCTCTGAAGAATTATCTTGTCAGTTTCAAAATCAATATTAACTGATTTTTCTGATTTAATGATCTTCTTGTATTTTCCGACTTCATGAAAACCTATCTTCCCTATGGCTAAATCAATGACTTCGTTAGAATTTGTCAATTCAATTTTTACTTCAAGTTCTCCATTTTCCGCAGCGCGAATCTGTCTGTGCAACAAGATTTCTTCAATAATATCCCGGCTGGCCTCTTCAGAAAGATTTATAAGTTCACGGGTTTCTTCAGGATTAGAACCATGCTTTAAGATTGTCAAAAGTCCATTAAGTCCTCCGGCGGTGTTCAATAAATCGTGAAAAAAAATCCTTTCCAGGGCTGACCTTCGTTTTTCATCGCTTATGTCTTGAAATACAAGAACATAAAACAAGCTTCCGGCTAAAGTAACCGGTGTTGAAATAATATTAAGATCCCAGCTTTTAAGTTTCCCTTCCACTATTGAAGAAATACGGGTCTCTTTCATCGATTTCGTTCCGGTTCTCTGGCTTTCGAGGATAGTATTTATTGCTCCGCAATAAGCACATGACGCTGAAGTCCCACATCCGGAAGGTTCTTCGTCTGAATGCACGCATGAAACAACCTCTCCGGGTCTTTTGCCCAGTACTAATTCTAATGTGTTAATACCGAGCATCGAAAGAAAATCATCATTTGCAAAAACGATCTGCCGGTTTTTATCTATGACAGCCCCTATTCCGGTTATGGATCCAAAGATTTCAGTAAAAAACTTTTGCGAACCGACCAGTTCATACTCCTTTAATATCTGTTCGGCAGTAGATCTTACTGCAGGGGCAAAATGTGTTTCTTCTTCCATAATTCTCCCGTAAATAACGCCTTTCAATGAATTCACAAATATACAAATCCTTTAATTGTGGATTGATACTAAATCTTGTACTCCATACAAAGAAACTGAAGAATCAGTATGACTAACGAGTATAATCAGTTTGTAATTAAGGGATCTGAGCTATTGAACCGTTGAAGCAAATTATGGAGATCATCAAGGTAAGCAGATGGAACATTTTCTTCTTTTGCCAGGTTTATTGTCATTTTAATAACGTTAGAGGCATTTCTTTTATCACCTTGAAGAGCATAAGCAATAGCAAGACTTCTTCCGGCAGATATCAATGTAACCGAATGACTTGCGGTGTTTATAAATGCCCTTTCACAAAAATCCCTTCCTTCTGAAATATTCTTTAATTTAGGATCATTGCAGGTTACCAGTAGCGTTCCTAATCTTTCAAGCAGAAAAGGTTCATTTGGATGCAATTCCAACGCCTTTCTGTAAACAGAGATGGCTTTATCCCACATTTTTTGTCTGACCATTAAATTGCCCAGCAACCTCACTGTAGTCAAATCTCCGGGATCACCCTGGAATGACAGAATATACATTTTCATCGCATCCTGCCATTTACCATCCTGTTCTGAAAACATCCCGGTCAACTGCAGTCCCTTTGTATTCGAAGGTGAAATTTTCCTAAGTCTGTTTAACAATATTATGGCTTTTTCTTTCTCCCCTATATTAAGTAAAAGTGTTATCCCATCAGCAAGAACATCAGGTTTGTCTTTATTTTTGTCAAGTCTTTCATTGATGAGATCAAGCGCTTGTTGCTTTTTTCCTTCTTTCGCCAGACAAATGACCATACATGATTGGATCAGATTATCATCTTGTTTAAGTTTTATTGCCTGATAATAATAATTCATTGCCTGGCTATAAAATGCCTTTTTATACAAGAGATCGCCAACATATTTTAATTCGACATAGTCATTCTGAAAATACCTGATATGCTGATCGAGATACGGCAGAGCTTTCTTGCCCATGTCACTGATAAGGAAAAGCCCTATTGCTTTGGAAATTAAATAATTGTTTTCAGGGATATATTTCAGGGAATGGTTTACAAGTTCCATGGCATATTCCGGAAATACATTCTTTTCCGCGTCATCAATCTTCTTAAGCAGGTACATCTCAGACCTTGATATGAGTGAAAGCCTGTCAATCAATGTATCAACAGGAGAAGGATTTATGGTCAGATCATTTGCCCTTACCAGAAAACGGTCGCTTAATAGTTTATTGCCTTTAATATTATATACATTGCCAAGAAGTCTGTAGGCCGGACCATATGCCTTCTGATAATCAATGATTTCCTTTAAGGTTTTTTCGGCCAGATCAACATGGCCGGTAGTCATATATATTCTGGCAAGTTCATACATACTATAGGTTACAAGGGGGAAATAGTCATATCGGGCAGGAGTTTTCAAAACGATATTCTTATCCATCCGGTTGATAATGTTTTTAAATGCTATTTCAGCACTGTCATTTACCCCCATTTTCTGATAACATTCACCCTGATAATACCAGGCAAGATAATATTCAGGATTATTGATTGTTACTTCCTTAAAATTCACTAATGCAGTTTTTGGATCCCCAAGCTCTCTGTTTAAACATCCAAGATAATAGCTCCATATCCATTTCTTGCTGTCTCTTTTAATAGCGAGTTTATAACAGTCTGCCGCCTTATCATAATATGTACTTGAATGATATATCATCCCCATCATCCCCAGATTATCGGCACTTGGATTATGCTTTGTTTTCTTATAACCAACCGACAGTTGTTCTTTCAGAGGGGCTGACAATGATTGTAAATCAGGAAGAGGCGGGATTTGCTTTCCATACTTGTTGCCGATTATTACTTTAGCCAACAGCACACCAACTGTCAAAACTAAAATTCCTCCAATGATATAACCAATAACCAGCTTTCCTTTGATCATCTTTAAGAATTTATTTTTTGAATTTTAATTATATGTTCAAAGATAACTGTATTTGCGAAAGCCGGTCTCAATCTATATTTACTGTACCATTATAAAAACCAGCAATTTCTTACTTTCTGCAAATCACTAGTTTAAGCTTAACAGGCTCGACACCTTCCATAAATTTTACCGGCTCCTCAATATCTTTACACTCTATCATTGCCAGGTCTGAGAACTCATTTAAAACTGAAAAATAGTCGTAAAAATAGACTCGTAATCCTTTTGAGATCTCATACCTGTCCGTACTTAGATATCTTCCTGTTCCGAATAAGCTGTTTTCTTTTGAAGCGACTGTAAACAACATTAATCCATTTTTAATTAATTGATTGTGACAGGAAGCAAGAAGTTTTTTCCTTTCCGGCTTGTTTAAAAGATGTATTAAGGCATAGCAAAAAATCCCGTCATATATTTCATTGTCGAATGGCATAGAGGTCACAGAGCCGTTATGTATTGTACATTCTAACCCATCCGACCTGGCTAACTCAATTGCCGACTTTGAGATCTCTATCCCGGTTACTCTAAAACCATTATCAAGGAATAATTTAGCATTCCTTCCATATCCGAATCCAGGTATAAGTATCCTGTTGATTTTTTCAGATTTAAATAATTCAAGGGCAATTATAGCGGACCCGGCAGGTTCAAATTTCCACATAGCCCCTTCATTTTTAAACCTTGATTCCCAGTATTCGATCATTGAAGAACAGCAATTACATTTGCACGACGTATTCTTCTCCCTTGTATTGTAAAGTCTTGTCGGGTGTTTTGTTTATTTCTATATCAGTTCCTTTTGATTTACCTACCAATGTGATTTGAAAACTCCTTTTAACAATCATGCCAGGGAAAGATCCCTCATGTTTGCCGATTGTCAAACGATGGGTGGCATCGTCCCATCGAAAGGTAATGACAGAGGAAATGCCCTTTTCATAGTTATAATTGTCGCTTTCATCTTCATAAAGTGTAAATTCTCCGTCAGCTCCCGGATAGATTCGAATTTCAAGAGGATCAGCAGGTTTTTCGTTGGCATATTGTACAAATGGACCCATGGGTATTATCGACCCGGCTTTGATAAGCAGTGGAATTTTATCGATAGGAGCATCTGATGTTATTGTCTGACCACCATTGAAAATTTCGCCAGTCCAGAAATCATACCATTTGGAACCTGCCGGTAAATATACTTTTCTAGACTCTTCTCTCTTCTCAAAAATCTGTTCCCTGGCAAATATTTCCGGTGTTTTCCAGAATAGCTCAACCCTTAGTGCACCTGTGGTTTCATTTTCTGTTTCCATAGCAAAGTCATATTCTTTGCGTGCCTCTAAATTGATTAAACCGGTATATGACTCAACACTTTGATAAACATATGGCAATTCTTTCCTGTCAATAAAAATCCTTTTAGGTCCATAACATTTAATATGAAACTGATATTGACCTGTTTGAGGAGGTATCAGTTTCCCTTTCCATTTAATTGATAGTGTTGAATCGGTAACATAATCAGGACGACCAGTAGCATACCAATTGATATTAATACAGGAATCAATTTTTTCCAGAGTCAGGTTTTTATTTTCAGTGTCTTTATAATACCAGGCATTTAAACCTGGCTTTCCATCATCGGTTCTGAAATATCCTGAAGATACAGGAACACTGCTTTCGGGAGGACGATGCAGCATATAATCGGTTACCGGGCAAACCATTATTGCCGGACCAAACATATACTGGTCATCAATTGAGTATGTATTTTTGTCGCCCGGAAAATCCATTGGCAATCCTCGCATAATTGTATATCCGTTATTTGTAACGCTGCTTGCCAGAGAATAAATATAGGGCATCAATCTGTATCGCAAATTATCGAATTTAATCAACGACTTTGAGAAATCGCCAAATTCCCATATTTCTCGTGGTGTTTCCGAACCGTGCGACCTGAATATCGGACAGAACGATCCAAATTGAAACATCCTTGTATATAGTTCCTGATAAGCAGGATCTTTCCCGCCTTTTGAGAAAACGCCACCGTAACTTCCAAGGACAAATGCTCCTATATCGAATGTCCAGTAAGGAATACCTGACATACAATGATTGAGGCCGGCAGGTACCTGTTTTTTATAAATATCCCAGCTTGCCCCGATATCGCCTGACCAGGTAGTTGCTGCAGCTCGCTGCTGGCCTGCAAAAGTTGATCTAGTAAGGATATACACTCTCTTTTTATCTGTTTCGCTTCGCTGGTTTTTATAAACCGCTTCGGTCGCTAAAAGAGAATATGGATTAAGATATCTGGCAAACGAACCAATATGATTGTCAGCCATACGCTTCAATTCATATTCAGTGGATTCCTTCGTATTTGCATTTATGATATCGGGTTCGGTTGAGTCCATCCACCAACCATCTAAACCGGTAGAAAACAAACCTTTGCTTATATATTTCCAGAATAAATTGTCTGCTGCAGGATTATAAGCATCGAAATATTTAAATTTTGCCCACCCTACAGAAGGATAAAGGAACCCTCTCTGATTCATTTCTTTAAAAACAGGTGTATTAGGTCCGAATGAACACCATATTGATATCATGAGATGAAAATTCTGCCTGTGCAATATATCTATCATTTCCTTTGGATCGGGATATAATTTCTCGTCAAAGAATAATTGTCCCCAATTCTTATTACCATCCCAGTAATCCCAGTCCTGAATTATGTTATCGATAGGGATATGCAGTTTACGGTATTTATGTGCAACGTCTAATAATTCGTTCCTGTTTTTATAATGCTCTTTGCTTTGCCAGTATCCATAAGCCCATTTCCCATACATAGGCGCTTGTCCGGTTAGCTTCCTGTAACCGGTAATTACATCATCCATTTTGTTTCCCGAAATAAAATAATAGTCTATACCATTTGCAACATCCGACCATATTGATGTACCATTGACATTATCATCAAAAATAGTTTTGGAATAATTGTCCCACAGTATTCCGTAGTTTTTTGTCGAAACCAGGAAAGGACTGACAGCGTCTGTATTGGTTTGAACAAGTTTGATTGTATGACCCCTGTAATTCATATACCCGTATTGATGCTGACCAAGCCCATAAATACCTTCATCGGCCGATAATTCAAATTCCTGTTTTATACTATATGCTTTTTCGTTTTTTAAATCAGCTGGTTTTATATCGGCTAGGCCGTTTTCCTTTAAAAAAGGTTTATTATCAGGGGTAAAATATTCTACATGTCCATCACTTTTAGAAATTATAACTTTCAGTTTTTCAGAGCTTAGGGCAATACTTTCACTATTTTGTTTAACTCCAATTTTTAAATCAGGAGGAGATTTCAGTATCACAATAAGGCTTGAAGTGTCTGGCTTAGTACCGGGTAGCCATTTTAAAACACGAACCATATTGTCATCATAGAACAATACTCTCAGATTGAAATTTTTAGTTTCCAGATCGATCCCGCCCGGGTTGATTGTCACATTCCCATTTTTGGAAGAACATTGTATACCTATAAATACCAGAGCAATTCCTGTAAATAATAAAATGGAATGTTTCATTGATTTATTTTTAAAATTTAATAAGGTTAATTAGGTGTCTCTATTAATACCAGTAAAATTACTTAAATAATAATATTTTACTCAGGCTATAGTCATAATCTGCAAAGATCTTCTGTTTGTTTTGAATTATACCAGATTAGCTAAAGTAATAACTATAAAGAGCCTGATGCCGAATGTATTCAATCCTTACTTATTTGAACCGGATCGCATATAGACAATTCTCCAGTTGATGGATTTTCTATTTTGCCTAATGTCATCTCCTTTTAAACAACTTAAGATTAACTGTATTTAGTTTAACTATACTATAATTACGACCAAGAGTATCCGAATAGAATTCACTTTTAATTAACAGAAAATCTCTTTTAGTACTAAGATCCGGATCTAAACTGTTGTTCCCAAATCTGGCAAAATAAGCGTGAAGGCTCCAATCAGTGTACATATCAGGATTTATATTAATTATGCTTCCCTTTGGAATATTGGGAAGAATAGTATAAGTCTCTTTGATCAATCTGCTGTCCCTGCTAAAGTGATCTGAAAAATAAATTGACATAACAACGCCGGAGATAAAGAGTCCAATTGCGGCCCATTTAAAAATCAAAAATGATTTTGATTTAAAATTCAATTTCAGATAGAAAGAATCAATCGCAGGATATACCAGTATACTGGCACCGATTGCAAAAAACGGGTAAGTGGGAATTATATAAAAGCCGCTCTGTTTCATGCTGATCATTACAGGCAATACCCCTGTCAAACCAAGAAATACAAACACCAATACTTTTTTAACATTTTCTTTCAATAAGATTACCGGGAATTTTCTGATCCGGGTCCAGGTCAGAAGCAGTATACTCAGAACTAAAACCGGAATTAATTCAAATAATAACCTTATTAAAATATCAAAGCGTGAATTAACTGTAACAGTATGTTTAATGCTATCAATTACCTGGTTATCAATGTATTTATGAAGTCCCAAACGAGCTTCAGGGAACAATACAGTTATAAGGATCAAAGGAGTTATGGTGAAAAAAAGAATCAGGGCAGTATCACCAGCCATTTTTACGAATGATTCCTGCTTAAGAAAAATCCACAATAAGAATGGAAATGTCCAGGGGAAGAATGCGACAAATCCCTTTGTAAGAAATCCGAGAGCAAGAACAAATCCTGACAAAAAAATGAAGATATACCTTTTACTCACCTGATTTTTCAGATAAAATAAAATTGAAAGAGAAGTAAAAACAGTCAGAGTATTCTCAAGCAGATTGTTGTAAGATGCCCAGAAAACAGTTGGTGTCATGAGCCATATAAACAAAGGGAACCAACCATGTCTGTAACCTAATATATGCCAGATACGCAGTATAATTACGGCAACAATCAAAACTGTGAAAAGAGAATAGAATTTATCAACAAAACGACTCTCTCCAATAATTGTGTAAAATATACTCTGAATTCCAAACGCAAGCGGAGGGTGCTCATGAAAGACCGAAAGGCAGGTTGAGGTAAAATGAGGATTCCAGAATGTCCCGAGACCATCAGCTAAATTTTTTGATACAGTTGAATAAATTAATCCATCCAGGAACATTCCGTTGGAAAAAACGTCTTTACATACAATAATCAAAAAAATACCAACTCCAAAAAAATAAAATGGAAGCGTCTGAGAAATTTCAGATGACTTTTTCATGATTAATTATTCAAGCAGGGTATATTAATTATGGCATTAATGTCAGGAACTAAATCATATAAGGTGAAATGAAGTTAAATCTCAACGCTTTTAACCAGCAGGATATCAGATGAAGAAGATCCGATCATAATCTCGATTGTTCCGCTTTCAAGACGCCAATCGTGGATCTTTGAATCCCAATATCTTAATTGACTTACCGGTAATGTGATTGTTATTTTTCCTGATTCTCCTGCTCCGAGTGAAACACGGTTGAATCCCTTGAGTTCTTTTTCAGGCCATTCAACCTGTGAATTCAAACGATGCACATAAAGCTGAACAACCTCATCCCCTTTCCTTTTCCCGGTATTCTTAAGTTCCACTGTAATTTGAATATTCTCATCACTTTTGTATTTAACTTTATCTGTTTTAAGTCCTGAATAAGAGAATTTTGTGTAAGAAAGACCAAATCCGAAAGGGAACAGAGGTTTTATTTTTTTTGAGTCGAACCAACGATATCCGACGAGGGATTCTTCTTTGTAATCAGCATTATTGTCACCGGGGAAAGTTCCCAGGAAAAATGCCGGAGAATCACTTAAAGTGGCCGGAAAAGTAAACGGCAATTTGCCTGAAGGGTTTACATTACCAAGCAAAACATCGGCCAGGGCATTTCCGCCTTCCGATCCGTTGAACCACGACATCAGCATGGCTGAGCAGGAACTAAGGGCAGTGTTCAAATCCATAGGAGAAGCGGCGACCAAAACGACAATGGTTTTTGGGTTTACAGCCGCTACCGCTTTGATCAGGTCATCCTGTCCAAATGGTAATTTAAGATCGGCACGATCGGCACCTTCAGTTTCAAATTCCCGGTTGGTTCCGGCAAAAATGATGGCAACATCAGAGTTTTTGGCAAGTTCTACAGCTTCTTTAAGCAGCATGGTATCAGCCTTATTCTCAGGTTGTCGTCTTCCACCGGACTGTTGATTCTGAACGAATGATGGTTTATACCCCTGAGCAAAAACAATGGAGGCTTTGCCACCTGTTTTGTTTTTTAATCCTTCAAGTGGAGTGATTTCATATCGGGTTTTTACTCCTGCACCAAAACCACCGGCTGCAAGTTTACGTGTTGCATTGTCTCCGATAACTGCAATTTTTCTTATATTATTAATCACGATAGGTAACAGATGACCGGTATTTTTCAACAAAACAATCGATTGGGAAGCTATCTGATAGGCAATTTTCTCATGTTCCGGTGTAGAGACGATCCCTATGGGTTTTGATTCGCTGACGGACCCGATTGAAAATCTCACTCTGAGAATTCTTCTCACCTTTTCATTTATGACTTCGACCGGTACCAGACCTGTTATAACAGAGTCGAGTAAAGATTGTCCAAAGAATGCATTTCTGAATGAGCCCATTTCTACATCAAGACCGCTAATGGCTGCTTTTACGGTGCTATGTGTTCCACCCCAGTCAGATACAACCAATCCCTTAAAACCCCACTCATTTTTCAGGATCTGATTCAAAAGATAATAGTTTTCAGAACACCAGGAACCCCCAATTTTGTTATATGCAGCCATTACAGCAAATACATTGGCTTCTTTGACTGCAGCTTCAAAAGGAGGAAGATAAATTTCTCTCATAGAACGTTCATCAACGATAACATTGACCCTGCCACGGTTTGTTTCCTGGTTATTCAGGGCAAAATGTTTAACACATGCACCAACTCCACGATCCTGTACACCTTTGATGTATCCGACTGCAAGTCTGGCACTTAATAACGGATCTTCACCAAGGTATTCAAAAGTCCTGCCTCCGGTTGGGATACGTGTTATGTTTACCGCTGGCCCAAGTAATATATCTTTGCCCCTGGTTTTGACTTCCTCTCCGAGTGCAGTTCCAAGAAGATATGCCAGATCGGTATTCCATGTGGCTGCAAGTGCGGAACCAGTCGGGAAAAATGTAGCCGAGTCAGTAGTCAGTCTCATGGAATTCCAGGAATTTTTTTCCAGTTCTTCACGGATCCCAAAAGGTCCGTCAGTATACTTTATGTCAGAAATACCCAAACGTTTGATTCCTGATGAAGAGAACATGCCATTACCGTGCAACATGGCTATTTTCTCCTCAAGGGACATTTCAGATATAATATGATCTATTTTTGTATCAAAAAGAGACAGATCTTTCCTGGTTGCATTTTGCGGGGACTGATCCTGACTGAAGATTTTGAATGGAATAAAAACAAAAGAAACTGAAAAAAATAATACCAGAGATGTTTTTCTAATCAAATAATAACATTTTAACTGAGTAAATCTCGACATATGACTAATTTTAAATATAACTTTTAAAATACGGGTTAAGAAATAACCGGATTCAATAATATTGTTCTTATTAACTATTTAACATTCGTTTAAGATGTTCCTTTTACATGATAAAACTAATCAGATGATAGGCACGGGTTTTGTTACATCCAGAGGAAGCAGAAGTTTAAAAGTACTTCCTTTACCTTCTTTGCTTTCAACCCATATTTTTCCATTATGTTTCTCAGCGAATTCTTTGCATAAGAGTAGACCAAGACCGGTTCCTTTTTCATTCTCAGTACCACGTGTCGACAGGTTGGCATCTATTCTGAAAAGTCTGGCCATGGTTTCTTCTGACATTCCTATACCTGTATCAGATACTGAAATTTCTACCTGATTATTATAGATTATGCCATTTACCTGTACCTGACCATTTTTATAAGTAAACTTTACGGCGTTTGTAATCAGATTCCGCAATATTGTCCTGATCATATTTTTATCCGCCACAATAGTCAATTCATCTGCAACAAAGCTCTTAAGCTCAATGTTTTTACCGGCCGCCATATCACCAATCATCAGAAATTCATCCTTAATAAGTTCGCATAAGTTTATAGATACCGGCGCAAAGGATATTTTTCCGCGTTGCGAATTCGCCCAGTCCAGCAGATTGTCAAGTAACCGCAAGGTCTGAACGGCAGAAGTATTTATCATATCGGTATATTCATAAAAAGTCGCAGGATCATTTAATCTGATGGAGTCTTTCATCATATCACTGAAACCAATAATAATATTGAAAGGGTTCTTAAGATCATGAGCAATAATCGAAAAGAATTTATCTTTTGAAGCATTTAGTTCATTTAATTCAGAAGTCTTCATTGCCACAGTATTCTCAAGAAGAATCTTTTGTTTTTCCAACTGGCGGACCCGAGATTTAAATAATACGAAAATTAATAGGATTATAGCCGTCAGAATAAATATTTTGAATCTCAGAGTCTTCCACCAGGGTGGTAAAATAATGACTTTTAACGATGTTCCCTTATCATTCCAGACACCGTCATTGTTCGTAGCTCTTACTCTAAAAGTATATTCACCCGGGTCAAGATTAGTATATGTAACATATCTCCGCGAGGCATCTGTATAGTTCCAACTTTTTTCAAAGCCTTCCATTATATAGGCATATTGATTTTTTTTCGGGTGGTTATAATTAATAGCGATAAATGAGAATGAAAAAACTGATTGATCCCAGTTCAGCTTAATTTCTTTTGCTTCACTGATGTGAGTCTGAAATTGTGCTCCGGGAACTGCATAAACGACTGGTTTACTGAATATTTGGAAATCTGTAATATAAACAGGAGGTATGAAATTATTATCCTTCAGACTGTCGGGATTGAAAGAGTTAAAACCGCTATATCCTCCAAAATACAATTCACCCCGGCGTGTTCTCAGGAAAGATTGCTGATAAAACTGGTCGCCCTGCAAACCGTCGTCTTTGGAATAATTTTTAACACTCTGAATTTCAGGATTTAGCCTGCTTAGACCATTATTAGTTGAAATCCAGATATCACCATTATTATCTTTTGTTATTGCCTGAATTCTGTTGTTTGGTAAAATATTAGTTGCATTATAATTTTTAAAAATTAATCCGTCTTTATCGCAAAGGAACAGACCTTTAGTATTGGTTCCAACCCAAATGTATCCAGATTTATCTTTATAAAACGCTCCGATATCATTGTCAGGGAAATGCAGAACTTTGAATGTATTAGTCAGACTATCATAAATATCCAGTCCGTTCTGTGTACATACCCACATTTTCTTTTCCTCATCTTCAAAGAAGAACCAGCAGTTTTTCCCGCTGATAGAACCTGGATTATCCGGGTTATTTCTGAAGCGTTTTGTGACTCCTTTTCTGACATCAAACAGATCAATACCAATATTATAGATACTCATCCATAAAATATTGTCATGATCTATAAAAAGATTCCAGATAGTATTACTTGATATGCTTGAAGAATCTTTATTATCAGCCAGATAATGAAAAAACCTCCCTGTTTTCCTGTCATAACGGTTAAGTCCGGCATCCCAGGTACCAATCCAAATGTTATGATCTTTATCTTCAGCAATACCACGAATAACATTCCCGCTAATACTATATGGATTTGCAGGATCGTGTTTAAATACCTCAAAGTTGTCAGTTTTTGGGTTGTAAACATTAATACCTCCACCGTCTGTGCCGATCCAGATAAAACCCAGATGATCTTCAAAAAAGTTAATTGCAAAATTATAGGACAATGATTTTGGATTATTACTGTTGTGGGTATATAATTTAAACCTCTCTTTTTTAGGATTAAAATAATTTATTCCTCCACCTGAAGTACCTATCCAGAGAACACCTTCCCTGTCTCTGTGAAAACACCATATTCCATTGCTATTGAGCCCGTCATCATTAGTATCCTCATACTTGATATAATCAAATGACCTGGATATCTTGTCGAAACGGTTTATCCCGCCCTGATCAACTGCAAGCAACAGATAGCGGTCATCTTCCGGAATAATATCAAGAACAAAATTAAGGTTGGTTCCTTTTCCGTCTCCATTTATTCCGAAATGTTCAAATTTATTTGTTACAGGATCGAAAGAAAAAAATCCGATTCCATCTGTTGCAATCCATATCTTATCCTGTTTGTCAATGTATAAACTTTTATAGCTGTAACCGCTGAAATCAACTGAAGGATCATTAAATTTGATATAAAGACCTGTTTCCGGATCAAACCGGATAATCCCCGGACTTAACGAACCTACCCAGATATATCCTTTTGAATCAACTGCAGCCATTCTGGAAGGACGAACAGACAATCCATGTCTTTGAGATTCAAACGGATATCTGACAAAATTCTGAGCCTTAGGGTCCCATCTGTTAAGACAACTTCCATCCGACACAACCCACAGGTTCCCCTTCTTATCCTCGACAATACCTGTAATACAATTGCTGTTTAAACTGTTTGAATTGCCACTGTTTTTTCTGAATACTTTGAAATTATCCCGGGCGGGACTATACAAATTCAAACCGTCATAAGTACCAAACCAGAGGTTTTTTTCCCTGTCTTCGTATATACATGTCAAAATATCACTGCTTATTGATCCCGGGGCATTATCAGCGTGTCTGTATTTCTTCACCTGGTAACTGTCAAATTTATCAAGCCCCACGTCAGTGCCCATCCAAAGATAATCCCTGCTGTCTTTATAGATACACCTTATCCTGTTACTTGACAGACCATCGGTTACCGTCAGATGATTGAATTTTGAGTATTGTTGCCGGGCACTGATACCCGATATCCCGAAAAAACACAGCAGCAAAACCGTAAAACACCGACTGAAGTAACGATTCCCATTTATATTCAGACTATTTAACACAAGTACCGCACCTTAATATAGTTGAATTGAAGTAAAAACTTAAGTTTTTTAAAGATATACTATTTTAGCTGAAACCAATAGAGATCTCACACCAGTTGTTTTATTGCAGATGGAATAATTAATCTGAAAATGCTTCCTTTGCCGGATTCGCTTTCTACCCATATTTTGCCACCGTGTTTTTCAACAAATTCTTTACATAAGAAAAGTCCAAGTCCGGTACCCTTTTCATTTTCCGTACCACGTGTTGAGAGGTTCCCGTCCAATCTGAAAAGTTTTGCCATGGTTTCATCAGTCATTCCTATGCCGTTATCCGATACTGATATTTCTACCTGATTATTGGTGACCAAAGCATTAACTTCCACTTGACCGTTTTTATGAGTAAATTTGATAGCGTTCGATATCAGATTTCTCAGGATAGTTCTGATCATATTTTTATCGGCAGTTATTGACAAATTATCATCGAAGGAGCTTTTTAATTCAATACTTTTCCCAAGAGCCATTTCATTTAACATACTGAATTCTTCATTATAGAGCTCGCGTAAGCTGACAGGCTCGGGTTTAAACTCTATTTTCCCGCGCTGGGTGTTGGCCCATTCCAACAGATTTTCGAGCAACCTCAGGGTCTGAACGGCAGAATTATTTATCATCCCGGCATAATTCTCCAACACAGAAGTATCTGAAGTTTTTATTTCTTCTTTCATTATTTCGCTTAAACCGATAATGGAACTAAACGGATTCTTAAGGTCGTGTGCAATAATAGAGAAGAATTTATCTTTTGAAACATTAAGTTCACGCAATTCTGTAGTTTTTATTTCTACCAACTTTTCAAGACGGGTCTTCTGACTTTTCAATTGTCGGACACGATAAAGAAAAAAGGAAGTAAATACTAAAATCGTTGCAGAAATAACAATAAGTCTGAACCACCATGTTCTCCACCATGGTGGCAGGATTGTGACAGTGATTGATGTTCCTGTTTCGTTCCATATGTTGTCATTGTTTGAGCCCTTTACGCGAAATGTATATTCACCGGGGTTCAGATTTGTATAAGTAGCTTCTCTTTTTTTGTCTGTAAAGATCCAGTCTTTGTCAAAACTTTCCATTTTATATGCATAATGATTTTTTTCAGGTGCAGTGAAATCCATTACGGCAAAATAAAAAGTCAGAACTGATTGCCGGAAAGATAATACAAGACTCGTTGTTTCTGTAATGTTCTTAATTAATGGAGAATCTTTTACGCCCGGATCAACACTTACATTAAATATTTTAAGATCGGTGATCAGGACATCCGGGATGTTTTTATTCTCGGTGATCTTTTCAGGATAAATGATATTAAATCCGCTCGTGCCTCCCATCAACAAAGCACCTCCTTTTGTTTTCAGAATGCTCCTCTCTGAAAACTCATTTCCCTGTAAACCATCTGCTCTGGTAAAATTTTTAATTTCTCCCTTTTTATAATCTAAACGGCATACACCACTACCGGTCGTCACCCATAGAACTCCTGAAACATCAAAAATAAGTCCTTTGATAAAATTCCCCGGCAATCCATCTTTGGTATAGTACCTGATAAAAGATCCGGTATTTGGATTAAACCGGTTCAGCCCGTTTCGTGTCCCTATCCATACACTTGAATCGTTTTCTGCAAGAATATCAGTAGTTGTAGGATAACTTAAACTGTTTGTGTCATTTGGATCTGACACATAGGTTATAAATCGATTTTCATCCGGGGAAAAAATCTGAAAACCGTTAGTAGAACCAATAAGTAACCGACCCCTGGAAAATCTTTTAATCTTTATTATCATTTTATTGATCACATCACTATTGTCAGGAGTGAAGTAAGTAAACTTATTTTCTTTGATCTGATAATGAATTAAACCATGGCTAAAACTGCCCAACCACAAATCATTGTTATCGCCTTTAGAAATTGCATATATATTGTTATCGAGGATGTTGCTGTTTTTAGTGGTCATTGAGGTAAATGAATTGGTTTTGCCGTTAAAGTGAACGAGTCCTCCGGCCCAGGTTCCAAACCAGATCTGATTATTGGAATCTTCCGTAATACAGAGGATGGCATTGCTGCTTATATTTGAATTCTCCATAGTGAAACGCCTGAAGCGATTCGTCTGCTCATCAAAAAGATTCAATCCTCCTCCATCTGTTCCAACCCATGATTGATTATTATGATCCTCTAAAAAACATGTAACTGTATTATGGCTAAGGCTGAAAGGTGCCCCCGGAAGGTTTTGATAACTAATAATGGCATCCCTGTTTTGCATTGCAATATTCAAACCGCCTGTAAATGTACCGATCCACAGATTTCCTATTTTATCCTGACAGATTGTCTGTATCGATTCATTATTCAAGCTCTTAGGATCGTAATCATCTTTTCTATAATGCCAGAAACGTTGGTGGTCCCTGTCAAATAAATTAAGGCCGCCATTCTCTGTGCCAACCCAAAGATTGTCTGAGTTGTCGACATAAAGAGATTTTATCTGGTTTATTGAAAGGCTGTACTGATCGCGGGAATCGTACCGGTAATGAACCAGACCAGTCAATTTGGATTCGGGATTGCTTTTCATGCAATACAGGCCCGCTGTACTTCCGAACCAGAGATTTCCTTCCCGGTCCTCTGCCATCTCTGTAAAATATAAGTCTGATAAATTATCTGTATCGTTTTCTGATTTTGTGATATGCCTGAAAGATCCTGTTTCAGGCAGGAAAAGATTCAAGCCTTTCCGAGATGTAATCCATAATCTGTTATTTCTATCAATCATAACGGCTTCCAGGAAATCATAGCTAAGGCTTTCGGGATTACTGCGATCGTTATTAAACCGCCTGATCTGATTTTTCAGACGATCGAAATAAATCAACCCCAAGTTGGTAGCCAGCCATAAATTTCCCGTTGAGTCCTCTGCAATTTTTGACACAATGCAATCAATACCTCTCATTGGAGATGATTTATCGAGCATATAGTTCAGAAACCGATTCTTATCCCTGTCATACAGGCATAATCCATGTTGAGTGCCAATTAATAAGTTCTTTTTATGATCTTCCATAATGGTACGCACGACGTTATTAGCCAGGCTGGCAGAATCAGCTGAATTATTTCTGTATACCACAAATTCGAAACCATCGTACCTGTTTAACCCATCATAGGTTCCTATCCAGACTAAACCTTTATGATCCTGCAGTATACATGTCACTATTGAAGAAGAAAGACCATCATCTGATTTCAAATGTGTGAACTGCAGACGTTTTGGCTGAGCATCTGCACCCGCCAGGGATAACACCAGCAAAGTAAGAGAATGAAATAAAATAATAATGAAATACCGGCACTTCATTACATAACTTTTATTCCTTTAAAAGTAGATAATAAAATTCTGAATAATCATGATATTTGTAACAACTTGTCTATTACAAATATTTCCTCGCCGACTGGCAATATCAAAAAGTATTTGGTGTCAACTCTGAAAGGGGTGAGAATGATCGTTTTGAATTAATATGAAAGGATAGATCTAAGAATTAAGGTCTAGTGTCAACAGGAAGGACTATTTTGAAAATGCTTCCTTTACCCGGTTCACTTTCGACCCATATTTTACCTCCGTGCTTTTCAGCAAATTCTTTGCAGAGAAACAGGCCAAGTCCGGTCCCCTTTTCATTTTCAGTACCACGGGTAGACAGGTTTCCGTCAAGTCTGAATAGTTTTGCCATGGTTTCTTTTGTCATACCTATACCGTTGTCTGATACTGATATTTCCACATGTTTGTTTTCAATCATGGCATTGACTTCTACCCAGCCGTTTTTATGAGTAAATTTTATAGCATTTGAAATCAGATTTCGCAATATGGTTTTAATCATATTTTTATCAGCTGTGATTTTTAGATTATCCTTAAAGGAGTTTTTAAGTTCAATATTCTTACCTGTCGCCATATCATTTAACATGGAAAATTCTTCATCAAAGAGTTCATGCAAATCGATCAGCTCCGGAGTAAATGCTATTTTACCACGCTGAGAATTAGCCCATTCCAAAAGGTTTACCAATAATCTCATAGTTTGAACAGCAGAGGTGTTTATCATTGAAGCATAATTCTCCAATGTTACAGTATCCGCTGATTTTATTTCTTCTTTAAGCAAATCGCTGATACTTATTATAGAACCAAAAGGATTTTTAAGGTCATGTGCAATTATAGAGAAGAATTTATCTTTTGAAACATTAAGTTCGCGTAACTCGGAAGTTTTTATTGCCACTAATTTTTCAAGATTGATCTTTTGTTTTTTCAGACTTCTGACACGTGAAATGAAGATAAAACCTATTATTAAGAATATTGTTGAAATACTGACAACTTTAAACCACAAGGTTTTCCACCATGGAGGCAAGATAATGATTTTCAATGAAGTTCCTTCATAGTTCCAGATTCCATCATTATTTGATGCTCTAACCTTAAAAGTATATTCACCAGGGTCCAGGTTAGTATAAGTAACGTATCGCCGTAAGGCATCCGTGTAATTCCATTCTTTTTCAAAACCTTCCATGATATAGGCATATTGATCTTTCTGGGGGTGGGTATAATTGATGGCCGCAAATGAAAATGAAAAGACCGATTGGTTCCAATTCAGTTTGATCTCTTTTGCTTCACTTATGTAAGTCTGAAACTGGGCTCCGGGGACAGCATAAACTACCGGTTTATTGAATATCTGGAAATCTGTTATATATACCGGAGGTATAAAATCATTATCTTTAAGGCTGTCGGGATAAAAGGAGTTAAAGCCATTATATCCGCCAAAATACAACTCACCTTTGCGGGTTTTAAGAAAAGATTGCTGGTAAAACTGGTCACCCTGCAGACCATCCTCTTTCGAATAATTTCTCACATCCTGAGTACCAGGATTCAACCTGCTGATACCATAATTGCTTGAAATCCAGATATTGCCTTTGCTGTCCTGAGTGATTGCATGAATTCTATTATTGGGTAAAGAATTGGTCATGTCATAGGTTTTAATGATGCTCCCGTCCTTATTGCACTGAAACAATCCTCTCGTATTACTTCCTACCCAGAGATATCCCGCATTATCTTTATAAAATGCTCCTACATCATTATCAGGAAAATGATAAACTCTGAATGAATTTGTCAGATTGTTATAGAGATTCAATCCATTTTGTGAACAAATCCACATATTTTTTTCAGAATCTTCAAAATAGAACCAACAATTTGTGGCGCTTAATGAACCCGGATCACCGGGGTTTGGCCGGAATCGTTTTATCACTCCCTTTTTTTTGTCAAACAGATCTATACCGGTGTTATAGATGCTTAACCACAAGATATCATTATGATCGATACAAAGATTATAAATCGTTATCCCTGAAATACTTGCAGGATTTTTTTTATCGGGCATATAATGAATAAACCTTCCTGTTTTTCTGTCAAACCTGTTAAGTCCTGCATTCCAGGTTCCTATCCAGATATCGTGATCTTTATCTTCCACGATACCCCGTATAACATTACCGCTTATGCTGTAAGGGTCAGAAGGATTGTGCTTATAGATTTGGAAATTGCCTGTTTCAGGATCATAAACATTAAGACCTCCGCCATCTGTACCGACCCATATCCTACCCTGGTGATCTTCGCAAAAACAACCGGTAAAACTATAAGACAATGATTTTGGATTACTATTATTATGTGTAAATAATTTAAATCTTTCTTTTTTAGGATTGCAGTAATTAATTCCACCCCCTGAAGTACCTACCCATAAAATTCCTTCCCTGTCTTTGTACAAACACCATATTCCGTTATTATTAAGACCTTCTCCTTTTGCCTGATCATACATTATATATTCAAAAGTTTCAGATATTTTATCAAAACGGTTTATACCACCCTGATCAACCGCTAGTAATAAATAACGATCATCTTCAGGAAGGATATCGAGTAACAGATTCTGGTTGGTCCCTCTGCCGTCGCCTTTTGATCCGAATTGCTTAAACTTATTTGTCGCGGGATCATATGAAATGAAGCCGTTTCCATCGGTTGCTATCCATATCTTGTCCTGATTATCAATGTATATGGATTTATAGCTGAAGTTACCGAAGTCAATTGAAGGATCGTCAAACTCCGTAAAAGTACCTGATTCAGGATCAAAACGATGGATTCCAGCGCTTAATGAAGCTACCCAGAGATATCCTTTTGAATCAACTGCTATCATCCTTGATGCCCGAACTGAAAGTTCATGTTTTGTGGATTCAAACGGATATTTTATAAAATTCTGATTCTCAGGATTCCACCTGTTCAGACAGGTTCCGTCTGAGACAATCCACAGGTTCCCTTTTTTATCCTCCGCAATGCCTGTAATACAATTGCTGTTTATACTGTTCTCATCGGCAGGATTTTTTTTAAACACTTTAAAATTGTCTTTGGCCGGATCGTACAGATTCAAACCATTATATGTACCAAACCAGAGATTTTTCCCACGGTCTTCGTACATACATGTTAAAATATCACTGCTGATTGATCCGGGTTGTTTTTCATTATATCTGTATTTCTTAACCTGATAGCTGTCAAATTTATCAAGCCCCACGTCGGTACCCATCCAAAGATAATCCCTGGCATCTTTAAGTATACAACGTATCCGGTTGCTCGATAAGCCATTGTCAACCGTGAGGTGATCAAACTTTCTGTATTTCTTTTGTGCGTTCAAAGGAAAAATTTCTGAAACACAAAAAAATGAAATCAACAGAATTCTCAGAAAAGTATGATTTCCGATAAGTCTAAGATTAAAAAGAGGATTCACTATTTAAACAGTTTTTAGAATAGTACCAAAAACTTCATGTTTTAAAATATAGAATTTCCCAACCAAGATATCTTAATTCTTTGAATAAAACATCAAATGCAAATTTATTAAATAAAATATGCCCGTGAGACAATTTTAAATTATTCTTATACAGAAGGTTTTAGATCTAAAGGAAGCATAAATTTGAAGTTACTTCCTTTCCCTGATTCACTTTCGACCCATATTTCCCCATTATGCTTCTCAACAAATTCTTTGCATAAGAATAAGCCAAGCCCAGTTCCTTTTTCATTTTCAGTACCATGCGTAGAAAGGTTGGCGTCAATTCTGAAAAGTTTGGAAATTGTTTCCTCAGTCATCCCAACCCCGTTATCTGATACAGAAATTTCAACCATATTCTTTTCAATCAAAGCGTTTACTTCCACTTTCCCGTTTCTATGGGTAAACTTTATGGCATTAGATATCAGATTTCGTAATACAGTTTTGATCATATTACGGTCTGCATAAATTGTTAGATTTTTAGAAAAACAGCTTTCAAGCACAATGTTTTTCTTGATCGCCATATCATTTAACATAATAAATTCCTCATTGATAAGTTCCGATAGGTTAATTTGTCCCGGATTAAACGAGATATTACCTTGTTGTGAATTTGCCCATTCCAGCAGGTTTTCAAGCAACTTAAATGTCTGAATAGCAGAATCATTTATCATTGTTGCAGACTCCTTAATTTCCACCGGGTCACCCGATCTGATTCCGTCTTTTAAAATTTCACTGAATCCGATAATAGTACTAAACGGATTCTTGAGATCGTGAGCTATAATTGAAAAGAACTTATCTTTTGATGCATTGAGCGCCTGCAATTCATTATTCATGTTTACCAGATTCTCCTGCTGAGATAATAATTCTTCTTTTTGCTTTTCTATCTGTTGCTGACGGTCTTCGAGCAAAGCATATGATTCATTAAGCTTTTCTGCCTGTTTTATTAAGATGTCATTTTTCTCCTGTAATTCGGCAGTTTTCAGGACAACCGATTTTTCAAGCAGAAACTTCTGTTTACTCAGGCTCCTGACGCGTAAAAGTAAAATAGAAATAAAAAAGGCGATTATGGCTGCAATGGCAATTATTTTAAACCATATTGTCTTCCACCATGGCGGTAAAATGATAATTCTTAATGAAACTCCCTTATCGTTCCATACTCCATCATTATTTGACGCTTTCACTCTGAATGTATATTTACCAGGGTCCAGATTAGTATACGTTACATATCTTCTTGAGGCATTTGTATAATTCCAATTCTTTTCAAAGCCTTCCATGATATAAGCATATTGGTTTTTTTCAGGATGCACATAATTAATGGCGGAAAAAGAAAATGAAAAGACTGACTGGTTCCAATTCAGTGTAATTTCTTTTGCTTCGCTGATATGAGTCTGAAACTGTGATCCCGGAAGGGCCGTTGGAACCGGTTTATTGAATAACTGAAAATCGGTAATGTAGACGGGTGGTATGAAGTCATTGTCTTTCAGGCTATCAGGGAAGAATGAATTGAAGCCGTTGTATCCTCCAAAATATATTTCTCCTTTGCGAGTTTTCAGAAATGACTGCTGAAAAAACTGATTACTCTGTAAACCATCCTCTTTGGAATAATTTCTGAATATCTGTGTTTTAGGATCAAACCTGGATATGCCACCACTGGTTGATATCCAGAGATTTCCTTGATTATCTTCTACAATTGCCTGAATTTTATTGTTAGGCAATCCATTTGTAATATCATAAGTTTTTATAATATCTCCATTGGGCTTACAATAATATATTCCATTTGTATTGGTTCCCACCCACAGATTCCCAACTTTATCTCTAAGGAATGCTTCAATCTGATTATTCGGGAGACTAAAGACTTTAAAGGAATTCGTTTTGTCATCATAGAGGTTCAACCCATTCTCTGTGCAGATCCACATATTATTTTCAATATCTTCATAGAAAAAATAGGGCTGATTACTGCTTATTGATTTTGGATCGTTTTTATCATATCTGAATCTTCTGATAACACCCTTTTTTGTATCAAACTGATCGGTACCAACGGCATAATTTCCAAGCCACAGGATGCCATTGTGATTCATCTTAAGATTCCAAATTGAGTTTCCTGAGATGCTTGCAGGGTCGTTCTTAACGGGCATATATCTGCGAAACCTGTTTGTTTTTCTGTCGTAACGGTTAAGTCCTGCATCCCATGTTGCGATCCAGATATTATGATCATTATCTTCAGTTATGCTGCGTATGACATTCCCGCTTATACTGTAGGGATCGTCCGGAACGTGCTTAAACAACTTAAAAGTACCCTTGACCGGATCAAAGAGGTCAACTCCTCCTCCGTCAGTACCAACCCAGATCATACCCAGATGATCTTCAAAAAAACAACCGGTAAAACTATATGACAACGAATTTGGATTATTAGTATGTCTAAACAGCTTAAACTTATTTATCCTTGAATTAATATAGTTTATACCCCCTCCTGATGTGCCTACCCATAAAATGCCTTCCCTGTCTCTATGAAAACACCAGATCCCATTATTGTTTAGTCCTTCATCATTTGCATTATCATACTTGAAATACTCAAATGTTTTGGTCCTTTTATTAAAGCGGTTTATTCCTCCCTGATCAACCCCCAATAACAAATAGTTATCATCTTCAGGAATAATTGCAAGTATAATCTTTTGATTTGTGCCTTTGCCATCACCTTTTGATCCGAACTGTTCAAACTTATTTATATCCGGTTCATAGGAAAAGAATCCATTGCCATCGGTTGTTATCCAGATCTTATCCTGTTTATCAACATATATACTTTTAAAACAGTTATCACCAAGATTAATTGAGGGATCAATAATTCTTTTGAACTTTCCGGTCCCAGGGTCAAAACAGGTGATTCCGTTGTCCAATGATACTATCCAGAAGTTCCCTTTGGAATCAATCGATATCATTTTAGAGGGGCGGGCCCATAAACCATTCTGTGTAGATTCAATTTGATATCTGACAAAATTATGAGTTTCCGGGATCCATTTATTCAGACAATTTCCCTCAGTTAATATCCAGACAGTGCCTTTTTTATCCTCTGCAATACTTGCTATGTAATTGCTGTTCAAACTGCTTTTATCATCCGGATTGCTTTTAAATATTTTGAAATTATCTTTTTCGCGATCATAAAGATTCAAACCATTATTTGTTCCTATCCACAGGTTTTTTGCCCGATCTTCATAAATGCATAAAATATTATTACCACTGATTGTGCCAGGCTGATTATCATCGTGTCTGTATTTTCTTACCTCATAGCTGTCATATTTATCAAGACCAATGTCAGTACCCATCCAAAGATAGTCTTTGCTATCGCGGCAAATGCACCATATGCGATTACTCGATAAGCCATTGTCGGTGGTAAGATGATCAAACCTTGTGTATCTCTGCTGGGCAATTGCACCTGATATTAATGAAAATAAAGTCAGGGAAATTACCAAATACTTGTAATACAGTTGAATTCCTAAAAGTTTGAACCTTAAAAAAGTAATCATGAGAATTTATATTTTTTATAATAAGAGCAGGGAGTCTCCTTGATTTCAAAATTAAAACATTTAAACCACGAAATTTGATAGAATAACTACAGCATTTTCAATTTGGTATTTATCAAAGAAATCCTGCCAGTTTCCCCATTCGATTCTCCTCAGAAAAAGCAATTATTTCTAAAAATGAGGTATTAAAGGTAAGGTTTTTTAGTCAGACTCATGATTTTTTTGTCCGGTGATTCATATAAAATGACCTTAACCATCAGGAATCGTATATTTTTTAACTCTTTCCAGTTATTTTTCAATTCTGACAGTTCATAGTCAGAAAATCCGTTATATATATTGGAATAAAAGACATAACTGTTGGTTTTTAAATCCAGTTCAGCAAAAGAATCCTTCCTTCCCGATAAATCGATATAATCAATCTGTCCCGAATTTGGAAAAAGTGTTCCTGTTTCGTCGATAGGAATGTTTTCTTTGACCATATAATTCATCATCTCTTCCCTCAGCGCAAAATAAGGTAAATATGCGAGAGTACTATCCCACCCCTTTGCAATACGGTCGGGATAAATCCAAAAATTGCCGCTCAACAATCCTGTAAACAAAATTATGAATACTGCTCTTTTCAGAAACCAAGGAAAATTTATACTGAAAATATATTGAGTTACTGCGACGGATATAAGAAGATAAACCGGTAACAGATACCTGTGTCCCGAAAGATTATTATGGAAGATAACTGCATGAAATAGTGAAACAGATATACACACCAGAACAACGAGAATTGATTTTAATGTTTCAGGAATAACCGGACGATTCTTATAAAAATGCCAGACACAAAATAATCCGGCGATCCAGATAAAAACACGTCCAAAGTCAATTAACCTCCATCCCAGTATTAAAATATTGCGTATTGCTCCCTTCAGGTCAACTATTTCAAAAAGCGGATACCACGGCATATCTTTATGATAACCTATCCACCCTGTTTTATAAAAATGCCAGGAAAAAAAAGCTCCTGCAATTATTATTGAAGGAAGATAAAGTTTAGCAGAATTAATAGTGTTAAGGAATGATTTCTTCAACCATTGTTTATCATGAATAAAGTTATCATTGAAAAATGGAATTGCCACTTCGGCTAAATAAAAGCCTGCCACACACATCATTCCTCTCATACTTGACAGTGTAAGTCCGGCTAAAGCCAAAGAATAAAGCAAGCTGTTTTTTATTAACAAATTATTCAGTGCCAGTAAAAAGAAAAATACCAGAAGAACATCAGGAGAAACAAGTGTACATTGCGCCAGCAACGTAGGATCAGCCAGAAGTATGATCAAGGCAGAATAACTCCAGTTTTCTTTGAATATTCTCTGGACCAGAATTATTGACTGATAAACTATCCCCAGGACGAATGGCAGCATTGCGATGTGGCTTACCAGCAGAGATTTACCGGCAATTTTCCATACCAGGGCAATATACAATCCTAAAGTTGGTATATGACCGCTGTCAATTTCGTTGGGAAGTATTATACCTGAAAAACCTGAATCATAGAAGAAATGTGCATGTTTGGAAGCGAGCTGAATAGTGTCCCAGAAAAATGGAAATTTTGCCGTTACCAGAAATAACAATAAGAAGAAAAAATAATAGGGCAGGCAGGCAATCTGTTTATGTATCTTCATTTCTAAAAATAAATATGCTCCGTATAAAGTTAAATAATTAAACTACCCGGATTTCTTATTTTTGAAGAATAAAGCTAAGATTGCAGAGAACAGGTTAAATTTAAATAATATGACTATCAGGAATGAATAATATTTATCTGAGAAATGCTTTTACCTTGTATGTACTAATCCCCCTGCCCCCGTTGACTTCGTCGATCCCGCAAGCGGGATTCTCTTGCAGGCAAAAGAAGGGGGA
>JBARBF010000161.1:0-6729 GCA_049792755.1 Bacteroidales bacterium | reverse complement strand
AGCATAACCAAAAACTTGAAACCCTCATCGAACAAAATGTAAAATTGGAAGAAAGCGGAAAGATCATTAATGCTGAAGAGGTTGTGCACAGGAATGATCTGAGAATGCTTTTAACTACAAGCTGGGGCATAATAAAAGGTAATATTATTGGTATCCATGATGAAGGCATAGCGAAATGCAATGAAATAATTGCCCAAATTGACAAAGAAATAAAATAATAAAGAAAGCTTCAGCAATGTGTTATATAATGAAGTTTAAGGTTTTTCTTAAGCTATTCAACTCAACCATGGACATATTATTATTGATTGGACTCCTAAATGGGAAGATTGGGAAAAATTATCATTGTTCCTTCCTGAGTATATATTTGAAACAAATTTTCTGGTGAATTGTTATATGTAATTATAACTCAGAAAGGATGCCGAATTATTCCAACAGCAGTATATAATATTCAATCTTCACAATAACGTTAAAATCAAAAAGTATGAAAAAAAAGATCTTTGTCATGACGGGAATTTTTTTGTCATTACTTGGGCTTAACGGCCAGAATATTTCTGACGGTTATAAGATTATTCAGCAAATCCATCTGGAAGGAGATGGTTTCTGGGATTATCTGAATGCCGACGATGCCACCGGAATGTTATATGTTTCACACGGCAAAATGGTGCATGTGGTAAATATGAAAACCGGTAAAAATGTCGCTACCATTACAGATGTAAATGGTGTTCACGGGATCGCTATTGCCCCTGAATTACAAAAGGGATTCATAAGCAATGGTGCTGACAGCAATGTGACTGTCTTTAACACAAAAGATTTCACTGTTATTGAAAAAGTACCCATAAAAGGAAAGAATCCTGATGCTATACTGTATGAACCATTCACCAAAACTGTCATTACCTGGAACGGACGTTCTTCAAATGCATCGGTGATAGATGCCAAAACGGATAAATTAATAAAGATTATCGATCTGGCAGGGAAACCGGAAGCTGCCGTGAGTGACAGGAAAGGGAAAGTTTTTGTGAATATAGAAGACAAGAGTGAAGTTTGCATGATCAATGTGAAGACCTGGAAAGTAGAACAAACCTGGTCGATAAGTCCGGGTGAAGGACCAAGCGGGCTTGCACTGGATATTGAAAATCATCGCCTGTTCAGTGCTACAGATAAGCTGATGGTGGTTCTTGACTCGGAAACTGGCAAGGTCGTTGCGACTCTCCCTACGGGAGGTCGGGTAGACGGCGCTGGCTTTGATCCTGGCCTGAAACGGGCCTATAGTTCCTGCGGAGAGGGCGAACTTACAGTTGTTCAGGAAGAAAATCCTGATTTATTTAAAGTACTGGCAAATGTCCCCACAAAGGCCGGAGCCAGAACCATATCAGTAAGTGCTGCTACGCACAGGATATATTTACCAACTGCTGAATTTGGGCCAACCCCTGAGAAAACAGCTGATAACCCGAGACCACGTCCGTCATTGAAACCTGGCACATTTACAATTCTTGTAGTCGAGCCGGTCAAATAAATTTAACTTTGATTCTGATTGAAGATTTTATGTAATGTTGTTTAAGGGAAAGATATCTTGCTTATTCATCAATTTTGTAGTACTAGTTGTTGTTTTCATCTTTTACAGTATAATTGCTTATCCTCAAAAACCAGAGGATAAAGATTTCTTTAATACTATTGATGATACTGCTTCAAAGCCAAATCGGAATATAATTAACTATCAAAAACCCTTAACCGGTTTTTATAAAACAGACAGCATCTTTTCCTTTCAGTCTAAGAAAGGATATATTCCTTCATTGCTTTATGACTTTGGTGAACAGGTAACTGCACCTTTCAGGTTTAAAACAAAACAATGGCTGATCACCGGTGCCACCGTTGGTATAACCATTACACTCCTTCATTTTGACAACGACATTGACAAATGGGCACGCGTTCAGAAACAACAGCATGGTTGGGTAAATAAATCTTCACCGGTTATTACTCTATTTGGAAGTACCTATGGGATTTCAACTGTTGCTGCAATCGGTTTAATAAGCGCTGTCTTTAATAAACAAAAAGGAGTAGAGACAAGTTTACTGGCGACCCAGGCTTTGATTACCTCAGGTGCCTGGGTTCAGCTGATAAAACATTTAACTGGAAGAGAAGATCCAAGCGCTTCGTATATCTATAGCAAAATACCGGGCGGAAAGTGGTGGGGACCATTTGCTCAATACGATCAGGACTTACCTGTTTATAAATCAGTTTCTTCTTTTGACGCTTTCCCATCCGGACATACTGCTGCTGCATTTTCAATAGCAACAGTGTTTGCATCACAATATAACAGTACAAATGCGATCCCTGTATTAAGTTATTCTATGGCAACTCTTGTAGGTATTTCAAGATTAATTGAACATCAACATTGGGCATCAGATGTTTTTGTGGGAGGATTAATTGGATATTTATGTGGTAAACAGGCTGTAGCTAATTATAATAAATTATATCATAATCAGCTAACTCCACTTTCGTCAAAATACAAAATTAAAAAAAATTTTACATTAATTCTGAGAGGAAATCAAGGTGGATTCTTTATAAAATGGTAGAATGTGTCCTTATTTCTCTTTTAATAATGTCTGCAAATACAACGATACGATAATTGCGGCTGAATTTCTTCCATCCGCAATAATCACACAGATAGGCACTAATTCAAAAATGATTGTCAATTAATTGGTGATTACAGAGCCTGTCATAGTGGTATGAATTTTGCAGTGGTATGTAAAAGTTCCTGCAGTAGCAAATGTATAGCTGTAAGTTCCGCCTGGACTTATGTATCCACTGTCGAACAAGCCAGCATCACTGGTCACTGTATGGGTAATTGCGTCTTTATTTGTCCATGTAACTGTTGTGTTTGCTGCAACATTAAGGGTAGACGGATTAAATGCCATGCCCTGAATCCATACTTCATTTGCTCCGGGTGTTGAACCTCCTTTAGTTCCTCCCGTGTTACCCCCGGAAGGTGCATTGTATGTTGAAGTTTTTGAACAACTGTTCAAAAAGCTGAGAAGTACAAAAAGGACGACCATACCTTTAAATATCCTATTTTTGGAACTGATTGAATTTTTCATTATTATTATTTTTTAACTTATAACTTCAACAATAACAACTCAATATTAAACAAGTTCAAATGTGGATGAAGTTATTCATCCCGAAAACTGGTGTTCAGGCGGTTATCTTGATATTATAAAATGACTATTATCATAAGTTTAATATCTTATCGAACTGGCCCTATTATGGACTAAAAAAGGATTCTGTTTATACTAAAAAAATATTTAATTTTGAATTTTAAAATTGATTTTCAAGCGGTTTGTAATTTTTTATTCACGATTGCCGATAGATAAATTAATTAATTAAGGGGTCTACTGTATTACCGGAATTTAAATACCAGTAATTAATGCGGAACACACATAATGACAAATTGTAGGTAAAAGCTATTTGACATCAAAATAAGATGTGAACTTTCTTTAATGTAAGTTTTATGAAAGAAGTTATCAAGATATTATTTCTAATGTTGGTAGTAATGATATCATGCAGGAACCGGAACGAAAATAAGATGGTACGTACTTCCAACGACAGGAAGAACGATAAAGAAAATTCTGATCAGATCAAAAAGGAGCAACCAGATAATTATATTGTTGACTCTACTGCAAATCAGGAATTCGGACCTGTTTATATGTATTGCGAGACAATGCCGGAATTTCCGGGTGGGAAAGCTGCTTTTAACGAATATGTAAAAAGCAAAACAAAGTATCCTCCGGGTGCAGTGTCGGATAAAATTGAAGGAAGGGTAATTATAAAGTTTGTTATCAGAACCAATGGAGAAATTGGAGAAGTAAAAATCATCAGGGGAGTCAGGGGCGATATGGATAGGGAATGCCTGAGAGTAATAAGCGGAATGCCAGCCTGGAAGCCGGGAATGATTGCAGGTAAACCTGTCAGCGTTTCATATAGTATACCTATCCGGTTTCTATTGAATTACAGTGAGAATCTTAATGGTATTTTTATTCTTCCTCCAAAAAATCTAAGAGGATCAAAACATATAAATATCCCCTGACCCTGACGAAAAAATTAACACCTTTTAGCCTGATTAGCAAGCAATTCAAAGTCTCCATGGGAATATAATCAACAGTTATTAAAATACAGCTGCAACCAAAAAGTTATGGATAAAACAAAAGTAGTGATAGGATACTTAGTAATCGTATTGTCAATAGTGATTTCATCCTGTGAAAGTAAAATAAAGGACCGTGACGGGAACATCTACAAAGAAGTTAATATCGGCAAACAGAAATGGATGGCTGAAAACCTGACAGTGTGCCACTTCAGAAATGGTGATACTATACCTGAAGTCAGATCAGCTGAGGATTGGATAAAATCTGCAGTGGAAGGCAAACCAGCATGGTGCTATGAAGAGAATAACCCGATAACCGGCAAAAAATACGGAAAACTGTATAATTGGTATGCCGTAAACGACCCAAGGGGTTTGGCGCCTAAAGGATGCCATGTTCCTTCGGATTCGGAATGGAAGCAATTTACTGACTTTTTTGGTGGTGAAATATCAAGTGCGATGCAAATGAGAACTAGTGGTCTTACCGGGAAAAGCAACGGGACATTTGAGAGCGGATTTTCCGGACTTCCGGGTGGCAACCGTAGCAGCAATGGTACATTCTTTGGTATTGGTAGTTATGGTTATTGGTGGTCGGCAACTGAGCTTAACACTTCAAAAGCCTGGATTCGTATTCTGGACTATCCCCATTGCAACCTCAATAATATTGGTTTAAGTAAGCAATATGGCCTCTCGGTCCGTTGCCTCAGGGATTAATCTAAGTCTTGATAAATGAATTTCCTGGTAAATAAAAGCTACTTTAAGGCTATTATCGTCAGTGTTTTATTTGTACCTGAATGGTCAGTGAAAAGAAACTAAAGAGAAAATGGTTGCTGATAAAAAAGTTTCTCCCTCATATCCTTTAGAATTATATCAGGGGGCATGTTATTTTTTTGTAACCAGTTTCCCATTATTCATCCATAATGTAACCCTGCCCATTCTATCATAAGGAGGATATGCATGCATTCCTCCGGTAACAAAATCCATTAATCCATCATTATTGAAGTCACCAAACTCAAGGGGTAACAGGTGTGTGGGCGAATTGGCTATGTTATGAATGGTAAAATGCATTTTCCCGTCATTTTCTAACCAAATAAAACTCTGAGATTCCGGTTTGTCCCACAAATTAAATGCACTGACGCAGAATATATCAAGATCACCATCATTATCTATATCAACGGGTCTTGCATTATAAGCACCCACAAAGTTACATATCCGATGAAATTCAAAATTCAAATTACCCTTATTTTCAAGCCATTGAACTCCATGCCATGGTCGGCCCTGTGGAGGAATATAATCAAATGCATCGCCATTAGTGTAAAGAATATCATCATCACCATCTTTATCAAGATCACAAATGTATATACTACTGGATCCAAAGTCTTCATTACTTGATCCATACAACAACTTGGAAGTGAAATTGCCTTTACCGTCATTTATAAAGCAGTAGATTTCCTCCCATTCCTGACTTACAAGTGAAATAATATCTAAATCACCGTCTTTATCAATATCATCAATTATTACATTTATAGGGCCTGATAAATTTTGCAATATGTGACTTTTGAATTGCCAGTTTCCAAGGTTTTCAATCCATCTTGTTTCCCCATCATCATAACCAAATTGCGCTACAGCAAGGTCCAGGTCCCCGTCGCCATCCAGATCACCCGCCCTGACATCCGAGACGCGTGCTATTTTGTCAACTACAACATGTTTTATAAAATGGTTTGTACCATCATTTTCAAGTATAACAACTGAACCTATTTTATCGTTACTGGGAAAAAGCAAACCAAGAACAGCGACCAGAATATCTTTATCACCATCTTTATCAAAATCGATAACCTGAACATGGGCCGGAGCATTTAATCCATCTGCAAGAACTGTTTCTGTGAAAACACCGGCCGGAAACTGCCTGATCCAGTTAACTGAATTACTTTTGCAGTCACAGACTACAATATCAAGCAATCCATCACCATCGAGGTCTACAGCCTGTAAATTTGAAATAAGGGGAGGTTCAGTAAATGTCTGTCCAACAGGCATAGGATTTAGGAAATCGATCTTTGCTCCGACAGTATTAATTTTTTCTTCACCCGTTATGTTGTCTTTTGAACCTGTTCTGTTAATGATTCGTTTGATAACTTCCGTGCGGGTCATCCCTTTTTGTTTAGCCTGATAACCAATCATTAAGAAAGGAATACCAATTATCAGAAATATTACAATCAATAATAATATCAGGTTTTTAATTCCTTTTCTTTTCTTTAAAGGCGAACGATTATCTTTTGGCATATTGTTAATCTTTAATTTTAATACCGATAAATAAATCCCCGTAAAAATAATCTAAATGCGCTTTACGGTAGCATAGTATTGAAATAAATTAATTATCATGTGAACAAACAGGAACCGATCTTCAATGTTCAAATATCTTGTAAAAGAGAAAAATAAAATATGAGTATCGGCATTCAATAATAAACTATTTTAAGTGATTAAATTTCAATCATATAATCTCATGAACTCACCCCAACCCCTCTCTGCTCTGCAACTACCCTTTATACACATCTTTTAAATTAGAGTTTGCAAATAGCATTATCCACGAAGTGGATAAA
>JBARBF010000160.1:0-20037 GCA_049792755.1 Bacteroidales bacterium | reverse complement strand
GCTGCACTAAGATGGATACAAAAGAATATCGAAGCATTTGGAGGAGATCCTCAAAAAGTTACAATTGCCGGTCAGTCAGCAGGATCGATGAGTGTTTGTGCTCTGGTGTCATCGCCTCTTGCAAGGGGTCTTTTCCGTGGTGCAATTGCCCAAAGCGGTGGTATATTAAGCAGTTTCATGAACAATAGCTTATCTGAAGCTGAAAAATCAGGTGTCTCTTTTATGAATAAAATGAAAGTGACAAATGTTGAGGAACTCAGAAAAAAGAGTGCTGAAGAGTTTATTGCAGCCGGAGGGAACTTCAGGCCGGTTTATGATGGATACGTTATTCCTGTTGATGTATTTGCAGCTTTCAGGAATGGACTGTTTAATGATGTTTCCATGATGGCAGGCTGGGTTTCCGGTGACGGATCGCTTATGGGAAACCAGACCATGACCCCTGAACAATACAAGCAGCAGGCTGTTGGGAAATATGGTGATAAAGCAGAGGTATATTTGAAAATTTTTCCAGATACTTCAAACGATCAGGTTGCATCCTCATTGAAAGAATTAAGCCTGATGCAATTTGCCGCTTTGCCTGCACATTTATGGGCTGGATTCAGCAAAAGCAAAGCATATATTTACCAGTTTTCCCATGTTCCGGTAGATAAACCGGGATTCCCCAATTATGGAGCTTTCCATACTTCCGAAGTACCCTTTGCCCTTCACACGCTTCACCTTTGGAAGCGTCCATGGCGTGATGTTGATTTTGCTGTGGAAAAGACAATGAGCGATTATTGGGTGAACTTTGTGAAGACCGGTAATCCAAATGGGGATGGAGTTCCGGAATGGAAAGCTTATGATAAATCTTCAGGGAATATAATGGAAATCGGAGATAAATCTCAATCACAGCCAGGTTTACATAAAGTTGAATTTGACTTTCTTGAAGGGGTTAATAAGCATTAAAAATCAGAAACAGAGAATGTTTCAAATGCCCTTTGTGATCCTTAGTGATAACCTTCGTGTCCCTTTGTGGTAAAAAATAATTAATTTAACCACAAAGGAACACGAAGTAAAACACAAAAGTAAACCTTATTTGCTTGTCAATTTTAAAACCCGTTATTAACAGAGTTGTTTTCTTTATTTGATTTCAGTTCGATATAAAGCTGATCTTCCGGTAATAAAAAGAGTTTTTTTGTCTTTCCCGCCGAATACTATACTTGACGGGCGTTCGGGTACATGAATTATCCCAGTTTGTTTTTCTTCTTTGTCGAACACATAAATCTCACCGTCTGCAATATAGACATTTCCGTTATCGTCAGGTATTGAATTGAATTCCCCTTTTTCAGCGAAGTAATGAAGATCTGAAACATACCCTTTTGTATCAACGGCCAGTTTCACAGTACGTTTGTCATATTCATCAGATGCAAACACAGACTTGCCCGGGAATGCTTCAACCAGAGAACATGATCTTGCAAGATCGTAACATACAGGAATGATTGTTCTGCCGTCGGGTGCAATAAAACATTCTGCATCCCGGTTGACGGAAATTGTATTGAAATCGTGAGAATCGCGCCATCTGTTTGACGGATAAAGAGCTTTGTAAATATTGGCAGCTGAGCCCATTGGGATTTTGATCAGTTTTTGAATAGTTTCTTCCGGATTCATTGGGTTTACGGAGTATACAAATGTCCCAAATCCTGAATTGCCCCACCCGCTGAATGATGTGCCGGAGGCATCCGGGGGATTGACAAATCTTTCCGGCTCCCCATTTATCAATAACCCGGGTTGAGGATTATACCGGAATACAACAAGCAGATTATCATTCAAATCACACCCAAGTGAGAGCGGTTCCCATTGGAAATCGGCTAATAAGGAAATCGAATTCGTTTCGGCCGACCACTTATAAATCCGTTTCATACGCTGCTCTGCAAAGTAAACATTACCTTTGGAGTCGCTGCACAAACCTGATACAAACTCGAATCCTTTGACGAGCAGCTGAACAGGATTTTTTGTCAGTGCAGAACTTAGTTTTGGAGTCTTTCCACCGATAAATAAACGGGCAAGCTCCACAGGACGAACTTCGATACCAGTATTGATATCGTACAGAGGATTATCAGTTGTATACTTTATCTGACTGTAATTGTGAATGTTAAGTATTTCAAGATTTGAGCAGTCCCATGTCCTGACTGAATATGGAAATGGTACTTTAACCCTGATTACACGAAACATGTACAGATTTGCAATGGTCATGTTGGAACATTTTTCCAGTTCAAGGGGCTGGCATTCTGAACCTTCACGATTCTCTTCCTCAAGCTGAAGGGCATAAATGTTCCAGTTTGAGACATTATTAAAACGTATTTCATTCCTGACATGATGTTCGACTGACATAGCATAAATCCGGCCGCGGGTACTTGTATTAGACGCATAAAATCCCGAGGTGGCAAATGTACTTGCTGACCAGATATTCTTGAAAATACCTCCGCCGTTATCGGTAACCCAAAGGCTCCAGTACTGTGTATCCCAAACCTGTTCGGAAGCTGCAGATGCTGACACGCCTTGCAGTGGTTTATTTTCTTCCCATTTCCATGGTACTTTCGGGCCAGGAGTCATTGTACCATGACCGCCTATGAATTTCACATCGTTAATCATCGATTTTTCACCTGCCATCCATTTGCAGGCCACGGCCCTGTAATTATTTTGAGCAGTATATAAGCCGATCCCAGAGATTATATTTGTTCCACCGCGAGGAGCTTCAATCAAAGCTTCAGGAGCTCCGAAGCTGCCAAACGCAGCCGAGTTTTCAATCAGAGTAAAATTAGTTGCCATCGGATGAAATCCAATAAGAACCGTTGAAGGTTTGAGTTTAAGAGTATGACTCACCCTGTACGATCCCTGGGGAATATAGATATTTGGATATTTATCGATTGCTTCCTGAATTGATTTGGTATCGTCAGTTATACCATCGCCTTTTGCACCTAGTGTTTTAAGATTTACCCAGCTTTCCATTTCAGGAAGTTCTGGTATATCAGAAACAGGTTCGGAGGGAAGTGTTTTAAGAACTTCTGTCTCGTACGTGGTCCTGAATTGACCTTCTGAATCTAAATCATCCATCTGAAGACCGTAAACAAACCTCTTTACACTGAATATTGTTGATGGTGATGTTGTGTTTGTATTGAGTTTAGGATAGTGGACCAATACCCTTACATTGCTGCATATCAGGTTTCGGATGTTTACCTGCGTATGGGCATTTTCTTCGTTACTCACTTCAATGGCAGGTCCTGAAATGTTTTCAAACCGGCAATCTTCCATGAACAGTTTTTCCCAGTAATTCTGATCTATCAGGATCACTGAAGGAACATTTTTTACGCTCATCCTTACAATTGTAAAACCGGCTTCGTGAGTTTTAATGGCAGTCTTTCGCTGGCCTTCAAAATATGTGTCGATCATCATGAACTGCCAGCCGGGTGAGGATTTAGTAGTTTATATGCCAAATTCACCACCATAGAATTTCACATCTTCAATCATATTACCGATATCGAAAAGGCCAGCTTTCCCGTTGCCGGTATGTATATCGCAATGTGATATGAAACTATGCTGGGCGAAATGAGTCCTTATTGCTACTGCGGCAGGATTCCCGTCTTCTATTTTCAGGTCGATGTTCGAAAGTGCACTGTAAAAGGTACCGGCTCCAGCATCCCTTATTTCTTTGCCTGGTTCAGCAATACTGCTGGTAAACCAGAACATATATGAAGCTTTTCCTTTATCCTCGGGATTCGGTTCCTGAAATCCCGGAGAATTTTTTCTGAGAATGAATTCGGGCCTTTTTTTTCCGTATCCTATCAGACGGATAGAAGCAGGTATATAGATTGTCTTTGAGATGAGATATCTTCCCTCCGGAATAAACAGGATACCAAAGTTCCTGTCGGTTTTTAATTGATTGATAGCATTTTGAAGCATAACAGATATGTCTGTTTTTCCATCTGCTGAAATATTGAAGTCAGAAGAAGTGAAATAAACAGCAGAGGGATCTTCAGGCTTCTGAGTATAATAAGAACTTGTCCGTTTAATTGCAGAATAACCTGATAAACAGTATATCAGAAGGCCGGTGAGGATTAAGCTGATTTTGTGATTCATAGAATTTAGTTTCTTGTAAAATAAGTAAAAAATCAGTGTTGTCAGATCCTGAACAATAGAAGATTTTTGTTAATTGTTGTTAATTGATTCTGACAGGAGATTCCAACTGGTTATTTTTTTAATTTCGCATGATAATAATTATGTTTCTTTGCTGAAGAAATATTTGATCAGATAAAATGAAGAAAACTCTTATTACAACAGGGATTGTAATCATTGCAGCCTTTACACTTTTATATGCCCTGAATAAACTTACATCAAAGAGGTCCCCGACTGAATTTTACACAAAAATTCTAAAAGGGCAGTTTGAGATTTCTGTCACATCAGCAGGTGAACTTACAGCTGAAAAATCGGTTGACATTAAAGGGCCGGAAATTGCAATGGGTAGGGATATCAGATTCTTTAACATCAAAATTCAGGACCTGATACCTGAAGGTACAGTGGTGAAAGAAGGCGACTACATTGCCACACTCGATCGTACAGATTTAAACAATAGTTTAAAAGATGCTCAGGATTTGCTTACAACACTGCAAACTGCACTCAATGTGAAATTACTCGACACTGCAGTAGTGCTTAATGAATTAAGAGATGAAATTAAAAATCAGCGGTTCACAGTTCAGGAAGCCGGAATGACTCTTCATAATTCAAAATATGAACCGCTTCCGACAATCAGACAGGCAGAAATTGAACTCGATAGAGCCCGGAGGAGTCTTGAACAGCAGTTAAGGAGTTATGCGCAGGTATTGGCTCAGAGTAAGACCGACATAATCAATCAGAATTATTGGGTTAATAAAGTATCACGCAGAGTTAAAGATATTGAGGAGGTATTGACAGAATTTACAATAAAAGCACCTACACCGGGAATGGTGATCTATAAAAGGGAGTGGTCGGGTACTAAAAGAAAGGTTGGATCGATGATAAATCCGTTCGACAGAGTAGTGGCAACCCTTCCGGATCTCACTTCGATGCTTTCCAAAACTTATGTTAATGAGATCGATGTGAGTAAAATGAAAACAGGTCAGAACGTTAACATTACGATTGATGCATTTCCAAAAAAAAGGTATAACGGCATAGTTACATTCATAGCCAATGTCGGTGAAAAGTTGCTTAATACCAATGATAAAGTATTTGAAGTTCAGATTAAAATAGAAGGAAGTGATCCTGAACTCAGACCCTCAATGACGACCGGAAATAAAATAATTGTCAGTACGGTGAAAGATGCTATTTATATTCCTATCGAATGTGTTCAGGCTGGAATTGATAGTATTCCATATGTCTATACAAAAAAAGGTGTCAGACAGATAGTTCTTCTTGGAGAGTCGAATGAAAAATATGTTTTGATTGAAAAGGGACTGGATGAAGGCTCGTTGCTTTACCTTAACAATCCTGAAAATCCTGGAAAATTCAGATTAGAGGGTAAAGAGCTTATACAGGTAATTAAAAAGCGTGAAAAAGAAAGAAATGCAGTGGCCGGAATGTACAGGAAGAAATCCGGAGGAGTTCTTTAGCTTGGTTCCACATGAATCGTAACCGTCAGGTTCTCATAGACTGCTGTAAGCTCATTCTCTATCTTGTCACAGTATTTGTGGGCACTTCCTACCGTAACATCTTCAGGAATCTGAATATGAATATCAACAAAACGGTAATTTCCTGCCACCCTTGTACGCAGGTTATGATAACTTACATCCAGCCCTTTTAATCTGTTTTCAAGTTCCTCAATTTCATCGTTGCTCCATGCTGTATCAAGAAGTGGAGTGAAGGCTTTGGTCAGCATATGATATGCCTGCTTAATAATAAAGAGAGCTACAAAAATTGCAATAACCGGATCCAACCAGTTAATTCCTGTAACCATTATCAAGCCGAGTCCGATTGCTACTCCGAGTGAGGTGTAAACGTCAGTTTTAAGATGCAGGGCATCAGCTTCAAGCGCCACTGAGTTTGTGGAACGAGCTACTTTATATAATCTTCGTGAAACAAAAGTATTTACTATAGCTGAGATAAACATCACAATTGATCCCAGAGCTATAGAATCAAGTTCAATCTTTTCTCCCAGGAGTTTTTTGACTGCTTCAATAATGATCCATACTGCAGCAAGAAAAATCAGAAGAGATTCAATCACTCCTGAAATATTTTCAATTTTTCCGTGCCCGTACGGATGTCTGGTATCGGGTGGATTATCGGAAACCCTGACCGAAAAGAATGCAATTATAGCAGCAATAAGGTCCATCGAAGAATGGATCGCTTCGGATAAAATGCTCACAGATCCGCTGATAATACCTACTGCCAGTTTCATTAGAATCAGAAGAGTATTAGAAATGATTGAAAGACGTGCAGTACTTACTTTAGCGTTCATTAAGGACTAATTTATTTTGTGTAATTTTTTTTTACCACCAAGACACTAAGACACCAAGGTACACCAAAAATTTCACAATAGTTCCAAATTTCCGGTGAACCTTTGTGTCCTGGAGCCTTCGTATCTATAATTTTATGTTTTTTATTAATTAAAGAGTTATCAATTCGTACTCGGTATTTCCGAGCCCTATCTTCACTGCATGTTCCAGTCCTGCTTGCCAGAATGTATCGGGATGTGCCTTCTTGAATTTATCCTCTCCGGTCATGTTATTCTCATTATGGTCATCGCAGATCCTGCTTCCGGGTAGAACCGGTGAAGCTTTTACAAGATCGGCGCATGCCTGATCAAGAGCAACAGGATCAAATGAAGCGGCTATTCCCAGGTCGGGCACCAAAGGATAGTCATTGAATCCCCAGCAATCACAATCGGGTGAAACGTTCATTATAAAATTAATATGGAAAGAGGGTTTATCCTTAACAACGGCTAACGAATATTCAGCAATTCTTTTACAAACCGTTTCGGAAGAATTCTGCCATACTACTCTGGCCGAATCGTACTGACATACGGCTACACATTGTCCGCACCCGACGCATTTAATATAATCAATATGTGCAATCTTATCTTTACCAACCGCAACAGCATCGTGGGCGCAATATTTCTCACAAACTCTGCATCCTGTACAATTTGGCTCAAATATCTCGGGTGAGGAACCGGAATGGAGAAAGAGTTTACCACCGACTGAAGCACAACCCATACCGAGGTTTTTCAGAGCGCCTCCAAATCCGGTCATTTCGTGTCCTTTGAAATGATTCATTGAAATAATTACATCTGAATCTGCAATTGCACTCCCTATTTTGGCAGCATCACAGTATTCCAGATTAAGTACAATTTCGCGGTAATCAGTTCCTTTTATTCCATCACCGATTATTACCGGACAATTTGTTGTGAGAGGATTATATCCGTTTTCAAATGCTGCCTCGATATGCATAGGAGCATTTGAGCGCCTTCCAAAATAGAGTGTGTTGCAATCGGTAAGAAACGGGATGGCTTCTTTAGCTTTCAGAAATTTTACTATTCTCGCGGCATAATTTGGCCTAAGGTAAGCAAGATTTCCGGGTTCTCCGAAATGTAGTTTTATAGCAACAATTTTTCTCTTGAAATCAATTTTATTAATTCCGGCTTTGACAATAAGTGCTTCAAGTTTTTTGAAAAGATTTTGTGATGGTTTTGCCCTGAGGTTGGTAAACCAGACTTTTGATGAAGACATACGATTAGTTTTTCTATACCGACAATATTTTAGCTAAATCCACGAGGCTATGATTAACGTCTTTATGAAGTTTTACAGCTCTGCGGAAAGGAACGAGTGTTATCTCCCCGTTCATTATACCAACCATTACGCTCTTCTGGTCATCAATAAGGGCTTCAACTGCAGCATGTCCGAGACGGCTTGCATTAACCCTGTCAATAGCCGAAGGTGAGCCTCCGCGCTGTAAATGGCCCAGTACCGAAACCCTTACATCATATTCTTTAAAATCATTTTTTACTTTTTCAGCCATTGCAAAAGCGCCTCCTTCCTTGTGGCCTTCAGCAACAATAATTATATTGCTTGATTTCTTGCGTGTATTACCTTCCTCTATCATCGTTTTCAGATCCTTGTCAGCTCCCTCTATCTCGGGTATGATAATTGCTTCAGCTCCGGTAGCAATTCCGCTGTAAAGGGCTATGAATCCTGCCTCTGCGCCCATTACTTCAACAAAAAACATTCTGTTATGAGCGCTGGCAGTATCTCTGATCTTATCAACAGCTTCCACAACAGTGTTGAGAGCAGTATCGTATCCGATGGTATAATCCGTACCATATATGTCATTATCTATTGTTCCGGGTATCCCTACAAATGGTATATCATATTCCTCATTAAAAATACGTCCTCCTGTAAATGACCCGTCACCACCAATTACCACAACTCCGTCTATCTGAGCCTCTTTAAGGTTATTGTATGCTTTCAGTCTGCCTTCGGGTGATCTGAACTCCTCGCATCGGGCTGTTTTCAGAATTGTTCCGCCTCTCTGTATAATATCACTGACACTGGATGACTTCATAGGTGTGAAGCTGGCATCTATCATACCCTGGTAACCCTGTCGAATTCCTACTACTTCCAGACCGTTATAAACTGCTGTACGCACAACACCGCGAATCGCTGCATTCATTCCCGGGGCATCTCCTCCCGATGTCAGTACCCCGATTCTCTTAATCTTTGCCATAAATAATTATTGTAAAATAAGGCATAAAGGTAATACAATTTTTTAAGCCTGGCAAATGCCGGAACATTCCAATAGTCAGAGAATTGAAATGATATCCCTTATGTTTTCTATGAGCCATTTAGGTGTAGAAGTTGCACCACAGATACCTACTGAGTTCCTGCCAATGAACCATGATTTATCAAGTTCTTCCTGACTGGAAACAAAATGTGTATCGGGATTGACATTTTTACAGACTGAATAGAGCATCTTGCCGTTGGAGCTTTCCCGTCCGCTGACAAAAATAATGGTATCATGTTTTTTAGCAAAGGCTTTAAGATGTGGTTCGCGATTTGATACCTGGCCACAGATCGTATTATTTATTATCAGGTTATTGGCTGAATCCAAAACCGGGTTTTCTTTCATTTTTATACGCAGAATATTTATTAGATTACTGTATTCTTTAACGCTCATGGTTGTCTGAGCAAAAAGATATATTGGTTTTGAGATGTCTATTTTACTGAAATCATCTGGTCCGGTAACGAGAATACCTTCATTATTGATCTGTCCGAGCAATCCTATTACCTCAGCATGACCGGGTTTCCCAAAAATCACAACCTGTCCGTCACCTTCCTTGGTTCTTATCCATGTCTCCCTGATTTTAGACTGTAACTTTTTTACGATTGGACAGGTAGCCTCAATAATTGTCAGGTTATTCTTTTCGGCAATCATGTATGTTTCCGGAGGTTCTCCGTGAGCCCTGATGAGTACTTTGCAGTCCTTCAGATTTCTGAACTTCTGGTGATCCACTGACACTAGTCCGAGAGATGAAAGGCGATCCATTTCCTTATCATTATGAACAATAGGGCCAAGCGAAAATACCTTTTCCCCTTTAATAAGCGCTTTTTCTGCTATCTCGACGGCATTTCTGACACCAAAACAAAATCCCGACTGTTTATCAATCTCAACTACCATTTATCTTCATATCAATGATTTTTCTTATCCATAACATCTGATCATCGACAGTCATCCTGCTGTTATCGAGGATAATAGCATCCTCAGCTCTTCTGAGCGGGCTTATATCTCTGTTTTCATCAGCTATATCGCGTGCAATTATTGTTCTTTTAATCTCTTCAAAATCAACGTTTATTCCTTTACTCATTAACTCATTGTGTCTTCTTTTTGCTCTAATATCAATGGAGGCTGTCATGAAGATTTTAATATCTGCATCAGGAAAAACGACTGTGCCGATATCGCGGCCATCCATTACTATTCCTTTTGAGGCACCAATGTGTCTTTGCAGTTCAACCATCCTGAAGCGAACTTCAGGTATCTGACTTATTCTGCTTACATAAGAGGTCACTTCCATACTCCTGACAGCCTTTTCAACATTTTCGGAGTTCAGGAAGGTCTCATATTCTTTTGTATCGGGATTAAAAACAAAATCAATATGAATATCACTAAGTTCAGACAGGATTCCTTGTGTATTCAATGCTGTGATACTGATATAGTTTCTTCTCATGCAAAAAAGTGTAACGGCACGATACATTGCTCCGCTATCAATAAAGATATAATTCTTCTCTATAGCAATTAATTTCGCAAATGTGCTTTTTCCGCATGATGAATATCCGTCGATTGCAATAATTAGTCTCTTATACATAATCTGATTTTATTTTATTGCACAGGGCACAGTGCTCAGTACTCAGCGTATTCTGCTCTGAGCTCTGAGCTCCGTGCAAAGAATCCACAAAGGTGATAAATAAACTTCTATAAGACAAGGATTGTTTAATTCCTGTTCTTTTTATAAAAAAGATCAGGTCTGGCAATTAAGGAAACATTTGTCGAAGATCCTGCAAGATGATATGTCGCTCTTCCAAACTCAATATTAAGCAATGAGGTATTAATACCGAACCCCCAGGAGAATCCTACAGTTGAGACTTTTGATTCAATCTCAAGCTCTTTTCTTCTCTGGTAGTTATACCCTGCACTTAAATAAAAGTTTTTATGAGGAATAAGCTCAATGCCCAGAATGGCATGTCGCATAGAATTCTCTAAAAAGCCTGATGATACTTTATTTTCACCTGCTGAAACAGGTTCCTGGTATTGATAGGTGAGATCAAATTTTTCAAGATGTCTTAAGGTTAATGAGAATCGAAACGGAGCATGAGCCAGCATTTGTGTTATTCCGGCCTGTATCTCAAAAGGTAGTTTCTCGCGGGGTTCTCCTGCATAAGTAGTAACCTGATAACCTGCATTTTTAATAACAAGACCAGCAGAAAAAAGATTGGAGCTGTTATGCCATGATGCACCTATATCGAATGCAAAACCGAATGAGGTGTATTTTTCGAGTTGGGATAATACAGGTTTAAAGTTCACTCCTATTGAAAAAAGTGAATCTATTTGACGCGAATATATTAGTGAAAGAGCATATTCAGCAGCACTAAAGTCACCTGTTATTGTTCCGGAGGCATCCGTCTCTGTAAATGAACCATAATTAAGATAGGTCAAACCTGCCGCAAAATTTCCTGTACCGGGAAATGATCTTGAATACATAGCGAGTCCGTAATTGATACCGGCGAAATAATTGACATAATTAAGTGCAAGACTCTTATTCATACCTGAATTAAGAAGAGCCGGATTATGATAGGTCAGGTTTAGATTGTTACCTGGTAATGAAACGTTTGTTCCACCAAGGGAAGAAACAAGTCCCGAATGTGTAAGGTTCAGAAATTCATATACGTTATCACCTCCTGTTTGCGAAAAAGAAGGGGTAACAATTATGATGAATATGACAAAATTCAGGACTTTTTTTTTCATATCTGCAAATGCACACCAAATATAATATGATTTATCTAAACGAAGCGGTTGTATAAATTAGTATCGGCGACCGGCGTGTAACTATCTGAAAAGGATCAGGCAGTTTTCCCTGTTAGGGCAAGAGCTTCATCAATTCTCTTATTTGTTCCATTCATCTGGGACATAAAAAGACCGGCAATGACTATAGCCATTCCGACAATATTCTGAACAGTCAGCTTATCGCCTAAAAGAACGAAAGAGAAAATAGCTGTGAATACAGGAATACAATTTGAAAACACAGTTGCTCTTGAAATTCCCATATTTGCTACGGAGTATGCGAAGAGGATAAAAGCACTGCAGGATGCAAATATAGAAAGTTCAATTATCGGCTTGAACATATCGAAGGTGAAAGGCGTGGAAATAAAATGTCTGAAATCGAAAATTAAAAAGAGTGGCAGAAAAAGAACTGCTCCTATAAGATTCTGAACATTTACAATGTAAACGGGGGTATATTTACCGACCAGACGACTGAGAGTCAGGTTATAGCCAACTGCTGATATAACTGCAAGTGTAAGCAGCGCCAATCCTTTAAAACTGAACGATAAACTACCGTCCGAGTTAAGAATAAACACAATGACTCCGATAAAAGATGTGATTATTCCTGCATAATTTATTAATTTCAGTTTCTCTTTAAAAATCAGCCAGGCGCCGACAGTAGCAAAAACTGGTATTGTCGATATCAGTACAGAACATACAGTAGCGGAGACGTATGTAAGTCCGAAACTTTCGCCAAGAAAATAAAAGAACGGTTCAAACAAAGCCAGCATCAGGAAGAGCTTTCGGTCTGTTTTTTTTATTTTCATATAATTCTTAGTAACAACAAGAAACGTTGTCATAAGTATTACTGAAAACAGCAGCCTTATGAAAACGATGGTAATCGGATGAAATGATTTGTTTGCAACTTTGAACCAGATAAAAGAAAATGACCAGAAGATCATTGACAAAACTACCGCCACGTATGTTTTTGCTTTGCTGTTCAATTTAAATATTTTGATTGATCTCTATTTTTTCAGCGCTGCGAATTTAAATCTAAAATTGTTATTAATTGATGATAAATCAGAGATTTTTTAGATTTCATCTTTAACCTCTACGAGGTATAATATTTAACATTCTAAATTTGTTCTACAATACTATATGCCCTACGGGCAATTTGTTAAAAAACTATTTTTTTCGCAATTGGGATAAGTTCTACAGTACGGTGTGCCCTGCGGGCAATTTGTTAAAAAACTATTTTTTTCGCAATTGGGATAAGATCTACAGTACGGTGTGCCCTGCGGGCAATTTGTTAAAAAACTATTCTTTTCGCAATTGGGATAAGATCTACAGTACGGTGTGCCCTACGGGCAATTTGTTAAAAAACTATTCTTTTCGCAATTGGGATAAGTTCTACAGTACGGTGTGCCCTGCGGGCAATTTGTTAAAAAACTATTCTTTTCGCCCTAGGCGATAAGGTATTGTAGAAAATTGAATTACAGATCAACCCGAATTCCTCGTAGAGGATAAACAAAATCCATATTTTTAAAGTATCAATTTGGTGAAAAATGAATTATACATTAAAAGTGTATATAGTTCGACTATAGAAAATATATCACTTTCCGTTGTTAGATAAATATCAGTAATCCAGTCATATAAGATATGTTTTTCTTTCGAATGTGCTTAAAATATGATTTGCATATGATTTGATTGTGAATCATAAATTATTATATTTGCCGCCTCACATGTTGAAATGACGAAATTGATTCTGGTAAACAATATATAGCAATTGAATTAACTAATATTGAATTTAGATGAAAATCCTGGTTTGTATCAGTAACGTCCCCGACACCACTACGAAAATTAAATTTGCCGAAGGCAATACTTCCATTGACATTGCCGGTATTCAGTGGGTTATTAATCCATGGGACGAATTGTCACTTACACGTGCTCTTGAACTTAAGGATGATGCCGCCAACGGAATAAAATCCGTGACGGTTATTCATGTGGGTCAGGCTACAGCTGAGCCAACCATACGCAAGGCACTGGCTATCGGAGCTGATGATGCAATAAGGATAAATGCACTTTCATCTGATGCATACTTTGTTGCAGCACAGATTGCTGAAGTGATAAAAAAAGAACAATTTGATATAATAATGTGTGGTATAGAATCGAGTGATTTCAATGGTTCAGCAGTAGGAGGAATGATCTCTGAATTTCTTGGGATTCCTTCAGTTTCAGCTGTTTCCGGGATAAAATTCGAAAACGGACAACCGGTAATGATCCGCGAAATTGACGGAGGAAAAGAAGTTGTAACTGTTCCTGTACCATTTGTTGCTATTGTCCAGAAGGGTATTGCCAAAGAGCCGCGAATAGCAGCTATGCGTGGTATTATGATGGCAAGATCGAAACCTGTAAGACTGATTGAACCGTTCGCTTTTGATCCCTTAACTCAAATATTGGAATTCGAAAAACCGGTTCCGCGCGCAGCATGTAAATTTATCGATGATGATAACCCGGTACAACTTCTTGATCTCTTGCAGAATGAGGCTAAAGTAATCTGAGAGTTAGAAACAAACAGTAAAAATTAACGATATGTCAGTACTAGTATTTACCGAAAATTGGGACGGAAAATTCAAGAAACTTTCATTTGAACTTGTATCTTATGCAACAGGGGTTGCAAAAATGCTGAACACAACAGTAACAGCAGTTTCAATCGGGAAGGTAGATGAAGCCGAATTGACTAAGCTGGGAATTTATGGAGCCGGTAAAATTATTAATGTCAGTGATGAACAACTTAAAACTCTTGATAATCAGGCTTACTCAACAGTTATTTCCGACATTTCAAAGAAAGAAAATGTATCAGTTATTATAATTTCAAATAATAATACAGGGAAAGCAATAGCTCCCAGGTTATCTGTGCGACTTAAAGCCGGCATTGGTTCAGGTGTAAGCAAATTGCCATTAAATCTTAATCCGTTTACGGTTTACAAAAGAACATATTCCGGAAACGCATTTGCTCATCTCATAATCAAATCGGATATTAAAATACTTACTCTGGCACAGAACTCATTTGATCTTGTTGAATCACCTGCCAATGCTATTATTGAGAATCTGAATCTTACTGTTGACGGGTTATTACCGAAAACTGTTGTAAAGGATGTTCAGAAACAATCCGGGAAGATACTTTTAACCGATGCCGATATAGTTGTGTCAGGCGGAAGAGGTATGAAGTCGCCCGATAACTGGCCGCCGCTTGTTGAGCTGGCTGATCTGCTTGGTGCAGCAACAGCATGTTCGCGTCCGGTATCTGATGAAGGCTGGAGACCTCACGAAGAACATACCGGGCAAACAGGCAAGATCATAGCCCCTAACCTCTATATTGCTGTAGGAATATCAGGAGCAACGCAACATCTGGCTGGTATAAGTTCATCAAAATACATTGTCGCTATAAACAGCGATAAGGACGCTCCCATTTTTGAAGCGGCACAGTACGGAATAGTTGGCGATGCGATGAAAATCCTGCCAAAGCTTGTTGCGGCAGTAAAAGAACTGAAAAAATAGGAATTATTTTATATATTGTTAACTGTTTTCCGGATTCGCTTGAAAATCAATTTATTTACCCCATCCCCAGGGTGAGTAAATTGATTTTCTTCGCTCCCCTTGGGGCCGGGATAAAACGAAGAATATCAATATGACAAAACAGATAGTATTTGCAACCATTCTCCTTATAACAATAGGGGCATTTTCTTACACAATTAGCAGAATCGTAAGGTTTTTCAGATTTACCAGACCTGCATTTCCCATAAAAGGGATTGGAAAGAGAATAAATGTTATGCTGACAGTTGCCTTTGGCCAGACAAAAATATTCCGGCGTCCTGTTATAGGTATGTTCCATGCGTTTGTCTTCTGGGGATTCTGTGTAATTGTTTTCGGCAGTATTGAAATGGTCATCGACGGACTTACCGGTACAGATAGGGTATTGAAATTTCTTGGGCCCATATATAATATAATTATTGCTTCAGGCGATATTTTTGCAATTCTTGTTGCCATCTCTGTTATTATTTTTCTGAGTCGCAGGCTCTTCTTTCATATTAAAAGGTTTGAAGGTATTGAGATGGACAAGAATACCCATATCGATGCAAATATTGCTCTTTCAATAATCCTGCTGTTAATGTTTTCCCTTCTTACAATGAACATTGGGTACATTGAATTTAAGGCGCTTGCAGGAAAGCCCTCAGTAGGTTTATTTCCTTTCAGCAATATAGTTGCCGGTTTCATAAGCGGTGGAAGTGCAGAAGATTACAGGTTAATGTATGAAGCATCGTGGTGGACACATATACTTCTTATATTTCTGTTTGCAAACATCTTGCCTTATTCCAAGCATTTCCATGTGTTCATGTCAATACCGAATGTTTTCCTTTCGCGGCTTGATCCTCCTGGAAAACTTCAGAACATGGACAATATTACCAGAGAAGTTAAACTGATGCTTGACCCAAATACAGCCTTCGCAACATCCTTTGACGCTTCTCCTGCTGAACGTTTTGGCATTAAGGATGCGGAAGATGCTTCCTGGAAAAATTATTTTGATTCACTTGCCTGTACACAATGCGGCAGATGCACATCTGTATGCCCAGCAAATATCACAGGCAAGAAATTATCACCCAGGAAAGTAATGATGGATCTCAGGGCCCGAATGAAAGAAAAGGGACCTTTAATGGTCAAAAACGGGAGAGATTTCAATGATGGCAGGTCTCTATTAAGAGATTATATCTCTGAGGAAGAGTTGTGGGCCTGCACTACATGCAATGCATGTGCAAAAGAGTGCCCGATCAATATCAACCATCCGACAATGATTGTGGACATGCGCAGATATCTTGTATTGGAAGAAGCATCTGCTCCCGGAGAGATCAAAGCTCTTTTTAATAATATAGAAAATAACGGAGCGCCGTGGCAGTACTCGGCAGAAGACAGAATGATGTGGGCAAAAGATTTGGAGTTGAAAACTTATCATGTTTAAAAGATCCTTCGTGAATCTTAGCGTTATCTTAGTGTACCTTCGCGGTAAAAAATATTTTCTTTATCACAAAGGACACAATCCCGAGTACTAGGGATCACAAAGTATCCTAAGGGAAGAAATGGATCATTAAGAATAAAAAATAAGATAAAAAATGGAAACCCGGAAAATTGAAATCCCTGTCATGGCGGATCTTTTTGCAAGAGGAGAAAAACCTGAATATCTTTTCTGGGTAGGCTGTGCAGGAGCTTTCGATGACAGGTATAAAAAGGTAGTAAGGGCGTTTGCAAAAATTCTCACTCATCTGAATGTCAGTTATGCTGTTCTCGGGAAGGAAGAAACTTGCAACGGGGATCATGCGAGACGTGCCGGAAATGAAATGCTTTATCAGATGCAAGCGCTTCAGCTTATTGAGATATTCAAATTATATGATGTAAAAAAGATAATAACTATCTGTCCGCATTGTTTCAATGTCTTTAAAAACGAATATCCCGATCTTGGTGGGAAATATGAAGTCATTAACTACCTTCAGTTTTTGAACAGAAATATTAATGAGGGTAAATTGAAGATTGATAAAACTTCATTAAACAATATATCAGTAACTTATCACGATCCATGCTATCTTGGAAGGGCAAATGACATCTATGATGAACCACGAAATATTCTTAAAAAACTGACCGGAAATTTAGTAGAAATGCACAGAAACAAAAGTTTCGCTTTATGTTGCGGAGCAGGTGGGGCCCAGATGTTCAAAGAGGCTGAAAAAGGCGAGAAGGAGGTCTTTATTGAGAGAACAGAAGATGCTCTGAAAACTAATGCCAGAGTAATAGCCACTGCCTGTCCATTCTGTATGACAATGCTCACGGATGGTCTTAAATATAAAAACAGAGAACAGGAGATCAGGAACCTTGATATAGCCGAACTTATTGCACAATCGATTGATTTATAGAATAGTCCAAATTATTATTTGAAAGCAATGGTAAACAAAAAATTATTGAAAAGCGGTGAATTTCTTGTAAATGAAGTTGAAGCGAAAGATATTTTTATTCCTGAAGAATTCAATGAGGAACAAAGAATGATTGCCCAGACCTGCAGAGACTTTCTTGAAGCTGAAGTATATCCAAACCTCGAAAAAGTTGAGAAAAGCGACCGGGAGCTTATGAAAAGCATGCTTAAAAAATCCGGGGAACTTGGATTAATGGGAATTTCAATCCCGGAAGAATTTGGAGGATTCGGACAATCATTTGTAACTCAGATGCTTGTAGCTGAAACAACTGGTGCTGGTTATTCATTTTCAGTAGCATATATGGCTCATTGTGGTATAGGCACATTGCCTATCATGTATTACGGGAACAAAGATCAGAGAGATCGTTATGTTACAAAACTGGCTTCAGGAGAGTTTATCGGAGCCTATTGTCTTACCGAGCCAGGCGCCGGTAGTGATGCAAACTCGGGTAAAACCAATGCCAAATTGAGTGAAGACGGGAAACATTATATCCTTAACGGACAGAAGATGTGGATCACAAACGCCGGATTCGCTGACACGCTTGTAGTATTTGCAAAAATAGAAACCGACAGGGTACTCAGTGCTTTTATTGTCGAAAGTAAAAATCAGGGTGTTGTTGTTGGCCCCGATGAGCACAAGATGGGAATCAAGGGATCTTCAACTGCTCAGATCTATTTTAATGATGTAAAAGTTCCGGTGGAGAACCTGCTGGGTAAAAGGGGCGAAGGATTCAGGATTGCTTTGAGTATTCTTCATATGGGACGTCTGAAGCTTGGAGCCAACGTCATAGGAGCCGGGAAGAAAGCGATTAATGATTCTGTTAAATATGCCAACGAAAGAAAGCAGTTCGGGGTTTTGATTTCTTCATTCGGAGCTCTGAAACATAAATTGGCTGAACAGGTCATTCGTCTTTTTGCTTCGGAATCAGCTGTATACAGAGTTAGTGCTGATATAGATAACCTGATGAAGAAGCTTACAGAAGACTGTGGTGATTATGGCAGGGCTTCTATTGAAGCAATCAGCCATTATGCTGTTGAAGCTGCAATTCTGAAAGTTGTTGGGTCAGAAATGCTTGATTTTGTCGCCGATGAGGCAGTTCAGATACATGGTGGTATGGGATATTCAGCTGAGATGGCAGTGGAAAGAGGTTACAGGGATTCGAGGATCAACAGAATTTTTGAAGGTACAAATGAAATAAACAGGCTCCTCGTTGTAGATACCGCAATGAAACGTGCAATGAAAGGTGAATTTGACCTGTTTGGAGAAGCAGAGAAACTTTATTCAGGATTGAGTGATATAACCGATAATAAAAAATCAGGCGAAAATTATTTTCAGGAAAAAGCAAGATATATAAAGAACTTCAAAAAGACTATAATGATTTGTATTCATGGTGCATCAAAATGTTTCGCAAAAGGGCTTATCAACGAACAGGAAGTTCTTAATAATATTGCTGAAATGATGATGGAAACCTATGTATCTGAATCACTGGCATTAAGAGTAGAAAAAATGTCCACTCTTAATGGGAATTTGTCACTTTACAAAGATATTCTCGATGTAAATATTTTCGATACTGCCGGTATCATCAGAAAATCATCTCTTGAAGCAATCGGTTCATTCTCGACTCCGGAATCGTGTAAATTGCTAATTCAGGCAGTTGAAAACCTTTCAAGGGTGGAATGTCTGAATGTAAAAAATATAAGGCGCCGAATCGCTGATAAACTGATTGAAGACAATTCATACAAATTCTGAATTGCACTTTTTTAACATTCTCTTTCTTATAAACTAATTGCTGTATTTTTTTATAAATTCATGTAAATAATAAATATCACCAATCTGAGTGATAAAGATCAATTCTTTACATGATAAAGAGCATTCATATCTATAAAAATTATTGATTATAAAAAACTATTAATCAGGATAATCTGATATCTTTGTGAGTAAATTAACAATATTGAAAATTATGAATCAGAAATTGAAAAGGATCAGGCAGATATTTATTGCACTAATTCTGATTGCGGCAGTTAAAGGATTTTCTTCATGTGAGAAATATTCATTCTCTCCTCCTGCTGTTGATCCGAATCAAATATGGCATTTTCAGACTGATATTCAGCCGATTTTCAATGGTATTTGTATCACTTGCCATAATGGAAAGACTCAGTTTCCTGACCTCAGGAATGGCAAATCATATGCATCCCTTAAGAGCGCGGGATTTATTACTCCTCCGGGAGAGACAAGCGTACTTTATCATCAGATGACCACTAATTCAGACCATATTCCCAGGTCGACAGATGTACAAAAACTTGAAATTCTCTATTGGATCAACCAGGGAGCTCTTAATAACTAGCAAAACTTAAACTGTTAAAACCAAATAACATGAAAAACCTTTTTATCCTTTTGACTTTATCGTTGTTCATATCTCCTTTGTTCGCGCAGGAAGATACTCTGAAACCGGTAACATCAAAACCTGTTCGGTTTACTTTTG
>JBARBF010000159.1:0-3435 GCA_049792755.1 Bacteroidales bacterium | reverse complement strand
CTGTTACAGGATGATATTTTTCAAGCATCCTCTTTATTATTACAGTGAAAAATGCCCAGCTGATTGTGTTAACAAGAGAAAATGAATCCCCCAGAAATGTTGAGCTCCCAAGATCGGGAACACCATTTTGTAATATCAGCATTACCACCCCGACAAGCCCGATTGCAAGCCCAGCTCCTTTAAGAAAAGTTATATTCTCTCTCAGAATAAGGGCTGCGAAAATAAAAGCAAAAATGGGATTTGTTGATTGTATGATTGAAGAATTAATCGGCGTAGTAAGATTCAGCCCCACAAGAAAAAATGTCTGGTTAATTACAACTCCAAAGAAAGAACAACCGAAAAGATATAGTAAATCCTTCCTGTTCACCTGTTCTTTTGGCATAAAAAGGCTTGTTACCCAAAACAAAGTAACCCCGCAAATACTTCTGAGTGACAGAAGCGCGAATGGCTTTATACTTATGGGCATAACATCCTTTGCTATTACATAATTTAAGCCGTAGATTATATTGGCTCCCAGAAGAGATAGATGTGCCCAGGTATTTACACGGCTTTTATGCATAATGAATTTTGAGTCGCAAAAATATAAAAAGCTGTTACACTTTCAAATAATAGAGTCAAGATTGAAAAGTTTTCCATAGATTTTATTCCTTTGTTACTTTATAATATATTTTTTTTACCACAAAGTTCACAAAGGGAATCACAAAGGACACAAAGGATAATTTTCCATTATCCATACTATTGGAAGCATATGAAAAAAATATCGGTAATCAGCGGTGGAACCAGCGGTCTGGGATTGGAAATTGCAGATCTGTTTGTCAAGGCAGGTAAAAATGTTCTCATTCTGGGAAGGAAAAGTGAAAAACTGAAGGCAGCCATGTTAAGATTAAATAAATCGGCTAACAATTCTTCTGCTGATTCATTGGTATGTAATATCGGCAACGAAGAGGATATTGGGAAAGTCGGGACATTTCTGAAAACCAATTCATTGCATGTTGAATACCTCTTCAATAATGCCGGCATGGGACTATTTACAAAAGCTCAGAATTCTACTTCACAACTCATTGATACAATTTTTGAAGCAAATCTGAAAGGTATGATTCTTCTTACTTCCGAAATTCTTAGATTATCACCTGAAGATGAAGAACTTACTATTGTTAATATTATGTCTACTTCTGCTTTGCTGGGAAGAGCCGAAGAGACTATTTATTGTGCTGCTAAGTGGGGAGCACGAGGCTTTACTGAAGCTTTGAGGACCGAATTGAAAGGCACAAAACGAAATATTATTGCGGCCTATCCGGGAGGAATGAGGACGGATTTCTGGAAAATACCTGGTCAAAACCGTGATATCAGCAGTTTTATGGATCCTGCAGAGGTTGCTGAAAAAATTGTGAATGCAGTTATCGTTACTGATAAATTATTTGTGACCGATATTACAATTAACAGGAAGAAGTAATTTTTTTAACCGCAAAGGACGCAAAGAAGTCGACCCCCTGCCGCTGCGCGGCTGTCCCCCTAAAGTTAATGTCATTTGACATTACAAGGGGTGCATAAATATAATTAGCGTTCTTTGACATAATCGTTAATAATCTGTAGATACTGTTTTATGACTGGTCTAGCAATGTTTGTTGTATGATGAATGAAGTTAATGTCCTTATTGTCATTTACGAGGGTTTTTACTCTATTAAAGTCTTTAAGGTACTTATCAACAGCAGGTTGAGAGTGATTTGTCTCTCTCGCAACAACTGCGGGATCTTTTTTTTCAACGACATGCTTATATACAATAATTCGTTTATGAGTTAAGGTAGTTCCCATGTCATGAATGACTCCAGCATGAGGAAGTATCGTTTTATGTTTTTTCTCATATTCGATCCTTGACCGAGAAAGATGAGGCGCGCTTGATACTAGTAACAGGCTTAAATCTCTTGTAGATAATACAGCTCCTTGTTGAAAAGCTTCTTTTATCATTCGGGCAATAACATTTTTTCGTATTGTTGACATTGAGCTTCCCTTCTCGAACATTGAGACTTCATCATCAGTTACCAGAGATAGTATTACTGGTTTATACCGGCGCTTTTCACTATCTGCCCTGGTTCGTTTGTCCAGAGCGTTCCAGATGATCTGACCTGGTTTTAACCTGGATGACTCAGGGCAAATGGAGTTAAAAAGATCAATAAGAGCTTCAGCAATATTTTCTCTCACAACAGGACCAAACATCCCACAGAACTCACGCTCAAAGAAGTTTACAATAGCAGGCTGTAAGAACCTGTCATGTGCTGAACTGTAGTGTTTTACTGATGATGTTTTTGGTATCATGATTGTTTTTTGATTTAACCGTTCTGACGACTTTTTTTTATCAGATCATCTAACTCTTCCCTTCGATGTGGTACCGCATCTGTTGCATGATACAGGTCATAATACTCCTGTGTCAGACTTGGAGATAGTTTGACTAAAAAGGCTATGGTTTTAATTTCATAGTTATTCTTAGCCAGACATACAACACGCTTGAACTTGTCAACGTAGTTTGCAACTGCTTCAATGCTGTGATGAGTTGCCCTGGCTATCTCTGAATATTCTTTACCCGATAGCCACTGCTTAACAATCAACGCCCGATGTGTAACAGACTTTCCCATGTCACGTATTGTAGAACGAAGGGGAAGGGCAACATCCTGTTCTTTGAATGCTTTGATGTCACGACACAGAGTTCGTTCACCGCAATTAAGCAACCGGTTGGCAATGTCCTCGACAGTTAGAAGTCCACCTTGTTGGAATGCCTCATTTACTATTCGTTGCAGCCGATGCCGTCGTAAGCCTTGGACTCCTTGGTGTTCTTTTACCAGAAGATCTTCTTCCCCTGCATCAAGTGTAAGAACGACGCTGACCATCTTACATTCAGAAAGCTTCTTTTGAGAACCATTCTCAATCGATACCACTTCAAACAAAACTTGACCGGGCTTCATTGCCCCGGAGTTATCAAAAAATGGTTGATAGGTCTCATATACTGCATTCAGGATGGCTTTGGCTTCAAACTGAGAACAGTTCATTCCTTGAATGAGACTATTTACAAATTGGGTGTCTAATTGCTTCTGCTTTAAACGATCCCATTTCTGAAGCGAGGAATTGTTGATCATAAGTAGTAAATTTAAAGCTCCGTTTTGTGGGATTTCGCTTCGGCTACGCCTCCGCTTCATCCCACAAAACATATCTACAAACTTAACAATTATGTCAAAGAACTCTTGTCCTACCCTATATTGCCAAATGGCACAAATATAGGGGGACGAATTTGGTGTCTTGAATGAATTAAATTATACCCTGAGAATTTACCCCCCTTTAGGGGGGCAGGGGGGCTGACATAACTGTGGGATATTGGGGGTGTAGTTATTCGAACGGATTCTCTTTCCTGAAATCCGGCCTGTAAGTAACATTACTATCCATATC
>JBARBF010000158.1:0-56869 GCA_049792755.1 Bacteroidales bacterium | reverse complement strand
CCTCCTTATTTTAAAAGGTCAGTAACATAGGGAAGAAGAGCAATGTGCCTGGCTCTTTTAACGGCTTTTGCCACTTTCCTCTGATATTTGAGTGAAGTACCCGTAATTCTGCGTGGCAGAATTTTACCCTGGTCATTCAGAAACTTTTTAAGAAATTCCGGATCTTTATAATCGATATAGCGGATCCTGTTTTTCTTAAACCTGCAGTATTTCTTTTTCTTGATCTCAACAGTTGGTGGAGTCAAATATCTGATTTCCGATTCGTTCTGTGCCATATTTTATTCCTCCTTCGATTTAACTGATTCTTTCTGTTTTCTCTTCTTCTCTGCATATTCGACGGCAAATTTTTCCATCCTGAAAGTTAAAAACCTGATTATCCTCTCATCTCTGCGATATTGGACTTCCAGTTTTTCGATTAGATCGCCTGTGCCTTTAAATTCAACCAGGTAATAAAAGCCTGTTGACTTTTTTTGGATTGGATAGGCCAGTTTCTTAAGACCCCAGTTCTCTTCATGAACGATCTCACCGCTGTTGTCGGTGATGACCTTCTTGAATTTCTGTACCGCTTCCTTCATCTGGTTCTCAGATAAAACGGGAGTTGCAATGAAAACGGTTTCGTACTGATTCAACATAGTAATTAATTGTTTATTAAATAAATGATTTTGGTTCGCAAAAGTACAACTATTTTACATAATTCAAAAACTTAAAGATGGATAATTGTCTTTTTTTCATTTTATATAAGAACTAGCACAGAGTCACACAGAGTTTTCACAGAGTTGCACGGAGTCATTTTATTCACTGTGACGCTCGGTGATTCTCTGTGACTCTCTCCCGCCGAAGCGGGATAAGTTGTGAAAGGTCTTCAATTTTTCTTTTTTGTCTTTTTCCTTTTGTCTTTTAGTTTTCCTTTTTCCTTTTTCCTTTTTGACTATATTTGTGATCAGGAATTATTAAATACGTCGACTGCTATTCTATGGAAAACTTCATTGTTTCAGCAAGGAAATACAGGCCTGCAACTTTTAATATGGTGATTGGGCAGGATTCTATTACAAATACCCTGAAAAGTGCTATCAGAAACAATCATCTTGCACAGGCTTATCTTTTCTGTGGACCCAGAGGTGTAGGGAAAACAACCTGCGCAAGGATCTTTGCCAAAACAATAAACTGCAGTAATCTTGGCGAAAACCTTGAAGCATGCGACGAATGTGAATCGTGTCTGTCGTTCAATTCTTTGAGGTCATTTAATATTCATGAACTTGATGCCGCATCTAATAATAAGGTTGAAGATATCAGATCTCTTAACGATCAGGTGAGGATTCCTCCGCAGATCGGAAAGTACAGTATATATATAATAGATGAAGTTCATATGTTGTCTTCCTCGGCATTTAATGCTTTTCTTAAGACACTCGAAGAGCCTCCTTCTCATGCTATTTTCATTTTGGCTACAACAGAAAAACACAAAATAATTCCAACTATTCTCTCCCGATGCCAGATTTTCGATTTCAACAGGATCAGAATTGAAGATATTGTTGGCCGCCTTATGTATGTAGCTAAAAATGAAGGAATTATTGCTGCTGAGGAAGCCCTTCATATCATAGGACAGAAAGCTGACGGAGCTTTACGCGATGCTTTATCAATTTTTGACCAGATTGTAAGCCTGAGCGGAAAAACAATCACCTACAAAGACGTCATCGAGAATCTCAATGTTCTCGATTATGAGTATTATTTTAAAACTGTTGATGCAGCTTTGACAGGAGATGTCTCCTCAGTATTACTAACCTTTAATGAAGTCCTGGAGAAAGGATTTGACGGGCATAATTTTATATCAGGGCTTAACAGTCATTTCCGCGATCTGCTGGTTAGTAAGGATGAGTCGACTGTTCGTCTTCTGGAAGCAACCCCCGGAGTCAAAAAGAGGTATCTGGAGCAGACCGGGAAATGTACTGTTGATTTTCTGTTTAAGTCCCTGGAGATTGGGAATAATTGCGATCTTAATTATAAAGGAAGCAAGAATCCGCGATTGCATATTGAGCTTTCGCTCATAAGGTTGTGCAGGTTAATGAATGACAGTGAGGAGCTTTCAGAAAAAAAAAAGTCTGATGCCCGACAATTAATAAAAGCGGAAGAAGATCTACCTCTTCCATCAAAATCAGAGATAATACGGCAGGAATATCAACAACATGAAAAAAAGAGTATTATCCAGAAAGAGTCGTCGGGGAAACACGATCCGGTAATAGAGAAACCATCTAAGACATTCTCTATAAAAAACATCATTTCTGAAGATATCAGACCAGCTGAGAAACATGAGGAGAAATCACAAGTGAATGATCCTGAAGCTAGTTTGAAAACAATGGATGAGTTTACGCCCCTGACTTTCGAGGCTGCATGGCAGGAATTTACGGAACAGCTTAAAGGAGAAGGTACCCGTATAGTAAGCATGTTTAAACTGATCAGACCGGAGCTGGAAAACGATCAGACGATAAAAATTCATCTTAGCAATGCTGCTCAAAAAGATACATTCATTTTACATTATAAACCAAAACTTATAAGCTTTCTGGAGAAAAAGTTCATTCTTCGTGATATTGATATAGAAACAACTGTGGACCTTTCAGAAAATGATGAGATTTTGTATTCGGATGATCAGAAGCTTAATTATCTGATTAATAAATATCCTATCCTGAAGGATATGAAGAAAACGTTTAATCTTGACATTACATAGAATGATGCTTGAAAATCAATGGGTAACTTTACATAGATTATTTTCCTCTTCATTCTTTACAAAATAAAACTGACCAATTGAAAAGGAAACCTGAAATCTCTGATGATAATAATTACTTGAAATTCCTGACTAGAGAAAAGGATATTTCAGATCAGATTATCAACCATTCCAGATCAATGATAACTATCATTAACCGGGATTATGTTTATGAAAAAGTAAATTCTACTTTTTGCAACGCACATCAGGTCGTTCTGGATGCCGTCCTTGGGAAATCACTGGGAGATGTATGGGGCCATGATACTTTTCATAACGCGATTAAACAAAATGTTGATACCTGTTTCTCAGGAAAAACAGTTCAGTATGAAGCGACATTTTTTACGCCTCTGTCAGGTAAAAGACATTTCGAAGTAGTATTCCGGCCTTTGTCTGTCGAGCCCGGCAGGATAACGCATCTGCTTGCAGAAACTTTCGATATTGATGATCTGAAGACGACAAAACAAGCTGTTAAAGAGAAGGAAGAAGAGCTCAGGAAGTTTGAATCAAATCTTCCTATCGGCTTTCTGAGATGTAATCCTGAAGGGAAAATATTACACGCTAATGAAGCTTTCTTAATGATTGCCGATTGCCACGATAAGATGACAATTACCAATATGAATCTAAAGAGCTTTTATCTGGAGGAAGAGCTTTTTGATCTGCAGATTGACCAGCTTCTTAACAGCCATACGAAAAACTTTGGAAGGGTTTATCTGAAGAATTGCCATGGAAGTGAGATACCATGCAGGATCAGCGGGTTCCTTGCTGTAAATGAATCGGGAACTCCTGCATACATTGATTTCGCAGTAGAAGATTGTTCTCGTGAACTTATGCTCGAAAACCGTCTGCTTCAGGCTCAGAAGCTTGAGACGATCGGATCACTCGCAGGTGGTATAGCACACGATTTCAATAATATTCTGGCTACAATTTCAGGATATTCGGAAATGCTGCATGATGATCTTCCTAAGAATTCGGACCTCTCTGAGAAAGTAAGCAAGATACAAGGGGCAGTAAAAAAAGCTCAATCCATTACTAATCAAATACTTACATTTAGCAGACATGTTGAACAGGAAAAAGTGCTGATAAATGTATCGGAAGTTCTGAAAGAGACTATAGGATTTGTAAAATCATCAATTCCATCCAACATAGTCTTAAAAAGCAGGATTCCCAAAATTAGTACGAATGTCCTTGCTGATCCGACTCAATTATTCAGGGTTTTTTTAAATCTGATGACTAATGCTATCCAGGCAATGGAAGAGAATGGTGGTATGTTGTCTGTGAATATCGCTGTGGTGGAGAGGGAGTTTGTACAACACGAACTCAATAAAGATATTGTGGCTGATGAGTATGTCTTATTGACATTTAAAGATACCGGTGAGGGAATGGATCCATCACTTATTGGAAGAATTTTTGAACCCTTTTTCACGACTCGTGAAGTGGGCAGAGGTACTGGTCTGGGCCTGTCGGTAATTCATGGCATAATAACAGAAATGGAAGGGGAGATTGTGGTTTCAAGCAAGAAGGAAAAGGGATCCGTTTTTAGTGTCTATCTTCCTGTATCACACAGTTATTCTGTTAATAACTTCAAAAAAGACAGCAGGAAAAAAATTTTGTTTATTACCGGAAATAAATATGAGTCGAGGATATTATCGCTGGCTCTCGAAAGTGCCGGGTATGAACTAATTTTTATATCTGATGGCACCAATTTTGTAAAAGTTATGACAAACATAAGGGAACGGCCTGATATGGTTATCTATATGAGTGATTCGAAGCAAATAAAACCGGAAGATCTTGTCGGGATTTTCAGAACTCAGAAAATTCTTACGCCTTGCATTCTTATTACTGATCCAAACCTGGAAATATCAGATGAAAAATTGCTAAATTCGGGAATAATTAATCAACAATTGACAAAGCCGGTTTCTCTTAAAGAAATCAGGAATGCAATTCAGGAATTATTGAGATAAACACCTAATTTTAAAATATATACGATGCCAGGAATACTAATTGTCGAGGATGATAAGGAGCTGAGAGAAATGTTAAAGCTATCGCTTTTAAGAAGAAATTTTACAGTTTTTGAAGCTGAAAATGGCAAAGCTGCAATTACTCATTTCAAACCATTAATCACAGACCTTGTTGTTACTGACCTGATTATGCCTGAGGAAGATGGACTGAAGGTAGTGATTAAACTCAGGGAATTAAAACCATCCATCAAGATAATTGCTATATCAGGTGGAGGAAAAGTTGGTCCCGGAAGTTACCTTAACCTGGCAAAAGCTCTAGGTGCGGATGCAATCTATTCAAAACCTTTCTCAGTTAATGACCTTGTAGCAAAGATTGAGCATTTGTTAGCCAATGAACAACTTAGTTGAAGTAGCTGTTATCATAAAAACCTATAAAAACTTATTTTTATGTTAAAGAAAAAAATTGAGGATATCTGCAACAGACAGGTAGAAAGAGAAGGTTATTCTTCTAATTTATATCTTGCTATGGCATCATGGGCTGAGAATAATGGCTTAAGCGGTGTAGCAGGATGGATGTACAGCCAGTCAGATGAAGAAAGAATTCATATGCTTAAATTTATTAAGTATATAAATGAGAGAGGAGGAAAGGCTGTTATGCCGGCTTTGAAAAAACCAGTCTCTGATTTTAAAAGTGTAGAAGATGTTTTTAAAGAAGTATTGAAACATGAAGAGTTTGTTACTGCGAGTATTAACGAAATCGTTGCTCTGACCCTTGAAGAGAAAGACTTTAATACGCATAATTTTCTCCAATGGTTTGTGATGGAACAGGTTGAAGAAGAAGCATCTGTAAGAATCGTGCTTGATAAGCTCCGTCTTGTCGGAGAAAACAATATGTACGAGTTTGACAGGGATATCCTGGGCTTGAGGAGACCGGCAGCAAATGCAGGAACTAATCCATGAACAAACCCCTGTCTCTGTTGATTGGATTCCTTGTTTTTAACCTGGTTCTTCCTCTAGGGGCGCAGGATCTGATAAAAAATTCATCTGTTACCGGAGTTTGTTATGCCGGAAAAAAAGTAAGCCGGTTCTATATACCGCCACCTGCCGAATTTTTCAGAAGCGGCAGATCCAGAGCAGTAGGATCAATAACTGTAAATTATACTGGTTTTTCCTCTCAGGCAAAGTCTGCGATGGATTATGCCATCTCGATACTGGAAAAAACACTTCCAGCTGATACAAGGATCATTGTTAATGCAAGCTGGGAGAAAATATCAACATCCGGCATTCTTGCACAATCAACAATTACAGGATATGTCGGAGGTTCAGTCATTAACGCATTAAACCCTTTGGCATTTTATCCCTTTGCACTCGCAGATAAGATAGCAGGCAAAAGCCTTAGTGACAGTTTACAGGGCGATATATCCTTAGCTGTCAATAGTTCAATAAACTGGTACATGGGCACTGACGGACAGACACCTACCCAGAAGTATGATCTGGTTACTGTTATATTGCATGAAATGTGTCATGGACTCGGTTTTTTTGACAGCTTTAGTTCCGATGGAACCCTTGGTTCATATGGAATAGGTTCTGTGCCAATGATCTACGATACATTTGTTGAAAATTATGATGGAAACAGGTTGACCGATACGATGAAATTCAGGAATTATTCAACTGCTCTTGAAAGTCAGCTTATCGGGAATCAGCTTTATTTTAATGGTCCGCTTCTGAAAAAGTATTCAACATCAGTAAACTACCTAAATTTAAGAGCAAAATTATACGCTCCTTCGACCTGGGACCCGGGATCAAGCATATCTCATCTGGATGAATCGGCAACCCTTCGTGTAAACTCACTGATGACCCCGTTCATAGATCTCGGAGAGGCAATTCATGATCCGGGTAAATATACATTCTCGATACTCGGAGATCTGGGCTGGATTAATACGCGAATAATTCATACTCCCATTGGCGATACCGAAGATCATCTGTCACAGGTTTTGCTTTCTGTTATGATCAAATCAGATACAACCTATGATCATAACAAGGTAGGGGTCGTGTATTCTTTTAATAACTTTCTTACAAGCGACACTCTTTATCTTGGTTCTGAGGGTGCCAACGACACTTATAACATTGCTGTAAACATTCCCGGCTATAATACCGAATTACAGTATTATTTCTTTGTAGAGGACTATTTTCTCAGGACTTACAGATCTCCATCTGTATATAAGGATTATCCCATTATTAAAAATAACAGGTATCATGTATTTATTGGAACCGATACTGTAAAACCGGTTATATCCCATACTCCGGTTACTTATTATCTACAGGCGGTAGATTCAATAAAATATCTTGCAACCGCTACTGATAATCTTGGCATTGATTCAGTCTATGTTGAATTCAAAGTAAATCAAGGTCCTTCTAAATTTTATCGTATGAAAAAGGGGGCACAGGATAGTTACAGCACCTCATTTGATGCAAGATCATTATTGCTAAAAGGGCATGATACTATAGAATACAGGTTATTTGCCGTTGACACAGCCCGGATCCCGAATGTTGGTGTATTACCGAAAACAGGATTTTTTGTGGCTCCTGTTGAGGAAATCCTTTCGACTCTCTCAACATATTCTACAGATTTTTCAGACGCCACACCTGACTTCTTCAATATAGGATTTGATATTACCAAACCTTCCGGGTTTAGTAAATATGGACTGAATACCAAACACCCTTATGAGAGTCCTGAGGATAACAATAAGAGTATTGAATATACTTCAATATTAAGGCATCCCCTGAAATTAGACGAATCCGGGTTACTGGTCAGCTACAATGAAGTCGTTCTGGTTGAGCCAGGAGAGGAGGGTTCGGTCTACGGATCACCTGATTTTTACGATTATGTTATTGTGGAAGGTTCTAAGAACTTTGGCAAAACATGGTTTGCTCTTATCGATGGTTACGACAGCAGGTTATTCCCATCATGGCTGTCAGCTTACAATAGTAGTATAGTAGGAGATAACTCAACATATATCGGTTCAGAGGCATTGCTGCAGAAACACACTTTTCTGTATCGCCCGTCTGACAAAATTTCTGCAGGGGATACTTTATTATTGAGATTCAGGCTCTTCTCCGATCCATTTGCTAATGGATGGGGTTGGGTAGTGGAGGATCTGAAAATCAATCCACTCATTGATATAGTTTCAGAAATGAATAATCATCCGGTGATGGTATATCCTAATCCTGGAACAGGACTTATAAAAATAAGTACTGATATAACGGGTAGTGCAAACTATAAACCTTTGCATTACAGTGTCTTCAACATAGCCGGTATCTGTCTGAGAAATGCAACGACTTCAGGATCCTCTGAAACTTTGATCGATATATCTTCATATCCGGCAGGAATTTATATTATTATCTTATACCTGGATGACGGATTAAAAACTATTAAATATAGTCTTATAAAATAATAGTAAAACCCCGCAACAATGGCGGGGTTTTTGCATAAGATGGTTTTTTGGAATTCAATATTGGAAAATAAAGCTAATTTTGCTGGATAATTAAGAAAACTGTAAAACACCTTAAAATGAGCATTATAAATAATGTACTGGGCCTTTTTCTGGGTAATAAATACGAAAGAGACTTAAAGGAAATAAATCCTTATATAGATAAGATTCACATCGAATTTAAAAAAATTCAAGACCTGACAAATGACGAATTAAGAGACCGGACAGAGGAGCTAAGAAATGAAATTCTAAAAAGTGTCGAAGGAGATGAAAATGAAATTAAATTGCTCAGGGAAAAAGCTGAAAATGAGGAAGATGTAAATCTGAAAGAGGAGCTTTACAACTCAATAGACAAAATTGAAAAACAAATTAACGAAAAAATTGAAATGACGCTGGATCAGCTTGTTCCCAGAGCTTTTGCCATTGTAAAAGAAACTGCTAAAAGATTTAAGGAGAACAGCGTTCTGGAAGTTACAGCACGACAATATGACAGAGATCTTGCTGCCACCAGGGAAAGTATAACAATCAACGGAAACAAAGCAATATGGAGCAATAAATGGATTGCAGGCGGCAATGAGATTACCTGGGATATGATTCATTATGATGTTCAGCTCATTGGAGGCGTTGCACTTCATAAAGGTAAAATAGCTGAGATGGGAACCGGTGAAGGAAAAACAGTTGTAGCTACCCTTCCTGTTTTCCTTAACGCACTTGCCGGACGAGGCGTACATATTGTTACCGTTAATGATTATTTGTCCAAACGCGACTCAGAATGGATGGGTCCAATCTATGAATTTCATGGTCTCACTGTTGACTGTATCGATAAACACCAGCCAAATTCACAAGACAGACGAAAGGCGTATAACGCAGATATTACTTTTGGAACAAATAATGAATTCGGATTCGACTACCTCAGAGACAATATGGCTATAAACCCCGAGGACCTTGTTCAACGTAAGCACCATTATGCAATTGTTGATGAGGTCGACTCAGTGCTGATAGATGATGCCCGTACACCTCTTATTATTTCGGGGCCAACTGCCAAAAGTGACACTCAACAATTTGATGAGCTGAAACCTAAAGTAGACAGACTAGTCTCTGCACAGAAAAAGCTTGTAACTCAGATACTTGCTGATGCAAAGAAACTTATTGCCGATAACAAGAATGAAGAAGGCGGACTACTCTTACTGAGAGCATATAAAGGACTTCCAAAGAATAATGCACTTATTAAATACCTGAGTGAAGAGGGCAACAAATCACTTCTGCTGAAGACAGAGAACTTCTATATGCAAAACAACAGCAAGGAAATGCCCAAGGCAACGGACGAATTATTCTTTATTATTGATGAAAAAGCCAATTCCATTGAACTGACTGAAAAAGGACTTGATCTTATCTCGGACTCTGTTGAAGATGTTAGTTTCTTTATTCTTCCCGATGTAGGATCAAAGATTGCAGATATTGAGAAATCAGATATATCCGATCGTGAGAAGCTGAAGATAAAAGATGAACTTCTGCAGGACTATTCCGTTAAATCTGAACGGGTTCATACTATGACGCAGCTGCTCAAAGCCTGGACTCTTTTTGATCGCGATACTGAGTATATAGTAGTGGATAATAAGGTAAAAATTGTTGATGAGCAAACCGGACGTGTTCTTGAAGGTCGCCGGTATTCCGACGGACTTCATCAGGCTATTGAGGCAAAAGAGAATGTTAAGGTGGAGGAGGCTACTCAGACTTATGCCACTATCACGCTGCAGAATTATTTCAGGATGTATCATAAACTGGCAGGGATGACAGGTACGGCCGAAACTGAAGCCGGCGAGCTATGGAATATTTATAAACTCGATGTTGTTGTTATTCCGACAAACAGACCTGTAATCAGATCGGATAGAGAAGATCTGGTATATAAAACCAAAAGGGAAAAATATAATGCCGTTATTGATGAGATTGCTGAGATGAACCGTCAGGGACGGCCCGTACTTGTAGGTACTACTTCAGTTGAGATATCGGAATTACTGAGCAGGATGCTTAAGATGAAAGGGCTGAAACATAATGTCCTTAATGCAAAGCTGCATCAGAGGGAAGCAGAAATTGTGGCGGAAGCCGGTAAAACAGGTACAATTACTATTGCAACTAATATGGCAGGACGAGGTACTGATATTAAGCTGACTGAAGATGTCCGGAAAGCAGGAGGGCTTGCAATAATTGGGACTGAAAGACATGAATCGAGAAGGGTGGACAGGCAACTCAGGGGCCGTTCGGGAAGACAGGGCGACCCGGGATCGTCTCAGTTTTTTGTTTCTCTCGAAGATGAACTAATGAGACTGTTTGGTTCAGAAAGAATTGCAGGTATAATGGACAAACTCGGACTGAAAGACGGTGAAATGATTCAACACTCAATGATCACTAAATCTATTGAACGGGCGCAGAAAAAAGTTGAAGAAAATAACTTCGGAATAAGAAAGAGGCTTCTTGAATATGATGATGTTATGAATTCACAGCGGGAAGTCATTTATAAGAAAAGGCGACACGCATTGCTTGGGGAACGTTTAACTGTCGATATAGCAAATATGATGTTTGATGTTACTGAAAGCCTGGTGGATATATATCATGGTGTAGGAGATTTTGAGGGATTTGATTTCGATCTTATCCGCTCATTTTCAATGGATTCTCCTGTCCCTGATCAGGACTTCAGGAAATCTAATTCCATGGAGGTGACTGATATAGTCTATACAAAAGTACTCGATACTTATAAAAGAAAAGTTGAATCAATCTCAGCGCAGGCATACCCTGTGCTTAAAGATGTATATGACAGGATGTCTCATGTTTATGAAAATGTAGTTGTACCGATCACTGACGGAGTAAGGGTTTATCAGGTTGTAACAAACCTGAAGGCAACGGCTGAATCCGAAGGGAGGGAACTGGCGAAAGCATATGAAAAAACAGTTGTTTTAGCGACCATCGACGACGCGTGGAAAGAACATCTGAGAGAGATGGACGAACTTAAACAGTCTGTTCAGAATGCTACCTATGAACAGAAAGATCCTTTGCTTATTTACAAGTTTGAATCCTTTGAGTTATTCAAAACTATGCTTACAAAAGTAAATAAGGATGTAGTGAGTACACTTATGAAAGGACATATCCCAACACAGGACCCTGAACAGGTTAAAGAAGCTCAGAGAAGACGGCAGGTCGATATGAGCAACATGAGAACATCCAAAAGTGACTTTTCACAATATAGCAGCACAGGCGGCGGACAGGACAGGAATCAGAAAACCGAACCAGTCAGGGTCGATAAAAAAGTTGGCAGAAATGATCCTTGTCCTTGTGGCAGCGGAAAAAAATACAAACAATGTCATGGGTTGCAGCAGGGTAAAATCCTGGGTGCAAATGCCAACACCTGATCAGCTTTTATTCACTTCATCGATCGCTTTTTGTATTCGTGTGTTGATCGTCCTGTTGACAGGTACCAGAGGAAGCCTCAGGAAATTCTGGCATAGATTCATTATACTGAGCATAGCTTTTACCCCAGCCGGATTACCGTCGGTAAACAGGAGTTCAATCATTTCAAGATAGCGGAGTTGGATTTCGCGTGCAGATTTAAAATTATTTTTTAATGCATTGGTGACAAGATCGCTTGTCACAGCAGGGAAAGCATTTGCAAGAACTGATATGACACCTGATCCGCCTGAAGCAATGATCGGCAAGGTAATCATATCATCTCCAGATATTACACTGAAATTATCAGGCTTAGATCTTATTATCCTCATAATCTGTGCCATATCACCAGATGCTTCTTTTATTGCAACGATGTTTTCACATTCATTTGCCAGTTCGAGACAAGTTTCTGATGTTATGTTGCTGCAAGTTCTGCCAGGTACATTGTACAGGATGACAGGAACCGGGCTACAGGTTGCAATAGCCTTAAAATGAAGAAACAATCCTCTCTGGTTTGGTTTATTGTAGTATGGTGCCACAGATAAAATTCCATCAACTCCGGTGAGATTGGTATGCCTTATACAATTTATTACCTCCTGCGTACTGTTCCCACCTATACCTGTAACCAGTGGAACCCGATTATCAGTCACTTCCACTACATACGAAATAATTGCTTTCTTTTCGTCTTTGGTGAGTGTGGCCGACTCTCCGGTTGTCCCGAGGACAACAATATAATTTACACCTCCATTGATTACATGATTTACAACCCGACCAAGAGCAGCAAAATCAATGCTGGAATCATTTTTAAATGGAGTTACAATAGCAACTCCGGTTCCTCTGAATTTTTTAGTATCCTTCATTATTGAATAACTTTATTGGCAGTTCCCGAATTTATCATTTCAAGGTAATGAATAACCTGATTCAGGTAATCTTCAACGTTAACAGGACTTTTTAAATCCATCATAAGGTCGAATGGAGTGTTTCCGTTATCAGAATCAAACAGACCAACTTTAAAGCCGGCATTTGATAACGATGAAATATATTGAAGTGGCAATAGTTTCTTAAAATTCAAATCAATAAGGACATCAAAACGCCTTCCAACGAAGGAATTGGAATCCGAAGAAACAGGATGGTAGAAAATATTTAATTCTTCTTTCTTTATGATGGAAAGAAATCTTACTGCAGTAAGTTGATTTGGCAGATTATTTCCCGGAAAATATCCCATAATCTTAACATCCGTTTTATTTTCGTGCATCTTTTGATAAAACTTTGATAAACACGTAAAATCCTCAATCTTTGAAGCATCCCAGACAATACCGATATTTTTTACCTCGCTTATGTTGGAATAATGAATTTTTCTCTTTGTATGGGCTATTTTATTTCTAAGTATAGCATCTCCGATTTTCAGTCTGATATTTTTAAATAATTCCATATTGCAAACCTAACAGTTTTTTGTTAAAATCAATATTGAGAAAATTTTATTCTTCACCTATTTCTTCAAGAAATTTCTCTTCGGTTTTTAGCGGGATTTCAAGATTTTCAGCTTTTTCTTTTTTGGATTGACCCATATTTTCCCCAGCCAGTATAAATGAAGTACTTCCTGAAACTGAGGTGGAGTTTTTACCTCCGTTTCTTTCAATCATTTGTTTATATTCCTCCCGGCTGTGTTTTTGGAAAATACCCGATATGACTATTATTTTTCCTTTCAGTGAACTGCCTGTCATTGTAGTCTCATTCTCATTACTGAACCTGATGCCGGCCGATTTTAGCCTTTCAATCATTACAAGATTATCTCCGTCAGAAAAATAAGCTACGATACTTGCTGCTATTTTGGGTCCGATTTCATATACACTTGTCAATTGCTCAACACCGGCATTTATCAGATCATCAATAGTTCTGAATCTGGAAGCTATGGTTTTTGCTACTGTTTCTCCAACATGCCTGATACCGAGAGCAAATAGTACCCTGTGATAAGGAGTTTCAATAGATTTTCTTATACTGGCCAGAATATTGGATGCGGACTTTTCACCCAGACGTTCAAGAGGAACAAGTTGCTCAATCTTTAAATCATAAAGGTCAGAAATATTTTTTATCAGGTTTTTATTAAAAAGGAGATCAATGGTCTCTTCTCCGATTCCGTCGATATCCATTGCCTTCCGGCTTATAAAATGTTCAATCCTGCCTTTGATCTGTGGTGGACAATGCAGGTAATTTGGACAAAAATGATTTGCTTCACCTTCATTTTTAATAAGTTCAGTTCCACATTCAGGGCAGTTTGAAATAAAAACAATCTTCTTATTGTTCTCATTTCTTTGAGAGTGATCAACACCAACTATTTTTGGAATTATTTCGCCTCCCTTTTCAACATAAACCATGTCATTAAGATGCAGATCAAGAAGAGCAATCTGGTCAGCATTATGAAGAGTAGCCCTTCTGACAGTAGAGCCTGAAAGCAGTACCGGTTCCAGATTTGCTACCGGAGTCACAGTACCGGTCCTTCCTACCTGGTATGAAACAGATAACAACCTGGTAGTTGCTTCTTCTGCTTTATATTTATAGGCAATTGCCCAGCGGGGCGATTTGGCAGTGAAACCAAGTTCCTGCTGTTGATTCAGGGAGTTGACTTTAATAACTACTCCGTCGGTATCGTACGGGAGTTTTTTACGTTCAGTTTCCCAATAAGAAACAAATTGAATTACTTCTTCGATATTTCGGCATAACTTTATGCTTTCCGCAACTCTGAATCCCCATCCTGCAGCCTCTTTAAGATTATCATAATGGTTATCATGCGGAAGCTTCTCGGCAAGAAGGAAATAAAACATGCAATCCAGGGATCTTGATGCGACGGTTCTGGGATCAAGAAGCTTAAGAGTACCTGCAGCAGCGTTTCTTGGGTTGGCAAATGGAGTCAACTCATCTTTTATTCTCTCTTCGTTTAGTCTGTTAAAGACTGCCCTGGGCATTAATATTTCCCCTCTCATCACAAATTCATCGGGTACACTTCTGCCACTGATTTTCAAAGGTATGCTTCTGATCGTTTTTACATTTAAAGTAACGTCATCTCCTTTACTACCGTCACCTCGTGTAATTGCCCTGAAAAATGAGCCATTTTTATAAGTTATGCTGATAGATGCTCCGTCAAATTTCGATTCACAAACATATTCAATTGATTGTGATATTGTTTTATGAATCCTGTTATCAAATTCCCGAAGTTCTTCTTCGCTGTAAGTGTTCCCTAGCGACAGCATTGGGTAGGTATGTTCGTACTGTATGAATTCTTTCGTAATATCACTGCCAACGTGTCTTGTGGGAGAATCGGGGCTTATGAATTCAGGGAATTTCTTTTCCAGATTTTCGAGTTCATTCAACAAAATATCATATTCAAAATCCGAAATTGAAGGCTGATTTATAACATAATATCTGTTGTTATGTTCTTCAATTTCATTTCGAAGAGTATTTATCCGTTCTTTTGCTTCCGATTTTTTCATCCGATAAAATTCAGTTCCAGACACCTTCAATTTTATTACCGCATTTACTGCACTTTCCGCCGGTAACGGTATTGGATGAAATCCGGTAACCCTCTCTGACAACCAGTATGGCATTGCATGACGGGCATTTTGTATCCGAAATTTCATTACCGGGGGAATTTCCGGTATATACATATTTTAATCCTTCTTCTGTCGCAATACGATATGCATTGTTAAGTAATTCAACAGGAGTAGGAGGCAATTGTTCAAGTTTATGCATTGGGTAGAACCTGCTGAAATGCAATGGTGTGTTTTTAAACCCGTTATCATTTAACCATTTGCACATATTTCTGATATCCTCCTGATTATCAGTCCAGTCAGGAACAATAAGATTAGTAATTTCAAGCCATACACCCAAATCTTTAAAAACTTTAAGTGAGTCGAGAACCGGCTGTAACTTTCCTCCGGTTAACTTCAGGTACGAACTTTCACTGAAAGCCTTCAGATCAATATTGGCTGCATCGATTACAGTGCAAAGTTTTTTCAGAGGCTCCGGATTTATATAGCCATTTGATTTGAAAATATTTTTAACTCCGGCATTCCTGGCAAGAGTAGCTGTTTCAAAAACATATTCATAAAAAGTGACAGGTTCAGAATATGTATATGCTATTGATTTGCAATTGTTATTAATGCTTTCTGTTACTACTTTTTCGGGCATAAGATCATAATTCCTTGTTTTATCGGGACTGATTTGTGAAATTGTCCAGTTCTGGCAGTTAAGACAAACAAGATTACATCCGGCAGTTGCAATGGAATAAGCTTTTGATCCTGGTAGAAAATGGTAAAGAGGCTTCTTTTCCACCGGGTCAACATTGACGGTACATGGATTCCCGAACGCCAGGGTATATAGCTTTGAGTCCTTTACTTTCCGGTTATTACATTTGCTTAATTCACCCTCTTTCAGAACACATTCATTAGGGCAGATCCTGCACATTATTCCCCTGGCAGTTTCTTCCTGGTACATAGCAATTTTTTTATAAATTACTTGATCTTCCGGGGACAAGCCTGATAAAACCGCCCTGCGTGGAATACAAATCAAACCGGCTGAAAGAGCCAGAGATTTTTTCAAAAAATCACGTTTGCTTAGATCACATTTTGCATTCTTCATATCACCCTCCACTTTTAGTGAACTAAATTTGCTAAAGTATTATTTAATAAGCATGACTAAAACTACTATTTGTTCCTTATTGTTCCAAAAAGAATCCCTCCAAAGATAAGTGCAGCTAATAAAAATACTGAATAACGCATACCAAATAAAGGCACTGCAAAACCCGAAATCAGAATAAAACCAAAAGCTGATCCGGCGAGATCGGCACTGTAAATTGAAGGTGTTATTGTTATTCCTTCCTTCTTACCTGTAAGCTCACTAAAGATTTGTCCGGTTAGCATTGCAGGTAAAAAGCCGGAAATAATAGTTACCATAACTGAGATCAAACTACTTCTAAGTTCTATCATAATATTATAGGTAAGACCAAATATGATATAAAATGCCATCAGTAGGATAACTTTGTTTCTTAATGAAATAGTATTCAGGTAACTCTTATTTATTCCTGAACCAACAGCCAGACCGGTCATTAATCCGGCAATTATAAGACTAGTCAGCTGATACATATTCCCTATCATAATTTGAAGACTCAAAAGAATAATAATCTCGAACCCTGCCAGAGCTGAAGCGCTGAAATACATTATAAGATTTCTTCTTTTTACTGACGCAACAGGCAATACGAAGACAACAAACATCAGGATTATCGCAGGGACCTTCTCGCCGAGGTTTTTACTGAACTGATAAGATTGGGAATGTAAACATGCCACAGGAAAAGAAGATCTGTTCTGCTTGGCTCCATGGTCAATAAGTGCTAAAACCTCTTCAGACCTCCTGGCTATAAGATCATCTTCAAGAAAGTCAGCACTTACATAAATATTTTTAATTTGTTTTTTATCGACGAGCCGGCAAAATGAAAGTGATATTTCTGCGTCGGAAGCAATAAGATATAGTTTATTGCCAACAACTGGCTTTACATTTTTGAAAATAGCTGCCAGGCTATTATAAATTGATGAATACAGGTTTAATGATTCTTTATTGAAATAATTGTCTCCGGGTCCGGGTGAACACATGAAAATTCCATCGTGTTTAAGTCTTTTCTTTACGCTGTTAAAGAACTCAGTGGTAAAATACCTGTTCAGGAGTAATGTCGATGGTGGAGGAATAAGCAAAATAATGACATCAACTGATTCAGCAGAGTTCCTTATATATCTGTAAGCATCAGTGTTCATAACATTTACTTTATCTGGAAATTTAATACCTTGGGAAGTTTCATACTTAACCAGGGCAGGGTCTCTTTCAATATAAATGACCTTATTTACAGGATATTTTAATATTTCCGGAATATGTGATTGAGGTGAGCCTGAAATTAAAATTACTTTTTCAGGCAATTCACTCTGAAGCATCGCATAATGAATGTCCTCTTCTCTTTCAGTTGCGTCATTCGTATATGCCAGCAGTCTTTGATTATAATAGAGACTTTCTTCTCCTTTATACTTGCCTTTTGTAATATTGCCATAAGGTGTATCCTTCGTTCCCGTGACTTTAATGCCCGGGAGAAGTATCTGTCTGAGGAGTAAATCGGGATTCAAAAATACAATAAGGGTTCCCAGGATAACAATTAAAAATTTTATGAAGGTTTTTGCTTTAAGACTAATTATATAGTAGGTTGTCAATGAATAACCGATTGATAACAATATTATCAGCAAAAGTAATTTATAAGTACTAAGAAGACCGGCAGACAAAATAGTGATAATAATACCAGCCACAATTCCACCGGTTGTTTCGATAGAAAACGATTTTCCCGGAACAATCCTGTTTTCCGAACCGGAAATAGTTATCAGTTTGATGAATGTAAATCCCGAGACCAGGCAAAATGGAATAAGAACAACTAATGTATAGATTATTGCTGCCAGAAATGATGGAGTTTCCCCGGGACTTAAATATACTCTGGACAGAAAAAGCATCAGGATTATTGAAACAGCAGGGCTTATTGAAAAAATAAGATTTATTTTTCGTATATCATTTAATGCTGATTTGCCGGCAAGAGATGATCCAAGAGCCGATCCAATCAGCCATGATCCTAAAAACGAACCTGTTATAAGCTCATATCCGCCGGTAACGTTCATTATCTCCCGCATCATCAAGAATTGGATGGAAGAGCTGACAAACCCTATAATAAAGAGATTATTTTTAATTTTGCCGGAAGCAGGTTTTCGGGTTTCTGTATTCTCCTGATTTCTGGCAGTTTTGGAAAAAAGTTTTCCGTAGTAGTTCAGGTGCCAGATAAGATGAAACAGACCGGTAATTGCCATTCCTATACCAAATTCAACATGCCATTTTAGTAATGTCTTAATAAACGGGATGTTCCACTTATAGTTAATCTGTAGAGCAAGGAACACACCTGCGATAGCTGTTAAAAGAAAGGCAGCAGCCAGCACCGAGTTCCAGAATTTTCTATGGAGCTGAAGAGAATAGAAACCTGTTTTGTAAAGAGAATAACTGATTAAATATAAGAGTATTGCAGTGAATCCAGTGCTAAAAACATGATACATGGTTACTTCTGGTTATCATCAAGAACAATCCCTTCGTAGATAAAAATCTCTGCATCTTTCCAACCGTCCCATCCTAAACCGGCTTTATCTCTGGAGGTAAACCCAAGAAACTCCTCGACTGTCCATTTGTTTTCAGTTGCTACCTGCGGGAGCATAGTCCCTGATCTGTTATCCTTTTTGATATAAATCCCATGTTTACCGAGTACTATCTCATTTATATTATTTATCTTCTTTAATGGTCCTATTACAGTTATTTCAATGTCAGTTTTTTTGTATTCATCTTTTGTAAGCGGCGAGAATCGCGGATCCTCAAATGCAGATGATAATGCTGATTCCTGTACGACTTCGTATAATGGCTCTGAAGAAATAAATCTGCCGATACAACCTCTTAATGCGCCATCTATTTTTAAGGTAACAAACGCACCCAATGGCTTTTTAAGATTCTCAGGAATTGATTTTTCATCAATCACAAACCTGGTTTTGTCAAAGAGCTTTGATTGTATACTGCTTTTAACAATTGCAAATAGTTGTTTTTTTTCTTCCTGAGTGAAAGAAAAACTATTCTCAGACCTTTTAACGGATGGTTCATTTTGCTTTTTATCAATCATCACAATGGCATTATAACCTACTACTTCATCTTTTCCGCCATCTTTAGAATCGCCTGAATTTGAGTAATCTATAAGTTTGAATTCGAGATTATTAATTCCTTCCGCCAGATAAAGGAGCGTAAGGCCTGAGGTCCATCCACACATGCTTGTAACAAGCCCCGGGATTTTTTTTGAAGAGTTTTCATAGAGTCTATTTAGAAATGTCTCAGGACTGCCTGATATTATGCTACTTGCTGTTAATTTGTCGTTTTCGACAGCGTCTTTATATCCAGGATAATGAGAGAAGTCACTGCTGATTATAAAGAGATTTTCAGGAGTGAACCATGGTCTGAGAGCTTCCGCTATGTTTTTCACAATATTCTTATCATCAGTACCAATAATAACAGGGACAATCGGCGGGATATTTTTAAAATAATATTGAATAAAAGGTATTTGATTCTCAATACTATGTTCCTGAATATGTGCATTTACCGGAAAGTTGAATACCTTATTATTCTTGATAAGCTTATTTGCAATTTCTTTGTTTACAGGAACTTTCCCTAAAGGAGTGATATAATCACCACAATTATATACTGAAGCGCCATTAAAATACATTACATGACTTGAACCTATAATAAAGATATTTTTATATATTGAATTTTTTGATATAGCCGAGAATGCAGATGCAGCAGTTTTCCCTGAAAACTGATACCCGGCATGCGGACTTATGATTGCTCTGACATTCCAATTATCGGGTGATCTCCTGCAGTTTTGGAAAAGCAATGACAGGGTTTTTAAGAGAGTATCTTTATCAGCCGGATAAAATCTCCCTGCTGCAAATGGCTGTCTGTCAGTTGTAATATTCTGGGAAAATGTTTCCATGATAGTAAATATTGAAAGCAAAACAATGAATACTGTTTGCATGACTATTGCAATTAATTGGCGAAATAAAGTTATGCCAAAAAATTGAAGAAAATATAGTTTATGAATAAAAGTTAGGCAGGAAAATTAAATTAGAACCATTGATTCTTTTAGGATCTCTCCTCTGTCGTCAGTACCGTAAATTTTAATGCCTAGGCTGACTGTGGGTACTCCAATCATATGGATAATCGGATGAAGTTCATCCTTGAGATCTTCAGCTTCCATATTATCATAATCTTCAATATTGAAGTAGAGGTGTATCATCAGTGTATATTCACTGTCCTTTATTGAACCGAGTGTCTGCACAATTTTTGCCAGCCAAATAGCTGATGCAGTATTGAAGTATTCAAGATTGAGACGCAGGTTTGTGGTAGGACGGGGATTCTTAATATATTCAGTAACCCATTTAAGAACGGCTTCATAAATAATTGCAGCATTCTCAGGTATTGACTTTCCAGACAAAATCAGTTCCCCTGAAGGATAATTTAAATCAACCTGGGGCGTCTTAGCAGTCGGTTCTATAAATAAATTTTTCAGATCCACCTTTTTAATCTATTATTGATTATAAAGTTACAAAAATAACTTATTCAAAATTATAATAAGTTTTTAATATTAAAATTTTTCTTGATCAAAAAGAAAAGCTCAGTTGTCAAATATTTCAATTGTTTGGTATAATCCCTGATTTTTCAGGTATACGTCTTGCAGCCCTTTTGGTTTCGTTTTCTGTTAAATAAATGTATTAATATGTTATCTTTGCAACCTGAAAATTGCAAACGAAAAAATGGAGATTGTTCTTAAAGAAAAGATAAAGGAAGCTGTTCAAACTATCTACAATAGCGAAGTTAAAGACCACCTGATCCAGATTCAGGAAACAAGGAAAGATTTCAAAGGAGACTTTACACTGGTTGTCTTTCCTCTTCTGCGTTTCTCTAAAAATACACCTGAAACAACCGGTGAAACAATCGGACAATATCTTATTGATCACTTACCGGCAGTTTCCGGTTATAATGTTATCAAAGGATTTCTGAATCTTGAGATATCCGACGCCTGGTGGGTTGATTTTTTCAGAAAACTGGAAGTTGAAAAAAACCATCTGGAGAATTGTCAGGTTTCAAATCCTGAAACAATCCTTGTGGAATACTCTTCACCTAACACGAATAAGCCTTTGCACCTGGGACATATCCGGAACAATCTGCTGGGTTATTCGCTATATCGTATTTTATCTGGTTGCGGGCACAGAGTGATAAAAACGAATATTGTCAATGACCGTGGTATTCATATCTGCAAATCGATGCTCGCCTGGCAAAAATATGGAAAAGGAGAAACTCCCGTGTCATCCGGAATGAAAGGAGATCACCTGGTTGGAAAATACTATGTATTATTTGAGAAGAACTACAAAGAAGAGGTAGAGAAGCTTGTAAAAGATGGAATTGAAGAAGCGGAAGCAAAGAATTCTGCCCCGCTCATGAAAGAAACAAGAGTGATGCTTCTGAAATGGGAAGCCGGTGATGAAGAAATCGTCGGGTTATGGAGAATGATGAACTCATGGGTATATGCCGGATTTGATGAAACTTATCAAAAGCTAGGGGTTGATTTTGATAAGATCTACTATGAATCGGATACATATAAAGTAGGGAAGGATATTGTTCTCAATGCACTGAAAGAAAAGATTCTTTACAGAAATGAGGATAATTCGATATGGGCTGATCTTACCCGCGATGGATTGGATCAAAAGCTGCTGCTTCGTTCCGACGGTACAGCAGTTTATATGACTCAGGATCTGGGTACTGCTGTTGCCCGCCACAATGAGTATAAATTCGACAAGAATATTTATGTTGTTGGGAATGAACAAAACTATCATTTTCAGGTACTTAAAGCCATTCTGAAAAGGTTGGGATATGCTTGGGCTGACGGACTGATACATTTTTCTTATGGTATGGTTGAACTTCCTGAAGGCAGGATGAAATCGCGTGAAGGTACAATTGTCGATGCGGATGACCTTATAAAAGAGATGCATCTCACTGCCAAAGAAGTCTCAATGGAACTTGGTAAATTATCAGATTTTTCAGAAGATGAAAAGGAGGATATATACAGAAAAATAGGTATGGGAGCGTTGAAATACTATATACTTAAGGTTGATCCAAAGAAAAATATGACATTTAACCCGGCAGAATCAATTGATTTCAACGGGAATACAGGACCATTTATTCAATATACTTATGCAAGAATAAAATCGGTATTCAGGAAAGCCGGGCAAATGGGAATTAATACTGAACAAATAGCGTATTCCGGATCAGAGACAGATCCTAAAGAAATTGAACTTTTAAAACTGCTGCGTAAATTCTCTGAAACTGTTTCAGCTGCTGCAACAGAATACAATCCGGCTTTAATCGCAAATTATTGCTATGATCTTTCGAGGGAATATAATCAGTTTTATCATGATTTTTCTATCCTTGGAGAGGAAGATGAAGATATAAGAAATTTCAGACTGGTTCTGTCAAAGGTAACAAGTGAAATGGTTTACACAGGCATGTGGCTCTTAGGTATTGAGATGCCTGAAAGGATGTAGCCCCAGGGGGCAAAAAAATTAGTTAAATTATTTATTCGGAAAACATGTTTGAAAATCTAAGTGAACGGCTGGAGAAATCCTTTAAACTTTTAAAAGGGCAGGGTAGAATATCTGAAATAAATATTGCTGAGACTCTTAAGGAAGTCCGCAGAGCTTTGCTCGATGCAGATGTAAACTTTAAAATAGCCAAGACATTCACAGATACTGTCAAGCAGAAAGCAATAGGGCAGGAAGTTCTCAAATCGGTTAACCCGTCGCAGATGATGGTTAAAATCGTTCATGATGAACTGGTTGCTCTGATGGGCGGTGATAAGACAGACCTTAATATTAAGATAAATCCATCAATTATACTGATTGCCGGACTTCAGGGTTCGGGAAAAACAACTTTCAGCGGAAAACTAGCTAAATGGTTAAAAAACAAAAGAGGAAAAAATCCGTTGCTTGTTGCATGTGATGTATACCGTCCTGCCGCAATAGAACAATTAAAGATAATCGGGACACAGATAGAAGTTCCGGTTTATACCGAAGATGGGAATCTGAATCCGATCGCTATTGCACGCAATGCTGTGAAAGAAGCAAAAAAGACCGGGTACGATCTGTTGATTATCGATACCGCCGGACGACTGGCAATTGATGAAGAGATGATGAAGGAGATATCATCGGTGAAAGATGCTGTAAATCCGCATGAAATACTATTTGTTGTCGATTCTATGACCGGGCAGGATGCAGTTAATACAGCCAGGGAATTCAATGAAAGACTTGATTTTGACGGCGTTGTGCTGACAAAACTCGACGGAGATACAAGGGGAGGAGCTGCACTTTCAATTAAATCGGTGGTGAACAAGCCAATTAAGTTTGTAAGTTCAGGCGAGAAAATGGAAGCCATAGATATATTCTATCCTGAAAGGATGGCTGACAGAATTCTTGGTATGGGTGATATAGTTTCTCTTGTTGAAAAAGCCCAGGAGCAATATGATTCGGAGGAGGCTAGAAAACTTCAGAAGAGGATCTCGAAGGACCAGTTCGATTTTAACGATTTCATAACACAGATCCAGCAGATAAAAAAAATGGGGAATGTTAAAGACCTGATGGCTATGATCCCCGGAGTAGGCAAAGCAGTAAAAGATCTTGATATAGACGATAATGCATTCAAAGGTATTGAAGCAATTATTAAAAGTATGACTCCTGAAGAGAGAACTAATCCGGTCGTCCTTAACGGTAGCAGGAGGAAAAGAATTGCAACAGGTAGCGGAACCAGTGTGCAGGAAGTAAATAAGCTTCTCAAGCAGTTCGATGAGACAAAACGGATGATGAAGATGATGACAAAAGGAGGAAATGTCGCAAGACTCATGGGAAAAAAATAACAAGTGAAATGTATAAAATTATTGACGGCAAGAAAATCGCCTCAGAAATCAAAAAGGAAATTGCTGAAGAAGTAAAACAACTAAAAAAAGCAGGAAAAAAGATTCCTCATCTCGTTGCTATACTTGTTGGCAATAATAGTTCCAGCGAAATCTATGTTGCAAACAAAGTAAAAGATTGCGCGGAAGTCGGATTCAAATCAACTCTGATCAGATTTGGTGATGCAATTGATGAATCCGTTCTACTCGGGAAAATTGAAGAACTTAATAATGATCCGGATGTAGATGGTTTCATCGTTCAGTTGCCATTACCTGAACATATATCAGAGAATAAAGTTATTGAAGCTATTGATCCAGGTAAAGACGCTGACGGATTTCATCCGGTTAATATCGGGAAAATGGTTATTGGCCTTTCCGGATATCGGCCAGCTACTCCATATGGGATAATTGAGCTTATTAGGAGATATAATATTGAAACTTCCGGCAAGAACTGTGTTGTAATAGGCCGAAGTAATATTGTAGGGCGGCCTGTGAGTATTCTGCTTTCTCAGAAAGGAATGGATGCCACCGTTACTGTTGTTCACAGCCGTACAAAAAACATAAAGGCTATTGTTAGTATGGCCGACATAATTATTTCTGCAATCGGATCACCTGCTTTTGTTAAAGGAGATATGGTAAAAGATGGAGCTGTAGTGATAGATGTGGGTACCACGCGCATCCCCAGTAATGAGACCAAATCGGGATTTAAACTAATTGGCGATGTTGATTTTGCGAGTGTGGCTCCTAAGTGTTCTTACATTACTCCTGTTCCGGGAGGTGTAGGTCCGATGACAAGAGTTTCATTGTTGCTCAACACTCTGATTGCTGCCCGGAAGATTTGAATTTTAATAACCAGATTCCGGAATTATTTTGAAGAAAAATCCACACCCGTGAAATAGATGTCAAATCCCCCTTTTCCTCCAGCCCTGTTTGAAGAAAACATCAGAAATTTATTTGAAAAATTTGGGTCATAACCAATGACCGGTCTGAATTCATCAGAGGATGAATTAATACGGGGGCCAAAGTTGACAGGAGAACTCCATTTTCCTCCTTTTAAAATGGAATAATACAAGTCATAACCGCCTAAGCCCCCCAGTCTGTTAGATGTAAAAACCATTATATTTTTGTATATGAACGGACATCTGTCATCACCCGGACTATTGATACTGTCTTCCTTTACCGGCAGAGTATAATCAAGATTAAACCAGGATGTCAGATCTTTATCTGCGGGTTTATTCAGATAAAAAATATGGAATTTCCCATCCTTGTTGGAAGAAAAATAAGCCGTATCCTGTCCGAAATTAAAACAGATATATGCATCATCAAAACCTGTATTCATAAGTTTTATAGGAAAAGGTCCATAGACATCCGGAAGAGAAGAGCCGGCAACCGGCTGGTTTTTAAGATAATACAAATCAAGGTTTCCGGCAGAGTTTACCGATGAAAGTAAAAGATATTCATAGCCATCTACAGTACTGAAGAGTCGGTACGGTCCGAAATCATCTCCTGGTGTCACCGCTTTACCTATCAGTTTGTCGAGGAATGCATCGGTAGTCATTTTGGATCCAAATCCAAAAACGCCCGTAGTCTGATCAAAAGTATATGAAATACTCGCCTGTTCAAGGTCAAATTGTCCACCTGAACTTTTCCTGTTGCTTGAAAATATTATCGGTAATGTATTGTTTAATTGATATAATGCAATGTTATAATCATCATAGGCGGAGTTAATATCAATTATATTAATAACCGTATCGGGGAATGTACCTTGCGGATATTTTATTGGATTTGGTGTTTTTTTGCAGCCGTTAAAACAAATTGATAGAATTAAAAGACTAAGCACAACAGTTATGAAATTTATATATCCTGATTTTTTCATCCGAAGGTAATTTTAGGAATGAATCCCCGCGAGCGCATTCTCTGTTGTTTGCTGAGGAGTAAGCGAGCATCAGGAATTTACCTTAAGGGATCGAAGATTCTTCGCAGCTTGCTGCGAAGAGCTTCAATCAACACAAAGATATTAATATAAAATGAAAAACCGGGAGGTCGCCCGGTTCTTCGAAGGTAGAATTTAGGTTAATTCTAGGGTAAATAGGGTATGATTTTTTAAAATATATCTGTTTTACAAATAATAGATGACAATTTTGTACCGCAGGTTGCGTCGGTATGGTGAAAAAAATGACATTTAATTCATTTTAATTATACTTACCTGTTTATCAAATGGTTAAAAAAATGTTAAAATGTTGATAATTGATTATCCAGGGAAACATCCCTATTAAAAATAGTATTAATTTTGTAACCATATTTTTGTAAGCCATGGAAGATGATAAGTACGGGTTTTCCTATGAGGAAGAGGTGAAGCATGCAGTACAGAAGTTTGAGAAAATGAAGAAAAATAATGAGAATTATTTTTTTGATGTTATTGAATTTGAAACAATTATAGATTATTATATTGAAAGTAATAACTCAATAAAAGCCTTTGAAGCAGCAACACTGGCGAGTGAACAGCATCCGAATTCAGTTTCTATACAGTTAAGAAAAGCGAGAGTACTGCTCGATAAAGGAAGAGCCGTTGAAGCGCTCAGGCTTCTCAAGAAACTTGAAAGTATTGAACCCGGAAATCATGAAATATACATAGCCAAAGGTACGGCCTACGGTATGCTTGGAGACATTCAGGGTGCAAAAAAAATGTTTGATTATTCCCTTACGCTTGATACGGAAGATGTTGAAAACATTCTATTTGCCATAACCTCAGTTTTGCAAAACCTTAATTATTATGAGCATATGATACCTTATATGGAGAAGCTCATTGAAATGGAACCTGAATTCAAGGCTCATCTCTATGATATGGCTTATGCGTATGAGAAGATTGAGGATTATGAGAAGAGTATCAGGTATTATCTGAAATACCTTGATGAGGAACCATTTTCAGACAGCGCATGGTACAATCTTGGAATAATATATAATAAGCTGGAATCCTATGATAGAGCAATGGAGGCGTATGATTATGCACTGGCTATTAATTCTCAGAATACTTTTGCCATCTTCAATAAAGGGAATATTCTGAGCAACCTTGAAAGGTACTCCGACGCAATTCCGGTTTATCACGAATACCTTGAAAACGAACCTGAAAGCTTTGAAGCCATGACTTATCTGGCAGAATGTTACGAAAAGGTAGGAGAGGTCATTATGGCGCGCAAATATTATCAGGAAGCAATAGAACTTGCACCTGAGTTTGCCGATCCCTGGTTTGGACTTGGAGTAATTGCTCTTAATACTGGTAATCCTGACGACAGCCTGATCTTTTTCAGAAAAGCGGTTCGCCTCGACGATGAAAATCCTGAAATATGGTACTTATTGGGTAAAGCTCATTATTCCAAAGGAGAGAAAAAAGCAGCATTAAGATGTTTCAGGGAAGCTCTTAAACTCGATTCTTATTATGATGAAGTTTGGGCAGATCTGGGTACGATTATTCTTAAGGACGGTCTTGCCGGTAAAGCTCTCCCATACCTCGAACATGCTTACAAAGTTACAGGAGATGTACCGGGTATCAACTATTTACTGGCATCATTTTATCTGCATTCAGGAAATAACGAAAAAGCTTATCGCCATCTTTCACTGGCTTTAAATCTGGATAAAGAACTCTTTTCAGAGTTCGAGGATATCTTTCCTAAGGATCTCTTTACAAAGAAGATTAAAAAGCTTTTCGAGAGTAATAATCTTTTCTAATCTTTTAAATTAAAACGACTTACAATATGATGAATCTTCTTCCTTTTATGCCGGAAAGGCCGGTAAAGCCACGAAATTCAGGTATTACTATGGTAATGGATAAAGGACTCAGTATCAGGGAAGCAGAAGACTTCATGTCAGTTGGAAGTGAGTATACTGATTATGTAAAGCTAGGTTTCGGTACATCTCTGATAACACCAGGCTTTGAAAAGAAAATAGAACTTTATAAGAGATCAGGTACAAAACCATATTTTGGGGGTACTCTCTTTGAAGCTTTTATTATCAGAAATATGTTCAAAGAGTTCATAGATTTTCTTGATAAATATGAAATTGAACTTGTTGAGGTATCTGACGGATCTTTCGACATTGAACATAAAAGGAAACTCGATTATATAAACAGGCTGGCAGAAAGAGGAACTGTTATCTCTGAAGTTGGTTCAAAAAAGAAAAATGTTATTTATACTCCTGATGAATGGGTTACAATGATGAGAACGGAATTGAAGGCCGGATCTGTAAAAGTTATTGCTGAAGCCAGAGAATCTGGTACTACCGGAATTTATAATGAGGACGGGTCAATAAATAATAAGATTATCTGTGGAATTGCTGATCATGTTAAACTTGAAAACGTGATATGGGAAGCTCCGTTAAAATCCCAACAGGTTTGGTTTATAAAAAATTTCGGAGCAAATGTCAATCTGGGAAATATAGCGCCTCATGAAATAATTCCACTTGAATCACTGCGTCTGGGGCTTCGCGGAGACACATTTTTTCAGTTTCTTCCGGAGGAATTGAAACAGTAATCAGAATAGATTGTATATCATTGGCTATGTCAAATAACCTCTTGTAAATGAGAAAATTTGGTCTCGTTGGATATCCTCTCACACATTCTTTCTCAAAAAAGTACTTTACTGAAAAATTCCTGAACGAAAACATCGGTGATTGTTCATACGATAACTATCCGTTAAAAAACCTTGATGGATTTCTTGAATTTGTTGCTTCAGATAATGAACTTTGCGGACTTAATGTCACCATACCATACAAGTCTGAAGTAATAAGTTTTTTAGACGTTATTGATCCTGAAGCTGATGAGATAGGAGCAGTAAATGTAATTAAGATCCGAAGAGAGGAAAGCCGATTGAAATTATACGGATTCAACAGCGATGCAACAGGCATACGAGATTCTCTTATTCCATTTATCAGAGGGGATGTAAAGAATGCTCTGGTACTTGGAACAGGCGGAAGTTCCAGAGCTGTTTGCTATGTTCTGAAGAAATTTGGATTAAATGTTAACCGGGTCTCGAGAGAACGAAAACCGGGTGTTCTGAATTATTCAGATATCGATAAGGAGATTATTGACAGAACTCACCTGATAATAAATACTACTCCTCTTGGAATGTATCCCAACACTGATAGTAAACCTGACATAAATTACCGGAGGCTTAACAGAAATCATATTTTGTTCGATCTTGTTTATAATCCGGAACTTACATCTTTTCTAAGATTTGGAGCAGAACAGGGATGTTCGACAATAAGTGGAATCAAAATGCTCTATTCACAAGCTGAAAAAGCCTGGGAAATATGGAATAATGACAGTGTATAAATATTTATAAAGCTATTATGTATTTTTGGTTGCCTGTTTTCTCCTCATCCAGTATCTGGGATCGCACTCGGTGCATTCCTGTTTCCAGTAACCCGGAGATACAAATGTTCCTTCCCTGGTTTTCAATTGTCGTTCATAAATTGCGAAAACAGGATTAAATGTAACATCTGTTACCCCAATTGTATATTTTAATTCTTCATCAGGATTCTCCATTCCTTCCTTCATCTCTTTTACTTCAAGGTTATTAAAACTTAAAAGATCACTCAGGAAAGCACAACGCTCGAGTGTGGCACAGGTTTCAATTATAGTACAGCGAGTGCCATCGATCTCACCTATAATATGTTTTGCATTATTTATAGCCATGGCTTTTACATTTGCTAGTTGCTAGTTGCTTGTTGCTAGTTGCTAGTTGCTAGTTGCTTGTTGATCTTCCTTCATGACCAGCAACCAGCAACCAGTAACCAGCAACTTTCTTTTCTTTTATCTTTTATCTTTTGTCTTTATTTAAACTCCAAAACTTAAATTTCTTATTGCCTCAAAAATTATGCTGGCAAAACCTGTGACCACTATACCTGCTATACAAATTCCCAATGCAAACCGTGTAGGAAAATCACTTCTGAATTTTTCTATTGGATTTTCACTTTTCACAATGAACATTGCCTTTACTACGAGGAGATAATAAAACAGTGAAATAATAGTATTGAGAACCGCAATCAAAACAAGCAGGTAATACCCTTTCTGAGCTGCTGCAGTAAAAAGGAAAAATTTCCCGAAAAATCCTGCAACAGGAGGTATCCCTGCAAGTGAGAACAATGCCAGGGTCATTATAAGGCTTAACTTCGGATTTGTCTGATAAAGGCCATTGTAATCGTTAATATTTTCCTTACCGGTTGCATTGGATATGGCATTAACCACACCAAAAGCCCCAAGGTTTGAAAAAATATAGACCAGTATATAATATATTACTGAAGCCATACCAAGCTGATTTCCGCCAATAAGACCTAACAGAATATATCCTGCCTGCGATATAGATGAAAATGCAAGGAATCGTTTCAGATTCTGTTGACGGATGGCAAAAAGATTACCAATAGTCATGGTAAGTACTGAAGTAACAAAAATCGTTTTCTGCCAGGTTGTAATTATAACGGGAAATACTGTGAAAAGAATAATAATTAAAATAAACACTGCGGCGCCTTTAGAGATAACAGACAGATATGAAGTAATATTCACAGGTGAACCTTCATACACGTCAGCTGTCCAGAGGTGAAAAGGAACGATAGATATTTTAAAGGCCATCCCTGCAAAAAAGAAGATGAATCCGAGTATCTGCAGATTAGTATTTCCAAACAGTTTGGCAACCTCGCTGAAATACATTGTACCTGTAGTTCCATAAATCATGGATAGTCCATACAGGAGAATGCCTGATGATAATGCCGATGACAAAATGAGTTTGATACCTGCTTCAGCGGATTTGTTTTTGTAGCGATCGTAGGCAGCCAAAGCTGCTATTGGAATAGTAGCCAGTTCTATTCCTATATAGAATATTAAAAAATGACCGGCTGAAATCATAAAATTCATGCCGACCAGGGTGGATATGAGCAATAGAAAATATTCACTTATTTTTTCGGAATTCTCTTCTTTTCCGAGCCATGTGACGGACTGAATAAATACAAGTAACACGCCAATATTCAGGATATTCTTCATAAGAAGTGTTGTTCCCGATGAAACATACATACCTCCAAAGAGCGATCCTGCGGGAGAGGGGAGAAAACCTGTAATCGTTATTGCTCCGAAAAGAATAATCGAAAAAAAAGATGTACTTTTCTTTTTATGAGGATCCCAGAAAATCTCGGCAATCAATACTGAAAGAGCTGCTGCAATCAGCAGCAATTCGTGACGCATTATGAAAAAAGTACCTAAGCTCATATCAAATTATTATCCAAAACGTTTATAAATAGACAACTCAAAATGGGTTGAGAGCTAAAATCTTTTCAATTATAGGATGGAGACTTGTTCCAATCATTGCTGAGAGCCAGAATGGTGCTAATCCAATTGCAGCTACAGATCCTATCAGTGTTACCACAGAAATCTTTTCAAACCATTTAGCATCGGGTAAATGTTCAAAATGGTCATTTGTTGTCGGACCGAGTAATAAAATCGCTATAACCCTGAGAATATATACTGCAGTTATAACTATTGAAGAAACTGCCAGTATAGTCACGATCCGGTAAAAGACTTCAGGATGCTGGAAAGCTCCAACGAAGATTGTCATTTCTGCTACAAAACCACTGAGGCCCGGTAGTCCAAGTGAAGCCAGACCGGCAATAACATAACAAACAGACAGGAATGGAATGACCTTCATCAATCCTCCCATCTCATTTATCATCCTGGTATGTGTACGTCCATAAAGCATTCCAATAAGAGCAAAGAATAATGCTGTCATCAGACCATGTGAAATCATCTGGATTATGGCACCATTCATTGCTGTCTGATTCATCATCAGAACAGCAAAAAGAACAAGTCCGCAATGACTTACCGAGGAATAAGCATTAATATATTTCAGATCCTTCTGGGCAATTGCTCCGAAGGCTCCGTAGACCACGCTGATTGAAGTTAGTATTATAAATATCCAGGATAGTTCATGGGCTGCCTGTGGCATAAGAAAAATAGCTACCCTGAAAGCGCCATATCCTCCAAGTTTCATCAGAACTCCTGCGTGTAACATCGATACTGCAGTAGGAGCGGATGCATGCCCGTCGGGTGACCATGTATGAAATGGGAATAAGGCTCCAAGAACCCCGAATCCTACAAATGTAAGAGGGAAAAACATTCTCTGGGCAGGCAATGGAATAACAATTTTTGAGATCTCCAGAATATTAAACGTGAGCCGGCTGCCATCAGGTGAAGAATTAAAATAAATTCCAAGTAATCCGACAAGAAGAAGTGCTGATCCACCCATAAGCATAAGAGTAAGTTTCATAGCAGAATACTCTTTTGGACCCGTTCCCCATATTCCTATCAACAGATACATTGGTATAACAGCAAGTTCATAAAAGAGGAACATGGTAAAGAGATCAATCGAGATAAAAAAACCGAAGACACCTGTAGCCAGGAGAATCAGCGAAACGAAAAATTCTTTTCTAAGAAACTCAACTTCCCATGAGGCAAAGATCCCGGCAAAAACAACCAGTGAGGTCAGGGCTATCATCGCAACTGATATTCCGTCAACTCCCACCGTATAATGAATATTAAGACTTTTAAACCATAAATAATCCCTGACAAATAACATCTCATCATTGTTACCGGCATGACGTGCTGTAAGATAAAGGAACACCAGCCCAGCGGCCATCAGTAACTGCAGTCCCATTCCGAACGCTGAGACCATACGAACCTTACTCGTATCCTTTAAGAGAAGGATAGCCGTGATTGTCAAAACCGGAATTACTACAAACAGAGATAAAATATCCATAATTAAAAGTCTTTTTCTGAATTATCAGTTATTTCCATAGGTATATAAATAAAATTGCCAGCATTATTGCCCCGGTTATGAATATAAAAGCATATTTCTGTAACTGTCCCGATTGAAAGCCTTTTATTCTGAAAGAGACAACTTGAGTCACATTTGCTATCCCATTCATCGTGGCATCAACAACATGACGGTCGAACCAGGCGACTGGTTCTGATATATACCTGAAGATTATTTTTTTAGTAATAAAAAGATAAATTTCGTCGATATAAAACTTATTATATGCCCATTTATAACTGTATTTAAATGTTGCAGCCAGTTTATCAGGTAAGGCGCTCTCTTTCCGGTACATTATATATGCTATTCCTATTCCGACCAATCCAATCAAAACTGAAGGAATGGCAATCATCAAATCAATTTCACTTTCCAGGATTTTGCCATCAGATGTAACCAGTTTATTAAAAGGAATAAAACCTGAGATCACGCATCCAAATGCAAGGACCATTAATGGTATGGTCATAGTAGCCGGTGCCTCATGTGGAGTATTGTGATAGTTAGTTTCTTTTCCCCAGAATATACTGAAGTAAATTCTGAACATATAAAACGCAGTAATACCAGCAACAGCATATTCAACCGAGAAAAGAAATTTATTGCTATTGAAGGCTGCTGCCAGAATTTCATCTTTGCTGAAAAATCCTGAAAAAGGAGGAATCCCGGCTATAGTAAGGCATGCAATTAAAAAAGTAATGTGAGTTACCGGCAGATATTTACGAAGTCCGCCCATGTCGGTCATATAATTACTGTGAACAGCATGAATAATTGCTCCGGCACCAAGGAAAAGCAAAGCCTTGAACATAGCATGTGTAAAGAGATGGAACATTGAAGCCATATATCCCAAACCTTCGTGTCCTCCATAACCGGCAACACCCAGCGCCAGCATCATATATCCGATCTGTGACATAGTGGAATAGGCCAAAACCCTTTTTATATCAGTTTGTGTACAGGCAATTACTGCAGCAAACAGCGAAGAAAAGGCCCCGACATAGGCAACTACGTTAAGGGCTATCGGTGCGGATAATGCATAAACAGGAAACATTCTTGCAACTAGATATACACCTGCCACAACCATTGTGGCAGCATGGATAAGGGCCGAAACAGGCGTCGGGCCTTCCATGGCATCGGGAAGCCATATATGGAATGGAAACATCGCTGATTTGCCGACACCACCCATAAATACGAAGATCATCGACCATGTCATTACAGAAAGGCCGAGGAATGCGATACCTCCGCCCTGGGCAATAGCTGAACCTGTAGGATTTGTAAGAGATATAAAATCGAATGTCTTTGTATTAAATGATAAAATCAGTATGCCAATAAGAAATCCAAGATCTGCAAACCGGGTAACAATAAATGCTTTTTTCGAAGCTCTCACTGCTGAAGGTTTCTGGTAATAGAATCCTATAAGTAAAAATGAAGAAACACCGACTAGTTCCCAAAAGATGTACATCTGGAAAATATTTGTCGCTAAAACCAGTCCCAGCATTGAAAAAGTGAAAAGTGAAAGAAATGAAAAGAACCTTTCGTAACCTTTTTCATCTTTCATATAGCCCAGGCTGTAGATATGGACCATAAACGAAACCGTCGATATTACAACAAGCATCATTACCGAAATCGGATCAATCAACCCTCCGATATCTATATGAAGCTTATCTGTAAATTGAAGCCATGTGAAATTGAAAGCTATGATTTTCTGATATGCTCCGTCTACCTTTTCACTTGTAATAAAGTACTGGTAGGCAGTAAGGTAAGAGAGAACTGTAATTATCGCCAGTCCGCATGTTCCCAATATACCTGAGAGCTTTGGAAAATACTTATGACCTGCCAGTCCCAGAAATATAAACATAAGGAATGGGAGCAGCAGAATCCAGATTGTATAATTGAAATTTATCATATTAAGAGTTTCCTAAAGTTGCAAAGTTGTATTGTTCAATTTATCTATTGTTTCATTGTTCCAGCCTCATACCACATGCCTCACGCCTCGTACCGGTTAATATTTCATATCATTAACGTCTTCCACATTTATTGTAGTGAACCGCCTGTAGATATTAATTATTATTGCAATTGCAACTGCAGCCTCCGAAGCAGCGACAGCAATTATAAACAGGCTGAAAAACATACCTTCAAGCTTATGCGGATAGAGGTACCGGTTGAATGCAAGAAAATTTATATTTACGGAATTTAAAATTAATTCCACCGACATAAGGATAGTTATAAGATTCCGGCGGGTCAGGAAGCCGTAAACTCCTGTGAAAAACATTATTGTTGCAAGTATCAAAAAGTATTGAATTGGTATTCCTGAGTTCATTTTATTCCTGGTTTAATTTTGGTAACTCTAAAGATTTTGGCGATCCTTTTTTTGCAATAACGATTGCGGCTACCATCGCTGCCAGAAGCAATACCGATATTACTTCAAATGGAAGCACGTATCCATCATAATCAATTGAAAGAAGACTTTTTCCGATCAGTCTCATATTCACCTCCTTTACTGCCTCGGTAGTCGCTGAAAACTTGTAATCGAGAATTGTTATAATTGAAAGTATAGCTCCTGTTAATGCAGCCATTGCGGAAAATATATTTTTCTTCCAGCCTGAAGATTCGAACTTCTGACTTATATGACTAGTAAGGAGAATTGAAAAGATTATCAGAACAACAATTCCTCCTGCATATAACGTTAGCTGAACGGCTGCAAGAAACTGATAATTCAGCATGAAATAAAGCCCGGAAGTTGAGACAAGAACGAAAAGCAGAAAGACTGCTGCTCTCAGAATTTTACGACTGGTGACAGTCAAAATTGAAAAGACAACTATCATTACAGAAAAAAGAATAAACATAATCGAAGCCATTACTCAACTCCTTTCATTAATTGCGAACCTGGTTTATTTAATGTTTTTATAAGAAGTGCCCTGTTAAACACGGCATGCTCAAATTTCTGAGAAAATGCAAGAGCATTTGATGGACATGTCTTAACACATAAAGCACAAAAAGTACACATACCTAACCTGTAGATATGTTTGTCGATTGCCCTTTTCTTTTTTCCATCTTCAGAAATAATTGTCTTTGATATCACTTCAATGGTACCATTCGGACAATTCAATTCGCAAATTCCGCAACCGGTGCACTTATGTTCATTTTTTTCATTGTGCGGCATAACTACTTCACCTTTGAACCGTTCGAACATTACCAGATCTTTACGGTTGGAAGGGTATTTTTGAGTCACGATAGAACCTGGTCTGAAAAAGTAGGATCCTGTAACTTTCATACCTTTCATAAGCGACCAGACACCTGATATTATTTCCTTCAGATAATTTATTATGCTTCTCATTCAGAGATAAATATTTATAGTTATACATTTTAAAAATGCCAGCCCATAAGGACTATAAATGCCATAATCAATACATTAACAAGATTGATCGGCAATAAGTACTTCCATTCGAGAGTCAGCAACTGATCAATTCTTAATCTTGGAAATGTCCATTTAAACCACATCATCATGAAGATTACGAAGAATGTTTTACCTATATACCAAATAAAAGGCGGAATGAAATCCATTATATGGTTAAAACTTTCCCAGTGGCCTACATGAAATGGCATCCATCCACCAAGGAAAACGGTTGCAGCTATCGATGCAACTATGAACATATTAATATATTCAGCCAGGAAAAAGAATGCGAATTTTATGCCGGAATATTCAGTGTGGTAACCTGCTGTCAGCTCCGATTCGGCTTCTGCCAGGTCAAATGGTCCGCGGTTTGTTTCGGCTGTGCTTGAAATAAGAAAAACAATGAATGCAATAAATGCAGGAATATGTCCCTTAAAGATAAACCAGCCATCTCTTTGAGCTTCAACGATTACTGATAATTGCATTGATCCAGCCAGAATAACAATAGTAATCAATGCCAAACCAACCGATAATTCATAACTTACTATCTGGGCTCCGCTTCTCATAGCGCCAATCAATGAGTATTTATTGTTGCTTGACCAGCCTGCTAAAAGCACGCCGATGACTCCCATTGCTGAGACAGCAATAACATATAATACTCCGATATTTAAATCTATTGCATGCAATCCCTTAGCAAAAGGAATAGCGGCAATGGCCATAAACGATGCGATAATAACTATAAAAGGAGCGAGGTTAAAAAGAAATCCATCAGCATTTTTAATTGGTACCAGTTCTTTGAAAAGCAATTTGAAAAGGTCGGCAATTGTCTGGAAAATCCCGAATGGTCCGACTCTGTTTGGTCCGAGCCTGTTCTGCATAAAGGCGCATACTTTCCTTTCGGCATAGACAAGAAACAAGCCAACGAGTGCATAGAAGAGCAGGATTAGTACACCAATTATCAACATTTCGGTTATAGTGGCCCAAAATGATGACATAGAACCATGAAGGCTTGTATCGACCCATTTTGTCAGAGAGGAAAAATCATAAACAACTTTCCACCATGGTTCTGAAGGTGATATGGAATTTTTCGTAACAATATCAAGCAGCATGTTTTTATCTTTTTCTTTTGACTTTTATCTTTTAACTTTTGTCTTTTGTCTTTTGTCTTTTGCCCTGCGCCCTGAGCCTACCTGTCTATATCCGGTATAATCAGATCAAGCGAACCACCGATTGCCACAAGGTCAGCTATTTTGAATCCTTTTGCTATATGATTAAGCACCGAGAGATTAGAAAAATTAGGTGATCTGAATTTTACTCGGTAAGGATTCTTATTGCCATCACTTATAACAAACACTCCAAGCTCACCACGAGCTGTTTCAACCCTCTGATAATATTCACCTTCCGGTAGCTTTATAATCGGCTTCATTTTTACTGCATAAGGTCCTTCAGGAATATTGTCTATCAGTTGGTCAATTATAGTCATTGATTCCCACATTTCTTCAATACGGGCAACATACCTGCTGAAGGTATCACCCTCAGTTAACACTATCTCTTTAAATTGCACTCTGTCGTATGCGCTGTAGGGTTCATGTTTTCTGACATCGCATGAGAATCCTGATGCCCTGCCGGTAGGACCTGTAACACCAAATGAGATTGCATCTTCCTTGGTAAGCTTTCCTATGCCTTTGCTTCTTTCATGAAAAATCACGTTCCCGGTCAATAACTGATCATACTCAGGTAAAATTTTTCTGAAATATTTTATAAACTCCTTAACTCTTTTCTGAAAATTCGGATGAATATCGTACATCAGGCCACCCGGACAGTTATAGCTTACTATCATTCGGCCTCCGCAGGTCTCTTCGAAAATGTCAAGGATTTTTTCCCTGTCGCGCAGACCATAGAAGAAGCAGGTCAATCCGCCAAGATCCATTCCAAAACATGCCCACCATAGCTGATGCGATTGTATTCTGGTGAGTTCGGACATTATGGTACGTATCACTTTAATCCTGTCAGGAATATCCACCTCGAGAGCTTTTTCAACATTCAGGCAAACTGCTTCATTGTTTATATGAGCAGAAATATAGTCCATTCTGTCGGTGAGATGTATAATCTGCGGATACGTTAGACTCTCGCACATCTTTTCAATTCCACTATGTATATATCCGACATGAGGTTCTATATTCTTCACCATTTCGCCTTTCAGCGAAACCAAAAGCCTCAGCACTCCGTGAGTAGAGGGATGCTGCGGACCCATATTTATAACATATTCCTGCTCTTCGTCGGGCAAAGTGATAATTTTTTTTTCTTCCATAAATTACTTCGTAACGATATTTATATCATCAACATAGTCCTTTCTTAACGGGAAACCCCATGATTTGTCGAGGAATAGTCTTCGGAGGTCGGGATGATTTTTAAATTTTATACCAAGAAGATCATATGCTTCTCTTTCATGGAATTCAGCGGTCTGCCAAATATCGGAAACTGAATCAAGAATAGGACTCTCTCTGTCGGAAGTTCTTGTTTTCATTACCAAAGAATGATTATATTTTGTTGACCGCAGGTGATAAATGACTCCCAGGTCAATTCCATAATCGACTCCGGTAAGGCAAAACAGAAAATCAAATTGAGTTTCTTCTCTGTCTTTTAACTGTCTGGCCAGCTGATAGAGTGAAGAAGGAGGAACTGTCACTTCGAGGTATTGTTTGCCTTCCTTAATCTCCAGATCCTTGTCTATCGATTTAATGAATTCTCCTAGTTGTATCTTATCCATTGATCATCAGATTTCCGTGGTTACAGGCTATTTTATTTATAATCGTGAGATCTATTCCTCACTTTTCTTGATTTGATTGTCTGGGTTTCAATCAACCGCTGAAGCTGAAGCATCCCATATAAGAGTGCCTCCGGTCTGGGAGGACATCCAGGCACATAAACGTCTACGGGGATCACATGCTCGACTCCTTTTACAACGCTATAAGAGTTAAGGAAAAAGGGACCTCCCGAAATTGCGCACGCACCCATCGCTACCACATATTTTGGTTCAGACATTTCATCATAAAGACGTTTTAAGACAGGCGCCATCTTATGTACAATGGTTCCGGCAACCACAATAACATCTGCCTGACGCGGACTGGCCCTGTAGACTTCCATTCCGAATCTCGCGAAATCGTGTCTTGGAGCGCCTGCAGCCATCATTTCAATACCACAACATCTTGTTGCAAAAGTAAGAGGCCAGAGAGAGTTCTTCCTGCCCCAGTTAATGACATCATCAATTGTAGTAAGCAGAATATTGGTGCCGGATGCATTGAGAAGATCGAGACTCTCATTGTCCCCGAATTCTTCTCTCTTCATTCCTTTTATTCCCATATTAATGCATGTTTTTTCCAGGCATAAAGTAATCCCAGACCCAGTATGAAAAAGAAAATCAATATTTCGATAAATGCTGCAATTCCTGTCTCTTTCATAACAACTGCCCATGGAAATACAAGGACTGTTTCAACATCAAAGACCAGAAAGAGAATGGCAAACAGATAATAACCGATATTAAACTGCAACCATGTAACACCCTCGGTTTGGATTCCGCATTCATACGGTTCAAATTTTTGCGGATTTGTCGATCTTGGAGCTACGATTCCTGAAAAGATAAGAACTAATCCAACAAAACTTGCTCCGACCAGGAAAAAAAGAATTAACCAATCATTATTCATGAAAAATAGTATTGGGTTAAATTAAAGCCGCACAAAAATAGATTTTTTTTTTGTTTTGTGAAATGATTAAGATGTCATATTAGTGATATTTATCATCATGATAAAAAAAGTACTGTTATTTATTTCACAGATTAGATGTAAGTTACATCCGGAAAAGATGATCTAAGGTTTTTTGGATCCTTAATATGACTTTTTTCATGTTATTCGAGCTTCAATAATTGTTACTTTTGTGGCTTATCATAAATGTCATTTATATTCAGTATTAATTAGAATATTATGAGTTCAGATATACATCATTCCGGAATATCCGGACTTGGAGGAGAAGTACTGGAGAATACAGAAGTTAAGGTAAGTCATTGCTATCAATGCGGAAAATGTTCAGCCGGCTGTCCTCTTTCTGAAGAGATGGATTATCCTCCGAGTGTGATTATGAGGATGTTGCAGACAGGCAACTCAATGCTTGAAGATAAAGTCCTCCGTTCTTTCACTATATGGGTATGCCTCACCTGCGAAATGTGTTTTGCACGTTGCCCGATGAGTATTGATATTCCAAAAATGATGGATTTCCTGAGAGAGAAATCAATAAATGAGAAAAAAGCAAATCCCAGGGCAAAAGAGATTGTTGCATTTCATAAATCTTTTCTCGATTCAATTAAATACACGGGAAGACTTTATGAAATAGGGTTGTTTGTTGACTATAAGACAAGGACCTTAAAAATACTTGACGACCTTGCTCTCGCTCCGAAAATGATGAAGCGAGGTAAACTGAATATAATTCCTGAGCTGATAAAAGACCGATCAGGAATCGCCGCTATTTTCAGAAAATCTAAAAAAATGAAGTCAGATGTCAGAAGTCAGAAATCAGAAGCTTCCGACTCCCGTCTTCCGTCTTCTGACCAATCTGATACTAAAAACTAATTATATGACTCTCGGATTTTATCCAGGTTGTTCTCTGAAAGGATCCTCGCGTGAATATGCTGAGTCGGTCCTTGCCGTTGCGAAAGCTTTCGACATCACTTTGGAGGAAATCAAAGATTGGAATTGCTGCGGGGCAACAGCCGCCCATAATATGAATAAGGAGCTTTCGCTCGCACTTCCGGCCAGAATTCTTTCTCTCGCTGAAAAGCAGGGATTGACTGAAATAGTTGTTCCGTGTGCAGCGTGTTACAGCAGACTGACGGTGACAATGCACGAGTTATCAAAAGACCCTGATCTTAAGAAAGCAGTAACCGAAGCTAATGATCTGGAATACACAGGATCGATAACTGTTCTGAATATTGTCCAGATGCTCGATAAATATATAACACCAAACCTGGAAGGACGTGTAGTAACACCTTTTGATCATAAAGTTGCCTGCTATTACGGGTGTCTGCTTGTAAGACCGCATGAGATATTAAAATTCGATCGTGAGGAAGATCCGCAGTCGTTGGATGTATTAATGCTGAAAGCCGGAGCAATTCCTATCGACTGGGCATTTAAAACGGAATGTTGCGGAGCAGGTTTGTCAGTCTCAAGAACCAGCTCAGTGGGCCGACTTTCGGGTAAGATAGTTGGAGACGCTAATGACAGGGGTGCCGAAGTGGTGATAGTTGCCTGCCCTATGTGTCACTCTAATCTAGATATGCGGCGTGATGCAATAAATACCTATCTGGGTGAAAAAATTGACATTCCTGTATTATATGTAACTCAGGCAATTGGTCTTGCCCTTGGTCTCGACAGGAAGGCACTTGGCCTCCAGAGGCATTTTGTGAAAGTAACAGTTTGATCATTAATAAGTATATCAAGCAATTATATGTCAAAAATCGGAGTATTTGTCTGTCATTGCGGTGAAAACATAAGCGCCACTGTAGATTGCGCAAAAGTAGCGGAAACAGCTGGCAATTATGACGGAGTATCTTTCAGCGTAGATTATAAATATATGTGTTCCGATCCCGGACAGAATCTTATTAAAAGTGCAATTAAAGAGAAAGGACTGACCGGAGTAGTTGTAGCGTCGTGTTCACCAAGGATGCATGAACCAACATTCAGAAAAGCCTGTGCTGAAGCAGGATTGAATCCATTTATGTGCGAGATGGCTAACCTGAGGGAACATTGTTCATGGGTTCATAAAAAAGGTGAAGCTACAACTGAAAAAGCAATAGATCTGGTCAGGATACTGGTAGAAAAAGTAAAGTATAATCATTCACTAAGTGAAATAAAAGTACCTGTCACCAAGACAGCTCTTGTAATTGGTGGTGGAATAGCCGGAATTCAGGCAAGTCTCGATATTGCCAACACTGGTCATAAAGTGATTATGATTGAGAAAGATCCTTCAATAGGCGGGCATATGTCGCAGTTGTCGGAAACATTCCCGACGCTCGACTGTTCTCAGTGTATTCTTACCCCGAGGATGGTAGAAGTGGCTCAACATCCGAATATTACATTATATACATATGCTGAACTTGATAGTCTCGAGGGGTTCATTGGAAATTTCAAAGCCAGAATAAGAAGGAAATCTAAAAGCATCGATGAAAAACTCTGCACAGGATGCGGCCAGTGTACGACCAAATGCCCGGTAAAGAAAATTCCGAGTGAATTTAATGAGGGACTTGGTAAACGAACTGCTATATATGTCCCTTTTCCCCAGGCTGTTCCAAATAAACCTGTAATAGACAGAAAAAACTGCACTTATTATATTAAAGGCAAATGCAAAGTTTGTGAAATAGTCTGTCCGACTGGTGCTATCCGTTTTGACCAGAAAGATCAGATAATGGAAGTGGAAATCGGAGCAATTGTTATTGCAACCGGATTCAATGTTAAGCAGACCGATTTCTTCCCTGAATACGGTTATGGCAAATACCCTGATGTTATAACCGGATTGCAGTTTGAAAGGCTTGCTTCGGCTTCAGGTCCTACACTGGGAGAGATCAGGAAACCATCTGACGGAAAAGTTCCTGAGAAAATAGTATTTCTTGCCTGTGCAGGGTCGCGTGATCCGGCAAAAGGCATTCCTTATTGTTCCAAAATTTGTTGTATGTACATTGCCAAACATGCCATGCTGTATCAGCATAAGGTTCATGGAGGAAAATCGTATGTATTCTATATGGATATCAGGGCAGGAGGGAAGCAATATGAAGAATTTGTGAGAAGAGCAATTGAAGATGATGGTGTCAATTATGTACGCGGCAGGGTTTCAAGGATTTATGAAAAGAACGGCAAACTGATAGTCAATGGTGTAGATACTCTGCTTAATGCAATGCCGGTAGAAATTGAAGCTGATATGGTTGTCCTTGCTACGGCAGGTGTCGCCAATGAAGGAGCAGAAGAACTGGCTCAGAAATTGCATATCTCTTACGATCCATATAAGTTCTTTGCAGAAGCCCATCCAAAACTTAAGCCGGTAGAAACCAATACTGCAGGTATCTTCCTGGCAGGTGCATGTCAGGCTCCACGCGATATTCCCGAATCAGTTGCAATGGCATCTGGTGCTGCAGTAAAAGTGGCCGGTCTGTTTTCTCAGGATGAACTTACACGTGAGCCGATAATTGCTGTTGTGAACCGTCAGGCTCCTCCGGTTTATTCTTCATGTGTGGGTTGTTTCCTTTGCGTTTCAGCATGTCCGTATCAGGCTATTGAGAAGGAAGAGATAAAGAACCGTAATGGTGAACTTATAAGATCAGTTGCAAAAGTTAATCCGGGTCTGTGCCAGGGATGTGGTACATGTGTTGCTTTCTGTCGAACAAAATCAATTGATATACAGGGTTATACACATGAGCAGATGTATACAGAAGTTATGGCTTTATTAAATGAATATTAATATTTAGTATTGATGGCTGAATTTGAACCAAAAATTGTTGCATTCGTATGTAACTGGTGCACCTATGCAGGAGCAGACCTGACCGGCACCAGTCGTATCAAATATGCTTCAAATGTTCGCATAGTAAGGTTTCCGTGTACCGGTCGCATAGATTATATGTTATTACTGAAAGCATTTGATGAAGGCGCTGACGGCATAATTGTATCAGGTTGTCATCCGAATGACTGTCATTATACGTCCGGGAACTTCCATGCAAGAAGGAGATGGATTATGTTCAGGTCGCTGTGTAATTTCACGGGAATTGATACGGAACGTATAAAATTCTCATGGGTCTCGGCGGCAGAAGGTGCCAAATGGGCTGATATTGTTAATGCCACAGTTGCATCAATCCGTGAGTTGGGGCCTTATACCGAATATAAAAAAGTTGCAAAATATCCTGAAAAGGAGGTGACCCATGGTTGATCTGATTAAACGTGCGAAAGAGCTTTTAGAAACCTCTGAAGTGAATTTAGTAATTGGCTATGAACAGGGTACCGGCAATAAAACACGCGCTTTATTTGTCGAAAAAGCTGAAGATGCCGATAAGTTAATTTTTGACAGCCGGTGTATTCAGAACCTCGCAGCCTATATTACCAAAAAGGAAATAAAGGAAAAGGGAAAAATGGCTGTTGCCGCAACTTTGCCTGTAATGCGAAGCATAATTCAGCTTGCATCCGAGTTCCAGGTAAGTGACAATAATCTGCTGGTTCTGGGTATCACACCTGAAAGCAAGTTAATTGATTTTGCAAATCTGGTTGAAGTAGAAACATTTGTTCAACAGTATCAGATTGAAATCGATTCACGTAACAAAGAAATGCTTGATAAGCTCGATAAAATGACTGCGGCTGAACGCTGGAAGTTCTGGATCGATGAGCTATCGCCATGCTTTAAGTGCTATGCCTGTCGTGCTGCCTGTCCAATGTGCTACTGTCACCGGTGTACAGTAGATTTCAATCAGCCTCAGTGGATACCCGTTCCGTCGCATGAACTTGGTAATCTTGAGTGGCATATCATGCGGGCAATACATCTTACGGGTCGTTGCATTGATTGTGATGCCTGTTACAACGCATGTCCCCTTTCAATACCGATAAACCTGCTGACCAAGAAGATGCTCATGGATGCTAAGGAGCACTTTGGTGGTTATCAGCCAGCTCTTAAGGGCGGTCATCTGATGTCTACATTTAAACCTGATGATAAAGAAAATTTTATACAATAAAATATGAATATTGATAAGCGATTGATCAGGAAAGACTCGCTGGAAAAGCTTTTCGATATCTTAAAGCAGAACAGTAAAACAATCTATGCTCCTTTCTCAAAGAACGGAAAAACCGTTTTCAGGAATACAGAGAGCTTTGCAGGAATTTCCACCGGGTATATCCAGACATCAGAGTCATCAAAAGATATAGCCTTTCCACGTACTGAAAAGATACTCAATTATTCTAAGAACAAAGAGGGAATGTCAGTGAAAGGTATAGATCTTAAAGAAATTCCGGAAGTGATACTCTGGGGCGTAAGACCATGTGATGCCATTGGAATTGGAGAGCTTAGTTCGATTTTTAACTGGGATTATAAAGACGATATTTACAATAACCGTTTATCGAAGGTAACGGTAATTGGATTCAGCTGCAATAAATCAGATGAATACTGTTTTTGTACATCCGTTGGCGGTAACCCCGGAAATACTGCAGGAAGCGATATCTTATTCACCCGGTTGGGAGAAGATGGCGACTATCTTGCTGAAATTATAACTGAAAAAGGGCAAAGTGTTGTAAATCTGGCATCAGCGCTATTTGAAAAATCTGCAAGCTCAGAAAAAGAACAATTTCTGACTGATGTGCCTGTAAGATTTAACAATGAAGAAGTAAAGGAGAAGCTGGTTAAGTTTTTTGAAAGTCAAGAGTGGATAGAACAATCACTGAGATGTCTTGGCTGCGGGGCATGCGCTTATGTTTGTCCGACTTGTGCATGTTTTGACATTCAGGACGAAGCACACGGGAAGAAAGGCTCACGTGTAAGATGCTGGGATTCATGTGGTTTCTCACATTTTACCCTCCATACTTCCGGGCATAATCCCCGTGATGTACAATCAGCACGTTGGAGACAGCGGATAATGCATAAGTTTTCTTACATGCCTGAAAGGTTGTCAGTTTATGGCTGTACCGGCTGTGGCCGGTGTTCAAGAGCATGCCCGGTTGATATGAATATTCTGGAACATTTAATTTCTATTCAGGAGGTTACAGTATGATGGATAATTTGTATATGCCTTACCTTATGAGGATCGAGAGGATCACTTATGAAGCGCCCGGAGTAAAAACATTCATGCTGAGATTTGTTAATGAAGCAGATCAGGAAAAATTCTCTTATAAGGCAGGACAGTTTGGTGAATATTCTGTTTACGGGATAGGTGAATCGACTTTTTGCATTGCTTCTCCACCTACCAGAAAAGGATATATTGAGTGTACTTTCAGGCAGACAGGTAAAGTTACAAATGCCCTTTCAGATTGCGAAGAGGGGAGTATTGTTGGATTCAGAGGGCCATACGGCAATGTATTCCCAATTGATGAATGGAAAGGTAAAAGCCTTCTTTTTATTGCCGGTGGTATAGCATTGCCCCCTATGCGATGCGTCATTTGGAACGCACTTGACCTGAGAGAAAATTTCAGGGATGTTACTGTTATTTATGGTGCAAGAACTGTTAAAGATCTAGTTTATAAAGATGAATTAAAAGATTGGGAACTCAGAAAAGATGTTAAACTGGTTACAACGGTAGATCCGGGTGGGGAATCACCGGACTGGAGAGGAGAGATCGGTTTTGTACCTACAATTGTCGAGAAAATTGCACCTTCATCAAAAGATACTGTTGCAATTGTATGCGGACCTCCGGTAATGATAAAATATACTTTTCCTGTGCTTGCTAAACTGGGGTTTGCTGATGAAAATATTTTTACCACTCTTGAGAATCGTATGAAATGCGGCTTTGGGAAATGCGGCCGGTGCAACGTGGGTAAAGTGTATGTATGTAAGGACGGTCCGGTTTTTACACTGGCGCAGCTGAAAGAGCTGCCGGATGAATACTAACTATCTTTTCGGTGCACCCCTTTTGTATTTCCCCCCACGGGGGGAAAAAACCACTGTCCTTTAGTGAAATTAGACTTAATCGGAAGAATTTATCTCCCCCTTGGGGGAGATGCCGCGAAGCGGCAGTGGGGGTGCCCATAATTGAGTCAGAATTAAATAAATATCTCTTCAGGATATTCAATATCCACCAGAAACAACCCCTTCGCAGGAGCAGATTTCCCGGCCTTGCAGCGATCCTTAACAAGAATAATGTTTTCGAATTCCTTAAGATCCAATTTCCCAAAGCCAATTTCAACCATGGTACCGACAATAGCTCTTACCATGTTTCTGAGAAACCGATCGGCTTTAATAGTAAAAACAAGACGTTTATCGGATTCATCCCAGCCTGCCTCAATAATCTTACATATATTTGATTTTGATCCTGAATGAAGTCTGCAGAAGCTGGTAAAATCTGAATAATGATATAGAATCCTGCACGCTCCTTTCATAGCTGCAATATCAATTTTACCATGAAGGTACCAGCTTGAATTTTCAAAAAAGGGATCTTTAATTCTGGAAATATAATACTTGTATGTTCTGGAAATGGCGCTGTAACGCGCGTTTGCGTCAGGAACTACCATTTTTAATGAATTCACAGAGATATCAGCCGGAAGGAACTGGTTTAATTTGAAAATTAAGTTGCCTGCTGTCTCAAGATCAGCAGAGATACTATCAAAATGTGCGCAGAAGAATATGGCATGAACTCCGGCATCGGTTCTTCCTGCTCCGGTTGTGGAAATTTTTTCATTAAGTATGATACTCAATGCTTCATCAAGGATCTTCTGAACAGTTATTGAATTAGGCTGCACCTGCCATCCATGATAGGAAGTGCCTTTATATGAGATAAATATGAAGTATCGCGTTTTCACTGTAGTCTTTTAACAAATATAATATTTTACTATTAGATTTTTTTAACCACAAAGCAAACTAAGGCTAAACCTCTTTGTGAACTTTGTGTATCCCGAGTACTCGGGATTGTGGCCTTTGTAGTCAGTGGATTTAATATTAAAACATGTCTTGATTTTTAAAAATTAATTATGATTATTATTCAAATACCGATCATAAAATGTATTTTTACTTTCATTACTGAATATTATCTGGTCATTTGAAAAATATTTCTCATTAAATAAATTTTAACTAAAATCCTTTAACTATGAGAGTTGATTTGAGTTGGATAGATTATCTGATAATGATAATCTACTTCCTGTTTGTTCTCGGCATCGGCTGGTTTCTTAGAAAATTTATGAAAAATGCCAATGCTTTTCTCGAGGCCGGAAGATCTATGCCTGCATGGGTGGCCGGATTAGCGTTTATTTCAACTAACCTGGGAGCCCTCGAGGTAATGGGAATGACCGGGTCGGGAATGAAGTATGGCATGCTGACTACACATTTTTACTGGATCGGCGCAATTCCGGCAATGATCTTTCTCGCTCTGTTCATGATGCCATTCTACTACGGTTCAAAAGCCAGATCAGTGCCTGAGTTCCTTAAACTTAGGTATGATGAGAAGACCCGCGCATTAAATGCAATTCTATTTGCTGTTATGACTGTCCTGGCATCAGGTATATCAATGTATGCTCTGGCTCTGTTAATGGAAAACGTGCTGGGATGGAATTTTGATCTTAGCCTTTGGATATCAGCTTTGATAGTTCTTGGTTATACATATCTCGGAGGACTCTCTTCAGCTATCTACAATGAAGTACTTCAGTTCTTCATAATAGTTATCGGACTTTTACCTCTTGTATTTTTAGCTTTGAAAGATGTTGGAGGGTGGGTTGGTCTTAAAGCTCAGTTAGCACCTATTGCAGTATCAAGGGGATTTGCTCCTGACACATTTACAACAACCTGGGGCCATACGGGGATGGCTACTGCAAATCCATTAGGGGTAGAATGGTATGGAATTTTGTTTGGTCTTGGATTTGTTTTGTCCTTTGGTTACTGGTGTACAAACTTCCTGATTGTTCAGAGGGCTTTCTCAGCTGAATCAAAAGCAGCCGCAAGAAAAGTACCTCTTATTGGTGCGTTACCCAAAATGTTCATTCCTTTTCTGATAATCGTTCCGGGTATAATTGCACTGGCTCTTTCTCATGATCCGGGTAAAGGATTCGTAATCCCGGCAGATGCAAGCGGAGGATTAAACTATAATCTAACGATCATAATGCTTTTGAAGCAATATCTTCCTGCTGGAGTACTTGGACTTGGAATCACTGCCTTACTTGCCTCTTTTATGTCGGGCATGGCAGGTAATGTCTCTGCTTTTAATACGGTCTGGACTTATGATATTTATCAAAGTTACATGAGACGGCGCACAGGTGATGAAGAAGCTGATGGAAAACATTATCTGAAAGTAGGCCGTATCACAACCGTTGTTGGTATTCTGTTAAGTATAGCGTCAGCTTATGTTGCCGGCAAATTCGGCAATATTATGGATTTCCTACAGACAATTTTCTCATTGATCAATGCCCCGTTGTTTGCGGTTATCTTCCTCGGGATGTTCTGGAAACGGACTACCGGCCATGCCGCGTTCTGGGGTTTACTTTTAGGTTTTCTGTTAGCACTATTGCATCATGGTTTGACTATACCCGCCGGGGCAACTTCGCTCGTCAAAGGTGGCTGGATAGCTACTCTCCACACATACCCGGTTGAGATGGCTCAGAATTTCTGGACAGCAATAGTAGCCTTTGTAGTAAGTACCACAGTTACTGTAGGGTTAACCCTGCTGACAAAACAGAAAAAGTCAGATGCTGAATTGACCGGACTTGTATATGCTCTTACTCCGCGTACTCTTGATGACAAAGGTCTGAAGTGGTATCAGCGTCCGGTGGGGCTTGCAATTCTGGTTGGTGTGATCTTTTTAATATTAACAATAATGTTTTGGTAGGAGGAAATTAATATGGTAGATATAAGAATACCTATAGGTCTGATGTTTTCGATCGTAGGCGTATTAATCACTGGATTCGGTATATTCACAATGTCAAATACCGAAATGTATCATAAGTCTCTGGGGATCAATGTAAACATTATTATGGGCGTACTAATGCTCATATTTGGCTTGATTATGCTCTTCTTTGCTTTCAGGAAGAAGAAGAATCTATAGACCTCACCTCAACCACGTAAGAAAAGGCCTCTCCCCAACCCCTCCCCCAAGAGGGAAGGGCTATTACAGTATATGTCATATAGTTACCCCCTTCTCTCCTGGGAGAAGGGGGCAGGGGGGATGAGGTAAAAAGTAAGGAGAAGGGATAATAAATTTTAATCATGAAAAGTAATTTTAATAAACGGGGTTTTGCAAGTGATAACAATGCAGGAATTCACCCGGATATTTTAAAAGAACTGATTTCAGCAAACAGTGGTCATGTAACAGGATATGGATCAGATGTTTATACAGAGAAGGCTAATAATATTTTTAAAGAATATTTTGGCAATTCTGCCGAGACATTTTTTGTTTTTACCGGTACATCTGCCAATGTGCTTGGTCTTTCTGCTATAATGAAATCATGGGATTCTGTTATCACTGCATCAACAGCGCATCTGGAAGGTGATGAATGTGGCGCTCCTGAAAAGTTTATAGGATGTAAAGTTCTTGTTGTAGATACGCCTGATGGGAAGATAAGTCCTGAACTTCTTGAGAAACATATGCATGGATTTGATTTTGAGCATCATTCTCAACCTAAAGTAATCTCGATTACGCAATCTACCGAAATGGGTACCGTCTACACTTGTCCTGAAATAATCAAAATTGCCAGTTTTGCTCACGATCGTGGTATGTTGCTTCATATGGATGGTGCCCGCATTGCCAATGCCGCCGTATCGCTTAATCTTCCGTTTAAGACAATTACAACTGATGCAGGAGTCGATGTTCTTTCCTTCGGAGGCACAAAGAACGGGATGATGTGCGGGGAATCGATTTGTTTTCTGAAGCCGGGTTTGTCAACCGATTTTAAGTATATCAGGAAACAGGGAATGCAGTTTGCCTCAAAAATGAGATTTATTTCATCTCAGTATCTTGGATATTTTCGCAATGACCTTTGGAAGAGCTGTGCATCAAATTCCAATGCCATGGCCAGATTGCTTTCTGAACAACTGAACTTAATTCCTGACGTTAAGGTTACTCAGAAAGTTCAGTCAAATGGTGTTTTTGTGATAATGCCGGCAGAAGTTGCTGAAAGGATGAGAGCTCATTATTTTTTCTATCCATGGGATGAGAAAAAATCGGAATGGAGGTTAATGTGTAGTTGGGATACGGAGGAGACGGATATCGAGAATTTTATTACTCTGCTTAAGAAAGAATTGAAGAAATAGTCACTCTGTGAAGCTCAGTGATTCTCCGTGTTCCTCTGTGTAAGTTCTTAAAATTTAGTTACACAGGGAGTAACAGAGGAGACACAGAGTGCTTTAGAGGTAAAAACAGAAAAGGCCGGATCTTTCGATCCAACCTTTTTTTTGTTATTTGTAAACTAGGAATTTACTTAAGAGTAAAAGCAATAGGCACCATATACCAAACAGGTACCGGTTTCCCGCCTTGTTTCCCCGGTTTAAATGCCGGAAGAGTACTGACAACCCTCATAGCTTCTTTATCAAGCTCCGGATCAACACTCTTCAGAACACTAATCTGACTTACTCCTCCCTTAGGAGTCACACAGAACCTTATAACCACTCTCCCCTGGATATTGTTTTCCTTTGCTATTTCAGGGTATTGGGTATGTTCGTTAAGGTATTTCATAAGTTCAGCTTCGCCACCAGGGAACATTGGCATCTCTTCAACAACAACAAATGGTTGTTGTTCTGGTTCTGCTTCCTGTACCTCTTCTTTAACCTGTTGTTGAACCTCAACTACATCAGTGTTTTTAACTTCAGTCTGTGCCTGATCTGCAGTCATGAGCTGTTTTACATCTTCAGGCTTGATAGAGTCAACTACCACGGGTGGAACATATTTCTGCTGCTGAACAACATCAGTCGGGGGTGGAGGAGGCGGAGGCGGAGGAGCAACCTGATCGTTTGGCTGATCAAGTTTCTCCATCTTAATCTCTACCTGTCTTTCCGTACGTTTCGATCTGTTTTCCAATGCTTTTGCATTTATGTATGGAGTAATAATGGCAGTTGCTAAAATCAGGATACCTATCAGCAAAGCAATTATTACAGTTCGATTATACTTTTTACGAAGTTTATAAGCCCCGTATTCCTTATTCCTTTCTTCAAACACAATATCATCAAAGGCAGGAACATTAGATTTTTCTTTTGCCATTTTCTATAGGTTTATGCGTTATTTCTGAGGAGCAGTTGCGGGTGCTGAAGCTATTGCGCTTTCCACCATCTTTTCTTCATACCATGTTATGTCAACCAACATATAATGAGCTACTCCGCAGATATTCATCTCATCGAAAATATCAACAACATTACCGTAATTTGCTTTCTTATAAGCTTTTATAAGAACTATAGGACCGGTATCGTCATCTTTTTTCAGCTTCCTTTTTGATCCCTCAAGAGAATCCTGAGAAATTACAAGCTTACCCGTAATAACAAGATTTTTTAAATCATCAATCTTCTTAAAGAGTGCTCTGTTTCTTTCAAGAAGCATTTTACGAATGCCTAAAGGGCTAAAATCTGTCTCAAAAAGAGGAGGCAGATTCTTAAAATCCTCTGGTTTTACAACTCCGGGATACCAATAAATTTTATTATCAGGCCCCAGGATGATGTTCAGAGTACGGCTCCCCGGAATCTTGGGAGGCTCAGCATTTGGATCTGTCTGCTTCTCAGGAAGCACAATCTCCATAATTTTAGGTTTACTGAAAGCCGTGGTAAGCATGAAAAATGTGATCAGCAGACACATAAGGTCAACCATCGGCGTCATGTCGATATGCGGTGCGTGTTTCTTTGCTTTCTTTTTACCGCCTGCTTTTTCCTCTTGAATTATTTCTGCCATATCACTTTTGAATTTCTGCAAGGTTTATTTTTACTGCGTCGAGATTTGTGACAAGATTAAACTGTTTAATGTTCTTCTCTTGCATAATATCGAGAACCCTTTTCACTAACGGATAACTGGTCTTGGAATCACCTTTTATACAAGCCTGAACATTAGGATTAATCTGACGGGTAAAGAGTATCCAGTCTGCGAGCTGATTATCAGTTGAATCAATCGGAATACCTGTCTCTATTAGAGCCCTGGCTTTTGTGTCTTTCGCTGCTAAAAAATCCTTCATTTTTGAAATTGGAACTCCCATTGATGAAGGGTATTTTTCGAATTCCTTTAACTCGGGCTCTGTAAATTCAATATTATATCGCTTACCCATTTCAGCCAGGATTTTTGGTCTGAATTTAAGCGTAGTATCAGGGCCGTTGTCAAAGTTCAGGTACACCTTGTCATCTTTGGAGAGAAGAAGGGTCATTGTATTAAAATTAGGCGTAGGTTTTTCCGATATAGAAAAAGGCGTATCAACCGGCGCCGGTTCTGTTTGTCTCATCGTAGCAGTCAGCATAAGAAATGTCAACACTACAGAGAACAGGTCAACCATAGGCGTCATGTCGATATGGGGCGACTTTGTTGGTAATTTAATCTTTGGCATTGTAGTTACTTATTTATATTATTAAACCAAAAGATAAATTTAAAATTAGTTGGTCTTCAGTGAAGCGGCAAAATTCTGGGTCAGACTGAACCCTGCTTCGTCAATTTTAAATGTATAGGAATCAATTGTTGATGAGAAAAAGTTGAATGCGATAATTGAAAAAGTCGATCCTGTTATACCAAATGCTGTGTTAACAAGAGCTTCGGAAATACCTTGTGCAAGAGCAAGGGCATCAGGAGCGCCGGAATGTGCAAGTGCTGCGAATGCGCGGATCATCCCAAGAACTGTGCCAATAAGACCGATCAACACTGAAATTGAAGCAAGAGTTGAAAAGATAACCATGTTCTTTGAAAGCATAGGTAATTCGAGAGCTGTTGCTTCTTCAAATGATTTCTGAATTGAAAGGATTTTCTGATCCTTTTCAAGTTCCTTGTCTTTCTGTAAGTCACGGTAACGGGCCAGGCCTGCTTTCATTACGTTGGCAAGAGATCCTTTCTGTTTGTCACAGGCTTCCATGGCTTCCTCAATCTTGTCCGCTGCAAGGAGACCCTGAAGCTCACTTACGAATGTGTTTAACCTGCCTTTTCCTTTTGCTCTTGAGAGAGTGATTAACCTTTCAAAAACAAAAATAATAAGGGTCAGAACACATGTCATCAGAATAGGAACGATCGTACCACCCAGGTAAATCATTCCCAAATAGTTACCTTGAAGGGCTGTTCCTTTATTATTGCCACCCTCGAAGTTTACAGGATTTCCCATTATTTCTTTGAATAGAATATAGGAAACTATAAAAGCTATTAAAATAGCACTTGTTGCAAATACATTCTGCAACGCATCTTTGAACGAACTTCCTTGTTTACTCATTTTTATTAATTTGTTTAGGTTTAATTGTTTTTTACGATTTGCAAATATATATTATGAATTGTTTTTTTCCAATAGAGTAAACGATAATGTTAAACTTTTGGTATAGTTTAGAATAATTCTCTAAATAACATGACCGTTAAAACTATATTATACCCTAATTATTTCGGGCAGCTATATTAAACCTTATTGGTTATTAATTCATTTATTGTTCCAATGCAACATTATAGACCCTCGATTTTGTGAGAGGAATTTCCTGAGTTTTGTACCCCTTTGCGCTGATAATCAAGATTTCCGAGCCCTGGGGGATTTCAAACTTAAATTCGCCCATATTGCTGGCAAGGTTCTCGGCAGCCGTGTCTTTTACCCTTATTGAGGCATAGGGTATGGGCTGACCTGCTTTATTCGTTATTTTACCCTTAATTTCATTGGGGTTAATTCCTTTTTTGATCGAAGCTTCAAATTCATGTATATAGTTAATCTGGTTTTTGGCCTGGATGTTGTTCGGTTCAAGGGCAAGAATTTTGCTGTAAGCTTCTGTTGCTCTGCTCAGGTACGGCAGCCTGCCTTCATTTGTCTTTTCAGTTGATGTCGATCTCAGCTCCACTCCGCCAATACCCTGGTAACCTTTTATTTTATACTCTTTGTTGTTGGGATCAAGATTTATCATCCTGTTATAGTAATCCTTTGATCGGCTGAAGTTATTATTCATCATATGGTAATAACTCAGATAACCAAAAGCATCCATCATAGCCGGTGCATTTTTTATAGAATCGCGTTTAGCAACTTCAATAACTTTTTCAAATTTTGGTTTTGCCAGACCCAGCTTAATGTCGGGATCCATTTTGGAATAGGTATTGGCAATCCAGAGGTAAGCCGGCACGTAATCGGGTGTTTTAACTGTTATCGAGGTGAAAACAGAATCGGCAGTTTTATATTTTTCCGCGTTATAATAAGCTCTGCCGATGCGAAGAAGATCTTCAGTGTTGTCTTTGGCAGGGTCAAGCATCATGGTAAGAGTTTTTGCGACTCCTTCATACCTCCTGAAATTATTATAATTGGTTGCAATCTCACTTAACAGGGCCCTGTCATCAGGTTTTAAATTAAGCACCTTGTTATATTCTTCGAACGCCCTGTCAATCTCTGCATTTGATTTTGCGAGTTCTGCCTTGGCCGTGGTCTCCTTTGCCGTCAGATCTTCAATGATTGCTTTTTCTTTTGCCTTATCTGCAGCTGTTGCTGTAGTTGCTAATTTGTTTTTTTCTTTGTCGAGCTGCTGTTCAAGACTGGCAAGGTCATCTGTCATCTTGGGCCAACTCTGGTTTCTTTTTAACAGTATCCTGGCCATATAATGATAATCCTTCCATAATATTCTGTCAGGGGAAACTGTTTTAAAAAGAGTCTCCATGTAGGAAAGAGCCTTGTCATAATCGGGCGGATTCTTTTCGTAAGCTGAATAACCGGCTATGCGATTCATATAAGTTCTTGATTTGTCTACCTTAAATATATCTTCAACATTTGATATTACTCCGTCATAATCTTTTGCATAAAATAGAGCGTTTACGTACCTGGTTTTTGCCGGGATATTTCCAGCTGTAAGATCGAGATATTTCTTAAAATTCTCCTTTGATTCATCGAACTTTTGAGCCAGCAGGTAAAGCTGACCTAGTTCGCGATAGGCAGGAGCAAAGTTGACATTAAGTTTGAGTGCTTCATCATAATATGGAATTGCCTGCTGCAGTGAATGTGCCCTCACATATACATTACCGATTTTCATGTTTGCAGTAGGCGATTGCGGATCAGCGTCCTGGGCCCGGTTGTAATTATAGATCGCCTTGGAACCGTCGGGTACGAGAATGTAGATATCTCCGGCTATGAGAAATACATCAGTATTTGAATTGTCAATTTTTATAGCTTCCCTTATCAGAGGCAAAGCCAGCGATGTATCAACCTTTCCGCCTTTTATATATGATTCTGCAATTTTTGCAAGGGCAAATGCGTAATCTTTTGCAGGAGGAACAATTTTTTTAATGTTTTTATATGGAAGGAGAAAACTTTTTGCCTTGGCCCGCATGTCAGTGGCAGTTTTGGTATCACCGGTAAAGAAAGCAACTTTAGCCAGCCCTACATAGTTCAGCGGATCACTGGCATTGGCAGTTACTCCTTTCTGGTATATATCTTTAGCTGATTTTGCAGCAAGCGTTAATGAGTTGGATATTGTGTCGGCAAAATAATCAAGCAGGTAGTTTTCACCTAAAAAGAAATAATTCTTGCTGTTTGCCGGTTCTTTCTTAATTAAATCCTGGTACATAACC
>JBARBF010000157.1:0-1718 GCA_049792755.1 Bacteroidales bacterium | reverse complement strand
GAATAGAGGATCTTCTTTAAGATAAAACCATCTTTCATCGATTAAATAATATCAAGATCCTTCAGATGCTGCCTGGGTATCCTTACAGTAACTGATTCTCCGTTTCGTACGAGTAAAATCGAGGATTCCTTGCGATCCAGCATCGTAATATATTCAAAATTAACAATATATGATCTGCCTACGCGTATAAATCCATTCCCGGGGAGCAGCTCTGATACTTTTCCGAGGTTCATTGAACACAGGTACTGTTTCTTACCTGTACAAACTGACGTATAATTTCCTTCGGCCTTGCAGAATAATATGTCGGAAGGATTAATAAATAATGTTCCGGTCCGGGTATTGACCCTGATCCTGGTCAAACGATCACTTATTTCCGGTGCTTTCAATGGTCGTTCAATATCAACCTTCTCATAATCTCTCTCAATAAATCTTGTCAGACATTGTTTTAATTCCTTCCGGTTAACAGGTTTAAGAAGATAATCGAAAGCCTGATTTTTAATTGCTTCAATAGCATACTGGTCGTAAGCAGTCACAAAAACAATTTTATTCTCCTTATGTTGCTGGGGCAGATTCTGTATGAATGAAAAACCATCTTTACCTGGCATTTTTATATCGAGAAAAATGATATCAGGTTCAAATTGGTTCAATTCATTATAAGCAGTATCGACTGAATGAGACAGTCTGATATCGTTAAATAAAAGAGTTTCCTCTAACAGTTTATTAAGTAATAATCTGGCATTATCTTCATCATCAACGATTAATGCACTTAAAGTAGGTCCCATACAACAGGCAGGTTAGACTTTGCAGGTTAAATGTACGAAAAGATTTTGTTTTTTTCTCTCGTCGAATAATCATATTTTTGTTGATATTAAATCAAACTCTAATAATGACCTGAATGAATATTGATATAAATCAAAGAGCTGCTGATAATATCCGGATTCTTGCCATGGCAATGGTTGAAAAATCAAAATCAGGGCATCCCGGAGGTGCGATGGGCGGAGCCGATTTTATTCATATCCTTTTTTCCGAATTCCTTAATTTCGATCCCGATGATCCGTCATGGATCAATCGCGACCGCTTTTTTCTCGATCCGGGACATATGTCGGCTATGCTTTATTCTGTCCTTACCCTGACAGGTCATTTTACTGTTGAGGAATTAAAAAACTTTCGCCAGTGGGGTAGTCCGACACCGGGTCACCCTGAACTCAACATATTAAAGGGAATTGAAAATACCTCAGGTCCTCTCGGCCAGGGACATACCATGGCCGTTGGCGCTGCTATTGCTGAACGATTTCTTGTCGCAAGGTTCGGTGAACTGTTTGCGCATAAGATATTTACGTACATTTCAGACGGAGGTGTTCAGGAGGAGATATCACAGGGTGCCGGCAGACTGGCAGGTTTCCTGGGTCTTAGTAATCTGATCATGTTTTATGATTCAAATGATATCCAGCTTTCAACAGAAACAAAAGCTGTTACAATCGAAGACACTGGCATGAAATACACGGCATGGGGATGGAATGTCATTAAAATTGACGGGAATGATCAGAACCAGATCAGGGAGGCACTTACCTCCGCTATCAATCAACAAAATAGGCCCACCATAATTATTGGGAAAACAGTTATGGGCAAAGGGCTTCTTGATAACGAAGGAAAGAGCTTTGAAAGGAAAACTTCAACACATGGGATGCCTGTCAGTGAAGCCGGAGGTTCTTTTGAAA
>JBARBF010000156.1:0-25597 GCA_049792755.1 Bacteroidales bacterium | reverse complement strand
CTACACATTGAATGAAGAACAGGATACTTTACAGCATCTTTGTTTCTGAAGAAATTCAGAATTGTTTTGATTGTCTCAAGGGAACGTTTAAGATCAAAAACTTCCTGTACTTCGGGAAATGAACCTTCAATCCTTATCTTATTCAGACAATCAGATATCTTATAGTAATGTTCTGAAGGAAAAAAATCTTCAAATATCAATACCTGCTGAAATTCATAAGTTGCAGATAGTTCATGAGTTAAACGTTCAAAGTCATCAATGAATTTTATATTATTCACCTTCTCTATCCCCATAGGGCTGAGACATTTTTCACTAAGAAGATTTCGGATCCTGTCAAAACCTATCTTAATTTCAAAATTCTCCGGATAAATCATATTTTTAGATAAAGGATAAAAGTAGGGACATGCCATGGCATGTCCATCGTTTCACAAAGTTAATTATTGTTAAATCATTTTATCATTTGCTGATAACAGGTTTCATTTTTATATACATTTGAAACCTGTGATTACCAATCTTAATTATAAATCAATGAAAAACAAGAAAATCTCAATCGTATTATTGTTTCTTCTGTTTCTTCCGACTTGGTTAATGTCTCAGACCGAAAATGTCGACCTCGGTATGATTTATAAAATCAAACAGGAAGGTTTAAAAAATTCAGGTGTAGAAGATCTTGCCTTTTGGCTGACTGATTTTATCGGCCCTAGACTTACAGCATCCACCGGATTCAGCCATGCGGATGAATGGGCAAAAAAGAAGATGGAAGAGTTTGGTTTGCAAAATGTACGGATCGAGGCTGCAAAGGACTTCAGCCGTGGCGGATGGGATAATATTAAGACGTATGCCGCAATGACCGTACCATACTATTCTAACTTTGCCTGTAATCCGGTTGCCTGGACAGGAAGTACAAACGGGATGATTAAAAGTGAAGTCGTTTATCTGGATGTCAAAGCTGAAAGTGACTTTGACAATTACAAAGGTAAAATATCCGGAAAAATAGTTCTGATGCCGTCAACGGCAACTTATGATGTTAGTTATGAGCCTCTTGCAAGCAGGTTGACAGATGCACAATTAAAAGACCTTTCAATGGCTACATCTTCCTCCGGACCGAGAAGGCCTCCGTTTGATCGTGCTGCAATGATGGCTCAGAGGGCCCTTCGTGGAAAAATATCTGACTTCGTGAAGAACGAAGGTGCCGCTGTGATACTTAATAGTTCGGGAACTTTCAATGTTCCAAGATCAAACGGCAGTAATTATAAAGCAGGTGATAAAGAACCTCTGGCTGAGTTGAATCTTCCTATTGAAGATCATGGTAGAATGGTTCGGCTGTTGCAACATAATGTCCATGTTGAGATGGAGATTGAAATTCAGAATAAGTTTTTTGACAGTCCAACCGTTTATAATGTAATCGGCGAAATACCCGGAACAGATAAGCTACTGAAAAATGAAGTAGTTCTTCTTGGTGCTCATATTGATTCTTGGAATGGTGGAACCGGAGCAGCAGACAACGGATCAGGCTGCATCGTAATGCTTGAAGCTCTCCGTATCCTGAAAAATCTTGACATTACTCCGCGAAGGACGATCAGAATAGCTTTATGGGGAGGTGAGGAACAGGGTTTATTCGGATCTTCAGGTTATGTGGATAAATACCTTGTCGATCCCACAACAAAAGAACACAAACCCGACTTTGATAAGTTTGCAGCATATTTTAATATGGACAACGGTTCGGGAAAATACCGCGGCATTTATCTACAGGAAAATGAAATGGTAAGACCAATTTTTGAAGAGTGGCTAAAACCTTTTGAGGATATGGGCTGTTCAACAATCACTATCAGAAATACTTCCGGTACTGATCATCTCTCATTTGACAGGGTAGGTCTCCCCGGATTTCAGTTTATTCAGGATGCTATAGAATATGACAGAGGTTATCATACCGTGATGGATACCTTTGAAAGACTGGTAATGGATGATCTGAAACAAAATGCCATAATTACGGCATCATTTGTCTATAATGCATCTATGCGTGATGCAAAACTACCACGGAAACCTGCAATGAAACCAAGACAGAATGCCGATCAGGGACCAAGGATGTAAAAATATGCTTCGAAATGAAATGAAATAAAATAAATTGAAATAAACTGAAATACGTAGAGACGTGCAAATTGCGCGTCTCTACGTATTTTATATCAGGATATCATTTCCTTATTCCTGCCAGATCCAGAATAAATGCATATTCCATTGCAGTGATCCGGTAACGTTCAAACCTGCCGGATGCTCCTCCATGACCAGCTGTCATATTGCAATCCATAACAAGTTTATTTTTATCAGTCTTCATATCTCTGAGCTTTGCTACCCATTTTGCTGGTTCCCAATACTGAACCTGCGAATCCCAAAAACCAGTGGTGACTATTATGTCAGGATAATTCATAGCCATTACCTGGTCATATGGCGAATATGATAACATATAATCATAATAGACTTTTTTTCTGGGATCACCCCATTCATCCCATTCAGAGGTCGTTAATGGTATTGATTCATCGAGCATTGTTGTGACTACGTCTACAAAAGGTACAGCGGCTATTACACCTTTATACAGGTCAGGCCTCATGTTTAGAATTGCACCCATTAATAATCCGCCGGCACTGCCACCCATGGCGAAAAGAGTATTGCAGCTTGTATATTTCTCATTAACAAGATATTGGGCGCAATCGTTGAAATCCGTGAATGTATTTCTCTTCTTCAATAATTTTCCATCTTCGTACCAGTAACGTCCCATTTCACTCCCTCCACGGATATGGGCAAGGCCGTAAACAAAACCTCTGTCAAGAAGACTCAAAATGGCTGGCCTGAATCCAGGATCAGTCGATATACCATAAGACCCGTAGGCATAAAGTAAAAGAGGTGCTTTCCCGTTCTGCACAAAACCTTTCCTGTATACTATGGAAACGGGCACCATAGTGCCATCCCCAGCCTTAGCCCATAATCTTTTAGATTCATAATTATTCTTATCAAAACCGCCAAGGATTGTATCCTCCTTCATTATTTTCTTCTCCCGGGTAACCATATTATAATCAATAACTGAGTTTGGAGTAGTAAGCGAGGAATAATTATATCTGAGAATATCAGTGTTTGAATTCGGATTTATGCTTATTGTAGATGTATAAGTCTCCTCTCCGAAATCGATGTTGTGCCGGCTTCCCTCCTTTTTATTAATGATACTGAGATTGTTGAGACCTTTTATTCTCTCCTGCACAACAAGCCAGTTATCAAACAGCTCAAAGCCTTCAAGAAGAACATCTTTTCTTTGAGGGATTACTACCTGCCAGTTAGACTTTCCAGTTTTGCCTTCAGATGTCTTCATCAGCTTAAAGTTAGATGCGCTTTCAGCATTTGTTCTTATATAGAATTCATTTCCTACATGGTCGATATTATACTCTTGATTAACAGACCTCGGTTCAAATACTTTAAACTCTGCATCCGGTTTTGAAGCTTCCAGGTATCGTATTTCAGAAGCAAGAGTCTGGGTCGAATTTATAAGTATGTATTTCCGGCTTTTTGTCTCTGCTAGACTAACACTAAAAGTCTCATCTGTTTCATTATAGACAAGAATATCTTTTTCTGCTGAAGTTCCGAACCTGTGTTTGTAAATTTTATCTGACCGGAGTGTTTTATTATCCTTTGTGACATAAAAAATAGTCTTATTGTCGGCTGCCCATACTGATTGACCGGTGGTATTTTCTATCCGGTCATTCAATAATGAACCGGACTTAATATCCAGGAAATTAAGGGTATAACGACGTCTACTGACATAATCGACACCATAAGTCAGGATCTTATTATCACGGCTGACATTCAGGCCGGAAACTGAGCAATAGTTTTTCCCGGCAGCAAGTTTATTTACATCCAGAAGGACCTCTTCAGGAGACGTTAGTGTACTTTTCTTGCGAAAATATACAGGGTATTCACTCCCGGCAGAATACCTGTTAAAATAGTAGTATCCATTTTCAAAATAAGGAACTGATTCGTCATCCTTCTTTATTCTGCCAACAATCTCATCATAAAGAGCCTTTTGAAGCCCATCGGTGTTTTTAAGAACTTTCTTTGAGTATTCATTTTCTTTGTTCAGGTAATCGAGTACCTTTTTTGTCTGCTCATCAGGGTTGGTAGCATTCTTTTGTTCATCGCTAAGACGCATCCAGAAATAATTATCTGTCCGTTTATTAAATAATTCATGAGGTATCTTCTCAGCAACTGGTGGCTTTAAGACAGGTTGAGTACTACACGAAAAAAGCAATACTGCAAACAGTACGAATAATGATAGATTAATTCTTTTCATGATCAGATCATTTAAATTTTGAATGTAGAGACGCCCAACCTGGGCGTCTCCGGATATTTATATTAGTCTCTGAATATTTATATTAGTCTCCGGATATTTATATTAGTCTCTGAATATTTATTTTAATCTCCGGATATTTATAATAGTCTCTTAATGTTTAAAATTGTTGCTATTCGCATTTTTTTTTATTTTAATCCATGATTTTTGAGACGCCCAGATTGGGCGTCTCTACGTTTAAAATACTTATATTCTTTTCATATCAACATCCTTCATAGACAGCTGGATTCGCTTTCTTTCAAGATCCACTGCCAAAACTTTCACCATTACATGCTGGTGGAGCTTTACCACAGTTGATGGATCGGATATGTATGTTCTGCTCATATTTGAGATATGTACGAGACCGTCCTGTTTTATTCCAATGTCCACAAAGGCACCAAATTTTGTAATATTCGTTATAATTCCCGGTACAACCATCCCCTCTGTAAGATCTTCCATTGTATGCACATCTGCGAAGCTGAACTCCATTATTTTTGATCTCGGATCACGACCGGGTTTAGCAAGTTCATCAATGATATCTTTCAATGTAGGAAGACCGGTGACGGGGCTGACATATCGTTCAAGTTTAATCTCTTTTCTCTTATTCTCATTGGTAATCAGTTCTTTAACTTCACAACCCAGATCTTCTGACATTTTTTCCACAACATGATAACTTTCGGGATGAACAGCACTTGAATCAAGTGGATTTTCTGCATTTCTAATTCTTAAAAATCCGGCAGATTGTTCAAATGCCTTTTCCCCCATCCGTTTCACCTTAAGAAGTTCCTTGCGTGCTCTGAATGGCCCGTTTTCAGTTCTGTAATCAATTATATTCTGAGCCAGCTGTGGGCCAAGTCCTGATATATATGTCAGCAAGTGTTTACTTGCGGTATTTACCTCCACACCAACAGCATTGACACAGCTCATTACTACATCATCGAGTGATTTCTGCAGTTTCTGCTGATCAACATCGTGCTGATACTGACCCACACCTATAGATTTTGGATCAATCTTTACCAGTTCAGCCAACGGATCCATCAGCCTTCTTCCGATCGATATCGCACCTCTGACAGTAACATCATAATCAGGAAATTCATCGCGGGCTGTCTTGGAAGCCGAATAAATTGAAGCACCGGCTTCGCTGACAATAAAAACCTGGAGGTCTTTCTCGAACTTGACCCATTTTATAAAGTCTTCCGTTTCCCTGCTCGCAGTCCCATTTCCTATAGCAATCGCTTCTATCTTATAGGCATTGACAAGTGATAAAATCTTTTTTATTGACATGGCAGTTTCATTCTGTGGAGGATGAGGATAGATTGTCTCATTGTGAATAAAATTGCCCTGTCTGTCAAGGCAGACAACCTTACAACCAGTCCTGAAACCAGGATCAATAGCTAGAACATTTTTTTCTCCAAGAGGTGATCCGAGAAGCAACTGACGAAGATTATCCGCAAAAACCGTAATTGCCTCGATATCTGCTTTTTCCTTTGAAATATTCCTGAATTCGGTTTCCATGGAAGCTAAAAGCAGCCTCTTCCAGCTGTCCTTCACGGCATCCATGACAATATCAGATGAGGCATTCCTTCCGTTTATAAAAATCGAATCCAGCAAACTGAGAGCATGATTTTCATCAGGTTCCACGGACAACCGCAGGTAACCTTCATCTTCACCCCTTCTCATGGCAAGAAGCCTGTGAGAAGGACATTTTTTAAGAGGCTCTGACCAGTCATAATAATCGGTGTATTTTATTCCTTCAGCCTCCTTTCCCTTTACAACCTTAGAAGTCATAACAGCCTCTTTTTCGAAAAGATACCTGAGCTGTCTCCTTGCTTTTTCATCCTCATTTACCCATTCTGCTATAATATCAGAAGCGCCTGCAAGAGCATCTTCAACAGTTGTCACGTCGTCATTTAAAAAACCTTCAGCTTTCAGTGCCGGATCATTCTCCTTTTGCTCCATAATAAGAACTGCCAGGGGTTCAAGTCCTTTTTCCCTGGCAATAGTTGCACGTGTACGTCGCTTAGGCCTGTAGGGTAAATAAACATCTTCAAGTTCTGACATTGTCATTGCAGAATCAATTTTCTGCCTGAGTTCAGGTGTCATCTTTTCCTGTTCCTCAATTGACTTAACGACAGCTTCTTTCCTGGCATCCAGCTCCTTTAGCCTGTCATATTCGTCTTTGATATGCATCAGCTGCACTTCATCAAGACTTCCGGTCATCTCTTTGCGATATCTGCTTATAAATGGAATTGTAGCCCCTCCATCCATTAACCTGATAGTGTTCTCCACCTGCCAGTCATGAAGTCCAAGCTTTCTCGCCACAATTTCAATATTCTTGTTTGTTGCCATTGTTCTTTTGTCCCCAGTTTATTATTCAACATAAATAACCAGACCTTTCAGATACTCACTCTCAGGATGATAAATATTTACAGGATGATCAGGTGGCTGACTTAACTGATGTAATATTCTGACGTTACGGCCGGTATTAGCAGCTGCAGCAAAGACCGATTTTCTGAAATTTTCTTTTGTTACAACCTGCGAACATGAGAAAGTAAAAATTATACCGCCCGGGTTAATCTGCTCGATTGCCTTTATATTCAGTCTTTTGTATCCCTGCAAAGCATTTGCCAGGACGTTATTATGCTTCGCAAACGCAGGAGGATCGAGTATGATTAAATCATATTGATTCTTTATATGATTCAGATAATCAGATGCATCAACCTGAAATGATTTATGCCGTTCATCCTCTCCATAATTGAGTTTAATGTTTTCATTTGCAAGTTCGATTGCAGGAAAGGAACTGTCAACTGTATGGACTAAAGCTGCATTTTTCATTGCATAAACTGAGAAACCTCCGGTGTATCCAAACATGTTCAAAACAGTTTTACCTTCAGTATATTCTTCAAGCAGTTTGCGGTTTTCCCTCTGATCAATGAAAAATCCGGTTTTCTGACCAGTTGTCCAGTCTATTTTAAATTTGTACCCGTTTTCTGTAACAATAACAGGTTCGGATTTTCCATATAGAAACTCATTTACTCCTGTGGTTTCTGACATGTGTGGAATTGTCCCTTCACTTTTATCATATACTGCAACTATCTTATCTTCCATAACTTCAACCAGTATAGCAACAATCTCTTTTCTGATCCTGTAAAATCCAACCGAGTGAATCTGTATTACAGCAACTCCATTATAAAAGTCGATGATAAGTCCCGGCAAACCATCTCCTTCACCATGAATCAGACGATAAACATTTATCAATGGATTGCCAATGATCCCAATTGATTTCCGATAAGTGACCGCGCGTTTTATCTTCTCTTTGAAGAAGCTGATATCGGGTGTCACGTGCTCAAAAGAGAGAACCCGTACAGCAATTGAACTCGGTGCATAATGCCCTACTGCCAGGAAAGTATCTTTATTATCATACACGTCCACAAGGTCTCCTTCAATGGGATTTCCATACATCTTCTTTATTGCACCTGAAAATACCCAGGGATGAAAACGGCGAAGTGATTGTTCTTTGCCGGATTTGAGGACTATTTTTATTCGTTCTTGCATTAATTGGTTTGTCCATTAATAAGCTTCTTATATATCTGATGACAAACCCATGCATCAGTCGCGGCGTATATCTGCTGTGCTTCTGAAAGTTGTTTAGCCTCCCAGTCTGTTACCTGCTGACGCTTTGATATTCTGAACCCCAGAACTATTGCAGCCAGTTTTTTTAACCCTGAGCTTTGGATGCCATAGTCTTTAACAAAGTCTTGCAGATCAATGAAACCTTCGGGGACAAACTTCCTGATCCCTTTTAAGAATTTTATATCATCATGTACTGCTACACCTGCTTTTATAACAGAAGGATCAGACAACAGATCCGCTAGTTCATCAGGAATGCCAATTCTGTTGATCCGGAAAAGACATGCCAGCTCTCCGGTTGAAAGCTGGATAAGCGAGACTTCGTTTTTTCTTCCTTTTTTGAATGTGGGCCTCGTCTCTGTATCAAAACCAAGCAGGTTTGATCCCTGAAGCCTGGGAAAGACTTCATAAAATGTTTTAAGATTATCTATTAAAACTATTTCACCTTTAAACCATGAAAGATCATGTTCCGCCAGTTCCTCAACTGTAATATTCTCCTTATACATATTATTCAACCTCTCCTCTTAAATCTTTTTGTCTTCTTGTAATAAACCAGTCATCAGTATTTCTGTTTTCATCATTTGCATTATCCTTGCTTTCAACTTTACCGATTTCCTCTCCGGAATAGATAAACTTATGAATTGCCCTCATCGAATTAACGAGTTTCTGACCCCAGAAGTTTTCAAAGTTCATTCTGCATTCCCAAACTGCATCATTCATCACTTCTTCCGTACCTGTCTGGTAAAGCAGGAGAAAATCCTTCATATCCTGGTAAATATCTGCCATATTTTCTGAAATACCCGCTACTACGGGCTCTTCTGAATCATTTATTTTTTCATCGAATACCTCGAGATAATCGTTTGCAGTTCCAAATTTTTCTTTAAGAATATCATTAATGATGGTCCAGTCAGCTTCCGTTACAAATTTTTCATTGCCATCTTCAAAAAAAGGTTCCAGCTGTGGCAAAAGAGAAGCCTTAAGGTACAAAAGAGGTAAAATACGCTGCAGGATCTTCAGAAGCTCATTACCCTTCAGTTCCGAGGCGTGTTCTGCATATTTGCAGAATTCATTGGCTATGGCAACAAATTCAACAACATTTCTTGAATACACCGGATTTGAATTGGTTTCCATTGTAATAATCATATTTAATTTTGCCTGACCTCAAAAGTAATAAAAAATGAGAGGTTAAAGAAACAGTTAATATTTTGCAGCGGGTTCATCTGGTCACAGAATACTTTATACTTTGGGGTTTTAATCAAAACCTGCACATTGTTTGTATTTAGAGACCCAATTCATTTATATTTTCTAACTTTAAGATAATTTATTGTATATGCTGGCCGCGTATCAGTATTTTATAATTGTCTGTAAGAGTACGATAACATAATTAGCCTGATAAGACCTAAAGGGCATTTGCATAAACTATAACCATATAAAAAAAAATTATGATACCTAAGTTGATCTTCATACCTGCTCTTACTCTGTTAGTCAATATACTTTTAGCGCAAGAAAATTTGCCAGTCATTAAAGCAACTTCAAAGAAAGTGGACATACGTGATGGAGATAATTTCAAAAAAGGTGACTGGAACATTACGCCTGATTTAAAACCTGACGTATATACAACTTCTTCAAAAAGGAAAATAGTGACATTTTACACAGATATTGATTCAATTTCTTTCAGGATAAAACCAAATAAAAAATATAATTTCATCATTTTACTTAACGGCAAAGATTCTGCCTATACTCAAATAAAATATGAGCATAATAAATATGTTTCCGGTTATCTGGATATTTTAAAAAAGGCTTCAAAATACAATTTCAACGACAACAGAGAAATAACAAAATTTACTTATAAATCAGTGAATGACACCGACTTGGTTGTGTTAAGAAAGGAATTTAAACTAGATTCAATAACAGGCAAAGGAAATGAGCTCTCCCGGATATTAAATATGATGCACTGGGTACATAATACATTTCAATATGATGGCAGCAGGGAAATTCCAGACTGTTCTTCCCTCTTCAACCTGATGACTGTTTGTATTCAGGATCATAAGACTTTACATTGCGGTGGCATGGCTGAAGTTCTTAATGATTGTTATCTGGCACTTGGTTTTAAATCCCGACGTGTAGTATGTCTGCCAAAAGATTCAACTGACTTTGACTGCCATTCAATAAATTCAGTATACTCTGAAACAATGAAAAAATGGTTATGGATTGATCCGACTAATGATGCTTATGTAATGAATGAAAAAGGAGAACTGCTGAGTATTACAGAGGTAAGAGAACGATTAGTAAATAACAAACCTCTGATTCTTAATCCTGAAGCAAATTTGAATCATGCCTTCTCCAGAACAAAAAATGAATATCTCTGTGATTATATGGCAAAAAATCTTTATGCTATTCAATGTTATGTATCCGGTGGTGGTGAAAGCCTGAGCAACCTTTTGTTGCCTGTTGAGTATAAAGGCATAATTCCAAGAACAAAAGTGAACAAACCCAAGTGTACTAACAATCCTGAAATATTCTGGGCGAAACCGGAATAAAAAGTAAAATCAATCGATAGAACAGTTAATCAAAGAAACACTGAATAACTGATATTGATAGTATATTATATCGTAAACAATTATAAACCATTGACATATAATACAGAAGGAATATGGGTAAAATAATTCTTTTCAATATGATGACTATTGACGGGTTCTTTGAAGGACCGGATAAAGAGATTGATTGGCACAATGTGGATAATGAATTTAATACTTTCGCCGTTGAACAGCTGAGCAACGCCTCGGCCCTTATTTTTGGACGGCTGACGTATGAGCTTATGGCAGGTTACTGGCCTACAGCTGTTGCTCAGTCAGATGACCCAATTGTTGCGGAGAAAATGAACGCAATACAAAAGATTGTGTTTTCAAAAACACTTGACAAAACAGATTGGAATAACACCAGATTGATTAAAAAAAATATTGAGCATGAATGCAAAAACCTGAAACAACAAAGTGACCATGACGTGTTTATTTTTGGAAGCGCCAATCTTGCTTCTGCTTTAATAGATTTAGACCTGATTGACGAATTCCGGATTATGATAAATCCAATTATACTAGGTCAGGGTAATGTTTTATTCAAACCTTCAAATGGAAGATTAAATCTTAGATTAATAAATATAAGGTCATTCAAATCAGGAAATGTATTATTGTACTACGAACCTTCCAGGTAATATCAAATTGATTATTCCCGTTACCTATCGAGAACATTTCAAAATATAGAATATGAAAATATTAATTCTTCTTTTTGATAATTATACAGCGCTGGATATTATAGGGCCCTATGAAGTACTAAATAAGCTTCCTAACTCTAAAGTTTATCTTGTAGGTCCTGAAAAAAAGGAGTACGAGGACCAATATGGTTTAAAGATCTCAGCTGACAAATCTATTGATGAGATTTCTGAAGCTGACTTATTATTAATCCCGGGTGGCTTCGGAATCGATAATCTGTTAAAAAACACAAAAGTGCTCAATTGGATTCGAAAGACAGATATGACAACAAAGTGGACCGTTTCGGTTTGTTCAGGTTCTTTGCTTTTGGCACAGGCCGGATTACTGGATGGGAAGAATTGTACAACACATTGGAAAAGAAAAGAGCAGTTGCGGAGTTTTAACGTTAATGTCAGGGATGAAAGATATGTTCAGGACGGAAAAATTATTACATCGGCAGGAGTTTCGGCTGGAATAGATATGGCACTGTACCTGGTAAGTAAAATTGCCGGAGACCAAATCGCCAAAATAATTCAGCTTGCAATTGAGTATGATCCGAAACCTCCTTTTGATTGTGGATCACCTGATAAAGTGACAGGAGAAATGATCGACAAACTTAATTAACAGTTAATGTGAAATATGTGCTGACATCAACTTTACCCAACTGAATAACTGGTATGGCAGCAAACTCTTGAAGTCTTTGTTTCCTTTAATTATCAACACATTATATACTAATATCGCTTATTATGATTAATTACTTTGTTGCCCAGATCAAGATTCATAATTTTAAGGAATATGAGAAATATCTTGATAAATTTGATGATATATTCTCCAAATATAAAGGAGAGTATCTTGCTATTGATGAGAACCCCACTTTACTGGAAGGTGAATGGAACTACACCAAATCGGTATTAATTAAATTCAGTAACAAAAAAGATTTTGAGGACTGGTATTACTCGGAAGAATATCAAAATATTCTAAAATACAGGTTGAATGCCTCTAAATGCGACACGATCCTTCTTAAAGGTGTAGATTAAAACGATTTCTTATAAATGTTAACCGGAAAATATAAAATCCTTTACGATATACTAATCCTTACAATTGATAAGAACAGGATCTTTTTTGATCATCTCCATACTCTGGCATACGGAACCGATGCAAGCTTCTACAGGCTGATCCCCAGGCTTGTGATTAAAGCCAAGGATGAAAATGAAGTTTCCCTGGTATTAAAAGAGAGTTCAGGACTTTCAATACCGGTAACATTCCGTGCAGCCGGCACCAGTCTTTCAGGACAGGCAATTACAGACTCCGTTTTAATTATTGCCGGAACCAGCTGGAATAACTTTCACATAAATGAAAACGGCTCAGTGATCAGACTTCAGCCCGGATTAACAGGCGGACAAGTCAATACAATTCTAGCCCCTCTCGGACGAAAGATTGGTCCTGATCCTGCTTCGATAAATGCAGCGATGGTTGGAGGTATTGCAGCCAATAATGCTAGCGGAATGTGTTGCGGTACTGCCGAGAATTCATATAAAACTGTTGCCGGAATGAGGATCGTAATGGCAGATGGAACAATCCTTGATACGAGAGACTTGTCAAGCAGGCAACCGTTCACTGAATCGCATTCTAAGCTTATTTCAGATATAGAAATCCTGGCAAAATCGGCAAAAGAAAACGTGCCGTTGGCTGAAAAGATCAGTAGGAAGTATAAAATGAAAAATACTACCGGTTACAGCCTTAACGCTCTTATTGATTATACCGATCCGTTCGATATCATTGAACATCTTATGATCGGTTCGGAAGGTACATTGGGGTTTATTTCTGAGATCAATTTAAAAACTGTCGTCGAACATCCATTCAAAGCGAGCTCCCTTATGATTTTCCCCGACATTGAGAAGGCATGCCAGGCTGTTTCAGTACTGAAATCCACATCGGTTTCAGCCGTCGAACTGATCGATCGTGCGGGACTAAGATCGGTTGAAAATGAAAAAGGAATGCCCGAATTCCTGAAATCACTTAATGAAAAGGTTTGCGCTCTGCTGGTTGAAACCGTAAGTGGAAATAAGGCCGAAATAAACAGAAATATTGAAATAATAAAAAATGCCATTAAAAGCATTCCCGTAGAAATGGCTGTCACATTTACAGATATTCCTTCAGAGTACGAACTCCTGTGGAAAATAAGGAAAGGACTCTTCCCATCTGTAGGTGCTATGAGAAAAGCGGGTACCACAGTCATAATCGAAGATGTTGCTTTTCCTGTAGAATCTTTAGCTGAAGCCACAATTGATCTTCAAAATCTTTTAAAAAAATTCAGGTATACTGAAGCTGTAATCTTTGGACATGCACTCGAAGGAAATCTGCATTTTGTTTTCACACAGGATTTTAGCGCACCAGAAGAGATCCAGCGGTATTCAAAACTTATGTCTGAAGTGTCCGATCTGGTCGTTCAAAAATACGACGGATCACTTAAGGCGGAACATGGAACAGGTCGTAATATGGCGCCATTTGTTGAGATGGAATGGGGGAAGAATGCTTATGAACTTATGAAGGAAATCAAAAAGATATTTGATCCTTTAAATATCCTTAATCCAGGTGTAATACTGAATTCCGATAAAAATGTTCATCTAAAAGACCTGAAGCCGCTTCCGGTTGCCAGCGAGGTTATTGATAAGTGTACTGAATGCGGTTTTTGTGAACCATCATGTGTCTCTGCCGGTCTGACTCTTACACCAAGACAACGAATTGTGATCCACAGGGAAATAGTATCGCTTTCAAAAAGCGGACATGCGCCGCACCTTGTTGCATCTCTGGTAAAATCATTTTCGTATCCCGGAGATGAAACTTGTGCTGTTGACGGGTTGTGTGCCTTAAAATGCCCGGTTAATATTGACACCGGTAAGCTTATAAAAAACCTCCGTGCTGAAAAAGTTGCTTCTCACCAGAGAAGTTCGATCTGGATTGCCAACCATTTTAGCCTGATAACTTCTGCAGCAAGAATAGCGCTTTCAATGGTCGGTTTTTTTCATGATATTCTGGGAACCAACGTCTTGCAAGCTATTTCAGGAAGTTTGCGAAAGATATCAGGGGGCAGAATCCCTCAATGGAATCAATTTATGCCAGTAGGCGCAATAGCCATAAAAACAAATATTGGTGCTTTTTCGTCCAGAATTAGGAAAGTTGTATATTTCCCATCATGTATTAATCGATCAATGGGCGTTTCAAGAGACCATATCAAGGAAAAACAGCTCACTGAAAAAATAGTCCAGCTGTTGCATAAAGGAGGTTATGAAGTTATTTATCCTGAAAACCTGAACAATCTGTGTTGCGGTATGGCTTTCTTAAGCAAGGGTTATAGAAAAGCCGGAGAAAAAAAATTGGATGAACTGGAAAGAGCGCTTCTGAAGGCAAGCAAAAATGGCGAATATCCTATCCTTTGCGATATGAGTCCATGTCTCTATACCATGAAGGAAAATATGAAACCGTACCTGAAACTTTACGAACCCGTTGAATTTATAACAGACAAGCTCCTGCCCTATCTGTCGATAACGCCTCTGGATGAAGTCATTACAATATTTCCTGTTTGCAGTATGAAAAAAATGGAATTGGATGGAAAAATGGCAGAGCTGGCAAGATTATGCGCTAAAGAGGTCATAATACCGGAAACCAATTGCTGCGGATTTGCAGGCGATCGTGGTTTTACCTACCCTGAACTCAATAAGCATGGTTTAGCAGATTTAAAAAGTCAGCTGGAAGGAAAAGTAAAAAACGGATATTCAACAAGTCGCACCTGTGAGATTGGATTGAGCCTTCATTCAGGAATATCGTATAAATCGATTGTATATCTTGTTGACAGGGCAAGTAGCCCGAACAAAAGTTCATAACTTAAGATTTCCAGGTAAGTTTATGGTCTTTATCGGGAAGTATTTTATTGTGATCGAGAAGCCAACGTATCACTTTAATGACTCTCTCTTCAGGATAATCGATCTGCTTTACAAGTTCTTCGGCGTCGGGATTCTTTTCGCTCAGAATACTTTTTATTTCTTCGAGAATAATATCAAATTCGTACTTGCTCAGCTCTAGCTCATTCCTTTCACGGCAAACATCGCAGATTCCACAACGGTCTGATTCTTCACCAAAATAATCCAGAAGATAAACCGACCTGCAATGACTGTCCGAATCTGCATATTCTATCATTTTTTTCAGACGAATCTCATATTTTTCCTTTACATGAAGATAATTGTCGGGTGAAATCAATAATGCTTTTCGAACCAACCTCTCTTCGGTAAAGATTACCAGGGCAGTCTTTTTACCTGGAATATAACGGATTATATTTAATGATGATAATTTTACCAGATATTGGTAGATAGTGTCGCGTGTAGCACCTGATTTGCGGGAAAGAGCCTCTTCATTAACTGGAACAAATTCGCTGAACATGCCTGTATACGATCTGAGAAGAAGTTTAATAAATCCGTCAAATGATTCGTTTGCTACCTGGAATTTGTACAGATCATCACGGCTTACAATAAAATGTACTCTTGAAGGATTATTTATTTCTTCAGTGAATTCCATATAACCTTCTCTCTGGAGGAATTGAAGACTATTATAAGTCTCAATTACAGGCAACCTGTATTTTGCTACAAAATCATATAAATTGAAGTCAAAAACATTGTTTTTTCCCGAGCCAAGAGGCACTTGAAGATAATTGCACAGTGCCTCATAAATGTCTTTGATTTTATCGATCGCAGGATATTTCTTTCTTATAGTATCAGTAAGTCGCGCTTTATCGGCCGGTGAATATAAAAGAACCGCGAAGGAAGGTTTACCATCGCGTCCTGCCCTCCCACTCTCCTGAAAATAACTTTCTATACAATCAGGTAGATCCCAGTGAATTACAAACCTTACTTCAGCTTTGTCAATGCCCATCCCGAATGCATTGGTAGCAACAATAACCCTTGTCTCTCCTATTGTCCACGAAGTTTGTTTTTTGTCGCGGAGATCATCCGTTAATCCTGCATGGTAGAAATCAGCACTGATACCATTCGCAACCAGAAGTTCTGCCACTTCCTTGCATCTTTTTCTGCTTCTGACATATACTATACCGCTTCCTTTTGTCTTTTGCAGAGTTTTAACAAGATAGGTTCCTTTATCTTCAACTTTTCTTACCAGGTAGGAAATATTCTTCCTGTCGAAACTGGTTCTGAGTACATTCTTCTCCTTGAAAGCCAGCTTCATCATGATATCATCAATTACCTGCGGTGTAGCTGAGGCCGTAAGCGCGAGGAACGGAACATTTATGGAAATATGATCTCGCAGTGATGCGATTTTCAGATATGATGGTCTGAAATCATATCCCCATTGTGAAATACAATGTGCTTCGTCTATAGCTACCAGAGTCAGGTTAAGTCTGGATACTTTTGCCTGAAAAACCCTGGTCGAGATCCTTTCAGGAGAAATATACAGGAACTTATAATCTCCAAAAATGCAGTTTTCCAGAGCATTATCGATCTCTTCAACCGACATTCCCGAATATATCGCAATAGACTTTATTTCCAGATCATTAAGCCGATTTACCTGATCTTTCATCAAGGCAATTAACGGAGTTATAACCAGGCAGATACCCTCCCGGGCAAGTGCTGGTACCTGAAAAGTTATGGATTTCCCTCCACCCGTTGGCATAAGTCCAAGAGTGTCTCTTCCCTCAGCAACAGATTTTATAATATCTTCCTGCAAAGGTTTAAAGGATGTAAATCCCCAGTATTTCGTTAAAATCTGTCTGTACGATTCAATATTCATTCCCTTTTGCACTTAATACAAATGTACAAACTGTTATTTAATTAAAGTTATAGGTTGAAACTTAACAATCCCTTTTTTACAACAAAGGCCACAATCCAGAGTACTCGGAATAAATCCCAAGTTCACAAAGAGCAATTTACTATTGATTTAACTTTGTGTTCTTTGTATATTCTTTGTGTTCTTTGCGGTTAATGGATTTCGTATAGTTTAAATATGAAAGGATTTAACAGATCAGTTTTTTTTCGTAATTTGCGCCATTAAAACTTAAAATCTCATCTGATGTCATTTTTAAAGGATAAGATACTATATGAAGGATTAACCTTCGATGATGTCCTTCTTGTTCCGGCTTATTCCGAGGTTCTTCCACGGGAGGTGGATCTCAGCTCCATGTTCACGAGAAACATAAGTATCAATACACCTGTTGTCTCTGCCGCAATGGATACAGTTACTGAAGATGAACTTGCAATTGCCATCGCACGGGAAGGAGGGATTGGTGTCATCCACAAGAATATGTCTATCGAAAAACAGGCTGCACAGGTAAAGCGTGTCAAAAGGGCAGAAAATGTGATGATTTTTGATCCGATAACTATTAACCTCGACGCCACGGTGGCTGAAGCCATGAATTTGATGAGTGAATATAAAATAGGTGGTATACCGGTTGTTGATAAAGATGGTATACTGAAAGGGATCGTCACAAACAGAGATCTGAGGTTTGAAAACAACAGAGCCCGTAAAATAACAGAAGTTATGACGACGAGCCTGATAACAACAAATCATCAGACCAATCTGGAAGCCGCAGCCAGGATACTTCAAAAGCATAAGATTGAAAAGCTTCCGATGATTGATGATGAAGGTAAACTGATAGGTCTGATCACATATAAAGACATTACAAAAACCAAAGATCGTCCGAATTCGTGTAAGGATGACAAAGGAAGACTCAGAGTGGCCGGTGCAGTAGGTATAGCTTCAGATACTCTGCAAAGAGTTGAAGCTCTTATAAATGCAAGTGTCGATGCAGTAGTTATTGATACTGCGCATGCCCATACAAAAAGTGTTATTAATATTCTGAAGGAAATAAAAAGAAACTTCCCTGATGTTGAGGTAATTGCAGGTAATATCGGTACGGGAGAAGCTGCTAAAAAGCTTGTGGATGAAGGAGCTGATGCGGTAAAAGTGGGGATAGGACCAGGATCAATATGTACAACCAGAATAATTGCCGGCGTCGGAGTACCACAACTATCTGCTATATATAATGTTGCAAAGGCAATTGAAGGTTCAGGAATACCGGTAATAGCTGATGGTGGGATAAGGTATTCAGGTGATATAATTAAAGCAATTGCTGCCGGCGCCGATTCAATTATGGCAGGATCACTATTTGCCGGAGTTGAAGAGTCACCCGGCGACACAATAATTTATAATGGCCGCAAGTTCAAAGCTTATAGAGGTATGGGATCTATTGAAGCGATGCAGCAAGGTTCAAAAGACCGTTATTTTCAGGATATTGAGGATGATATAAGGAAACTGGTTCCTGAAGGAATAGAGGCAAGAGTTCCATATAAAGGAACACTGGCAGAAGTAATCTACCAGATGACAGGAGGTTTAAGGGCTGGTATGGGATACCTTGGAGCCAGAAATATAACCCTTCTAAAAAAAGATGGCAAATTTGTTAGGATCACTCATTCAGGCATTATAGAAAGTCACCCTCATGATGTTTCAATAACAAGGGAAGCACCTAATTACAGTAGAAAATCTTTTGAATAACCGGTACCAGAAAATCCTGATGAAGATCAGATCATATAATTTAATCATTATTCTAATTCTGTTCCCGTTTGTTTGCAGGGCCCAGGATTTGAATAATAAAATACTGATGACCGTAGCGGGAAACAAGATTCAGGCAGGTGAGTTTATCAGAATGTATAAAAAGAGTATTGAGCCGGGAAAAACATTGGATATAGACACCTATCTTCAACAATTCATAGTTTTTAAACTTAAAGTCGCTGATGCTCTTGGAGAATGCTATGATACAACCAGATCATTCAGGAATGAACTGAATGGCTACCGGAACCAGCTTGCACAGAATTATCTTACCGATTCTCAGATAAAAGAGAAACTCCTTGAGAAGGCATACCAGCGATCATTAACTGAAATAAATGCATGGCATATCCTTGTCTCTGTGCCTCATGAGGCTTCTCCTGAAGATACACTGAAAGCATGGCAAAAAGCTATCAATATAAGGGAAAGAATCTTAAAAGGAGAACCTTTCGAAAGTGTTGCCAGAGGAACTTCTGATGATAAATCAGTGAAGATAAATGGTGGAAATCTTGGCTATTTTTCAGTCTTCCAGATGATAATGCCGTTTGAAGACGCTGCTTTTACATTGAAAAAAGGCATTGTCTCATTGCCCGTAAGAACACCATACGGATATCATCTCATTAAAGTAACAGATAAACGGCCATCACAAGGCAGGATAAAAGTGGCTCACATAATGAAAGCTGTCCCACCTGGAACAGATGAAAATGAAAGTAAAAAGGCGGAAGAGGAAATAAACAACATTTATAAAATGTTGCTGGATGGAGCTTCCTTTACTGAACTTGCAAAAAAGTACTCAGATCATAAAGAATCAGCATTAAAAGGTGGTGAACTTAATTGGTTTGGAACTGGTGAAATTATAAGTGATTTTTCTGAGGCAGCTTTTGCCATAACAGATACGGGAAAGTATACAAAACCAGTTCGTACACTTTACGGATGGCATATTATCAAACTGTTAGATAAAAAAACTCCCGGTACATTTGAAGAATCAAAATCATTTCTTGAAAGCAAAATCAATCAATCATATCTTAACTCTATAAGCAAAAAATCATTTGTCGAGAAATTAAAAAAAGAGTACCATTTCCAGATTAACCCTGATGCCTACAGCTGGTTTATCAGTCATACCGATACACTTATAATTCAGGGACTCAAAAAATACGACAGAACTGCAATCCCCGATGGGAATATATATTCTTTTGCAAATCAATATATTACAACCAAGGAATTTGCTGACTATATTGAGAAGAGAGGATCTATGATTATTACAAAAGATTCATCAGTATTCATTGACCGATTGATTGAAACCAGATCATCTGATCATATAATAAGTTATGAGAATTCCGTCCTCGAAACGAAATATCCCGAATTCAGGTATCTCATGAATGAATTCCATGACGGAATGCTTCTTTTTGAGATTTCAGGTAAAAATGTTTGGAACAGGGTAAGTAATGATTCCTCGGGTTTGCACGGTTATTACAATGAGCACAAAAAAAACTGGCTTTCTCAAAGAGGAATTGAGGCAGAGATTTACACACTTAAAAATTCTGAAGGAGAGAAATCTTTATCAGCTGCTTTTAAAAAGTATGCTCATAAACCTGATCTGGACGATCTTCTTCTTAAAAAATTCAACACAAATAGAGATACCGTACTATTCATAAAAAAGAATACCTGGTTTAAAGGCGACAATCGTGAAATTGATAAAATTGATTGGATCTGTGGTTCACAATCATTAATATATAATGGGTATCCGTCATTAATCTTTATAAAAAAAGTCCTGGAACCCTCCCCTCTGGCATATGATAAAGTTCAGGTAGAAGTGATGACCGGATACCAGGAGTTCCTTGAGAGTGAATGGATCAGACAATTAAATAAAAAATATAGCGTTAAGATTGATAATTCGGTACTCGACGAAGTGAAGAAGAATCTAAAAAATGAATAAATTATTTATCATATTGTGCAGCATTTTCATATTATCGGGTTGCAAAAATAGCCACAACCAGACTAAAAGAATTGCTATTGCTGAAGTAGGTCGGGTATACCTGTATTACGACGAAATTCCAAAGCTTGTTCAGAAAGGGATAAATGAAGCTGATTCAGCTGCTTTGTTTCAGAATTACATAAACAAATGGGCAAAGAGGCAACTCCTGTTAAAGAAAGCTGAAGAAAACCTATCGCCTGCTTTGAAAGACGAAATAACTAAACAAATTGAAGAAACAAGGTCAAATCTGATCATTTATCAGTACCAACGCCAGATGATTCTTGAAAAACTGGATACAGTATTGACTGATGCAGAGCTTGAAAATTATTATTCTTCCAACGAAAGTAGTTTTATTCTCACTTCAAATATAGTGAAAGCCCTTTTCATAAAATTACCCGTGGAAACACCTGAGCTTTATAAGATAAGATTACTTGCACGGTCAAGTGAACATAAAGATTTTCAGCAACTGGAAAGTTATTGTTATCAGTTTGCTGAAAAGTTCGATGATTTTAACGAAGAATGGGTATCTATGGACAAACTTTCAGTTGAACTGCCTCAAAACATTGAAGATGAGGAAAACTTCCTTAGAAGAAATACCTTTTTCGAGACAAGTGATTCCTCTTCAATATATATGGTATCATTACGGGATTTCAGATTAAGATCTTCTCTGGCCCCGTTTGAATATGTTAAAGATGATATAAAGAGAATTATCTGGAACAGCAGGAGATTCGAATTTATTCAATCACTTGAGAATGGAATATATAATGATGCGCTTAAAGAAAATAGTTTTAAGATATTTCTAAAATAAATAATCGGGTTACCTCATAATTTGTAAAAAGAGAATATAATGAAGAAAAGAAAATTAAAATTTTACCTGACACTGATGTTCTTGTTTCTGCCAGGAGTTTTTATTGCTAATTCTCAGGCGCTTGTCGAATCGGTAGCGGCTGTTGTGGGGAATGAGGTAATCTATCTTTCTGACCTGGAGAATACTATCACTGATCTGAAAAGGAATGGAGATAAGACTCCTATTGATCAACTGACCTGCAGGGTATTCCAGCAGATGCTGGTTTCAAAGCTCTTTATGGATCAGGCCAGGATAGATAGCATCACTGTTACGGATGATCAAGTTGACGGTGACCTTAACATGAGGATGAACGATGCAATCAGGACCGCAGGAAGTGAAGAGGCTCTTGTTACATATTTTAAGAAGAGCATGCCTGAGATCAGAAGGGATATTAAGAAGACCCTGCTGGAACAACAGGTCGTAGGTGAAGTTCAGAACAAGATTTCAAAGAATATCACAATCACGCCTGTTGCCTTGAAAAAGTTCTATAATTCACTACCAAAAGACAGCCTTCCGGTTGTTCCTGCTAAATATGCAATAAGTGTTATTCAGTCCGACCCCCCGGATAATGAGGATAATAAAGCTGAAGCCCGTCAGAAATTGCTTGATATTAGAAGTCAGATCCTTGCTGGCAAAAGTTTTAATGTTCTGGCTATTATGTACTCTGAGGACCCCGAAAGTGCAAAAAACGGTGGTGAAATCGGATTTCGTGTTCGCGGAGAGCTTGAAAAGCCATATGCCGATGCCGCATTCAGTCTCACTAAGGGAACAGTCTCGAAAATTGTAGAAAGCAAGTATGGATTTCATATCATTCAGCTCATTGACCGTAAAGGCGATCTGGTCAATACCCGACATATTCTGATAAGGCCGAAGGTCAAACCGGTACAGGCTGCAAAGGCAATGGTCCGACTCGACAGCATAGCCAATCTTATCAGGAAAGACAGTATAAAGTTTGAAACAGCCGCATTACGTTTTTCCACTCACAAAGACAGCAGGATAAATGGAGGAAAACTGGTAAGTTCAAATCCTTCTTCCCGTATCACATGGTTCACTCTTGAGGAATTAAACCCGGAAATGTATGTCAAAGTCAGGGAGATGAAGGTCGGGGAAATATCAGATCCTTTCAGAACAACTGATGAGAATAATAACGAGGTGTTCAGAATAATTAAGCTTGATAATGTACTCCCTGCACATTCAGCAAACCTGAAAGATGATTATCAGAGTTTGTATGATGAGGCTCTTGTAAAAGAAAGGGCAGATGTATTTGATAAATGGGTTAAAAACAAGATTGGCATTACTTATATTAAAATAAGCGAGGAATTCAAATCGTGTGATTTCTTACAAAAAGGATGGCTGAAATAAATCTCTTGAAACAACTCTTCAATAAGACTTCCATCAGACATTTATTATGTGTCACGATTATACTGATTTTTGTCCAGTCGGTTCAGTCTCAGAATATATCCGGCAATCAAACAAACAGGAAGAGAATAGATCTGAAAAATGCTGACGTCGATGAATCTGTAAGAGATCCCCTTACAGGAAAGGACGTCCACCATCTTCTCGGTAATGTACGACTGGAAGATACCAAAATAAGAATGTGGTGTGATAGCGCACTTTATTATCCCGATAAAAATCAGGTTACTGCATACAGCAAAATACATATTAAACAGGGTGACACTCTGAACCTTTATGGAGAATACCTTTTCTATGACGGGAAGACCGGATTAGCTTTTATAAAAACAAATGTTGAGCTGGTTGATAAGGATACCCATCTATATACCGACTCTGTACATTATGATGTAAATACCAGAATTGCCAGGTACACCAACAGGGGAAGAATTACTAATGCCAGGAATACCCTTACAAGCATTATTGGTGTTTTTTATGCAACTGAAAACCTGTTTCATTTTAAGGATAGTGTAAAAATAGTAAATCCCGAATATGTGATGACTGCAGATACTATGAATTACAATACTGTATCAGAAATTGCATATTTCTATGGCCCTTCCAAGTTAATCGGCGATAGCTTAAACCTCTATTGTGAAAGAGGGTGGTACGACACAAAAAACAAAGTTACATCTGTCTGGAAAAACTCAATGATCGACAACAGAAAACAAATCATACACGGGGATTCACTGTTTTTCAATGATAGTACCGGATATGGTGAATCGTTCAGAAACGTGATAATTGAAGACACCGTGAATAAGATTGCTGTGGAAGGCAATTATGCATGGTACTATAAAATACCTGAAAAGTTCTTTGTTACAAACAGGGCAGTATTCATTCAAATTTCAAAACAAGACTCATTGTTCCTGCATGCCGATACTATTAAATCAATTACAAGATATGATACCGTCGGAAAAGAATACAGGCTCATGAGAGCATACCATGGTTGCCGTATTTTCAGTAAAAATCTGCAGTCAAAATGTGATTCACTTTCATATTCTTTTCAGGATTCAGTTATAAGACTCTATACAGTCCCTGTGATCTGGTCTGAAGAAAACCAGCTGACCTCCGACTCAATGGCAGTTTTTACAAAAAACCGTCAGACAGACAGATTGGAACTATATAATAATGCCTTTATTGTGCAACAGGTAGATACCACAAGATTTGACCAGGTAAAAGGCCGGTCTCTCACCGGCTATTTCAAAAATAATGAATTGTATAAGATAAACATAAAGGGCAACGGAGAAATACTATTTTATCTTCTTGATGGAGATGCAGTTGCAGGTGTGGAACAATCTAAGTGTGCAAGTATTGAGATGAGATTCGATAAAGGCAAAATATCTGAAATTTTTGAGTATGAGAATCCAGAAGGATTTATTGATCCTCCTCTTCCACCTGATCCGGTAAGACTCGATGGGTATAAATGGTACAATATTCTGAGACCTAAAAAGAAAAATGATATCTTCAATAAATGAAAAAGAGGCCGATTTTATGAGAATCAGCCTCTTTTTTAATATTCATCTTCGTTAAAAAAGAAGTCGTCCTTACTGGGGTAATCAGGCCAGATATCTTCTATACTTTCATAAATATCACCTTCATCCTCAATTTCCTGCAGATTTTCAATAACTTCCATAGGAGCACCCGACCTAATGGCGAAATCAATCAGCTCATCCTTAGTGGCAGGCCATGGAGCATCCTCAAGTTTTGATGCTAATTCAAGTGTCCAGTACATATTTTCCTGATAAAGTAAAGCTTAAAACAAAGTTTGCAAATATATATATTATTTTATTTAAAAAACAACACCATATTTTAAGTTATTTAACATCTCATACTGGCCACTTAATCTCTTCAATATCAAGTTCTAAGGAAATTTTTCTGGATAAAACAAATAAATAATCTGAAAGACGGTTAAGAAATTTGTTCACGATTTCAGGCGATTTCTCAGTTTTGTTTAACCTTGAAATTGCCCTCTCGGCCCGGCGGCAGACACATCGGGTTATTTGACAAAATGATACGAGGATATTCCCTCCGGGTAGAATGAAATTATTCAAAGTAGGAAGAGTCTCTTCCATGATGTCAATTTCATTTTCAATCACCGAAATACATTCAGGATCAGGTAAAATCTTTTTGCTATTGGTATTTTTGTCATCGAAGGCCAGTGTTGCCGCACACTTCATAAGCTGGCTCTGAATATATATAAGAAGCTCTTTCCGTTTTTTGTTCTCGTTGTGATCCCTTAAAAGTCCGATCCATGCAATAAGTTCATCAACAGAGCCATACGCCTCTACTCGTGCTGAGTGTTTTGGTACTCTCCTGCCTCCCGACAATGAAGTTGTAACATCATCAACTGTAAGGGTATAGATCTTCATAATTAAGGTCAAAAGTAAAAGGTAAAAGTAATAACAAGAAGCTAAATATTTTAAGATCAGCTACATCATGCTTTTATATACTTTTCATTCCTGAAATCCTGAGCA
>JBARBF010000155.1:0-2868 GCA_049792755.1 Bacteroidales bacterium | reverse complement strand
ATGAAATATGCTTCTCACATTCTGGTCGTTTCAAGAAATAACTATACTCGTAAAGATGTTTTTGGTAATGTTTTGGATAGTCTTGAATTACATAATATTAATAATTATGATGTAGTATTCAATGATCTTAATTTAAAGGAAAGTCCTTATAAAAAATATAATAACTACTACATTCATGAAAAGGGTACCTGAAATCGATTATCATCAGGATAAATTAATAATTATCTATTCAGGTATTCTATAAAATCTTAGAAAATAAATATTTGATTCTTAGTATTTTAGCAGGCAACTGACTATGGTTTCTAAATCTGCTTCAGTTAATTCAGGGTAATTGCCGCAATAGAAACTGTTTGAATGTAAATAATCTGCACCGGGTAAGTTATACAAGTTTTTAACGTATTTTTTATAGAATGGTTGAAGCTGAATATTCCCTGCTATCATTGGTCTTACTTCAATACCTGCACCTGAAAACTGAGAGATATATTTCTTATTTAATTCCGATGTTTTGCAGAGTACAGGTATGGCAAAAGTTGAGAGTACTTTGATATGATCATGTTTTAATACTACCAAATCATCATTTTCTTTTATTATTTCCTCAACCTGCAAATAATTTTTTTCCCGGGTTTTTATTGTTTCATCCAGAAACTGTAATTGGTAGAGGCCTATAAATCCGGTTATTTCAGTGGGCCTGAAATTAAATCCTAAATCATAAAATGTATATTTTGCCTCAAACTCCGAGTCAACTTTATTGTTTTTTCTCCATTTGAGCTGTTGCCGGGCAGAAAGATTCCTGTCCCATCCGTTAGCTCTTACAATTCTCAACATCTCGGCTAAATCTTCGTCGTCCGTACAGACCATACCTCCTTCTATTGTCGACATATGATGAGCTACGAAGAATGAGAAAGTAGAAGCAAGACCGAAATTCCCACTTCTCCCGGTATAAAGTTCTGTACTTAATGATTCGCAGTTGTCTTCAAGCAAAATAATTTCATTTTCATCACAGATCCTTCTGATCTCATCCAGATCGCCGGTAAATCCTAAAGCATTAGTAATAAAAAGTGAATGGAGTTTAATTTTCTTCAAGCGTTCCAATAAATTATGTGACATTATGTTCAAAGTGACCGGTTCACAATCTATTGCAACAGGGTTCATACCCATCTGTATTATCGGCATGGTATTAGTAGACCAGGTAATTGCAGAAAATCCAATATTATCGTCGTTTTTTAATCTGCCTAAATTTTTGAGCGCTTGAAGCATAGCCAGGTTTGCACTTCCACCGCTATTAAATAATACAGCATCAGCGCGTTTTTGTTTCGTGGCAAATTCTCTTTCGAATTCAAAACATTTATTCCCCATGCTTAACCGGTCGGCATTTAATATAAATTCTGCCAATGCTTTTTTTGTATTAGTCTCATGCAGAAAAGCATTTTTCATTAATGGTATCATATCTTGCTGTTTTTATTAAGTTTCGTCTGTCTGTATATTTTTATCATCTGATCAACACCCTGACTTAATGTAATTTCAGGACTAAAGTTCATCGATTTCATCCTGCTTACATCGAGACATTTTTTCAACATGCCATCAGGTTTTGTTTTATCCCATTTAATACCTCCATGGAAATCAGTCTTATTTGCAATTAATTCAGCAAGTTCTTTTATGGAAATATCTTCGCCCCAACCTATATTAAGAAATTCACTTGAATTATAATTTTCAAAAAGATAGATAATTGCTTCCGCCGCATCATCCACATGCATAAACTCACGCCGTGCAATACCTGATCCCCAGAGAGTCAATTCCGGAAGGTTATCCTCCACAGCATCTGAAAAGCGCTTCACTAAAGCCGAAAGTACATGAGAATGCTGTAAATCAAAACTGTCGTTTGGCCCATACAGGTTACACGGCATTACACTTACACTTTCAAATCCATATTGACGGTTATAGTATTCACACATTTTCAATCCTGCGATTTTTGCAATAGCATAACCTTCATTTGTCGGTTCCAGTTTACCATCTAACAAATAGGTTTCCTTCATTGGCTGGGGGCATTCCTTAGGATAAATACAGGAACTCCCCAAAAAGATCAGTTTTTTTACACCGTTTAAATAAGACTGGTGAATTACATTATTCTGAATCTGAAGGTTATCATAGAGAAACTCAGCTGGAAAGTTCATATTTGCATTTATACCACCAACTTTTGCTGCTGCCAGAAACACATATTCAGGCCGTTCATCAGAGAAGAATTTCATTACATCACTTTGATTTCGTAAGTCGAGTTCCTCCAAAGATTTAGTCAAAAGATTATCAAATCCTTTGCTGCAAAGTAATCTGTATAAAGCCGAACCTACCATCCCGTTATGACCGGCAATGTAGATTTTGCTATTACTATCCATTTTTTAAATATTAGTTTGTTGAAGATTTAAACTTTTCCTTAATAATAAACCAAATAAACTTAGGGTTTCCAACAATATATCGACGCCACATACGCCGTGGTTCAACGATTAGACGATATAACCATTCCAGCCCGTGTCGTATCATCCATGCAGGAGCCCTCCTAACGGTAAGCGCATAGAAATCAAATACTGCACCGATGCTGCAGATATGCCTGGCATTTAACTTTTCAAAATGTGCAGCAGCCCATTTTTCTTGTTTAGGGGCTGTCATCCCAACAAATAACACATCAGGAGAAAAAGAATTAACGGTATTAATCATCTGATCATTTTCTTCATCTGTGAAAACCGGTTTATATGGTGGTGAATATGAACTTACTCTAATTTTAGGATATTCTTTGCTAATACGCTGAACAATTAATTTTAAAACCTTATCAGAACTTCCTAGAAAAAAACATTTTCCACCCGTTTTATTCAGACC
>JBARBF010000154.1:0-3608 GCA_049792755.1 Bacteroidales bacterium | reverse complement strand
GCCGCCAACTACCCCATCCCCAATGATATAATTGTTTGTCATTCTGAGCAAAACGTAGTGAAGCGAAGAATCTCCTGCTAGTTTTACAATTTTTCCGTTTAGTAATGATTTTTTAATTAAAATATTTCTATTTTTACACGAGAAAGTACACGTGTAAGTAATTTTAATCTGAATGATTTGAAAAGTATTTTATTAAATATCACTTCTTTATGAGTACAAAGCAAAACTTTCTTTCAAGGACTGTTTCCAGCCCTTTTTTCAAAACGGGAGTTCTGATTGCGCTGATCATAATGCCACTGCTGTATTTAACACAGTGCCAGACTAAGAAAACGAACATTTCAAATGTGATTAAGCCGGTATTTCACAAATGGGCTCCCACACCTCCCATGGGATGGAACAGCTGGGATTGTTATGGTCCTACCGTAGTTGAAGATGAGGTAAAAGCAAATGCCGATTATATGGCTGCCCATCTTAAAAAATTTGGATGGGAGTATATTGTAGTTGATATAAGATGGTATGTGGAAAATGATAAATCAGGGGGATATAATGAAAAGGATCCCGTTTATAATATGGATAAATACGGTCGTTTTCTTCCTGCTGTCAACCGGTTTCCTTCAGCTGCAAGCGGAAACGGATTTAAGCCGCTTGCAGACTATATCCATTATAAAGGTCTGAAATTCGGTATTCATATGATGCGAGGTATTCCTGTTTTGGCTGTAAAGAATAATACTCCAATACTCGGCACTAATGCAAAAGCTCAGGATATTTATACAACGGAAGGTCAATGTTTCTGGCTGAAAGACATGTATACAATTGTTGCCGGTAAACCAGGGGCGCAGGAATATTATGATTCATTATTTAAGCTATATGCATCATGGGGACTTGATTTTGTGAAGGTTGATGATCTTTCAGGTCGCACAGCAGAAATTGAAATGGTCAGAAAAGCTATAGATAACTGTGGAAGACCCATAGTTATAAGCATTTCGCCCGGGGGAGACAGACCTGAGGCAATAGAGTTCCTTAAGAAGAATGTAAATATGTGGCGCACTTCTAACGATTTCTGGGATAACTGGCCTGCATTGAAAAATCAGTTCAGAATCCTTAACAACTGGGCCGGACTTGGTGTGCCAGGTTGTTATCCCGACGGAGATATGCTTCCTCTTGGAAAAATCGGGTTAAGGGCTGAACGCGGAGAGCCAAGGATGACCGCATTTACAAAAGATGAACAACATACTTTAATATCACTTTTTGCGATTTTCCGTTCTCCTTTAATGTTTGGTGGCGATCTTCCGGGTAATGACGATTTTACATTGTCACTGATCACAAATAAAGATATTCTTGAGGTTAATCAGAAGAGTACGAACGGAAAACAGCTTTTCAGAGAAAATGACCTTATTGCATGGACAGCTGATGACCCTGAAACTGGAGATAAGTACCTCGCATTGTTTAATGCTTCCGATCAGCAACCGGTAGTTGAAAGCAAGGCAACCTGGAAGAGTGAACAGATAACTCCTGAAACCCGAGGACAAAGTATAGATATTGATATAGACATCAGAGGTGCAAAAAAATTATACCTGGTGGCAACTTATGATGATGTAATTGGTTTTGCAAGGCATAATTGTGACTGGATAGAACCTGAACTAACAGGTCCCAAAGGTTCCGTTAATGTAACAGACCTGAAATGGGTTAAAACTACCGGAGGGCAGGGAGAACCTTTAATTAACCAGGCAACCCGGGGAGAAAAACTGACAGTTAACGGCAAAATTTATAAAAATGGCATCAACATGAATGCTACTTCAATTATTGAATACGATTTACCGGAAGGAGTTACAAGGTTCAAAGCAAAAGCCGGTCTGCAGAATATAATTCCGGCTGGAGGTTCGGCCGGTCAGGATCCGGAATCTCAGTTAAGGATGAACAACACTGCAAAATTCCTGGTATTCCTCGAAGAACCTGCAGGGCCCCAGCCATATGATACTGCTTCAATTACGGTAAAATTTGAACAGATCGGTTTAAAAGGAACTCATTTTGTTAAAGATCTATGGACTGGTGAGAAACTTGGAAATTTCACAGGCTCATTTAGCCGGACTATCAATCGTCATGGAGCCGGACTTTACAGGATACATTAAGATTATTAGTTATGAAGAAAATTTTCTATTTGTTTCTTTTTTTTACTTCAGGAATTATTTGTACATCACAGGTTCCAAAGATTATATCGGTATCTGCTGATAAGCCTGTATGCTCCATTCAACCGACCATGTGGGGTATATTCTTTGAGGATATAAACTTTGCTGCTGACGGAGGTATATATGCCGAGCTGGTGAAAAACCGCTCTTTCGAATTTGCCAGACCATTGATGGGATGGAAAATACTTAAGTCCGATACTACAACCGGAGTTTTAATTATAAACCAGAGTGAAACAAACCCTCAGAATCCTCGCTATGCAAGGATTACAATCGCTCCGGGCGAAGCTTCCTTTGGTTTGTCAAATGCTGGTTTCAGAGGAATGGGCATTAAAAAAGGAATGATATATCATTTCTCAGTTCTGTCGCGATTGCAGGAGGGCAGCACTCTGAAAATGCGCATCGAACTGATTAATTCTCAGGGGAAAGTGATAGGTGCAACGGGCCTGGTCCCGGATTCAAAAGACTGGAAGAAATATTCTGTAAGTTTTCCGGCTGATGCTTTCGAATCCAAGGCAAAACTGAATATATGGTTCGAAGGAAGCGGATCCATCGACATCGATAACATCTCGCTTTTCCCTGATGATACATGGAAAAATCGCCCCGGTGGACTGCGAGCCGATCTGATCCAGCTGCTTGCCGATTTGAAACCCGGTTTTCTTCGTTTTCCGGGTGGTTGTATTGTCGAAGGAAGAGATCTGGCGAACCGCTATCAATGGAAAAACAGTGTGGGAAAAACCGAGGATCGTCATCTGATTGTAAACCGGTGGAATACTGAATTTGCCCACCGCCTGACTCCCGACTATTTTCAATCGTTCGGTATGGGTTTTTTTGAATATTTTCAGCTTGCTGAAGATATTGGCGCGGAACCTTTGCCAATATTGAACTGCGGCATGGCATGCCAGTTCAATACCGCTGAAGTTGTCCCTATGGATCAGCTTGATCCTTATATTCAGGATGCTCTTGATTTAATTGAGTTCGCTAATGGTACTACTGATTCCAAATGGGGTAGCGTTCGTGGTGGCATGGGTCATCCTTCACCCTTTAACCTGAAATTTATTGGCGTTGGCAATGAACAGTGGGGTCCACAGTATATCGAGAGGTATGCAGTTTTTGTAAAAGCTATTAAAGAAAAGTATCCCGATGTAAAAATTGTTACAGGGACAGGACCTTCTCCATCAGGAAAGGACTTTGATTATGCTTCGGGAGAATTGAAAAAAATGAATGCCCAGATTGTTGATGAACATTATTATTCTAATCCCGAATGGTTTTTTCAGAATGCAACCCGCTATGACAACTACGATCGCAACAGTTTCAAAATATTTGCCGGAGAATACGCAGCACAAAGCAAATTCACCTGCAGCCCCGACAATCAGAACAACTGGAAATGTGCCTTATCGGAAGCTGCTTTCATGACAGGTCTGG
>JBARBF010000153.1:0-10686 GCA_049792755.1 Bacteroidales bacterium | reverse complement strand
CGAAGGCAATAAACCCAACCGTCCGAGTTGGCTGCAGTGTTTTTTAATAGCCGTAAAGCAGTCATGGTTTACGATAATAAGGTTTGCCGAAGCGTCTGCCTAGCTTGCAGATGATGCTCATGGGCCGGTTTTGTAAATTTAAAAATACAAAACCGCTGAATTATCATATGCAAGCGAGTGTCGCGGCAGACCGGGTAAAAGGAGTTCTTAATTACTGAACTATTAAAATGGAACAAAACTATCTTGTCACTCAAATTAAGCTTGCGATGCGTTGGCCTTTTTGCGGCCAGTCCAGTAAAAACTTAACTGTCTTGAAATACGAATCTGTCCCGAAGTAAAAAAACTGTCCGGTTGGCGCCGCAAAACAATCCTGGTGCAAGCGGGCAGATGGGGATAAAACTACATTGCAGCCTAACGGCCCGGCGGTTTAATTAGTTGCCGTCCGTGTCAGGGTTGGCATGCGTTTTTGCAAAGTCCCGATAGACGGACGAAGGTTTGGCGTCAAGATGAAGTTGTCCAGATGGCATGGTCCCGATAAACGGGCAGGATTTGTCACGTCATGATAAAACTGTACAGATGGCGTGCAAAAACCATGACAACTCGTGCGTCGGCTTGCAACCCTATTGACTCTGTCTTGTCAGCAGGATTTGTCCGGGTGCAACAAAATTTAATAAGTTGAAATGAATTTACTCTTATAGACTTTATGAGCTGATCGAGAAGTAGTCTGGGTTGCAAAAGGCAATTAATTAAACCGTCCGAGTTATGGTTAGTTCTGATTTTTTATCTCTCAAATATACAGTCAGTTAGTCTTTACTTTTGTCTATTTTTAATTTTTTTTGTAATAAATCATCTCTAAGTAGTACTTTATGAGAAACAAATTAGACATGAAATCATTGAAGGAGGAATTTCTGGAAATATTATCAAATTATCAAGGCATTTTGCACAAAGTCAACATTATCTATTTCCGCAATACATCAGACAGAGAAGATAATTTTCAAGAAATCATTTATCAACTATGGAAATCATTCCCGGGGTTACATAATAAAAATAGCATAGGTTCCTGGATTTATGCTGTTTCTATAAATACTTCCATTTCGAAAATAAAGAAAGAATCGCGAATTGAGTATCGTGAAAAGCTCCCCGAATCCATTGATAAGATCGATATTATTGAAGAATTATCATTAAATGAAGCAAGTCAGATGCTACTGAAAGCGATTTACAATCTTAATGAAATTGACAAACCAATCATGCTTTTATATCTTGAAGAAAAGAGTTATGAAGAAATTGCCGAAATCATTGGTATTTCGAAGTCCAACGTTGGAGTACGAATTAATAGAGCTAAAGAATTACTGAAACAAAATTTAAATCATTTAAATCATGGAAACTAATGAATTACAAAACATCTGGAAAAATATTGATTCTGAAATTAGTCTAAAAACAACTGAGGAGCTAAATCAATTACTTACTATCAAAACCAGGAAAACAATTAATAAATTTCTCTTTATTTTTAGTATAGATGTTATTGTTTGCGTTGGTTTGATTGTTTTTCTGATCCTGACGGCTCTTAATCGGCAAAGTGATATTATCTATCTAATTAATAATTCTATACTCTGCCTTATAACACTTACAGCTTTAATTATTTCTTTATTATCGATTAATGAATTGCAAAATAATAAATACAACTTGTCATTAAAAGATTGGTTGGAACGAAGAATCAAATTGTTGTCAAAATGGCTATTGGGAAAATACAGCAAATTTTATATAGTCTTAATACCACTCCTTTTAGTGATGATAAATCTATCAATTCATGTATATTTTGAATACAGACCGTTTCTTGAAGTAATGAAAAATGGGGAATCCATATACGGTCTAGCTATCGGTTTTCTAATTGGATTATTTGTTTCCTACTTCGCAATTAGTAAAATTCGTAAGTATCAAATTAGGAATCTTGAATTTCTAAAAGGGCTATACAGTCATCTTGAAAATATTCACTAACGTGTGCTTGATTGATCTAGGTAGACGGGAAGGGTTTGTCTCTTTATAAGAAATCTGTTAAGTTGTTCAATCCTGGTAAATATAAAGAAGTTGTCTCGTGGTATGAAATTTGTCAAGATAACAATTCCCGGTAGAAGGATTGGAAGTTTCTCGTCCAGATGTAGTTGTCTCGGTGATAGAGTCCAGATGGACGAATAGGAGTTGTCTCGGTTTGGTGACATTGCTTTTTCTGTTATGGTTAGTTCTCTTGTAAGTGTCTAATGTCCACTGTTGCTGCGAATTAACCATAACGGCTCGGCGGTTGAGTTTGTTGCCGTCTGTGTCAGGGTTGATTTGTTTTTGCATAAGTCCCGATAGATGGACGATAAGTATCTTGTCATGATAAATATGTCCAGGTGGCGATGCAAAAACAAAGACAACAGAGCGTCAGCCGGCAGCCTATTGACTTTGTCCCGGTGGACGGATCTGTCCAGGTGGCACAAGGTTTAATAAGCGGATCAAATTTTACTCTCATAGACTTTGTCATGCATTACGGATTTGTCTGGCTGCCGAAGGCAATAAACCCAACCGTCCGAGTTGGCTGCAGTGTTTTTTAATAAACGGAAACAGTCATGGTTTACGATAATAAGGTTTGCGAAGCGTCGGGTTACAATCTTTACCAGAAAGCTTGGATGTATTTGTTGAGTGTCGCGGCAAACCGGGTAAAAGGAGTTCTTAATTACTAAACTATCGAAATGGAACAAAACTATCATGTCACTCAAATTGAGCTTGCGAAGCGTTGGCCTTTTTGCGGCCAGTCCAGTAAAAACTCATTTGTCACGAATTACGAATCTGTCCCGAAGTAAAAAAGCTGTCCGGTTGGCGCCGCAAAACAATCCTGGTGCAAGCGGGCAGATGGCGATAAAACTACATTGCAGCCTAACGGCCCGGCGGTTTAATTAGGTGCCGTCTGCGTCGCGGTGACTTGTTTTTTGCCAGTCCCAGTAGATGGCTGCGAAGCCAAGGGTCACGGTGAAACTGTTAGATGGTACCAAGTCCCGATAGATGGCGGTGAAGCTTCGTGTCATGATGAAATAGTCTAGGTGACGAGCAAAAAACAAGGCACCAGAGCGTCGGCTCGCCAACCCAAAGATGCTGTCCCGGGAGACGAAACTGTCTGGGTGCTAAAGTATTTTATAAACGAAACAGAGATTACTCGCATAGATTTTTGGACTGGTTACAAAGCTGTCCTGGGTTGGCGGAAGGCACTTTATTAAACCGTCCGAGTTATGCTTAGGCTTTTATTTAATAATCATGTGACTAAGCGGATCTTTTATTATCAAATAATATTTTGCAATCGTGTCTGGTTTTATAATGAAAAACTTTTCATTTGGCATCTGAAGTAATGAGGGTCTTTTAGCGTAATAGATTGATGATCCTGGATATTCTTCAGCATATGCATAACTCTGGGAATGATTGATTCCCAAGTGGTGTTGAATAATCATGTCTGGATTCAAATCAAATCTTTGAGAATTTCTTTTGTGAAATAAGTCCTGATTTGGAATAAGCTTGAAAGTGGTATCAATCTGGCTAAAATTAGATAGGCGATTTGCAATATTGAGGTCTTTACTTATGTTCCTGTCTAAAAAACTGAATTTGCCCTTTTGGCCAAATATTGAACCGCTGAAAAGGAATAACGAAACCATTAAAAGAATAGTTGTTTTCATTTTGGTTTGTGTTAACGGTTGTCAAATAGTCAAACAATGATAGAAGAATTATATTAAATTCTTTTTGTACGCAAATATCTTGCATCAAAAACTGTACCGGATTACTCTGATTTAATACAACTTGGGATAGTTGTTCGAGAGGTTTTTGCCAGTCCGGGTAGATCTACAGAATTGTCGGACCTAGGTGAAGTTTTCTAGATGGACCAAGTCCTGATAGATGGAAAAGATTTGTCATGCTAAGATAAATTTGTCTAGGTTACGAAGCAAAAACCAATGAGGTCAAGTCAGTCTCGGTCTCGTAACGCACTGGGGCTTAAGCATAACGGCTCGGTGGTATGGTTAGGTGCCGTCTGTGTCAGGGTTGGCGAGTTTTTTGCCAGTCCCGGTAGGTGGTGCGAAGTTGTCTTGTCACGGTAAAAGCCGATTACGTATGAGTCCCGGTAATGAAAACGCCATTTACTTGTCACGGTGCATTATATAAACGGAGAGCAAAAAACGCTGCCAACTGCGCGTCGGCCTGCAGCCCTATTGACTTTGTCTCGGCAGCAGAATGAGTCAGGGTGCACAAAGTTTAATAAGTGAGATGACTTTTCGAGCATAGATGTAAATAGCTGATTACGAATGTGTCCGGGCTGCAGAAGGCACTTAACTATACCATCCGTGTTATATGTAGGGTTAATTTTAAAACTGTCTTGATGCCAGAAAACTGTCTCGGTAGAACATTGTCTCATAACAAGGCCAAACGGTTGGCATGCTCTTTTGCAGCTTTGGGTTAAGCGATGGCGTTGAGAGAGCTGCAAATGTGCATGACAGCCTTGACAGGAGGTTTATCAATATCAATATCAGTATATTAGGTTATATCCCATCTTAGAGTGCGTTTGTTTTATATTCATCTTATTAACACTAAATCTAATACATGCAGAGAATAGTTAAAAGTCTTTATCCCTTTTAATATTTAAAAAGTTTAATTTTAAGCATGCTGATATCGTTAAGATAAACATCTGAAGCTATATTATATGGATTTGGTGGTAGCTTTATTCCAAACTCATCTCCATTGATTGTCCTCTTTTTTACCCATTTACCATCAACAAACTTTCCTTCTTCAACTGAAAGGAGTTGAGAATTTGGTTTGTTGGAATCTCCAGACTCATACCCAACATGACAAGCATTTCCGGATACAATAAATTCATCTTCAGAAATCTGAATTATCATCCCATAACCTTTAATAAGTGAATTCTTTTGCAAGTCATAGCCAGGCTTAAAGATAAAGTCTCCAAGTTGAAAAGACGCTGGCGATGCATTATCACCTTCCATAAAACCGTTTATTCTACCTTCAACCTGGGCTTTGGTAATTAGCGGCCTAAGATTATCAAGTACTTCATAAGCTTTCTTTATGGGATGGTTACTATGATAAGTATGATGATCGATACCAAATGGCGAAAAACCCATTGCTTTGAAATGTCCAAAACAAAAAAACGCTTTTGGAGCAGCACTTAATGTATCATTCATCCAGATCGCACAGGCTTCAGGTACAAGCAAAGGATTTTTGTTATGTACAAAATTTGCAGCCGATAATCCGAATTTTGTTGAGTAATTATCGTTGGCAAGAACATCAATAGCAGGAGCACCAGCCTGCCAAATATCAAGCATAAGGTAATTTGGCCCTCCACTAGGCCAAACACCCGGGATTAAATTGCCTCCCGAGGCATCCCAGGCATTTACAAATGTTGGTAGATTATAAATAGCTTTACCTGCCTTTGCCAGTTCATTGACATATTTAGCGTAATTCCAGGCCATAAATATTTCATCGGTATTTGGCGATTTTCCAAAAACCTCTTCCCATGTACCCTGGGTTTTTGAACCATTATTTACATATGGCTCATAAATGTTGGGTTTTAATTTATTAAGATTATTGATAATGTATTTAATCAATTCACCCGGAACTTGTTGTTCAAATAGTTTGGTAGCTTCAGGTGAAAGATCCCTTGTACCTCCTAATAAACCAACCTCATTCTCAATTTGCATCATTAGCACAGTACCATGCATATCAACCTGAGCAATTCGTTCCATTAACTTTTTATAAGCCTTCAAATCGGCATTTAAACAATTGCTATTAATATTGGAAATTGTGGTAGAAATTCTCTTGTCTTTAAAAAGCATGCGTGGGAAACGTTTCATATCTGTTTTAACCCAATCAGGAGTATAATTGGACTCGCCATTTTTCCAACTTCCAAACCACAGAATAACCAGTTTCAGGTTATTATCATATGCACTTTTTATGTGGCTATCGATAAGTGAGTAATCAAAAGTACCTTCATTTGGTTCAAATTGTTGCCAGTTTATAGGTAAGTAAACCGTATTCACATTCAGTGACCTAATGTGTGCCCAGATATCTTTCATATGCTCAATGCTCGAGGCAGAAGAATTTAATAACTCACCTCCGATAATTAGAAATGGTTCATTGTTTATATACAATTGTTTAACACCATTAATTTCTTTTATAACTGGCAAAGCTAGATTATTAGCTAAGTCTTCCGCATTTGAAGAATTATTAGCTTTATTATTTGCTGTCAATAAAGCCAATAATAGAGTAAAGACTATAGATAATTGAATTCTTTTCATAATATTATTAGTATGTATCATTATTAAAAATAAATCCTATAAATTTAACTGTAAAAGTCATAGGTCAAATGTTTCAAGCGGACTTTTTATCTGATCGAAACAACTGGTGTTTACATTGGTATAGATCTCGCGTTGTTGTCTCTATGCCTGACTAGTTGTTTTGCTAGAGAAGTCCGGGTAGGCAAAAAAAGCATGTGTTTGGCAGTAGCGTCGGCTGTCGCGGTGGCGGCTGCCAAACTCTTGCTTGTGCGTTGGGAGTCCAGGTATATACATTGATTCAGCTTTTTGTCGTTATATGTAGGGTGATTGTCAAGCCAGTCTAATTGTCAGGTGTTCAAAACCTTACATATAACGGCCCGGCGGTTTAATTAGTTGCCGTCCGTGTCCGGGTTGGCATGCGTTTTTGCAAAGTCCCGATAGATGGATGAAGGTTTCTTGTCATGATGAAGCTGTCCAGATGGCGTGGTCCCGATAAACGGGCAGGATTTGTCATGTCACGATAAAATTGTCTTGGTGGCGTGCAAAAACCATGACAACTTGAGCGTCGGCTTGCAACCCTATTGACTTTGTCTCGGCAGCAGGAACAGTCCGGGTGGCACAAGATTTAATAAGTAGGTTAAATTCTTCTCTAATAGACCTTTGAATTCGAGGATAAAATAGTCCGGGTTGCAAAAGGCAATTAATTAAACCGTCCGAGTTAGCATTTAGGTGTTATTTTTTCTTAGTGAGCACTGATCAGATTTTCTTCTCGATCAACCACTGATGTCCGAATGGGTCAAGAATATCCCCTTGTCGATATCCATAATCATAGTCCTGAGCAGGGCTTATAAGGGTGGCTCCAGCCTTAAGAGCATTATTCATATACAAATCAACATCTTCAACAAAAAGTCCAATGAGAGTAGTAATCCCTTTTACTTTCGTAGGTTCTAACCTTCCTTTCTGAGGTCCTTCCTCATGCAGATGAAAAATGGTTCCATTTATAGAAAGTTCAGCCACATGAACAGATCCGTCATCATTTTTCAAATTGAGGATTTCACTTGCTCCGAATGCTTTTGAGTAAAAAGATATGTCCTTTACCCCACTTGGGATAAATAGCTGTGGTGCAAAAAAAGGTTTGTTATCCGTTATCATATTCTCTCGATTCGATTAGTTCTCAAACGATAACAGTTCATGTATTTTTTTGTTCGGGGGCAAATAATAAGGTTGATAGAACATGGGGGCGCACCCAACACTTAATGCTAACGGCCCGGCGGTTTAATTGAGTTGGCGTCCGCGTCGGGGTGCCGCGTTTTTTGCCAGTCCCGGTAGGTGGACGATAAGTCTTGGGTCACGATAAATTGTCTTGACGGTACCAAGTCCGGGTGATGGGTGTGAGTTTTGGGTCACGATGAAATTGTCCAGATGGCGAGCAAAAAACAAGGCACCAGAGCGTCGGCCGGCAGCCCTATTGACTTTGTCTCGGCAGCAGGATCAGTAAAGGTATCACAAGATCTGATAAGTTGCTGAAAGTTCACTCGCATAGACTTTATAATACATTACGGATTTGTCCGGGCTGCCGAAGCCAATTAATTAAACCGTCCGAGTTAGGTGCTGGTGTTTTATTATTTGTCCCCTTATACAAAATGTGTTAGTACAGTAGGATTTTTTTTATTTAAGTTTTAAGAATTCACCATCAATGATCATTACTTTCACACCATTTTTGCTAAATGAACGATGAGAGCTAAGGTCATCAGAAACCACATAAGTCATTCCCTTTTTTAGAGTGGTTTTATCACCGTTTTGCATTTCACTAATAAACTCTCCCTCCAGACAATGAACAATATGTCCTTTCTGGCACAAATGGTCTGCGAGATAACCTTTAGAATATTCTACAATTCTGATTCTCAATCCAGGAAATTGAACAGTTTGCCAAGAGGCAGTGCCAGTTTCTCCTTTATACTCAACTTTAGGGATTGTTGTCCAGTCGATTGTTTGAAATGGAATGTTTTTGTTAGTTATCATGTACTAATGTTATGTGATTGTTTTTTATCAAATGTATTGAAATATCATGTTCTAAACTGTCGGGTACACTGGCACCTAACGGCCCGGCGGTTTAATTGAGTTGCCGTCTGTGTCAGGGTTGGCATGCGTTTTTGCAAGGTCCCGATAGATGGACGAGGGTTTGGTGTCACGATGAAGCTGTCTAGATGGCGTGGTCCCGATAAGTGGGCCGGATTTGTCTCGTCACGATAAAGTTGTCAAGGTGGCGAGCAAAAACCATGACAACTAGCGCGTCGGTTTGCAACCCTATTGACTTTGTCTCGGCAGCAGGATTTGTCCGGGTGCGACAAAATTTAATAAGTTGAGATGATTTTACTCGCATAGAATTTAGGAGCTGATCGAGAAATAGTCTGGGTTGCAAAAGGCAATTAATTAAACCGTCCGAGTTATGCTTAGGCTTTTTTTTTGTCAAGATGTGTGTCTTTTGAAAGGCGATATCCTATTTTATATCAATTTACAGTAATACCATATACCAAAAGTCTGTTTAGAATTATTGTCAACAGGAAGAATGCAAACACCAGAAGATTAATTTTATTAAATTTTTCAAACTCTTTGTTGATATTTCTTAGATTGTACTTTTTCTTTGAAGCGTTATCATATCCACAAAGTATAGTTAGGGATCCACAAATGGGAGCTATCAAACTAATAATGACCTGAACTGGCAAATTCAAAATAGTAGTTAAAGCAATACCAATAACTAAAGGGAAAAAAATCAAAGAACGAATAAACTTTTCCCTGTTTTCTCTATTTTCTATTATCTCCATTGAACCCATTTCCACAAAATATTTCATCAAATTATTTATCAGAAAATAAAGTACTATTGCTCCTAATGCAGCTAAAACAATCATTGTCCAGATAGAGAAATTCAACGAATAAAAAACATAGCCGGTGTCTCCACCTGGAGTCAGCGGAGCAATTATTAAATAGCCAAAGAAACCGATGTAACCAAATAGAGACATATAGGTTTCGAAAAGAAAAAAAACATTGCGCTTTACTTGTCTGGAACAAATAAAATGAAAAAGAACTCCAATTATCAAACTAACCAACGGTCCAGTACTTTTAATAAACAAAGTGCTCTTTGAAGAAAGCCCTTCAGCAGAATTTGATGTGTAATTATGATGAATAGATAATTGTTGAGCGTGAACTAAAATAGATGCAAAAAAATGCCCAAATTCATGCAACATCATTGCTAAAATGGAAGCGATTACAAATAGCATAGTTGAATTTATAATAATATTCCTCAGCTCAATTTTCATAATATTATTGTTTAACGTAATTATTTCAAGTTTTAATTTTTACTATCTCAAGCTTAGGCATTTTATCTTGTAGGTCCTAAAGTCGTGTCTGACAGTGCTTAAGCATAACGGCCCGGCGGTTTAATTAGGTGCCGTCTGCGTCGCGGTGCCGAGTTTTTTGCCAGTCCCGGTAGACGAATGCGAACTTAGGGTCACGGTGAAATTGTGTTACGGTACCAAGTCCAGATAGACGGCAGTGAGTTTCGTGTCACGATGAAATAGTCTTGGTACGAGCAATAAACACGGCACCAGTGCGTCGGCCGACAGCGCCAATGATGCTGTCCCGGTAGACGAAACTGTCCGGGTGCAACAGGATTTTAAAAATGGAACAGAATTTAAGGGCATAGATGTTGGGATTGATTACAAATCTGTCCTGGCGCTGGAGAAGGCACTTAATTAAACCGTCCGAGTTATAAAAAGTATTCATTTTAAGGATTCAGCGATAATCCAAAGTCCTGGTAGACGAGAGTAAATTGTCAAGTTAGTACAGATTTTTATAATGTGTGTATCTAGTTAAATAACCTGTAACTGTCACGTCGTGAAAAAATTATATAGAACACCGTTATAAAAAGTGCGCCCTTGCAAATGGCTGTATCGTCCAGACGAATCTATCCCATCAAAGATCATTTGCAAGGCATCAGGGTTGGCATAAAAAATTGGCCTGCTTGAGTGTCGCGGTATAAGTTTTATGATATGATAAATTAGTCCAGATAATGAAATCTTGTAAATGGCAGTGGCGCGAGTGCCAATTTTTTATATGCGCGTCGGCAGAAGTATTCGGCTGGGCATTTGCGTGTCGTGGTATAAGCCGGTAAATATTACAAAACTGTCCTGTCATGAGGTGTTTTATTACTTGAAGTGCGGGCAGCCGAATATACTCATACCCCCTGCGTATTTTTTATAACGGCCCGGCGGTTTAATTAGTTGCCGTCTGTGTCGCGGTGCCGCGTTTTTTGCCAGTCCTGGTAGATGGATGAAAGTTGTCTTGTCACGATGAAACTGTCTAGATGGTACCAAGTCCGGGTAAG
>JBARBF010000152.1:0-17449 GCA_049792755.1 Bacteroidales bacterium | reverse complement strand
AGGCGGCAGGAGACAAAGTAAGTTCCGGTACTATTAATGGGAACAAAACTTTTATAATGATTGCAGAAAAAGTAGGTTCAGAAACCCTGCTGTCGCATATCATCGAAATGGTCAATTCTGCAAGCCGCTCAAAAGCTCCTATACAAAACCTGGCTGATAAAATTTCCGGCTTTTTTGTGCCGGCAGTTGTAAGTATTTCAGTTATTACTTTCATAGTGTGGGCAATTTCCGGAGGTGCACATGCATATATTTATGCGCTTGTAAATGCTATCGCTGTGCTTATAATTGCCTGTCCCTGCGCTTTGGGTCTCGCAACACCAATGTCTGTTATGGTTGGAGTTGGCAAAGGCGCCCAATCAGGAATACTGATAAGAAATGCAGAATCGCTTGAAAAAATGAATTCAATTGACATAGTCATTATTGATAAAACAGGAACTGTCACAGAAGGAAAACCATCAGTTGAAAAGGTTATCAGCATTACTCCAGAGATATCTGAAGAAGAGATACTTCAGAAAATTATCTCTCTGAATAGCAGTAGTGAACATCCGCTGGCACAGGCAACTATGCGATATGGTTCGGATAAAAATCTGGAGGTGCTTCCTACTTCTGACTTTGAAGCTGTAACTGGAAAGGGTGTTACAGGTAATCTAGCTGGCAAGAAGGTAGCACTAGGCAATGAAAAACTAATGGAGGAACTAAATGTTGTAGTCTCATCTGAATTGAAAAAACAGGTCGGATCAGAACAAAAACTTGGGAAAACAGTCTCGTTTCTGTCTGAAGATAATAAGGCAATCGGCTTTGTTGTTATCTCAGATAAGATAAAAGAATCGAGTAAAGATGCTATTTATAGTCTGCAAAAAGAAGGGCTGAAGGTAATAATGTTTACAGGAGACAACGAAGAAACCGCGAGAGCTGTTAGTGAAACATTGAATCTCGATGGATATAAAGCTCAGATGCTTCCGGGAGATAAACTGGACGAAATAAAAAAGCTTCAGTCGGAAGGCAGAAAAATAGCCATGGCAGGTGACGGCATTAATGATGCTCCGGCCCTTGCACAGGCAGATATAGGGATCGCTATGGGAACCGGAACCGATGTAGCAATAGAAAGTGCCGGAATAACCCTTGTGAAAGGAGACCTTAAAGGCATTGCCAAAGCAAGGTTATTAAGCCAGAAGGTAATGAAGAACATCAGAGAGAATCTTTTTTTTGCCCTCGGTTACAACTGCCTGGGAATACCACTGGCCGCAGGAGTATTATATCCCATTTTCGGGATATTGCTTTCACCCATGATAGCTGCACTGGCGATGAGCTTTAGTTCGGTATCAGTTATAACCAACTCGTTACGCTTAAGAAATTTGAAGTTAAGATAAGCTATCCAGTCGGATAACAGCTAAAAAGGAATTATAGATATCTTTGTCATGGAAAAAATTAATTGAAAATTTACTATGGACGATAAGTTACAACTATTAATTACTCATCTCAAAGAATATAAGAGCGCGGTCGTTGCATTTTCAGGTGGAGTCGACAGTACCTTTCTGGCCAGAATAGCAAAAGATGTTTTCGGTGATAATCTTCTTCTGATTACCGCAAATTCAAGTACATATCCCTTTTATGAACTGGAAGAAGCAAAATCTCTGGCGGCCCTGATGGGAATTAAGCACAAGATTATTGTATCGGAAGAGATCGATATTCCCGGTTATGCAGATAATCCTCCTGACAGATGCTATTATTGTAAAAGCGAACTGTTTGCGAAAATAAAATATATCGCCTCAAAAGAAGGCTATGAAGTTATCTTCGATGGCAGTAATGCCGATGATCAAAAAGATTTCCGTCCGGGGATGAAAGCAAAACTGGAAAAGGGAGTCATTTCTCCTCTGGCTGATTCAGGCTTTACAAAGAACGATATACGGCATTTCTCTGAAGAACTGAACCTCCCGACTGCTTCAAAACAATCCTATGCCTGTCTTGCTTCCAGATTTCCATACGGAGAAAAAATTACAAAGGTAAAGCTTGACAGACTGGCGATGGCAGAATATGAGGTGAGAAAACTAGGATTTACTCAGTTCAGGATCAGGAGCCATGAGAACCTTGCCAGGTTTGAATTTATTCCATCTGAAATGGATAAAGCATGGGGATTGAAAGATAAACTGACTGATATTTGTAAAAACTCAGGTTTCAATTACATCACAATTGATCTCAACGGTTACAGAACCGGATCCATGAACGAAGTTCTGTCAGAATCAGATAAAAAAGATTACCAAAAATCAGATTCAATATAATCTTTCAAAATCCGTTAATGGTACTGAATTACAAGAATGGTCCATTAATAAGCTGAAATGATGATCTTTGGATCGAATTGAATTACATGTGTTGAAAATTCTTACTTTAGCCATAAATATATTGTCAAACATATGAAATTCGAAACGAAGGCAATCTGCGTAGGTCAGGCTGCAGATAAGGCAACAGGAGCTACTATTTCCTATCTGCCAGACATCTGCATTCACACAGGAGGAAGTAAATAAAAACAAAGGATATGAGTATTCCCGCGTCGGGAATCCAACACGTACTGCACTCGATGAAGGCTTTTCTAGCCTCTACAAAAATGGTCTGGATAGAAACTCCGACAGATCCGACACTGAAGATTTTTGACATCGGAGCTATATCTGACCTCAGTCATAATGGATGCAATAGTTGTAGTTGACAACACTTTTTTGTCGCCTTATTTTCAGAAAACACTTCTTCTTGGAGCTGATATTGTTGTTCACAGTACAACAAAATATATTAACGGGCATTCAGATATTATTTGGGGAGCCGTTATTCTGAATAATTCAGAATTTTAAAAAAAATACAACTTGTACAAAAGTCAATCGGTGCAGTGCGTCTCTCGAAAGGCATTGAACATATTGACGATTTGTTATCTGATCTCCAAAATGCCTTATGCTGAGAGTCAGAAAAAGAGAAGATTTTTTATAAAAAGTAATCATAAGATAGAAAATCATTGGTTTTTCTAATAATAATAGTTCTTTGCTGTCAAAATGTTAAACAACTGTAGTTATTTTAGCGTTATAGATTAATAATACTAAATAACCAATTACATTTTGATATGGCAGACTATTCCATACCCGATAAAAAAGATGTTGAGAAGACTATAAAGTCGGTCTTCAGACTTCTTTTTCCTTCCACTAATTCATATTCGGACACAGAAAATGATAATAGTTTTGATCATTCACGGGTCCTCCTGCTGGGATTATTGATAGGTCTGACTGACCAAAAAGAGAAGATAGCAAATCTTTTTTTTGAGAATCTTGAAAAAATTAAAAAGACTCTCCTTAAAGATGCCGGTTTTATTCTGGAGTCTGATCCTGCAGCAACACAACTAATCGAGGTTATTGCAATCTATCCCGGATTTTTTGCAATATTCTGCTACCGTATTGCACATTCACTGGCAAATTTATCAATACCTCTGCTTCCCCGTATGATAACGGAATATTCTCATAAGGTAACCGGAATTGATATTCACCCTCATGCTGAAATCGGATGTCCATTCTCAATAGATCATGGAACAGGAATAGTAATCGGAGAAACCACAATTATCGGAAACAATGTAAAACTATACCAGGGTGTGACACTTGGCGCCTTGAGTGTTGATAAAAATAAAGCCTCGAAAAAGAGGCATCCCACGATTGAAGACAATGTTGTTCTTTATTCTGGTTGTACAATCCTGGGCGGAGAAACGGTTGTCGGCAGAAACAGTGTTATCGGTGGAAATGTATGGCTTACAGAAAGTATTGCCCCGTTTTCAGTTGTCTACCATAAAAGCGAAATAATTGTAAGAAATCAGAATGGTTTTCAGGAACCGATAAACTTTATTATCTGAAAACAGTATTATTTAAAAATTAATATTATGAAAGTAAATTCAATTCTCGAAACTATCGGAAACACCCCGCATCTGAAAATAAATCACCTGTTCGATCCTGGCTATTCAGTCTGGGCAAAACTGGAAAGATCGAACCCCGGAGCGAGTATTAAAGACCGCATTGCATTGTCAATGATAGAGGATGCAGAAAAAAAAGGTATACTTAAACCTGGTAGCATAATTATTGAACCGACATCGGGTAACACCGGTATCGGATTGGCGCTGGTGGCAGCTGTAAAAGGGTATAAGCTGATTCTTGTAATGCCTGAATCAATGTCACTTGAAAGAAGGAAAATAATGAGTTCTTATGGCGCCGAATTTGTACTGACTCCACGTGAAAAAGGAATGAAAGGCGCTATTGAGCGTGCAAGGGAATTAATCACTGAAACTCCTGACTCATGGATGCCGATGCAGTTCGACAATCCGGCAAACACAGAAATTCATAAGACCACAACTGCACAGGAGATCCTCAATGACTTTCCTGAGGGACTTGATTATCTGATAACTGGAGTAGGTACGGGCGGACATATTACCGGAGTCGCTGAAGTATTGAAGAAAGCATTCCCCAAACTGAAAGTATATGCTGTCGAACCGGAATTATCACCGGTATTGAGCGGAGGTTCTCCTGCGCCTCATCCACTTCAGGGTATTGGAGCAGGATTCATACCTTCCATTTTAAATACAAAACTTCTCGACGGGATAATTAAAGTGTCAAAAGAAGATGCATTTAATTTTACAAGGAGGGCTGCCAAAGAAGAGGGATTGTTCGTCGGAATATCTTCAGGAGCATCATTGGCTGCAGTAAATAAGATGCTTAAGGAATTTCCAAAAGGATCAAGAATTCTGACTTTCAGCTACGATACGGGTGAGAGATATTTGTCAATTGAAGGGTTATTTTGATTAGTAGGGACATGCCATGGCATGTCCCTACATTATTCTTCAAACAGATAAAGTTGCCTGTCACCGCAATCATCTGTTTCCAGGTTTGAGATACTCAAACCTAAAAGCCTGATACTTACTCCTTCGAGCTTAATCGATTTACGGATTTCCGAAACCTCTTTATGCAATGTATCAAAATCGCGAATATAATTCTGAAGCGTTTTACTCCTGGTAATCTGCTTAAAATCAGAAAACTTTACCTTAAGTGTAATTGTTCTTCCCGCAGTTTCAGAATGCTCGAGCCTTTCCATAAGCTCTTTTTCAAGCTTGTACAATTCTGCAATAACTTCAAAACGGGTTGTAAGATCCTTCTCATAGGTAAGTTCAGTCCCGACAGATTTACGCTCCTGATCCGGTACAACAGGACGTTCATCAATACCGCGCACGATATCATAAAAGAACACTCCTGGTTTTCCAAAATTTCTTACCAACGAAATAAGATCCCATTTCTTAAGGTCGGCGCCAGTATGAATTCCAAGTTTATGCATCTTTTGGGCAGTCACCTTTCCGATACCGTAAAACTTTTCCACAGCTAATTCTTCAATGAATTTTTCAGCTTCCCCGGGCCGGATAAGAAACAACCCGTCAGGCTTGTTAATATCAGATGCTATTTTGGCGAGAAATTTGTTCACTGAAATTCCTGCAGAGGCAGTAAGACCTGTTTTTGATTTAATTTCAGTCCTGATCTTTTTGGCAATGAGGGTTGCCGATCCGATATTTTTTTTATCAGCTGTTACATCCAGAAAAGCTTCATCGATTGACAGTGGTTCAATTAAATCGGTAAACTCCCTGAATATTTCCATAATGACCGAAGATACCTCAGTATACCTTGTAAAATTATGCTTAACGAATATCAAATCTGGACATAAACGTTTGGCTATAACCGAAGGCATGGCTGATCTGACACCAAATTTTCTTGCTTCATAACTTGCAGCAGCAACCACACTGCGCTCTCCACTCCCACCGACCGCAACAGGTTTCCCTCTCAGTTCAGGGTGATCGAGTTGTTCAACTGATGCAAAAAATGCATCCATATCTATATGGATTATCTTCCTCAAATCAGAAATAATTCAAAACAAAATTAGTGAATCCGTGAATACTAATGATTCCTTTCTCATAAATCGGGATATCGTCATAATGTAGATCATCTTTTAAATCCCGAATTATATGAAGATTGCAGATTTTTATTTAAAAACCAGTTTGTGACTTTACAGGTATTGGAACTTGAGATCCTTCGTCTCAGCGATTATTCACTTTTTTGTTATCGAATAAAAGCCTCCGGTGTTTATATCAAAATATGTCCTGTGAGGAATCTCATCCGGTATTTCAAAACTGTTCAGAAAAACATAATTAATTCTTAAAAGTTTTAAACTTCAGTTCTAATACAGAATCTGTACTTTACTTAGCTCCCATTAAAAAAATATAAAATTAAAACCTATTAAAGATGAAAAAAATCGCATTCCTGCTTGCCGTTGTTTTTATTTCAGTTACAACATTCGGACAGACTACAGCTACATCTGCCACAACAAAAAAGGATCAAACTAAAACTGTCGCTGCAACTCAGACTAAAACTGTAAAAACAGCTGCAGATACAACAAAAACAAAAGTAGCTGCCAAAACTATTAAAAAAGATGGCACTCCTGACAAAAGATTTAAAGCAAACAAAACTGCACCTGTAAAAAAATTAGGACCTGTTAAGAAAGATGGTACTCCCGATATGCGGTACAAAGCAAATAAGGATACTACTAAGGTTAAAACCACAACAGTTAAAAAGTAGTAATTACTTTAAAAGATAAAAAGGTTTTCCGGAAATGGAAAACCTTTTTTATTTATCCTTTGAAAATTGACCAACATTGACCATTATTGTATGAAATATAATATTGAATGTTTTGGATACAAAGTCAGATAATAAGAAGGGGAAACTCTTTGCTGTTATTTTATATAAGCATAGATTGTGGGGATCTGTAATACTTCCATATGTTATTCAAAAGGAACAAGACAGGGGCTACTATAAATTATCTGAATGCCTCTCTCCTTTTCCCAGTATTGAAACATTAAGCACGCTTACTTCTGAAGAACGTGAATTAGTTAAAATCATTAACGAATATAACGACCGGAATCTTTTTAAACTTTTCTCCAGGGATAAGTCAGTAAAGGAGTTTCTTGAAAAAATAACCCCGGAAAAGCTGGAAACCTTCATAAGACCTTATATTGAAAGAAGGCTCTATAAGTGTTTTACAATCGCAAGGGATGAAAATGTTCCATTATATTTTCAGAAGATAAAATCAGGAACACTTCATGCGGAGGATCAGCTCTGCCTGAGTGAAGGCAATGCTGAACCGGTTTTCAGGTTTGAAAGGAACGATGAGCAGAGCTCATATAATCTAAGCCTGGAATATTCTGGCAAAACCATCAATTTAAGAAAGAACAATGTCGATATTATATGCATGTCTCCATGCCTGATAAGAGATGGAAACAGCATATTATTTGTTTCTGATGTGGAGGGAGCCAAACTGAAACCATTTCTTTCAAAAGAAAACATCCTTATCCCCAAAAAAAGTGAATTAAAATATTTCAGCGGTTTTGTCCTGAATACAATTAATAATTTTAAGGTCGATGGATCGGGTTTTGAAATTATCGAATTTATGCCTGTTAAAGATGCATTTCTGGAACTTGAAACAGGATTAAAAGGGATCCCCTGCCTGATATTAATGTACGAATATCAGGGGAAAAAAATATTTGCCAACGACCCTTCTGCCTCATTTACTATTTTTGAAAAGAAAGACGAAAATTTCATTTTCAGAAAATTCTACAGAGATTTTGAATGGGAAAAGCAATGTCGGAAGACACTTGGAGAACTGGGCTTCTTTTCTGATGACGACATAAATTTTATTCCTGTTTCTTCCGACAGCAAACGAAAAAATGAGTTGTATTCAATCCTGGAAATTATTAACAGTAATTATTCTGAAATCACTGGCGCCGGGTTTACTCTGTTATCAAGGCTCGATCTGAATTACAACCTTAGACCTGTAAATATTGAGATCAGTAGCCAGATTATAAATGACTGGTTCGATGTCAAAGCAATAATTAAAATAGGGGAATGGGAAATTCCATTCAGCCGTTTCAGAAAGAACATCCTTGAAGGCATAAGAGAATATAAATTGCCCGATGACTCGATTGCAATTCTTCCTGAGACATGGTTCACCAAATACAAAAATATTTTTGAATTTGGAAAGAGCTCTGACGATTCCCTTAGAATCCATAAACAACATTTTTCCTTGCTTGAAGAAGCTTTCAGTGACCAGGGACGAAAGGGATATGAACGACTCGAAAAGTTGCTGAATCCTGAAGAGATACCCGTTCTTCATCATCCCAAAGGCCTTAATTGCAACATGAGGCAATACCAGTCTGATGGTCTTAACTGGCTAAACTTCCTTCAGACAGCAGGCCTGGGAGGATGCCTGGCTGATGATATGGGTCTTGGCAAAACAATTCAGACACTTGCACTGCTTCAGCACAATAAAGAAAACTTTCTGCCAGAAGGACGTACAGCTCCAGTCGCCGAATTAAACTTGTTTGATAGCCTGCAATCAAAACTTACTTCTCTGATCATTGTTCCGGCCTCTCTTATCTATAACTGGGAAAATGAGATAATAAGATTTGTTCCCGGAATGAAAGTTTACAGTTACAAAGGGAACCAGCGTAAAAAATCGACATCATACTTCCATAATTATGATATTATACTGTCGAGCTATCATACAATAAGGCAAGATATTGAACTAATAAGCTCATATTCTTTTCATTACATTATTCTAGACGAGAGCCAGGTAATTAAAAATCCTGCTTCGATGCTTTATAGAACAGTAACCAGATTAAATTCACGATTTAAACTTGTCCTGACCGGAACACCTGTAGAGAACTCACTGACAGATCTCTGGACCCAGTTAAATTTTGTAAACCCCGGATTACTTGGGGATCTGGCTTTTTTCCGCAGGGAATTTGCAAAACCGATAGAAAAAATGGGTGACGATGAGAAAGAGCTTAAACTCAGGAAAATAATAAAACCCTTTATCCTTAGACGGACAAAAGATATGGTAGCAAAGGATCTGCCACCGGTATCAGAACAAACTGTATTTTGCGATATGACTGATGAACAATTCAAAGTATATGATGGAGAAAAATCAGCAGTCAGAAACAGCATTCTTAAAAGTATTGCGTCAACCGGTAATGAAAAATCGGCAATAGTTGTTCTTCAGGGACTGATGAAACTGAGACAGTTATCAAATCATCCTGTCATGGCAAATGAAGAGTATGATTTTGGTTCAGGGAAATTTGAAACTGTACTACAGGACATGGAAAGTGTTATTGCAGAAGGACATAAGATACTGGTATTCTCGTCATTCGTAAAACATCTTGATCTTTATGCTTTGGAGTTAAGAAAAAAAAGAATCCGGTTTGCTATGCTTACAGGCGCCAGTACAAAACGAGAAAAAATAGTAAATAGTTTCCAACTTGATCCCGAGAATAAAATATTTCTTATCTCTCTTAAGGCAGGAGGCGTTGGTCTCAATCTGACAGCAGCCGATTATGTTTTTATCCTCGATCCCTGGTGGAACCCGGCATCGGAAATGCAGGCCCTGAACCGCGCTCACAGGATAGGACAGCATAAAAGCGTATTTGTGTACCGTTATATAACAAGCAACAGTATTGAAGAAAAAATAGTAAAATTACAGGAGAAAAAATCACGACTCGCTGACATATTTATTTCTAGCAATAATCCGCTTAAGGATATAGATATTCAGCAAATACTTGATATTATCGGATAGGAATACCTTGTACGGGATTAAACTCTGGTGCCCCTTCGTGTTGACCTTTGAGTACCTTTGTGGTAAAAAAGAATTCATTTAACAGCTAAGGATCACAAAGTAAAACACTAAGCAACACAACGGAAGTGCAAAATAATTAATGAATCATTGATAATTCCCTAATAATTTTCTTCCCTCATTTGCATAAAAGCTTTAGGATGCAGACAAACAGGGCAGTTCTCAAGAGCTTTCTCAGATTCATATACATAGCCGCAATTCAGACATTTCCACCAGACTTTCCCATTTTTTATAAACACCTTGTCCTCCGAAATATTCTGAAGCAATTTCAAATACCGGCGCTCGTGTTCAGCTTCAACTTTTGCTACCATTTTAAATACAGAAGCAACTTCCGGAAAACCCTCCTCCTTTGCGACTTCAGAAAAATGTGGATAAAGATCCGTCCACTCTTCATTTTCTCCTTCGGCAGCGGCTTTCAGGTTTTCCTTAGTTGACGCGATTATACCTGAAGGATATTTTGCTGTTATCTCTGTAATTCCCCCTTCAAGAAATTTAAAGAAACGCTTTGCATGCTCTTTTTCCTGAAGTGAGGTTTCCATAAAAATTGCTGCAATCTGTTCAAAGCCTTCTTTTCTGGCCACACTTGCAAAGAATTCATATCGGTTCCTTGCCTGCGATTCACCTGCAAATGCCTTTAGCAGGTTTTGTTCTGTTTTTGTTCCTTTTAAAGATTTTGTCATGGCAATAAGTTATTTTATTCTAAAATTACAATTAAATTATTTCATCGTAATAACTATTAACTATTTCGTGTGTCTGTTGCATTTAGATCTGCGAATTCTATTATTTACAAGATTAAAATAGAGAAAGCCGGCTTATATCAGCCGGCTTTCCCGTTAAATCAGATCAGTTTAAGTTAATCCTAATAATTATCACGTTCTACATAATGTGTATGAAGCAGTTCATGAGATTTGTGGCTGTTAGGCTGATCGAGAAACTCTTTATAGATAGCAATAACATCCGGATTCAGGTGCGATTTACGAAGCACTTTATTTTCATCTTCTGAATAAATAGCCTTCATACGTTTTTGTCTTATCTGCATGTTAGTCGGAATAGGTTGTCCGCCACCACCGATACAACCACCCGGGCAAGCCATAATTTCAACAAAATGGTAAGGAGCTTTCCCGTCTCTTGTCATTTTCATTATTTTATTGGCATTAACAAGTCCGTGAGCAATAGCTACTTTCAGTTCAACACCTTCAAGAAACTTCCATGCTTCTACGCAGCCTTCAATTTTGATGGTCGCTTCTTTTACTCCATCCATTCCTCTTACAGGAGTAATATTAAGATTCCCAAAAGGAACTTCACGTCCGGTAACAATCTCATAAGCAGTGCGTAAAGCAGCTTCCATAACTCCTCCTGTAGCGCCAAAAATAACTGCAGCTCCTGTAGAATCGCCCATTATTGTATCGTAACCCGCTTCTTCAATATTTCTGAAGTCAATACCTGCCTGTTTGATCATAACGGCAAGTTCTCGTGTAGTAAGAACAAAATCAACATCCTTAAATCCGCTGGAGCGCATTTCGGGTCTGTCAGCTTCAAATTTTTTGGCTGTACACGGCATTATCGATACTGAAACTATTTTTGAAGGATCGATATTCCGTTTTTTTGCATAGAATGTTTTGACAAGAGCACCGAACATCTGTTGTGGCGATTTACAGGTCGACATATTCGGAAGAAATTCCGGGTATTTATGTTCTACAAATTTTATCCATCCGGGTGAACAGGATGTAAACATAGGCAACGATATTGACTTATCTCCATCAACCAGGGCTTTCTTCAGTCTTACAAGCAATTCGGTTCCTTCTTCCATAATAGTCAGGTCGGCGCTGAAATCAGTGTCAAGTACAGAGCTGAATCCTAGTTGCCGGAGTGCATTTACCATTTTACCGGTCACCCTTTCACCCGGATCGTAGCCAAGGTCTTCACCGAGAGCAACCCTTACTGCCGGAGCAGTCTGAACTACCACATATTTATCAGGGTCATATATTGCATCCCAAACCTGGTCGATATAAGTCTTTTCAACAAGTGCTCCCGTGGGGCATCTGTTAACGCATTGTCCGCAGTTTGTGCATACTACCTGGCTCATGGGCCGGTCGTGAAATGAAGAAATTTTCTGATGAGCGCCTTTATTTGCAACCGATATGGCAGAAACATACTGTAATTCAGAGCAGGTTCTCACACAGCGCTGGCAACGTATGCATTTGCTGTCGTCCTTGATAAATGACGGGGAGGACCTGTCGATGTTATATTTTTTATCTTCTACTAGGTCGAGAAAAACATGGTCGCCGAAGGCATAATCATTTGCCAGGGATTGAAGTTCGCAATTCTGGTTTTTATAACATTTTGTACAATCTGATCTGTGTTCCGAAAGGAGCAGTTCGACTATGTGCTTACGTGCATTACGCACCTTCAGCGTATTTGTGTGTATATCCATTCCTTCAGCAGCAGGAGTTGCACAGGATGCAATAAGTGTTCTTGCACCTTTTTGTTCCACCAGACATACCCGGCAGTTACCTGCAACACAAAGGTCATCATGGTTACATAATGTAGGAATATTAATTTTTAATTTCTTGGCAGCGGCAAGTACCGTTGTTCCTTCCTGAACCGCAACCTTCTGGTCATTTATATGTAGATTTATCATGATTCTTCGTTTTTTTTAATTGATTAATAAATGATCTCTTCCTTAAAATTGCCGACTATCGATTTAAAAGCGTTGCCGACTGACTGTCCCAGACCACATTTGGCAGCAATCTTCATAGAATCTGCCAGTTTCATCAATTCATTGAGATATGTGGATTTGGCCTCTCCCTTCTTCACTTTTTCCACGCCTTTTAGCAATTGCTGGCAACCGACCCGGCAAGGTGTGCACTGTCCACATGACTCTTCAGTAAAGAATTCCAGGTAATTATGAAGAACATTATACATCGAACGTGAACTGTTGAAAAGCTTCATGGATCCGCCGGTAGGTACACCTTCAAAACCAATTATAGTCTCAGCAAATTTTTTCCTTGGCACACAGAAACCTGAAGCGCCTCCAACCTGAACAGCCTTTGTATCACCATCGCCAAATTCATTTACAAACTGCTGGACAGTCATACCAAGCTCAAGTTCAAATATACCAGGAGTCGGAGTATCTCCTGATATTGAGAACACTTTTGATCCTCTGGAGTCTTTTGTGCCATACTGTATAAAATTTTTAGCACCATGCTGAATGATCATCATTGCAGTTACCAGTGTTTCAACATTGTTTATCGAGGTAGGTTTGTCAAAAACACCTGATACCGTAGGATAAGGAGGCTTATTTCGGGGTTCACCACGTTTCCCCTCAATTGACTCAAAAAGAGCACTTTCCTCGCCACAAATATATGCACCACTTCCCATCCGGTACTCAATGTTGAAATCATATCCAATCTCTTTTATCATTTTATGAAATGATTCTAGTTCTATCATAAGTTTTGGCAACAGATACCTGTACTCACCCCTGAGGTAAACTATTCCTTTTTTTGCACCAATAGCTTTACCTGCAATTGCCATTCCTCCATGAACCTTATTAGAAGCTCTGTCAAGTATCTCCCGATCCTTAAATGTTCCGGGTTCTCCTTCATCTGCATTACATACAATGTATTTTTCGGGATTCTTCTCTGCAGCAGTAAATTTCCATTTCATACCTGTTGGAAATCCGGCACCACCTCTTCCTTTAAGACCTGAGTCAAGCATCTCCTGGATAATCTCTTCGTTGGTCATTTTGAAGCCTTTGGCAAGAACTTCACGGTTATCTGTTTTTTCAAAAATAAGGTCTACTTTATTTAATCCTTTGTTTTCCATGGTTTTTACAGATATTTATTTTTGCATATAATCTTTTATAATCTCACTCACTTTCTCCGGTGTAAGCTCGGTGTAAGGCATTTCATTGATAAGAATAGCCGGAGCTTTATGACACCATCCGATACAGTTAGTCTCGATAAGACTGAATTTTTTGTCAGTAGTCGTTTCTCCAACTTTAATTTTTAGTATTTCTTCGAGAGTGTGGATTATATCGCTTTTTCCCTTCATCGAACATGTAATTGTTTTACAAACTCTAATTACATATTTTCCTTTCACCTGAGTGTCGAGAAAAGTGTAAAAAGAAGCTGTTCCATAAACTTCGGCAGCCGAGATATCAAGCTCTCTCGCAACTTCAACCATCGCCTCATCAGTCAGATAATTGTGTTTTTGCACAATCGCCTGTAAAATTGGCATGAGACTCTCCCGTGCATGGCCATGTTTTTCGGACAATTCTTTAACCAGATTTTCTACTTGATACATATCTATTTGATTTTTAGGTAATTAATGATTCAATAATAATCAAAAACTGTTTTTTTAAGTGCTGTTAAATTAATAACAATACTTTTTAAAAAAAACTTACAAATGTCATAGTTTATAATTTAGAATGAAAATAAAGAAAGGTGGAAAGACGTAAAGGCGCAATTATTCCGATATATTTACAGCTTTTTTATAAAATGGATTACCAGACGAAACTAAGGAACATTAAACCGCTGAACGAATTCTTTATAGGAATCGATTCCGATGGGTGTGTCTTTGACTCTATGGAGGTGAAGCAGAAGGATTTTTTTATACCTAATGCATTAAAATACTTCGATCTTACCCCAATAGCCGGGATATTGAAGGAAACCTGGGAATTTGTCAATCTTTATTCGGTACACAGAGGCGGCAACAGGTTTACTTCACTGCTAAAGGTCTTTGAACTGCTTCGTGAGAGGAAAGAGATAATGGATGGCCATTTTAATCTGCCGGATTTGAGCTCTCTTATGATATGGGTCAAAACCGAGACAAAACTGGGCAATGTTAATCTTCGAAATTACTTTGAATCACACTACAATACTGATCTTGAGAAGGTTGTCAGATGGACAGAAGCTGTAAATAAAGATATTGGAAAATACCTTCACAATATTCCGCCTTTTTTGCATGCCAGACCGGCTATTAAAGAAATGTCTTCTTTTGCGGATCTGATCATAGTGTCACAAACACCGCTTGAAGCACTCGAACGTGAATGGGAAGAGCATGATTTAAAAAAGTACGTACGTGACATAGCTGGTCAGGAGCATGGAACTAAAACCGAGCATCTTTTGTTGGCCGCCAAGGGCAAATACCCTGAAAACAGGATTCTAATGATAGGTGATGCCAAAGGCGACCTTGATGCTGCCAAAAACAACGGAGTGCTCTTCTATCCTGTAATACCAGGCAAAGAAGATATATCCTGGGAACGATTCATTAGTGAAGGTCTTGAAAAATTCAGAATAGGCGCTTATGCCGGCAGTTATGAAAATGAACTTCTTATTGAATTTCGCAAATCATTACCTGAAAAACCGCCCTGGAAAATATAACAATTTCACTTCCTCCGGTTTACTTTTTACCCCAGGCTTAACTCCGTGTCTTCGCTTCTCTGCGACTTTTGTTTTTTATCCTGCCATGGTTAATCCACCGGTACCCAGACTTCTACCCTGGTACCAAGAGAATCCCCTTTTTCATCATGCAAGTCAATAATAAAGTGCCGTATTGGCTTTTTATTGATCTGATTAAGAATATCATAGAATTCCCCGGTCAGCCTCAGCCCTTTGCCTGTTGATGTACTCTGGCCTATAGCTTTTACTCTTCCGATACCATTATCTTCGACAGAAAGGATCAGATAATCCTTATCCTTTTCAGCCCTTATCTTCAGAATTCCACCTTCAGTAAGCGACATAATCCCATGTTTAATGGCATTCTCCGCAAATGTGTGCAAGACAAGCTTGGGAACCTGCTCCCTCTGGCTCACATTTTCCCCGATAATGATTTCATAATTAAATTTATTACCGAACCTGAGCTTTTCCAGATCAAGGTAAGTGGTGACAAACTCAAGTTCTTCTCCAAGACTCCTGTAAATCCTGTCAGCATCATTTATAAGTCCCCGCAGTAATTGTGTGAACTTATTCATATAATCATATGCTAACTGACGATCCTCAAGGTAAATAAGTGATGCTATCGAATTCAACGTATTGAAAGTAAAATGAGGGTCAAGTTGTGATTTAATACCTTGCAGCTGAAGTGTCACAAGCCGGCGGTTCAAACTTTCTTTTTGTACTATCTGAAGAGTGTTAATTCTTTTTATAAGGACAATAAAACAGAAAATTAATAAATAAATGCCGGGATATGCCATGAATTCAAGATAATAGTAGGTGTTCCCTTTTAACTTCAGAAAGTAACCGTATCCACCTCCTGCATTCAGAAATAACTTATTTTCATGATACTTCGATGAATAGTGTGAGAATCTGAATGTCTGTTCAGTCCCCTTAAGTTTGGTTTCGCAAATCTTTTTTAAATCTTCATTATATATAACCAGTTTTTCATCATTTAAAGAATAGAGAAGCAATTCATCTTTACCGTCAAAATCAATGTCTTCAGTGTAGAAATGCTCAAATAACGAATTAAATGGAGATTTGACCCTGTTTATAATTCTCAGTTGATCATTTAGTTCAAGGAGCTCCTTGCCTAAAAGATAAATTCTGTCTTTTTTCATGCTTTTTAAAACAAAGAAATGGGTATAGGTATTCAAACCGAGATCGCTAAACAACCGTTCTCTGATCATTTTCCCGTCCAGTGAAAAGAGCATAATTCTTGGCTTTAGAACTGATGTATCTGCTGAACCTGTATTATGAGATACTGCATATCCCCTGAATCCGTCAACTTTATAAGAGTTTATTTCCAACTGGTTAGTAAGCCCTGGAAATTCCACAGGGGGAAACTTTAATTTTAAGCTATCATTGAATATCATCAGCCAGGTACTCCAGTCACTGAATGGGACCCATGATTTATAATTGCCTGATGCGCCCATCAGACCAAAAATTTCAGGTCTTCCATCTCCATCGGAATCTATCATCTTCGGATTTTGACAGATTACACCTGTCAGTTGACTGGATTTCAATTCATTATGCACTATATCATAAGAATAAAGGCGTCGCGGTTCTACCCCAAAACCTGTCTGAATGCTGAAAAACAGTTCATCTTTTCCATCACCATTAGTATCAAAGAATCCTGCAGGCCAGACAATTGAGGTGACTTTTTTATTTATAACCCTTATTTTTGTAATGAATAAATGATCTGATTTAATTCCGTGGGGATCAAAAAACTCATTAATATTGAGGAAAAGAGAATCGTCTTTATAGGTGAACATATAAATTTCTTTATAGCGATCGTGATCAAAATTACCGAAGAAAAAGTCGGACAAATCGGGGTCAATGCTGTCCGGAAGATTCCACTGATCATATACCTTTGTATCATTATCCATCACAAGTATATAATATAAGGGAATTCCTTTCCCTGAACGTACTGCTTCAGTAATTGTATCAGAATTCAGATCAACATAAACAATGGTTGAGGAAACTTTATCCATAGGTTCAACCTGCAACCTGTATTTAGTACCTAAAGGTGGAAGAAACAATATTATTAAAATAGCGGGAATCCCTGCCAGGAATAAGGAAGAATAGACGATCTTTTTTAAGACAAAACCATCTTTCATCGGTTAAATAATATCAAGATCCTTCAGATGCTGTCGGGGTATTTTGACAGTAACTGATTCTCCGTTTCGTACAAGTAAAATCGAGGATTCCTTGCGATCCAGCATTGTAATATATTCAAAATTAACAATATATGATCTGCCTACGCGTATAAATCC
>JBARBF010000151.1:0-7614 GCA_049792755.1 Bacteroidales bacterium | reverse complement strand
AGCTTGTTTACTAATTATTTCAAGCTGCAAAAGAATCTGATTTATATCCCTTTTAATAACACATTTCAAAGCATTAATTACGATTTTCAAACAATCTGTAATTTTTATGCATTATGTAAATGTGTATCCCTGTTTCTGCAGGCAATGATTTCTACTTTCTATTTCTTGTCAGGAATGAAATCCATGGCAATTGAATTCATACAATATCGCTTTCCGGTGGGAGGCGGACCATCATCAAAAATATGACCCAAATGTCCTCCGCATCGCCCGCACAGAACTTCAGTCCGTTCCATGCCTAAGGATGTATCCGGTCTTAGTATTGTACTTTTAATATCTTCCTGCTCAAAGAAGCTTGGCCATCCGCATGTGCTGGCAAATTTTGCTTCGGAACGGAATAACATTCTGCCACAGGCGGCACAATAATAAGTTCCTTTTACATCTGCATTCCAATACTTGCCTGTGAACGGCCTTTCGGTTGCAGCATGTCTGGATACCTCATACAGATCTTCAGGCAGTATCTTTTTCCACTCAGCATCGGGCAGATTCAGTCTGGTTGTGTCGGTATTGGAATAGTACGGATTTTTTGGTTTATTGATGGAATTCATATTCATGGCAGTCTGATTAACGTTTTTATTTTGTCCGCAGGCATTTGCTGTAAGCACTATTAAGAGCGATAACAGTAAGATCCTGATTGATTCTATTTTATTATCTTTCATAATGAAACGGTATTTAATTTGTCCTGATATTATTTAGCCAGAATCAGTGCAGAAATTTAAGGAACATCTGTTTTAAATTGTGGCCACCCTATTTCTTTAACCGGTCCTTGAAAAGCTTTTCAAATTTTTCCAGTTTAGGTTGTATTACCAGTCTGCAATAAGGCGCCTGCTTGTTCTGATTATAATAATCCTGATGGTAATCTTCCGCTTTATAAAAATTTGTGTAAGGGACTAATTGGGTAACTATTGGTGTGACATATATATGTTCATTATTTAAATCGCCGATGATACTCTTCGCAATGTTTCGCTGATTTTCATTTCTGTAAAAAATAACTGAACGGTATTGAGTTCCAACATCATCGCCCTGTTTATTCAAGGATGTCGGATCATGCACGGTAAAAAAGACTTTCAGAATTTCATCCAGAGAAGTTTTTGTGTTATCATAAGTAATCTGAACGGACTCTGCGTGGCCTGTTTTTCCAGTGCAGACTTCTCTGTAGGATGGATTCTTAACGATACCTCCAGCATAGCCGGATTCCACTTTTGTTACCCCATCCAGCATTTCATAAACTGCTTCCACGCACCAAAAACATCCTCCCCCCAGGGTAATAGTGTCGAAAGATGATGTATTACCCGGATGATCAGATACATTATCAACCTGATTCAAATTATTTTTGTTTGCCATATTAATTTTTTTATTAGTTGTTTCACCGCATGCGACTGAGATGAGTGCAAAAACAGTTATCAGTTGAAAAAAGGCAGCAAATAATGTTGTTTCGTTCTTTATAATAGTATTCATTTTCACTAATCTATAAATATTCATATATTTAATAAATCAACTAACATTAGATTTATCATTACTAAACAAGAATAGTTGATTTATGTTTAAAGGTCAGAAGAGACAATTTCCAGATTCTGATATTTTTGACCCAATCTTTTATGACGGCCTAAGGTAAATTCTTAATGCTCGCTGACTCCTCAGCAAGCAAAGGAGAACTGATCCCCCCTTAGCGGGAGAGCTCCGCGAAGCCAATACGCGTGCGGGGGATTTAAATCCAGGAAAGTAAGCCTGTACAAAAAAGTACGAAGATAACCCGGGAAATGAATAAAACTTTGTGTCCTTTGGGGTTAACAGATTTCGTCATTTAATAGATTTTCATTAATTTATGTAGATATATGTCAAAATGGACTACCAGTTATTCCTTTAACTGTTACTTTGTAATACTAATTACTATAAATCTGTGATATGAAAAAGATAGTACTGATAGGAGCAAGCGGATTTGTTGGGTCGGCTATAATGAAAGAGGCTCTTAACCGCGGCCATAAGGTGACAGCAGTTGTGCGTAACACGGAAAAGATAACTACCCTTCACAAAAACCTGATCATTAAGCAGGGTGATGTTTCTCTTATTAAAAATGTAACTGAAATCTGCAGAGGAGCCGAGGCTGTGATAAGCGCATATAACCCGGGCTGGAAGAATCCGGATATTGCAGAGCAAACAACACGGGTTTACAAGACAATACTAACAGGTGTCAGAGAGTCGGGAGTAAAAAGGTTACTTGTTGTAGGAGGAGCAGCATCTCTGTTTGGATCAGACGGGAGAAGACTAATGGATGCCGGAATAATGCCGGATTCTTATCTGCCTGCTGTAAGAGCCCTGGCAGAAATTTATCTGGTGGATCTGATGGCTGAAAAGAATATCGACTGGGTGTTTTTCTCTCCTGCCGGTATGCTGGAACAGGGTTTGCGAACAGGAAAGTTTCGTCTTGGAAAGGATGACCTGATTGTAAATGAAAAAGGGGAGAGCAAAATTTCCGTTCAGGATTATGCGGTGGCAATGATTGATGAGCTTGAAAAACCGGCGCATCATCGTGAAAGGTTCACAATTGGATATTAAATCTGTACCTGAATTATTATTTGGAATTGCAGATCTCATTTTAAGAATTCTGACAGAAAGAAACAAAATATTACTAATACCAAATTACCTCATCCGGGAAAACGATGACTTCAAATGTTCATCAAAAGGCGCTGTAACTTTAACATGAAAAAGCCCTGCATTTCTGAGAGGCTTCTCAATTCCCGGAAGGGACAACCTTTGCAACCGGATTACACTCATTTAACCCATCTGATATTCAGGATTTATCCGATGAAGCTTTTATGTTTTTGTTGCAGATATCCTGAATCAGTAATCCTGCAAGCGTAAATCCAAAAATAGCTGTAATATGAGCAACCGTTCCGTTTATTACTGCTTTCCGGCTGCACCACTCATGATCTGCAAGTTCAGGATCTCCAGGCCCGTTTTTGCTTTTAGGACAGAGGCATTTCTCAGTCCTGCACGACAACTCAGGTCCTTTCGATTCAACCAATTCTTCACTATAAACACATAAGAATTTTTTTGCAGGTAAATCGCCTTTCCTGATCATTTTCCTGACTTTTGCACCTAATGGACATCCTATTACATCCCAGAATTCAGCAACTTTCACTTTCGAAGGATCGATTTTCATGGATGCCCCCATTGAAGAAAAAAGTGTAGCATTTGTTCGGGTAGCCTTCCTGATAAGATGTATTTTGCTTCCCAGGCTGTCAATAGCATCAATAATGTAATCATATTGATCGAGCTGAAAAAAATCGTTGTTTTGTGAGTTATATATTTTTTGAATGTCGTTAATAGTTGCATATGGATTAATCTCAAGAAGTCTTTTTTTAAGGGCATCGGTCTTAACTTCACCCACCGTAAGGGTTGTTGCCTGCAGTTGACGATTGATGTTTGTTACGCAAATCCGGTCTGAATCTACTATGGTAAGATTACGGATACCAGACCTTACAAGGCTTTCAGCACACCAGCTTCCCACACCTCCTATACCGAAGATTATTACCTTTGATTGTGAAATTTCCGACATTATTTCTGATCCCATCAACAATTCAGTGCGCTGGAATATTCCTTTTTCGATGAGCATTTAATGCTTCTATTGGTTTTGATATGTTGAAATAGTATTGTTCAAATTTAAATAAAACATATTCTAATTTGTCCTTTAGTTTATTCTCAGATAACAATCTGAATTGTTTAAATTAATTCTACTTATTCCAGGGAAATCACCGGAACAATTGAGGTGCAAATTCAGAAAGGTATATCCTCCAGTTGGCCCAAGTATGGCCTCCGGTGCTTTCGCGATAGGTATATTTAAAGTTATGCTTGTCGAGAGTGCTTCTGAGTTTAACCACGCTCTGGTATACAAAATCATCCTTCCCGACGCCTATCCAGTATAGTTTGAACCCGCTGTTTTTCAGTGTTTCGATCTTAGTATCCCTTTCCTGGTCAAGCTTTGCTGCGTCCTGGTTCTGCTGCCCAAAATTCATTATTCCCATGCTGAATACACCTATATAACTGAACATTCCGGGATTGTCGTTTGTAATTGTCTGAGTCTGCATACCTCCCATAGATAATCCGGCAATAGCCCTGTTAACCTTACCTGTGAGGACATTGTAATTTTTCTCTATAAAAGGAACAAGGTCCTTTACAAGATGTGCCTCGAATTTCCCGGCAAGCTTCTGGTATGCTGCCATTACATCTCCCTGCAATGGAACGTCAGTTATATCATTCGGTGCTCCTGCCTGGTTAGCATTTCCATTCGTCATTACCACTATCATTGGCTTTGCCTTACCCTGTGCAATAAGGTTGTCCATTATCTGGGCAGCACGACCCATGTTTGTCCATGCATCCTCATCACCTCCGGCTCCGTGAAGCAAGTAAAATACTGGGTATTTCTGATTGCCTATTTCGTAGCCTGCAGGCGTATAGATATATACCCTGCGGTCCATTCCAAGAACAGGAGAATTGTACCAAACTTTTGACACATTTCCATGTGGAACTCCCGACTTCTGAAGATAGAGATCAGATTCAGTACCTGGGATAATGAAAAAACTTGCATAACGAGTGCCGTCGCGGCGAACCTGAACATTATTCGGATCAATCGTACCGACACCATCCACATTGAAAGTATATCCATAAAGTTCGGGCTTTAACGGACCGACAGTAATTATGAACAATCCTGTATCGTTCCTGACGAGAGCTTCGGTTGCATTAAAACCGGCCTGCCATTCACCCGATACAGTGACCTTTGTTGCATCCTTTGCGAAAATTCTGAAAGTAACCTTGTTATCCGGAAGGATTTCAGGTGATACAATTCTTGGCGGCATTCTGAATTGGGGCCTTGCGGCAGGAGCTGCTGCGGGTGTTGTTGGTTGCTGTCCAGATGAGGGATCATAGGCCAGTATAATTGTAACCAAAGTTACAATTATCGGTAACATTTTTTTCATGGTTTAATCTCCTAATATTTAATAAGTTAAACTAATAATATAAGATGTTTTATTATGTCACCTTATAGTCCTGTAACATTACTTGTGCAGACTTGTAAGGATATCTCTGTTGGTTAATCTATTGAAAATATTGTACAATGTTTGAAACACAAAAGTAATCGATAATTTCTGAATAACTCATTCCGGTTAACAGGAGAATTGTAACCTGTACTTTCACTGAATCCATAAAACTCATCCATAGGATCAGTTTGGTTTAAGGAATGCACATGGCTCAGGATGCAGAGCACAATGAAGGTAAGAGAGCACTGTTCAACATGAGAAAAAGCCCCGTATTTCTGCAAGGCTTCTCCGTACGCCGAACGGATAAAAGTTGCAACCGGATAAGTAACCTTTTATTGTCAGATTCCATTCTTAAAACCTATTGTGGTTTGTATAAATTTCAGAGAAACAAATCTTGAATAGTTAAGGTAACGGCTTCAGGGTATTTCAATATCTGTAGGATCATCCTGCCTTTCTGAAAGAAACCATTCATCATTAATAAATGTATCATTTGTTATTCGATCGATTGGTACCTTCATATATTTTCCCTCTGCAGAAACTGCGATTTCCCCGTTTGGGAGAACAATTTCTGCCGTACCTTCAAAAGAACGGGTTCCTTCACTTGTAACACGTCCCACAATATTCAACGCCTGTCCAAGTGGTATGGGCTTCCTGAATTTGGTTTTCAACTCCAGCGTCACTCCCCAAATTTGTTCATTTTTTCCACTGCAGATCGACCTGGCTATTGTTTCGTCAAGAATGGTCGCTGCTATACCTCCATGCATTCGCCCCGGATAGCCCTGGTGGTGTTCAGAGGGATTAATCAAAGCGACCAGTTGATTGTCATCAGTTTCGTAAAATTTAGCGTGCAGCCCGAAATCATTCATCTCACCGCATACAAAACACATCTTCGAGATGTGCTGCTTTTTCAGGATTTTATGTTTCACTTTAATCAGTTTTATACTAAAAATAAGAATTTATAATGAGAGTCAATTTTTTCTGTGAAAAAGAACTTAAATTAACGTTTTGCAAGTAAACAAACATTTCTTTTTAAGGTTTCAATTTATTGTCATGAAAAGTATATCAAGAAAACAGTTTTTACATCAATCGGCTCTTGGTCTGGGCTCGGTGATGCTATTTTCAGGATTCGATTTTACTTCAACAGAAACGGATGGTGACTTTGTTATTGGAAAAACAGCATTTGGGAAAGTACGCGGCAAAAGGGAAAGAAGTGTGAATATTTTTAAAGGGATACCCTATGGCGGTAACGTTTCGGGCGAATACAGGTTCGCACGGCCGGCTCCGCTGGTGCCCTGGAAAGGAGTAAAAGATGCAATCAGGCTTGGAACTCCCGCAATGCAGAGTCCGAAAACTGTCTATGGCATTGATGAACCCCAACCAGGTGAAGACTGTCTTTTCCTGAATGTATGGACACCAGCTAATGACAGTAAAAAGCGTCCGGTACTGTTTTATAATCACGGAGGAGGATTCAGCACAGGCTCCGGTGGTAGTGCCGGTCAGGATGGTGCCAACCTGGCAAGATATTTTGATGTTGTGGTTGTCGAGACAAATCACAGGCTGAATATTTTTGGATATCTCTACCTAGGCGATGTGGCAGGAGAGAGGTATAAAACCTCAGGTAATAATGGAATGCTGGATATTGTTGACGGACTTAAATGGGTAAATCAGAACATTGCTGAGTTTGGAGGCAATCCGGACAATGTAATGATATGTGGTGAGTCGGGTGGTGGAGCAAAGACTTCATGTTTATATGCGATGCCTTGTGCTGCGGAATACTTTAACAAAGCTTCAATTGAAAGCGGTCCCGGAGTAATGATGACTCCGGTTGAAACAGCCATTGAGACAACCATGCTTCTTTTCAGGGAATTGAACATTTCTCCGAAAGACTGGCGCAAACTTTTTCAACTGCCAGCTGAAAAGCTCTTCGGTATTCAACCTCAGCTGATGAGGGCTGCAGCTGCAATAACGGCTGCAAAGGCTGGTTCATCTCAGCCTAGAGGAATAGGCTCATCAGGAATCGGAGGTTTCTCACCTGTGGTCGACAGAATAGTATTACCAGGTCATCCCTTCAGTCCTGGAGCCCCAGCAATATCCATGAACAAGCCCCTGATGATAGGATGGAATGAGGATGAATACACATTCTTTGTTAGTACTTCCGGAGATGTCAGTGGCTGCCAGTTACAGGATTTCGGGGCTTTACAAAAAAAACTGGAGCGCCAGTTCGGAGAGAATACAGGGAAGATCATAGAAACTTACCGTTCATCGAGGCCAAAAGCATCACCTTCAGCTATTTTCATTGAGATAATGTCAGTGACATTTATGGGTCTGGGTTCAATTGAAATTGCAGAGAAGAAGGCAAGACAAAAAGGGGCGCCGGTATATTTATATAATTTGGGATATAAGTCGGGTCTGAAAGTACCCACTACCGATTTTCCGATGGGAACAGCTCATGCCATGGATATTGGATTTAAGTTCAATAATGTAAAGCCGGAAATGCCCGGACAGTATCTGGCAGGTGACA
>JBARBF010000150.1:0-35303 GCA_049792755.1 Bacteroidales bacterium | reverse complement strand
GAAGAGCCGACCTGGAAGGCGTCTCTAAAACAATACTCTTTAACCTCAGCGGCCATGGTCATTTTGATATTTCTGCCTATGAAAAATATTTCGAAAATAATCTTCCCGATCATGAAATGACAAGTCTTGAGGTGGAAGAAGCCATAGCTAAGATTGATATCCCGGTATGACCTCTCCCTAAATCCCCCGCCTAAGCGGGGCAGGCTCTCCCCCAGGTGGGAGGGACTTACTAAATAGATTATCTTCTGCTCCCCTTCTCTTCTGGGAGAAGGGGCCGGGGGATGAGGTTAAAAAATACAGAGATGAACCATTAAAAATCTGAATATGATGTCGGATGAAGCAGGTATGGATTTGCTTTTGATACAGTGTTTTTATATTCATCCATTCCCAGAAGTTTCTTCCATTCTTCAGTTTTTCCAAAAGCGCTCCAATGATCGTCATGCGATTTCATATCCGAAAAAGTAGTCATATACATGAGATTAGGCATATGGCTTCCTAACAATACTTCACCCCAGAAGACAGGATTGAACTCAAGTTTTTTAAAGATATCAATCTCTCCTCCCTGATTAAACATTTCAATCTTTTTTATCGCTTTGGCGTCAGTGGCACTTTCATAGCTCCTAAGTTCATAGATTCTTTCTGATGGAGAATTGAAATATTTTGGCGCTGCAAACTGAGGAAAATTCTTGAAAGACTTCAGAAATATACTCTCATACCTCTTATAAGGTGGCTCATTAAACGGAGCATCGATAAAGGATTTACCGGCATCTGCAAATAATTTATCTTTCTGCAGTTCTTCCGGCAATTGAATGAATTGATTAACAGTTTTGAAAGGGATAAAAACATAGATCAGTTTCCCGAAAGCCGTATCGGCTTCAACAGGTTTAAAAACACCGACTACAGGAATACCTGCACGGTGAAGCGCCGGCAGGTATGCATCCTTTAAATAAGTATCGACCTTTCCCTCCTGCGTTTTATCAGAAATCCGGTAAATCCTTATTTCATAGTACTGCTGATTTTCCGGTCCTGCTCCGGAACCGTTGAAAACAACGGCCATAAATAACAGAAATGCCGGAAGAATCCGGTAAATAGCTTTTGATTTTTTCATAGTTAAAATATTTAGTATAAAATAATTTAGTCCCAAAAGAACAAATCCGTTAACCACACAAAGGTTTTACGCAAAGGTCGCAAAGAACTAAGATAATCGGTTTTGACTTTGAGTACTTTGTGCCTGCTTTGTGATCTTTGAGGTTAATAAGAATCTGTAAAAAATTAGTACTCATTTAAAAAAGCCTCAAATATTTTATTAGCTTTTTCAGACGTTAATTCTGACCCCGACTGAATATAAAATCTGTGATACAATGTCACTGATCGTCCCTTCTCGATTTTATAACTCAGCTTCTCCTTTTTAGTATCATAAGAGTTTTGTCCAAAGTTATTCAATGAAAAAAGACCATATCCACGGGCATGAGCATATGCCGGGAAACCCGGGTTTTTGGGATTATCAAAAATAGCAATTGAGATAGGAATATTATCCTTCACTCCCCTGAGGATTATCCACTCATTCCTTGTTCCCCAAACAGAATCGCCTTTTAATCCTGTACTTGAAATGTACATTCCTGTCACACCGGTATTATCCATGGCTTTGACTTTTGTGGGATTTCCTTTCTCATCAGTAAAGATCAATGATTCATTTGATGGCATTTCAAATGCCCTGTCAACCCTTATGGCAAACAGACCTTCCTTACTATCGCCTATCGTTATGGGGCCATTAATTGCTGTTAAAGTCGAAATATGATCAATAGTACTCGAATTCCTGTCTCCGGAAAAGACATACTGAGTGTTCTCAGTTAAAAGAATTTTCCCCTTATTATCTTCCCAGTTCAATATTACCTCAAGAGTTCCTTTCTCGCCACTGACTGCTTTAACGATTTTCTGATGAACAATATGTCCATAAGAATCTTTCTTATCAGCCGGGATGGCAGAAGAATTGTTCCAGAAATCGAGTCCGTTTATGTTGCCATAGTTAAACCATAATCCAATCTGATGAGGGTGATCGATACGTTCTCCTTTCCTTGGTTCAATCGGATAACCCCTGGTGATTACCTGACCATCAGGCGAATTTACAGGAAAAAGAAATGGTTTTTCAATATCAGAAGGATACTGATAAGACGTAAAAAAACTTCCGTTAACAAAAATATCAACCCTGTGTTTATCATCTACCCTGACAAGTTTTACACCCTTGTTTTTTGAAGATTGAGCAGTTAAACTTATTGATGAAAATAAAAAAGCAAGAATACAGAACCCGAAAGTTGTGGGGATAATGTCTATTGATAACTTTTTAAATGCTTTCATTCCTGAAAATTATTTTAATACCGGAATACTTTCCCACCTGCAAGAACTTCCTGATTTGTCTCATCAAATGTTGCTTTTTCGCCGGTTCTGATTGCAGCTGTACACATTATTGTAGCTATAGAGTGATTATAACCGGCCATAATATCTGCATTTGGCTTTTTACGGTCCCTGATGCACTCCATCCAGTTCCTCATATGGGCATTGGTCATAGGATCGGAACCTGTGTTAGCAGATGTTTCCACCTTAAAACCTGGTAAATCCATTGGCTCCAGCAGATTCGGCTGCATATTCATTTCTTTTGCATCTGCAGCACTTAGTCCACCTTCGGAATTTATTTTATTTGTATCAAGATTCAGAGAGCCTCCATTTGAGTAATATATTTCTTTGGTACCGCCGGCTGAATTGGTGAAGCGCGACGTATATACTACCTGGAAACCTGAATTGCCATCACCATAATCCATTACTGCAGTCATTGTATCATAGTTGGTACGCCCGTCTTTCCATAAATATATACCTCCGTTTGCAGTAACATTTCTGGGATGATTTAACCCTGTAAACCAATGAACCGTATCAATCTGATGTGCCATCCACTGCCCTGGTATTCCCGAAGAATATGGCCAGAACAGTCTGAATTCAAGATACTTCCTTGGATCCCATGCGGCAGGCTCACGATTCATCTGGTAACGTTTCCAGTCCGTGTCAGCTTCTTTTATAACTGACGTAAGCTGAGGTCTTCTCCACCTGCCTGGCTGGTTTACATTCCACGACATCTCAACCATAACAATTTTCCCAAACTTTCCGGATCTGATATAATCATTGGCGGCGATATAATTCGGAGTACTTCTTCGTTGTGAACCTATTTGAACGATCTTACCTGAATCATGGACAGCTTTTAAAGCTTCCTTTGCATCAGACATTGTCTCAGCGAAAGGTTTTTCACAATATGCATCCTGACCTGCTCTTACAGCACCGGCAAGAATTAACGCATGCTGAAAATCTGCAGTGCTTATAATAACAGCATCTGTATCTTTCCCACTGTACAGTTCATCGTTGTTGCGGGCTTTTCTGACGGCAATTCCTTTTCCCCTGAAGAAAGCTTCAGCCTCATCGCGTCGCCTGTTCCATAAATCAGATACTGCAACTATTTCAAAGTTATATTCTTTTGACATGCTCAGAAATGCAGGAGCCAGAGATGTTCTGAACCGGTCAGAAAAACCGACGATACCTACACGAACCCTGTCATTTGCACCGGTAATACGTGAATAACTCTTTGCACCAAGTGTGAGACCTGCCGCTCCAAGTGCTGATTTTTGAATGAATTCTCTTCTGGTTGCCATAATATTTTTATTTAAGGTTATCAGCTAATCATCGTTATATTTCAAGTAAAAATAAATTAAATCAATATCAAATCATATACAAATCAAATGCTATTTTCCCGTTATGCCTTCTTTAACTTTTTTTAACCTGCCAATAATCTAAATAATGTATATTTGAGAATACAATCTCTAATAATGCTATAAAATATATAAAGTAAAGGTTATGAAAATGAATTCAGTGCTCAGATTAATATTTTTATGTATTGTTTTTTTTCTTCTCCCGTTTAAGGATTTTGGACAAAGATCAAAAGAGAATTCTGACCTTAAACACTGGCCGGCAAGTTCATCTCCGCAGGAGATTGGTAAACGGCTAGCAGAACATTTTGTTATCAGAACACTTCCTGCACCTCCCGGGAAAGTGCTTTATCCCGAGGTTTGTACCTGGTACGGAGCGCTGACATTTGCCAGCCTGACACATGATAACAAGCTAATGTCCAGGCTTGAAGAGCGTTTCAAACCTTTACTTGAAGCCGATTCGGTTCTGATTCCTCTGCCCAATCATGTCGATAATACGGTTTTTGGTTCTGTGCCTCTTGAATTATATTTACTTACGAAAGATCTTAAATATCTCACTTTGGGTAAGAGAATAGCTGACACTCAATGGGCTTCTCCTGAAGGGACAGCTGTTGGCCCTGAAGCAAAAATGTTCTATGGAATGGGATTAACCCCCCAGACAAGGATGTGGATTGATGATATGTTCATGATAACTGCTGTCCAGGTACAGGCTTATCGGGCCACCGGAGATAATAAATACATTGAAAGGGCAGCTAAAGAGATGGTCCTTTATCTCGATTCTCTGCAACGACCGAACGGACTCTTTTTTCATGCTCAGGACGTCCCGTTCTTTTGGAGTCGGGGTAACGGATGGATGGCCGCCGGTATGAGCGAACTATTAAGTTCTCTCCCAAAAGAAAATATTAACCGTCCTAAAATAATGGAAGGTTATAAAAAGATGATGGCATCACTTCTGAAATACCAGGCTGAAAACGGTATGTGGAGACAACTGATAGATCAACCTGATTTATGGTATGAAACTTCCGGAACCGGAATGTTTGCCTTTGCCATGATTACAGGCGTTAAAAACGGATGGCTCGATAAAGATATCTATGGAGCGGCAGCACGGAAAGCATGGCTGGGACTGATCTCTTACATTGACCAGAATGATGATTTGCACGAGGTTTGTGAGGGTACCAATAAAAAGAATGACAGGCAATATTATTTTGACAGGAAACGGAATACCGGCGATTTACACGGACAGGCGCCGGTATTATGGTGCGCTTCGGCGTTATTGAGGTAGAAAACTAATAAGTTGAAAACCATGAAGAGAATCCTTGTTGATATGGATGGAGTTCTTGCAGATGTTTATTCTCGTTTCTTTGAACTGTACGAGAAAGAAAGCGGGAAAAGAAAAACAATGGATGAGTTAACAGGTCTTAAAGAGGGTGAAGCATTTCCACAACTTTTCCGTTGGGTGGAAACACCCGGGTTTTTCAGAACTATTCCTGTGATGCAAGGAAGTCAAAGGATTCTAAGATTACTTAACGAAACTTATGAAATAATAGTTATTTCAATGGCTACTGAGTTCCCTCTCAGTCTTACAGATAAACAACTATGGATGAATGACCATTTCCCGTTTATTAGCTGGAAGCAGGTCGTTTTCTGTGGTAATAAAAGTTTGATACCTGCCGACTTGATGATTGATGACCATTTTAAAAACCTTGACAATTTTAAAGGTGAAACAATTTTGTTCATTCAGCCTCATAACATAAGTAACATTGATCACCATCATAAAACAGTTTCTTCATGGGAGGACATTGAAAAGCTCCTTCTGCCTCATTAAATTATATTCTCAAATCTGTTCATCAGATTATAAATATTATAACTTTGAAACTTTGGGAATCTTGATATTATTAAATAAAATTTTCAGACCCATTAAAAATATTTCTCAATTTACATCTGAACAAAACTTTAACTATTAATAATTATTTAAATATGGAAAACGAGAACAAACCTGCCGTCAAACGATTATACTCCCTTGATGCTTTACGCGGATTCGATATGTTCTGGATCGCAGGAGGTGAAGGAATTTTTGCTGGTCTGGCAACACTTACAGGCTGGCCAATCTTTCAATGGTGGGCAGGACAACTGGAACATGTAGGATGGCATGGTTTCCACTTTGAGGACATGATTTTCCCATTGTTTCTTTTTATTGCCGGCATATCTTTCCCCTTTTCCCTGGCTAAGCGCACATCTATGAATGACAGCCGCAAGTCTATCTATAAACATGTAATAAGCCGGGGATTAATATTGGTTCTCCTCGGAATTGTCTATAATAATGGTATTAATTTTGATTTAGCGCATTTACGATATGGAAGTGTTCTTGGAAGAATAGGTCTGGCATGGATGTTTGCATCACTTATTTTTATGAACACCAAACTTAATTACCGTATTGTCTGGTTTTGTGCACTGGTAATTGGTTACTGGCTCCTGTTACTTTTATTTCCGGCTCATGATCTTGGTTCTTCGGATATCTTCTCACGCGAGGGAAATCTTACTAGTCATATAGATCGTCTTTTGATGCCCGGGAGACTTTATCTCGGGAATCACGATCCGGAAGGATTATTAAGTACCATTCCAGCTATCGGAACGGCTTTGCTTGGTATGTTCACCGGAGAGTTTTTATTATCAAAACGCCTGAGTGACAAGCCATTGCGTAAAGTTCTTTACCTGGTTGTTGCAGCAATTACACTTATAATAATCGGGAAAATATGGAATATTGTTTTCCCGATTAATAAAAACCTTTGGACAAGCTCATTTGTATGTTTTGTAGGCGGGCTGAGCCTTCTTCTGTTCTCAATCTTTTACCTTATAATTGATGTTTGGGGTTATAAAAAATGGGCGTTTATTTTTGTTGTGATAGGGATGAATCCTATTACTATATATCTCACAGAAAGAATTTTTAATTTCGGATCAGCCACTAAATTTTTCTTTGGAGGAATTATATCCATGATGCCGGAAAAATGGGCGCCGCTTATTGATGGGATTGGAGTAACCGTCATTGCATGGGTATTCCTCTATATACTTTATAAAAAGAAGATCTTTTTGAAGATATGATCTCGTGGCCAGCAGTTGAATCACTGGTTTCTGAAGGGTTAATTCACTGTTGCGCCAAACACAGGTAAGTGTGGCACATTATTAGCATATAAACGCGAAACAGGAAACGAAAAACACACAACAATTTGTTCTTTAGTCAACTAAAGTCTGATAAACCATGGCTCTGAACTTATCAGTTATTTCAGAATGACTGAATGGACTTTGCTGCAGGAATATCAGACAAACAAGATGTTCCTTTGGGTCGACCCAGTAGGTGGTTGCAAAGTATCCTCCCCAGGCAAACGATCCTTCTGATATTCCCATTTTAGCCTGACCACTGGCGGTTGTTATCTCAAATCCCAATCCGAACTTATCCCTGCCAAGATTCAGATCACCGATCTGATTGGTTGTCATTAACTCAACGGTACGCCGTGCAAGTAATCTTTTCCCGTTATATTCCCCTTTGTTTAAAAGCATTTGCAGAAAGGTTGCATAATCTTTTATTGTTGAACTAAGTCCGGCACCACCTGAATAATATGTCCCTGCAATCAGCGGATAATTAACAAATTCTGACTTTGAATTTGTAAGATGATGATCCTTATCTTCAGTAATTACTTTAACCAGCCTGTCAGACTTTGATGGAGGCAGATAAAAATATGTATCATTCATACCTAATGGTTCAAAAATATGTTTGTGAAAATAATGGTCAAGACTTTCACCCGATAAAACCTCAACAAGGTAGCCCAGAACATCAACATTTAAACCATATGTAAATCTCTCACCCGGCTGGTGAACAAGAGGTAATTTGCCAAGCGTCCTGATCTTATCTCCGAGCACAATTTTATTACTCCCGAAACCTCCGGGAATAGCTGATTTTGCATAGATAGCCCGCATTTTTTCCGAACCGATACCTGCATAATCAATTCCTGAAGTATGCGTTAACAGATCTCTTATAGTTATTTCGCGGTTAGCCTGAATTGTTGTATAGGTTGTGTCTTTCTCATTGAACTTATCAAGTACCTTCGGATTTGCAAATTCAGGAATATATTTTGAAATTGGATCATCCAGCAGGAATTTCCCCTGCTCAAATAACATCATTACTGCAACACTTGTTATAGCTTTCGTCTGGGAAGCGATGCGAAAAATATCATCATTGCGCATCGGTGTCTTTGATTCAATATTGCTTACACCAAACGATTTATCATAGACAATTACGCCGTCACGGGCAATAAACCCAACTACACCTGCAATCCATCCGCTGTCAATGCTTTGCTGAAGCATATTATCGATGCGTGCCAGCCTTTCCTCAGAAACTTTAACCGATAGAGGTGAAGCTTCTTTTAGTTCCGTAGTCGGCTTACACGAAAAGGCAAAAATTAAAATCAAACAGGTAAACTGGCAAATAATTGATTTTTTCATATCAGAATGTTTTTAATATATATCACAATCGAATTTATTTTTGTTTCGAATAACTCAATAATAAATCTGTAAGGTTCTCTGCAGCTTTGCGGTTTTGAAAACTTTCAGGAAGGCGGTCGTGATCAATATATTCATTATAGATCCAGGGATCGCCAATTGCAAAAACATAACCTTTACCAAACCTGTTTTCCGCTATCAGAATTTTGCCTTTCTCTGTCAGCACAGCCTTTGCATTTCCTGAGATATTAATATCAGAAATCTCTTTGAGATATATTTTTGTAACTCCTTTAAATAGAGGATGTCCTGGTAGATTTGTACTGGCCCCCATCTCAAAATCGATACCTGTCACCCGATGTAAAGTCACATGGTTAAATGTTATACCGAACTGTTGCATCAACTCATTGAGATGAGTAAACTCGCAATTTGGACCATCATTTGCAAGGACAGCCAGAACGCCGCCGCCATCAACCCATTTTTTAATACAAGCAATATCTTCAGGTTTAATATAATTTGGCGATGGATTTTCTGTTGTAGTGTCAGGATCAACAATTATATAGATGTTGATTTTATTTAAAACTGAAGCATCAGGTTTTCCTACAGTTGTAATTTTTGCTCCCTTGCTTGTAAAAATATCTCCCCATCTCGAATATCCGCTAAACTCTGTATCATCCCATAAATAATGAAATGGCTTTCCTGTTTTTGCATTTGTCTCATGGTTATACCAGTTATCCAGTCCAACGACCGGTTGTGACAACAGGTTTTGAAATGTAAAGACAGGTACAATCATCAATATAAATGATATATACCTTTTCAGAACATTTGTCTTTTGCATTTTTTAATAGGCTTTACTATTTCAAAAATAGGAAACATTAGTGACGAAACAATGAGATTACAAAACATATTCCAAAGGATATTTGAATAACTATCTTTATTAAATCTTATATTTATGGTATATAATACGAATTTTAATTTTTGACTTAACTTCGTGAACCGTGGTGCCTTAGTGCCCTGGTGGCATTTTTTTCTTCGGCCACAAAGACGCAAAGACTCAAAGTTGCACTAGGAAATTTCTAAATAAATAAACAATCTTTTTATGAAATCATTTTTAAAAAACTCTTTAATATCATCAACTTTTATATTAATCTGCTTTTCAATTAATTGCCAGGATTTGAACCATTCATTCAAACCCGGACAGATATGGCCCGATACTGATGGCAGGCATATTAATGCACATGGAGGTGGCATAATTTTTTATAATGATACTTATTATTGGTTTGGTGAATACAGACTACCACGGTCAGAGAAAGATAAGAGTCGTTATGGAGTCAGCTGCTACTCTTCAAAGGACCTTATGAACTGGAAGAATGAAGGTCTTGCTTTAAAAGTTATTAATGATACCGCAAGTATTCTTAATCCGGGATGTGTCATCGAACGACCTAAAGTTATATATAACAAAAAAACAGGAAAGTTTGTGATGTGGTTTCACCATGAACTTAAAGGTCAGGGTTATAAAGCGGCTTTGACGGGCGTTGCCGTAAGTGACAATATAACGGGTCCATATAAATATATCAGGAGTCTTCGTCCCAATAAAGGCACATGGCCACAGAATTTTCCCGAAGAGTACAAAAAAGCCACCATAAAAGAGGGTGATCTTAAAAGCTGGTCTGATGAGTGGAAAGTAGCGGTAAGAGAAGGACTGTATCTAAGACGCGATTTTGAAGGAGGTCAGATGTCACGCGACATGACCATATTTGTTGATAATGACGGGAAAGCCTATCATATCCATGCATCCGAAGAGAATATGACCCTGCATTTTTCAGAACTCACAGACGATTATCTCGATTTTACTGGAAAATATATTCGTGTACTGCCCGGAGAATCTAATGAAGCACCTGCTATCTTTTTCTCAAAAGGAAGATATTTTATGTTCACTTCCGGCACAACCGGGTGGAAGCCGAATCCTGCAAGGCTTGCAGTTGCCAAAAAGATTTTTGGCGAATGGAAATCTATTGGTAACCCCTGCAGAGGAACAGAAGATGAAGATAAAGTTACATTTGGCTCCCAGAGTACCCAGATTCTATCGGTACATGGCAAAAAAAACGCATTCATCTATATGGGCGACAGATGGATACCTGAAAATCTTGCTGACAGCCGGCATATCTGGCTACCTGTTGAATGGGAAAAAGGAAACCCAGTTATTAAATGGTACCCTAACTGGAACCTGAGTAAACTGTAATAAGACCTCTGTCCCACTCGTGTAGAGACCCCCAAATTGGGCGTCTCTACTTGGGTTCCGCAGAGGGGTAAAGAGAAAAATACACTGAAATTTGGATTCTTCTCTGAATTAAGTTAGTTTTCATATCCGAAAACTATAGACCTATGAAATCAAATCCTCTATGTAAGCACACATTCGTATTTATTCTATTAGCAGGTTTGATCATTTCTTATTCCTGCAAAAAAACTTTAATAAATGAGGTCAGTGTAAATGATTTTACTACTCTCTCATCACAATTCAGCGACCCGCCAAAGGAGTACACTACCGCACCGTTTTTTGTCTGGAACGGAGATATTACCGCTGAAGAGATTGACAAAGATCTTGTCAGTTTTAAAAACGCCGGATCATCCCAGGTTTTTATACATCCCCGTCCCGGTTTAATTACCGAGTACCTCTCAGAAGACTGGTTCAAACTTTATCAGCATGCAGTTCAGAAAGGTAAAGAGCTTGGAATGAATGTCTGGATATATGACGAAAACTCATATCCAAGCGGTTTCGGGGGAGGACATGTTCCCGATGAGATGCCCGAATCTTATAACAAAGGACAGGGTCTGAAGATGACAAAAGTCGATATTCTTCCCGACAGCTGTAACAAATATTATCTGTGTTTAAAAGAAGAAAATGGAGAGTACAAGGATATTACTTCCACCCTCTCAGATGAAAAAGGGAAAAATGGAAAGTACCTTCTCTTCTCAAAAACTTTTAATGCAAAATCTGACTGGTATGGTGGCTTTTCATATGTCGATCTGCTTTACCCGGGTGTGACCGGGAAATTTATTGAAGTCACCATGAAAGGCTATGAAAAATATCTGGGTTCTGAATTTGGAAAAACTATTCCTGGCACATTTACTGATGAACCTCAAATTGAATCTCCCGGAGGTATCCGCTGGACCCCGGACCTTTTTGAGGTCTTCATGAAAAAGTGGCATTATGATCTTAAAACCCGGCTTCCTTCACTTTATGAAGAAACCGGTGACTGGAAAAAGGTCAGACACAATTATACACAAACACTTTTACAGCTATTCATTGACAGGTGGTCAAAACCCTGGCATTCCTATTGTGAATCAAAAGGCCTGAAATTTACCGGCCATTACTGGGAACATGAATGGCCGAATATGCGCCCGGGTGGAGACAACATGGCTATGTATGCGTGGCCTCAGGTTCCGGCTATCGATATGTTGTTTAACCAATGGGACGATTCTACAACCAGGGCCCAGTTTGGAAATATAAGATCAGTCAAAGAACTGGCGAGTGCAGCAAACCAGACAGGCAGACAGAGAAAACTGAGTGAAACATATGGCGGATCGGGCTGGGATCTCACATTTACTGACATGAAACGAAATGGTGACTGGGAATATGCTCTTGGAGTAAACCTTATGAATCAGCATCTTACATATTTCACAATGGCTGGTGCCAGAAAATATGACTATCCTCCCACCTTCGATTATCACGAGCCATGGTGGAACAATTATAAGTACCTGAACAAGCATTATGCCAGGCTCTCTCTTGCGCTATCCGCAGGAAGACAAATCAATGATATTCTGATTCTTGAACCAACCACATCTGCCTGGCTTTATGATTCTTATACTCAACCTGATAAGAAATACTCTGAAATAGGCCAGTCATTTCAGTCTTTTATAACAAAACTTGAAAAGAGTCAGGTAGAATATGATCTGGGTTCGGAAAACATTATTAAAGATATGGGAAGGGTTTCAGATAGTAAATTGGTTGTCGGACAGGCTAGATATTCAAGGGTTGTTATACCTCCTATGATGGAGAATCTGGATCTCAGCACTTATAAACTTCTTAAGAAATTTATTTCAGGCGGAGGTACAATCATTGCTTTCTCTAAACCGACACTTGTGGATGGCTGCGAGAGTGAAGGTTTAAAAGAACTCTTTAATAAAGGATCCGATAATATTATTATTATCAATAATCTGAACCATGAAGTTATTCAAAAACTCTTTAGTAACCAAAACCTTAAGTTTGAAGAAGTGACCGGAGGAAGCCTGTATCATCAGCGGAGAATGATGGCTGACGGACAGATCCTGTTACTGGTAAATTCGAGTCTGGCCGACATGGTGACCGGTTCGCTTATGACAGAAGGGAAAGATGCTCTTGAGATGAACACCCTGTCCGGGGAAATTTTAAGATATCCTGACCAGGTGAAAGGAGAAGATATCGAGCTCTCCTATTCAATTCCTCCTGCAGGAAGTCTCCTGCTATTCATACCCGATACCAAAATGTCAGGTTATTCAATTCCTTTCAGTCCGAAGAACTTCGTTAAGGTTCAATCCGCCAGTGCATTGAAAGTCTCCAGAAATGAGGATAATGTTTTGATGATTGATTTCTGCGATTTAGCGGTTGGTGGTGAAATAACAAAAGATCTTAATACTTACAATGCAGCAGACAAAGTTTTTAAATACTATGGTTTTAAAAATGGCAATCCCTGGAATACATCAGTTCAATTTAAAAAAAACATTGTTGAAAGAGATACTTTTGGAGTTACAACAGGGTTTACAACAACCTATCATTTTTCAATAAAGGGGAAATTCGATATGTCAAAAATTAAAGCTGTGGTGGAACGACCCGGTTTATGGACGGTTACCGTGAATGGTATTGAATTGAAACCTGATACCGGCAAGTGGTGGCTCGACAGGTCATTCGGAGTTTTCGAAATAGGAAAAGCTGTTAAAACAGGCGATAACACACTTTCTGTTAAAGCTTCTCCAATGAAGGTCAATGCCGAAATTGAACCAGTCTACATACTTGGTGATTTCTCGGTAAAGCCTGCTGAAAAAGGATGGTATATTCAAGCCCCGGCTGTTGCTTACACTGCTGGAAGCTGGAAAACGCAAGGTCTGCCATTCTACTCTTGGGGAATTACCTATAGTGAAGAATTCAATATTGAAAAGTCCGATGGCAAATGGGAAATATCGATGGACAAATGGTATGGAACAATGGCAGAAGTTTCAGTAAACGGACAAAACGCCACGGTCATCACATTCCCTCCCTACACTAGTGATATAACGGGATTGATCAAAACCGGGATTAATAAAATTGACGTAAAAGTTATTGGAAGCCTTAAAAACCTTCTCGGCCCTCATCACAATAATCCAAAACCCGGTTTTGTTTCTCCATGGACCTGGAGAAATGTGACAAGTTATCCACCCGGAAAGGATTACCAGATGCTCGACTATGGATTGTTCGATGAGTTTTCACTCTTGAACGGGAAATAAATGTTAAAGGTCATTGCCATATGAATCAGGAATTTTCGAATAACTCAGAATAACACTGCCCAATCAATTAAATATCAAGATACTATTTTAGACCTATTGCAGGAATGAATTATTTTTCTACATTTGAAACAATTTATACATTGGTTTTTGTATAATATTTAATCTGCTAAAAACTTTAAATGGGAAAGGGGAATAATGTACAGGTCTACAAAATACCCTTCCAAACTTAAACTTAAAACTAAACCTATGAGAAAACTTTTAACCTTTGTTGCTTCTTTGTTAATTACCGGCAGTCTGTTTGCTGGCGGACTGGTTACCAATAATAACCAGAGTGCCATGTTCACCCGCCTGCAGAACCGCAACGCTTCCACCAGCATTGATGCTGTTTATTTCAATCCTGCCGGCTTAACCAGGCTTGGTACCGGTTTTTTTGCATCAGTTAACAATCAGACAATCACTCAAACACAAAAAGTAAACAGTGATTATCCTTATCTTTTGCCGACTCCAAAAAAGTACGTCGGTAATGTAAGTGCACCTATTTTCCCTGGAATTTATCTTGTGTACAACACTGGGAAACTGTCATTTTCAGCAGGATTTAATCCTATTGGAGGAGGCGGTGGAGCAAAATATAAAACCGGGTTACCTTCGTTTGAAATGAATATTGCTGATATTCCTCCAAGCTTAACAGCTCAGGGTATACCAACTACAAAATATTCATCTGATATATATTTTAAAGGCTCGTCTGTTTATTTTGGTTATCAGGCTAATGTTGGCTACAAGATCAATGATAATTTTTCTGTTGCAGTTGGCGCTCGTTTGGTTACAGCTACAAACAAATACAGCGGCTATCTCAAAAACATCATGATTAATCCTACCTATCCGGCTTTTGGAGCTGGTTTTACCGGTGGAATGGTTCTTGCAAGTAATTTTTTCACTGCAGGTGCAGCCACTCTGAACGGATTAGCTGCCCTTGCTACTTCAGCCGCCTCGGGTTTAACTGCTGCAATAACTGGAGGAGTTCCGGCAGGAACACCTCTAAGCGCAATGCCTCCGGCAACAGCTGCAGGTGTAACACAAATACTAGGGGCTGCAGGTATAAGCACTGCAGGTATGAATATTGGAACTGCCGCAGCTACACTTAATGCCGTTTCACCAGGATTTACTGCAAAAGCAAATACTATGACCGCCAATGCAGGTGCAACTCAGGATATAAATGTAAATGCCACAGAATCAGGAACAGGCATCACTCCAATTCTGAGTGCTAATTTTTCTCCGGCAGAAAACCTTGATATTGCTGTTAAATACGAGTTTAAGACCGAGCTTAATCTGAAAACAAAAGTTTCCAACAATGAAGGCGGAGGAGTATTTGTCGATGGACAGACTGTTATTGCCGATATGCCTGCCATGCTTTCCTTCGGAGTTGATTACAGACCGGTAAAAAGACTTCTTCTTTCTGCCAGCTTCGATGAATACTTCGATAAACAGGTTGATTATGACGGAAGTGCAACCATAAACATTAATGAGATTGATAAGAACTTCGTTGAGTACGGACTCGGGGTGGAATATGGCCTTACTGAAAAATTACGGATAAGCGCAGGTTGGGCTCATACTGAAACAGGTGTGAATCTTAATTATCAGAGTGACCAGAGCTTCAGTACAAACACCGACTCATTCGGAGGAGGATTTGGTTATCGCATTACGCCTATGATAGATATTAACTTAGCGGGTCAGTACACTTTTTATAATGATGGTAAAAAAGCTTATGATCCGCGTTTAAGCTTCGACCCTAATCCATATACTGAAACATACAAAAAAGTAACCTGGATGGTTGCATTGGGACTCGATTTCTATTTTGGTAAGAAATAGAGAATAATATAAAAATCAGTGGAGGCTATATCATTCGATATGGCCTCTTTCTTTAATATATAATGCCTTGTGAATTAAGATGCTTTAAATATAATTCGCATCTTGGAACACCTGATAGTTTTAACTTTTTGTACCATTCAGATGCTTTTTGTGTATTTCCGGTTTCATTAGAAAGCTTAATAATGTTCATATAGATCAAACCCTCAATTCCCGAATTTTTAATGTCAACCGAATTGGCAATTTTAATGAAACTCATCAAGGCTTCAGCCGGTGCTTCATTTTCAGCCAAAACATAAGCATCATCTATCTTTTTATTAAGATCGTTGTTAAGACATATACCAAAGAAAGAAAAGCAGTTTTCAGTGCAATCCTCAATCAGATCAATCCATTGTGTACCCTGTTTCAAAGGCGGAAATGTCAGTTCAAAACTGAGCTTCTCTCCTATTGTTTTAAATTTATATGTATCGGGACAAACCGGAATTCCTTGCGAAGAAATCAGCCTGCTTCGTGTTCCATCGGGATAAATAATGAAAATGTTTTTATCTGCACAAAAGTAACCTGCTGTAATCCTGTTTTCCACACTTAGGAAAATCGCTGTATTTATTTCTGAAATTTCAACCTTTGAAATCTCAAGGGTCTCATGGCTTTTCAGACCCGAGTTAGGATGATTATAAGTCTGTGATTTTAGGTTTGCTGTAACTGTAATAAGAAAGAACAAAACCGGAATTATTATCTTAATTTTCATTTTAATGTTTGTTTGAAACCGCAATTTATAAATTTAATGCTCCTGAAACATAAATAACTTATTTAAAATCCACTTTTGTCTTCCTAAATGGAGTATAAAACCAATGATATTCAGAAACTTATTCTGTGAATTAACCAAATTGTAACAATTAAGTAACACTTAGCAGATAGTAATAATATTAAATGAAGTTAACTTTGCATTATAGTAATTTGTAACTATGCGGAAATCAGGTCCTGTAATAATTAATTAATATCTGGAATGAAAACAAAAAGAGAAGAATCAGTAATCGAAATTATAAACACATTCGAAGAGATGTCAGATATTGTCCTTAACCAGCTGACTCTGCTTGAAAAATATATGGCAAAAACAAATGATGAAGAACACATTCAAATAGCATCTAAAATAAGAGAAAATGAAGATAGAATTGACAGATTTGAGGTTCTGGTAAGTGAAAAATTTATAAATTTAATCATCCTTTATCAGCCAGTTGCATCGGATATACGAAAAATAATTGCAATTGACAGGATGACAATAAACCTCGAAAGAATTGGTGATCGGGTTATGAATATTCTTCATGCAATTGAAAATATAGAAAATTCTCAGGAATACAAAGCCATGATTGACGTACTTACAGTAATGCTTCTTTCAGGAACTTCAATGGTAGAAAAAGCTCTGCTCTCATTTATAAACAATGATAATGAGTATGCAGTCTGGACTATAAAAAATGATGTAGTTGTTGACGAAATGAACAATAAACTACTGATAAACAGCATTTCTAAAGCAAAGGTCAGTGATAAAACAAAAGAAATGTTATTAAGCTATGTAGATCTGAAAGATATTATTACAAATCTTGAAAGAATTGCCGATCATGCCACCAATATAGCTGAAGCATCAATTTATTCGATCCAGGGAACCGATATAAGGCATTCCGGTCTGGATTCGAATCTAATAAGTCAAAATGACAGTGAATAAAACTAATATCCTTTCCTCAATTTACCATCTTTCAATCAACCCAATAGGGTGGAAAGCCGGGAAGGGGGTCACGACCTGTTTTAATAAATGTTGTTTTATCAATAATTGCCAATACTCATAATTATTAATATCTTATCAATTATGGAAATGAGTGGAAAACGGATTCTTATTGTTGATGATGAAGAGGATCTTTGCGAAATCCTTCAGTATAATCTTAGTAGCGAGGGTTATCAAACTGAAATTGCACATTCCGCTGAAGAAGCGCTGAAGAGGGCGCTTGGCAATTTTGATCTTGTACTCCTGGATGTAATGATGGGCCCAATGTCGGGTTTCAAATTTGCAGACAAACTAAGAAAAGATCTGAAATTAGATATCCCGGTGATTTTTCTGACTGCAAAGGATACCGAGAATGATATTCTGACAGGATTCAGCCTCGGTGCTGATGATTATATATCCAAACCATTCTCTGTTAACGAATTAACAGCAAGAGTAAAAGCTGTATTAAAAAGATCATATATTGATAAGGTCAACAGTAAATCCATTCTTCAGTTCAATGGAATAGATCTTGATACAGCCCGCAAAAGACTGATTATAAATGATGAACGTGTTGAGCTTACCAAAAAGGAATATGAGATTCTGAGAACCCTGCTGGAGAATCAGGGTAAAGTCTTTTCAAGGGAAGACCTGCTTACTAGAATCTGGGGGCAGGATGTTATAGTGACTGAACGTACGGTTGATGTAAACATTACCAGACTCAGAACTAAACTGGGGCAATTTGGTTCCTGTTTAAAAAACAAGACAGGTTATGGTTACTTTTTTGAATTCTAATAAATCAATTTATAAAATGGCAATACTCAATAAATTCAGAAATAATCTTTTCATATACTATTCTGCAATCTTTATATTCTTCACACTCCTAATACTCAGCTATCTTTACAATAGGGAACAGGAATTCAGTATTTCCACTCTTAATAATGAACTTGAAAATACAACAAAGATAACCGATAACTTTATAAAAGGGAATTCTATAACTGAAAAAGGGAATTACCAGGTTATTGATTCGCTTGTTAAATTACTGCCTAGAACAAATTTAAGGGTGACAGTTATCACTCCTGAAGGTGCTGTGTTATACGACAGCTACTATCGTGACTGGAAGAAAATGGAAAATCATAAAACCAGGCCCGAGGTAGAAGAATCACTTTATTCTGATTTCGGAACATCTATCAGGAAATCAGCAACTACCGGGCAAGAATATTACTATTTATCAAAATATTTTGGAACCTACTATATAAGGGTAGCTGTGGTATATGATGTAAGAGTTGTAAACTTCCTGAAAGCAAAGAAGTTTTTTATTGTTCTCATAATTGTTTCCTTTATCGTGATCTGGATGATAATGTTGCTGATTACAGACAAATTCTCAGAATCTATTATCAGGCTGAAAGATTTCGCTTTGAAGATAGGCAATAATGAACCATTCGATTTCAATCAGAAATTTCCTAAAAATGAACTTGGTACGATAAGCCAGGAGATCCTTGAAATCTACAACAACCTTTTAAAAACTAAAAATGACCTGATGAATGAGAGAGAAAAGCTCTTCAGCCATCTTTACGCTCTTAATGAAGGAATCGCTTTCTTTTCAAAAAACAAGGAGAAGATTCTTTTAAACAGCAATTTCATTCATTATATGAACATGATATCAGGTGAGTTATCTGTATCCGGTGCAAATTTCTTTGAACTTGAAGATTTCAAAAAAATCAATGAATTTATTGATAAACAGCTTGAGACGGAAATATCAACGACACGATTACCTAAGACTGCGTATCAGATTTGGAAAAACGGTAAATTTTATAAGGTACAGTGTGTGTTTTTTCATGATAAAAATTTTGAGATCATACTGAGCGATATAACAGAAATTGAACAGAACAGGATTATCAAACAACAGATGACATCCAATATTGCTCATGAGCTGAAAACTCCTGTCTCTTCAATTAAGGGCTATCTCGAAACTATTATTAATGACCCTGTAATGCCGGCAGATAAGCAAAAATATTTCATTGAAAAGGCATTGGGACAAAGTGAAAGGCTGGCAGATCTGATAAACGATATTGCTATTATAAACAGAATTGAAGAATCAGGCAACTCTTTTGAAGTCGAAAAAGTGTTAGTCAGTGAAATAATTAATGACGTGACTAATAATTTCAAATCTGCAATTGAATCAAGGGGCATGCGCGTTGAAACTGAAAATCTTGACAACGCGATTGTTTCAGGTAACCGGTCGCTTATTCTTTCAATATTCCAGAATCTTCTTGAGAATGCCGTCAATTATGCAGGCGAAAAAACAGTGGTTAAAATTGTACTGTACAACGAAGACGAATCGTTCTGTTTCTTTTTGTTTTCCGATAACGGAATAGGCATTGCTGAAGAGCATCTTCCCAGAGTTTTTGAAAGATTCTACAGGATTGATTCGGGACGTTCAAGGAAAAGTGGCGGAACGGGACTTGGACTGGCAATTGTTAAGCATGCAATCCTAATACATAAAGGTGATATCTCGGTAAGAAACAGAGTAGGCGGCGGTATCGAATTCCTTTTCTCTCTTCCAAAATAAAAAGACTACTGCTATCCGAAACGCCCTGAGATATAATCTTCTGTTTGTTTCTTGGCAGGGTTTGAAAACAGAATCTGGGTTTTATTGAATTCAATAAGCTCTCCCAGGTAAAAGAAAGCCGTATAATCGCTCGTACGTGCAGCCTGCTGCAGATTGTGGGTCACTATAATTATGGTTACATTCGCTTTCAGCTCAATTAATAATTGCTCTATTTTGTTCGAAGAAATAGGATCGAGTGAAGAAGTTGGTTCATCGAATAAAAGTATATCGGGTTTCATCGAAAGAGAACGGGCAATGCATAGCCTCTGCTGCTGACCGCCGGAGAGAAAAGTCCCCTTCTTATGCAAAGTATCCTTGACTTCTTTCCAGAGATCTGCTTTTCTGAGGGAATCTTCTACTATTTCTTCTTTTTCCTGTTTGGAAAGTTTAATGCCATTAAGAGTATACCCCGAAACAACATTTTCAAATATACTCATTGTGGGGAAAGGATTCGGGCGCTGGAAAACCATGCCTATTTTTCTTCGTAACAATATGAGATTCAGCTTATATATATCATCAGCAAAAAAATAAATCTCACCTTCTGTTCTGGCACCCGGAGTAAGCTCATGCAAGCGGTTTATGCAACGAAGAAAAGTCGTTTTTCCGCAACCCGATGGTCCCATAAATGCTACAATCTGGTTCTTAGGTATATCTAAATTAATATCCGACAATATTCTGGTTTCTCCAAAGTAGGCATTTAAATGATTAACATTTAAAATTGAATTTTCCATCTTCTTTCTAAGATCTTAGTAACAATATTTAAAAATAAAATCATCATGATAAGAACAAACGAAGCTCCCCACGCGAGTTTATGCCAGTCTTCATAAGCACTCCCGGCATAGTTAAAAATCAGCAGCGGCAAGCTGCTCATGGGCTTTAAAATATTCGTATTAATGAACGGGTTTCCGAATGCAGTGAACAGTAAAGGAGCCGTTTCTCCTGCCACTCTTGAAATACTTAATATGCTTCCGCTAAGAATACCACTGAATCCCATCGGTAATATTATACGTAAAATAGTTTTATAATATGGAACTCCAAGCGCCAGAGATGCTTCTTTTATCGTACCCGGTATAAGTTTCAAAGTTTCTTCTGTAGATTTAATTATCGGTGGCAACATCATTATTGCCAGGGCAATACTACCTGACAATGCAGAAAAATGACCGGTAGGTTTAACAACCCACAGATATATAATGATCCCAAGGACTATTGATGGTACGCCTTGCAGAACATCCACACACAAACCCACCCAATAAGAAAGTTTATCGCGGCTGTACTCACTCAGATAGAGCCCTATAATTGCCCCGAAAGGAATTGCAATTACCGAGGCAACTAAGACGAGAATACCAGTTCCTATCAATCCGTTTATAATTCCACCTCCCTTTTCCCCTACAGGCTTGGGAAGGTTGATAAAAAAATCCCAATTGATTGAAGAAATACCTTGCTTGACTATATAAAATAATATAAGCAATAACGGCACTGTCGATAATACAGTCATAAGTATGATAGCTCCCTTAAAAAGCCTGTCTTTATAAAACCTTAATTTTATAAGCTTGTCCATGTTAATGGAGTATATAACGTTTAATGATTCTCCGGCCCGATATGTTAATAAGTGTTGTTACAATAAAAAGTAAAAGTCCCATCTCAATTAGAACCGATAAATATACATTTCCTGTAGCTTCTGTAAATTCATTCGCAATTACACTGGCCATCGTATTTCCAGGACTGAAAATACTTGTCGGAAGATAGCGTGAGTTCCCAATAAGCATTGTCACTGCCATTGTCTCGCCCAATGCACGTCCGAGAGCAAGGAGTGTTGCGGCAAATAGACCCGATCTGGTATGGGGAATGATAATTCTTTTTATTACTTCAAAACGTGTTGCACCTAACGAATAAGCCCCTTCTTTTAAAGTATTAGGCACCATGCTTATGACCTGTCTGGAAAGAGACACAGAATATGGTATGATCATAATAGCAAGAATGATTGAAGATGTAAGGATACCTACTCCATATGGCAAAACATGCAACTTTAATTCCAGGTTTCTTATTATAGGTACCAGAACCACCATTCCCCAAAAACCGTAAACAACCGATGGAATGCTTGCCAGTAATTCAATAATGTTTTTAAAAATATTTGATACGATACCCACAGGATAATATTCGCCTAAAAAAATAGCTGTTGACAGAGCAAATGGGGTAGATATAATGAGTGCAAGCAATGAGGTTAAAAGTGTCCCAATCAGGAATGGTAATGCGCCATATTCATCTGTTACCGGATTCCATTCTCTTCCATAAAGAAATCTGATTCCGAGATGTTTGATTGATGGTGCTGAAGAAATTAAAAGGGTGATGAAAATAGAAAATAGTATTACGATTAAAATAATACCTGTTAATCCCAGCCCTTTCTGGAAAATTTTTTCAAAAAGAAAAACATTCCTTTGTTTTTTGCTCTCTTCTTTGTACCGTGTTTTATCCTTGCTTGGAAATCGTTCAGCCATCAACTCTTTTACATTCATCATTCTAACTTTTCCTTTAATGTATCATTTTAAATATAATTAAAAAGTACGACGATTTACAAAATAATAAGGCAATCCGCAATGGACTGCCTTATCAATTTTAACTTCACTTCTTGCTATAATAATGATTTGCCGTTGAAAACAATTGATTTCAGGTTTGCTTCAACAACCTTCATGGCTTCTTTTGGCAGAGGTGCATAAATCAGGGGAGCTGCGAATTGTTGTCCTTCGTGAGTCATCCACCATACCAGTTTAACTACTTCTTTTGCTTTGTCTTCAGCCCTGTTATCGTAATTTTGTTCTTTATATAGCAAAATCCAGGTGAAACTACTGATTGGGTATCCATCAGGAGCATCTGTATTGGTGATAGAAACGCGTGCATCAGCAGGAATAGTCTGATTTGCAGCAGCAGTGACAGAGTTTATAGAAGCTTCAACATATTTTCCGCTTTTATTCTGCAATAGGCCAACCGGCATCTTGTTTTGCAGTGCGTAGATTAATTCAACATATCCTAAAGCACCAGGGGTTTGTTTTATCATTCCGCTTACACCTTCGTTACCTTTGGCACCAAGTCCAAGTGGCCAATCTACTGATGTTTTGTGTCCAACTTTTGTTTTCCATTCTTCACTTATTTTTGAAAGGTAATCAGTAAATATAAAGGTAGTGCCGCTTCCATCAGAACGATGCACAATTGAAATGGCCATATCGGGTAGTTTAACTCCAGGATTGAGTTTCTTAATCTGTGCATCATTCCATTTTGTAATTTTCCCAAGGAAAATATCTGCTATCACAGCAGGAGTAAATTTAAGTTTTGGCTCTCCTGGGAGATTATATGTAATGACATCAGCGCCGAGGCAGGTCGGTATATGAACAACTGAAGCCGGCATTTTTGCCAGATCTTCATCATTAAGAAAAGCATCTGATGCGCCAAAGTCTACTGTTTTGCTCATCAATTGTTTGATTCCACCACCGGAACCAATTGATTGATAGTTGATCTTTACCCCTGTCTTTACATTATATTCACTGAACATTTTAGAATATAAAGGATAAGGAAAACTTGCGCCTGCACCCAATAATTCCACATCGCTGGCCTGAGATTTTGTTACTGATTTTGATATCGGCAAAAAAGCACTCGATAATACTCCTGCAAAAGCCATGATTGCAAGGATGTAAACTAATCTGATTGTTTTCATAAATTTCTATTTTAAATTTTAAATATTTACTGAATCATTAATTGTAAGTTTCTGCTGGTGATTTACCTGAAAATATAGTGAACTGTCAGACGAAAAGCAAGGTCGTTGCTCTTAGAGCTTAGATTATTGGTAGCTGAATACCTGTTATTGTATATGTCGTACCAGACATTGGGTATAAAATGCACATTTTTAACTGGAGCGAAATCAAGTCCTGCCAGAATAAACGATTCGGTATTAATCCCAGTATAAGATGCTGAATATACATTGCCTTTGTCGAATTTGCTGTCGGGATTATAATAATCATAACGTAATACCCAGGCCAATTTGCTGCTTAAAGTTCCTCTTGCAAAAATTGAAATACCTGATGCAACTGCGTTAACAGTATCTTTTACTGTTGAAGGAGCTGCTTCAGTATAAATTGTGCTGTTTTTCTGTACCTGTTGAAATGCTTCTAAACCCATAGTAAAATTCTTGCCCTGATAAGCTAAAAATGCCTTATAAGTTGTCTTGCTTTTCTGATAAGGTGCAGCTTGAGACCATTCGTTATCGGCTCCAAGATCTAATAATATTTTTTGATCCATAAATTTTACATACACATCACCATAAAACTTTTTGAATTTATCAGCTTCCGGTTTAGCACCACTTCCATTGCCAATCATAAGGTTATAACCAAAATCACCTTTGTCATTTAACTTGCCCTGTAAACTAATACCAACATCATTGGATCCTCCAATCTTTCTCATATCCATAATTGTTTTTTCCAGTGAACGATAAGCCCAAACGGGTTCAGAAGTGGTGGCAAAGGTAGGTGTTGACATCTGACCAATGATCAGATCAGCATTATGAAAAATATTTTTCCACCTTATATTGGCAGCTTTAATATAAAACGCGCGATACCCATCTGAAGTAAATGTTGAACCTTCATATGCTAACAATAACTGGGTCGAAAAATGTTCGCTGATATTATAGTCATAACCAAGATAAATCCTTCTAAACTCAAGCGATGTAAAATCCTTAGCAGTGCTGCCATACTGTGTATTGGTCATGCCTAATTTATTAGTATAACCTTTATACAAGAAATCTCCAAAAGCATAGCCCCATAACTTACCAGATGGTTTAAATTCAACCTTAGCCTTGGTGGTGTCACTCTGGCCAAAAGAACTTATAGTCAGGGAAAAAAGCAGAATAAAAATTAGTTGTTTTTTCATTTTTGTGTTATTAGGTTTAACTTGATTTTTCATGTTACAAAAGTCATGTTTCGTTATTACAGTCGTGTTGCAAAGCGATTAAGTAATTGTTACAAAAAACAAACAGGCTATTGCTCTGCATAACAATAAGTTATAAAAAATGAACTTAATAAATAAATAATTACCTATATTTCCTGCCGAATTAATAAATCAAGGATTACTAATGAAAGAAAAATGGTTGTTATGGGCCTCTGAGCTGCAATCTGTTGCACAAGCCGGACTTACTTTCTGTGAAAATAATTACGATCGGGAGAGGTATGAAAAAATAAGGAATATTGTAGTTGAAATACTACATGAATATACAGAGATGGACCATAAAAAAATCAGGGAGCTTTTTGCCTCCGAAACAGGTTATCAGACACCGAAAGTCGATATCAGGGCGTCAGTATTTAAGGATGATAAAATCCTTATGGTAAATGAGAAAGTAGACGGTGCATGGTCGTTACCAGGCGGGTGGGCAGATGTTAATACCTCAGTAAGTGAATCTGTAATCCGTGAATGCCGTGAAGAGGCAGGTGCCTTAGTCAGACCGAAACGAATAATTGCCATACATCTTGGTAACAAGCACAATAATCCTCATTTCCCTTTTACCATTTATAAGATATTTGTCGAATGTGAACTCGTTGAAAACAGTTTTAAAGAGAATACCGAAACGCTTGATGCCAGATTTTTTGAGGTTGATATGCTACCGGAACTTTCTTTTGAACGGAATACTCCCGATCAGATAAGGATGTGTTTCGAAGCCAAAAAATGTGAAGTGTTTGAGACTATTTTTGATTAACAGGACTATATTTTAAATCTTACAAGTGACATGCCATGGCATGTCACTACCTGAAATCAATACGAATTGTAGGGCCACACCATGGTGTGGCCATTTTGAGGTTATTCATAATATTCAATTTCTTAAATAAATTAATTTCTCCTTTGGCTCTTCAACAGAACCGATTACTTTCGAATTCATGAGACCGGCATTTTTTAAATCCTCCAGGATATCGCTCACTTTATCAGGCGGAGCAGAGAACAAAAGGCCTCCGGATGTCTGTGAATCGAAAGCAATCATTTTCAGATTATAATCAAGACCCGAAGCAAAATAAATATCTTTTTCAGCATACTCGAGGTTTCGGAATGAGGCGCCCGGAATACATCCTTCATCAATAAGTTGGTATGAATTGCCAATCAGTGCAACATCCTTCATATTTATTTTTAATGATACTCTGCTTGCTCTGGCCATTTTAAGGGCATGACCAGCAAGACCGAAACCGGTAATATCGGTTGCTCCCCTGATATTGTACTTTCTCATCACCTCTGCTCCCGTTTTATTTAGAAGTTTCATTAAGGTGATGGCTTCAGCAATGGCATCATCTGAAGCAATGCCTAATCTATGACCCGCAAGAATTACTCCGGTTCCTATTGGTTTTGTAAGTACAAGTGAATCCCCTGGTCTGGCGCCTGCGTTTGATATTATCTTTTCAGGATGAATAAAACCGACTACGGCAAGTCCGTATTTTGGAGGGTAATCATCAATTGTGTGTCCGCCGATTATCCTTACGCCTGCTTCGGTTGCTTTGTCGAATCCTCCTTTCATAATATCAGCATAAGTATCCACAGGCAACATTGCGGCAGGAAACATCATAATATTAAGGGCAAGTACAGGATCTCCTCCCATAGCATATACATCACTGATTGAATTGGCAGCGGCGATCTGTCCGAATTCGTATGGATCGCTGCAAACAGGAGGAAAAAAGTCAGTTGTTAATACTAGTGCAAGATCGTCATTTATTTTATAAACACCTGCATCATCGTGAGTATCAATGTCTACCAATATATTCGGATCCTTTGGTAATGGGAGATTTTTAAGGATTTCCTCCAGTAGCACAGGTGATATTTTTGCCGAACATCCACCATATTCTACCATCTTAAGAAGGTCAATTTTCATGATCAATTGTTTTATTCAGGGTTTTACAATATTCCCCGACAAAGTCATTATCTCCGCAATAGAATACATGTTGCTTACAGTGCCAGCCCCGAGAACAGACTCAAGTGAGTAATGATTGACACATGTCGCGCATAGAATTAGTTCAACTCCCATCTTCTCCAGATCTTTCAGGTGTTCAATAACAGGAGAAGAGTTTATAACCAGTTTTACTCCACTATTATAAAAAACCATTTTCAGTGGAAGTTCGTCAAGGTCCTTTAATGCTTTTATAAAATTGATCATCAGAAGATGTCCCAGCTGCTCATCACCCTCACCCATTTTATCTGAGCAAATTACAACTGTAAAGTCGCCTTTTTCAAAATGTGAAATCGGGGAATTGCTGTGCTCTAACGTTTTGGATCGGACTTCATTACCAGTGGTTCTTGTTATTGTTAACGTCCAGACACCACCCGATTCTCTGACATGGAAATCTGCATTGTTATCTTTAAGAAAACGGCTTAAGTTGTCATATGATGTCTGATTATCAGTCAGCAAAATGAAAGATTCTCCCAAAGCAGTATCTTTCAATGCTTTTTTTGCAGCAATTAACGGTCCAGGGCATAACTGCCCTTTTGTATCTACTAATCTCATGAGTCTTAAATAAAAATGAGATGTAAAAATACTAAAGAATTGTTGAAAAGCTTGAGGAGTTGAAGAAGTTGAAGGAGTATATGATTTTTTATACCTTTACCTGACAAATTACCTTTCAATTTCACATTCAATTAAAATGAAAAAAAATACTTTTCTTTCTTTGCTTCTGGTCGTGATAATGTCGACAATTTCATTATCTGCTCAAAATCCGGCCTTCAAAAATATTTTACCGGGTTCATGGCTTGGAAAGCTGTCAACAAATGGTATCGAACTCCGCCTGGTTTTCAATCTCAGATTAAATGAAAACGACAGTCTGGTTGCAACATTAGATAGTCCTGATCAGGGTGCAAAAAACATACCTCTGGGGAAAGTCATTCTAAACGATAAAAATCTGGAGATAAAAGCTCCTGCACTTATTGGAGATTACAACGGGATCGTTACCAGTGACTCTACAATTGATGGGACCTGGAGCCAGCGTGGAAGCAATTATAAGGTTAATTTAAAAAAGCTTAAAACCCCGTTTACAGTGAACAGACCACAGGAACCTAAGCCACCATTTCCTTACACATCAGAGGATGTCACATTTACTAATGATATATTTAATATTAAGCTTGCAGGTACATTGACAGTTCCGGCCGGACCAGGTCTCTTTAAAGCTGCAATTATGATTACCGGATCGGGTCCTCAAAACAGGAATGAAGAACTTATGGGTCACAAACCTTTTCTGATTATTGCTGATTATCTGAGCCGTAATGGTATCGCTGTTCTTCGTTATGATGACCGCGGGGTAGCCAATTCCCAGGGCAATTATTCAGAAGCCACTTCAAAAGATCTTGCAACCGATGCCGAAGCTGCTTTTAATTTTTTAAAAAATAATCCTAAAATTAATCAAAAAGAAATTGGATTTATAGGCCACAGCGAAGGGGGATTAATTGCTTCGATAGTTGCTGCATCAATTGATGACATCGGATTCATTGTATCACTTGCAGGCCCGGGTGTTACCGGACAACAGATAATTATCAGGCAATCGCAGGATATTGGAAGACTTTCGGGTGAGAGTGAGAAGGATATTAAAGAATCAACTGAGACTAACAAAAAACTTTATGCGATTCTCCGGAAAGAAAAAGACAATAAAAAAGCCGAAATTAAAATTCTTGCCCGGTATAGAGAAATTCTGGAAAAGAAAAAAACTTCCAAAGAAGATACGGAAAGAGAAGTTAATAAGCTTAAACTGACTTTTGGTGCCAACACATATACATGGTTCAGGTTTTTTATAATGACTGACCCGGCAACTTACTGGAAAAAAGTAATATGCCCGGTATTAGCCCTGGATGGAGAAAAAGATGTTCAGGTAGCCGCAAAAGAGAATCTTCCTGCTATTGATAAAGCAGTAAGATCATCAGGAAACAATTCAGTAAAAACTTTAAATCTTCCCGGATTGAATCATCTTTTCCAGCATTGTAAAACAGGGCTTCCGTCAGAATATGGTACAATTGAAGAAACTTTTTCGCCTGAAGCCCTTAAAATTATTGGTGACTGGATTTTGGCTTTATAGGTATTTCAGTAAGTTTTTTGAGTATAAGGCGTCCCCGAGCCGTTATTCCTGCTGATCCGTCTTCCATCAGAATACTGATTGAGGAAGAGAGTTCATTCGCCAGTTCAGTATAAACCAAAGTAAGTTTGTACAATATTTCCATTGAATATGCCTTCACGGCTATTGCTGAAGATCCTGAATTCAATTTACTGAAACAGAAGTCGGCAAGCAGCCCTTGCTGATGACTGCTTATATTATCCAGATCGCTCAATGAAATTATTCTCAGGAAGCTTCTGATTGTGCTTTCATTTTCCATCTTGAACAAAATCTCAACAATCTGGCCGAGATATGGATAGATGATCTCCGGAAACCTGTCGCAAACTTTTGTAAGCGTCCACGACGCCCTGAAGGAAAGACTTTTGTCATCAGAAAGCGAATACTCGAACAACTTCATAAAGATGGCAGGGTTTTCTATTGCTGAAGCTGCAAGCCATTCGGCCTCTTTAGTACCCATCATATTGTTAACAAATGTCTGAAGATTTGCCTCTTCGGTAAACTCATCATTTGCTTTATTAATGATTTGCACTTCATTCAATTTCTCAGCTTTAGTCCTTTCAAGATAGTCTTTTGCGACAAAAATATCAGCTTCTGAAAAATCGACTTTTGCTAAGTCTGTTTCTTCAACCCATCTGTAATCAACATGTTCAGATAGAAATGGCATTTCATCGAGGGTATCACAAACAAATGGAATTAGCCTTATCTTCTTGTGGCCGTAATCGTGTTCAACATCAGTAAGTTTACCGCATATTACTATCTCCATTGATAATTCTTCCTTCACCTCTCTGATAATACACTCTTCCAGAGTCTCGCCAGGTGCCAGTTTTCCTCCCGGAAATTCCCACTTAAATGGATGATCCGTTGCACCCCCACGCTGGACAACCAGTATTCTATTGTCATCATTCCGAATGATAGCACAAGTTACATTGATCATAATTCAGATATGCTTGTGACCCCCTTCCCAACCTTCCCCCAAGGGGGAAGGAGACAAATTAAATCATCCTGCTTAGGCGGGACAGGAAAGGGGGTAAAATGAAACAGTCAAACTATCATAAAAGGTCCTCGTAAAGCGGTATAACAAGTAAAAATTCATATTTCTTCAATTCCTGATCGATTTTGCAGGCATAATGAACGATTCCGTTTGTTACTACAATATACGGCAATTTGAATTCCATGTTATAACAGACAATCTGGTCAAATACTGTATCATCAATTTTAATTTCAGGTGATTTACATTCCACAATCATAACGGGTCGGCCTGATCTGTCATGTACAAGAATATCAACTCTTCTTTTTAATTTATTGAATCTGAACAGAACTTCTATTCCAAGAAGTCCCGGCGGGTATTTTGCCTCATTTATAAGGTATTGAACAAAATTCTGTCTGACCCATTCTTCGGGAGTTAGTTTAACATATTTCCTTCTCAGAGGATCGAGGATCATTTCGTTTCCATCTTTTCCTTTTATCCTGAAGGAATATTGAGGCAGATTTAACTCTTTCAACTTAGTTTTGTACTTTTGATCACAGAAGTAAATAATTAATTCTAATTCCGCCTTTGTGTTACTTTGTGATATCCTTCGTGTTACTTTGTGGTTTGTAAAATTTTTACCACAAAGGGGCTTAATCCCGAGTACTCGGGATCACAAAGGGACACAACGGAGAACTTCTTAGAAGCTTTCACAAATATATTGAGATAATTTTTAACTGAAATGAACTTATGAAGACCAAAGAGGAAATTGTTAATAACTGGCTTCCGCGCTATACCGGGAAATCTATTGATGGTTTCGGTAAATACTTCCTCCTGACTAATTATCTGTACTATGTTGAACTTTTCGCGAAATGGAACAATGTTGAGGTTGAAGGAAGAGACAAAAACATGCCAAATGCCACAGCTGATGGTATTACTATTATTAATTTCGGTATGGGCAGTCCAAATGCAGCAACTATAATGGACCTTTTGAGTGCAGTTACCCCGAATGCAGTTTTATTCCTGGGTAAATGCGGCGGACTGAAAAAAAAGAATACTCTGGGCGATCTTATTCTTCCGATCGCTGCGATAAGGAGTGACGGGACTTCAAATGACTATCTTCCCAATGAGGTTCCAGCTCTTCCTGCTTTTAAATTGCAGAGTGCCATATCTGCCACCATAACAAGATATAACAGGGAGTATTGGACAGGGACAGTATATACAACAAACAGAAGGGTTTGGGAATACGATGACAGGTTTAAAAAATACCTTGTAAAAACCAGGGCGATGGCAATTGATATGGAAACCGCAACAATTTTTACTGTAGGTTTTGCCAATGAGATCCCGACCGGGGCTCTTCTGCTTGTATCCGATCAACCTATGATATCGACTGGCATTAAAACCGAAGCGAGCGATGTCAAAGTCACAAACGATTTTGTAGAAATACATCTTAAGATAGGAATTGATTCCCTTCGTGAAATAAAGAATAACGGCGTATCTGTTAAACATCTAAAATTCTGATAATGCCTGTTACTTACGAAGAGATAATCTCAGATCTGAAAAACAGAATTTTTAAGCCTGTTTATTTTCTGGCAGGAGAAGAACCCTATTATATTGACCTGATAACAGAATATATACAAGAGAAAGTATTGCCGGAAGATGAGAAGGCTTTTAACCAGATCATTCTTTACGGTGATGATACAAACATTGCTGTTATAATCGATACGGCAAGAAGGTTTCCAATGATGGCAAGTCATCAGGTGCTTATTATAAAAGAGGCTCAATCGCTGAAAAATCTGGATGATCTTACTATATATCTTGAGAAACCGCTTTTATCAACAATACTAGTATTCAGCTACAAGTATAAAACCATCGATAAAAGAACAAAACTTTATAAATCACTCGAGAGTCATGGTGTCTATTTTGAATCACCAAGAATCCGTGATTATCTTATTCCTTCCTGGATTGAAAGGTATCTGATGATCAAGGGTATAAAAACTGATCCAAATGCAAGCGCCATGCTCACTGAATATCTTGGTACCGATTTGCATAAGATTGTGAATGAGCTTGATAAACTTCTCATTACGCTTCCTCCGGGCAAACCTTTTATTACCACAACCTTAATTGAAAAAAATATAGGTATCAGTAAGGATTACAACAATTTTGAATTGCAGAAGGCAATCGGGGATAAGAATACCCTAAAAGCCAACATGATAGTCCGTTATTTTGCTGATAATCCCAAAGATAATCCCATTACACTCTCCATTGCTTCGCTTTTCGGATTCTTCAGCAAGCTTTTGACATTCCATTACCTCACAGATAAATCAAAAAACAACGTTGCGGCTGTTCTCAAGGTAAATCCCTTTTTTGTTAAAGAATACGAGAACTCTGCGTCTAAATACAATGTCGCCAAGACCGTACAAATTATCAGTCTTCTACGTACATACGATATGAAATCAAAAGGTTATGGTGATCCGGGTACAGAACAGGGTGATCTTCTGAAAGAGCTTGTTTTCAGAATATTGCATCTTTAATTCATTTCCGGGGAATCAGGGAAGTCGGCCCACATTCTGTATTTGTTCTTAAAGCTCCTTAAAACTCTCTTCCAGATATCATCACCTCTGTTATTCAGAACAATATTGGAATTGACTTTTGCAATTACCCAGGAGTTCTCTTTAAGCTCTCTCTCAAGCTGACCGGCCGACCAGCCTGAATAACCAAGGAAAAACCTGATCTGAGACGTACTAATTTCCCCATTCTTTATCAACTCCCTTATACTTTCAATGTCACCGCCCCAGAAGATATTTCCCTCAACCGGCACACTTTTTGGAATTAAATCGCCGAGATTATGCAGATAATGAAGAGTATCAGGAGCCACAGGTCCTCCCATGCTGAGGCTTTCATCCCAGCCTTCAAATCCTTCGATAGCAGCGCTGACTTGCAATTCAAGCTTTTTATTCAAAATAAAACCTACAGATCCCTGAGGAGTATGATCAGTGAGATAGACTATGCTCCGGTTAAAAAAAGTGTCGGGCAAGAATGGTTCTGAAATCAGAATCTTACCTTTCTCCGGGATTTTATCTTCCGGCAATATTGCAAACAAATCAATTTCCGGTTGCATAATTCTAACTAACAATTAGAATACAAATATTATGCAAAAATAATTAAGTAAAAACTTATCTTCAATTAAATATTATCATATTTTTACCCTAATTGTTAAATAATCTCATGCCAAAAAGTACTTTAAACATAATTGGGAATAAAGTTGTTTTAAATATTCGCGAAAGGATGTGCGAAACAGCAGAAGAGATGCTGGCGAGTGATAAATTTCGCTTAATCCTCGATCATTGCCTTAATAATCTCAGATCTAAAAACTCACCGTTACTTGAGTTTTTTGGCAGTTGCACAGCTGATGAAGATTGTGTAAACGATCTGGTTAAAACGCTTTCATTACTGGTTAAATATGAAAGCAGTATTGTTCCTCATATTTTTGACAAATCAAGGATTTTTCTTAATGACCATGATAAAATTGCAGGTTTTGTGGAATATCTTTATGATTATTGGCGCCATTTTGACCGTTTTATCATCAATGATTCAGAAGGCGACAGGCTGGATAAAAGACCATACCGGACTTTTAATGAAACAATCGAACAACTCACACATCTTATACGAACAGTTTACAGACACATTCAGGAAAACATTACTGGAAGTCATCCAAGTGTTTACAGGCAGGTTCCGGCCGGAGCTGAAATGGCAGTGATTTCCCTGCCTAAAGATATTGCCTATAAAGGGGATAAATACAAAAAACTTAATAGTATTCCGGTAATCCGCCAAATGCTCATTTATCCTCCGCTTGTTATCCAGCAAACAATGAATAAGAGAACCGGACATTTCAAAAAGATCAGTCAGAATCCGGTTGATATGGTCGAATTAAAATCTGGTGAGTGGATTTGTTATCCGGCAAAAGTCGGCAAGTTGCTTATTATGGTTTACTTCCATCTTGATTTCTTTGAACTGGGTTTTTCTATGTGTAACCTGTTCCAGCTGGCAGATGACTCTGACCTTGAGAGAAAACCTGATGCTCTCTTTATTTATGGAGTACCCGGGAATGTTCTTGACGGACTAGCTAAATACTCGACTGTGTTTTATGATGACGAGGAAAACGGAATATTCGTAGGTGCAATTCCTGATCGTCCTGAGTTTGGTTACTTCGGTTACCTTAAGAAAATGATACTTACTCTTCATAATTCTATTGTGATGAAAGTCGGGAATATGCCTTTTCATGGCGCTATGGTGAAGATAATGCTACAGGGAAATAAAGAGGCTACTATCCTGATGATGGGCGACACCGGAGCCGGTAAATCAGAGACTCTCGAAGCTTTCAGAGTGCTCGCGGAAAAGTATATTCGTGAACTTACAATAATTGCCGATGATATGGGTTCAATTGAACTTGACTCAAAAGGTTACCCGATAGGATTTGGAACAGAGATCGGAGCGTTCCTCCGGCTTGATGATCTCCAGCCTGGATATGCTTTTGGACATCTCGACAGATCTATCATTATGAATCCCAGTCAGGTGAATGCACGTATTGTTTTCCCGGTAACCAAATTTGAGACTGTCGTTGCGGGACATAAAATTGATTATATTCTCTATGCTAATAATTATGAGGAGATTGATAATGAACATCCTGTTATAGAACAATTCAGCTCTGCCGAATGGGCCCTTGACATATTCAGCGAAGGCGCTGTTATGAGCAAAGGAACAACAACATCGAGCGGATTGGTGCATTCATATTTTGCAAATATATTCGGCCCTCCGGAATACAAAGAGCTTCATGATAAGATTGCTGCAAAATACTTCGCATCATTCTTCAAAAATAATGTCTTCATCGGACAGATGCGAACCAGACTTGGGATCCCGGGTTATGAATCAAGCGGACCGAAAGAAGCAGCTTTAGAACTGTTAAGAATAATAGGTGTTACCGATATTCCGGGATCTTAACTCTGTGGTTCTTTCCCTTAATCTTATGAACTCACCCTCATCCCCCTCTCTGCTTCGCAAAGATGGGGTGTTATCTAATTGTATAATAACAAGTTTTCCCCTCTTTACGAAGTAGCTACCCTTTATACACATCTTTTTTGAGGGTTGGTAGCAGATTCTGAGCTTTTTATGTAAGAATAGTCTTATCCTGCAGAGATTTCTCGCTCCGCTACTAAGGATAATAATTTATAAGTTACACATT
>JBARBF010000149.1:0-7783 GCA_049792755.1 Bacteroidales bacterium | reverse complement strand
GGTTAATTCTGACTCCATATCTGAACAGCTGATCCTCAATGTTTAAAGGCCGGAAGAGACCTGCTGTTTGACCAAACATAAGACTATCGGAATTCACTGCCACTTCATCAATCAGCCACAAAACCTTACCTCCGTTCATGATGTACTGATCCAGTACCAGTTTATCAGACTCATTAAACACCTTTTCTGGTCCTGCAATTATAATAGCTGCATACTTGTCAAGTACACCCGGTTTACCGCCGATAATTCCCCGGTCGATTGTAAAAAATCTAGCTAGATTCATAGTAATATCAGCCGTTTCAATTTCCGGAATCTCACCCTGACCTTCTATGAAAGCAATTTTATTTATTGTATCTGACGTCAGGGTCGTGATAGTTTGAATCATCTCATATTCAAGACCTTCAACTGATCGCAGAATATTCTGTTCATATGATCCGGTGGAATTATTTAAAAAATTTACAGGCACTTCAATACCATTGTAATTAACTATCATTCCGGGAAAAATAATTTTCTGTGTAGCTCCGCCCTCAGCATCGCTGGCATGAAGATCTATAGGATTCAGTCCTTTTTTTACAAGAGTCTGATACAAAGATTCTCTCTGTTTAACATCTTTGCCAGCTGATGGATTTATAAATTCATAGTCGACTCTTCTCCCTGAAACTATTTTGAATTCGTCAAGTAATTCTCCGACAGATCTTTTCAGACGTTTTAACGGAATTGGAATTTCTCCATCAAGATACACCTGTATGTAGATATCATTTTTCAGATGACCAAGAACACGAATTGTTGGTTCAGACAATGTAAATCTTTTGTCTTCAGTCAGGTCGTATCTTAATCTTATTAAAGAACTAACCAATGACACAAGAATGATTCCTGCGACAATTGTCAGGAATTGCAGCCAGCTTTTCAATTTAATGGTCTTGTTACCTGTCTTAGCAATCATGGCTTAACTCTTTCTCATCCATTTACGGGATACCAGCTGAAACCTTGTAGCCTCATTAAAAAGAGCCGCTACTGTTACGAAATAAACAACATCCTTAATATCAATAACTCCTCTGCTTATTGATTTATAGTGCTCGTTGATTCCAAGTCTTATTACAAATTCATCCAGTTTTTTTAATCCGGGCAGATAGGCAAATGAATCAAAGCCCATGAAGAGAACAAAACATATCAGAATTGCCAGAATGAATGCAATTACCTGATTATCTGTAAGAGAAGAAGCAAAAATCCCGGCTGAAGCATATACTGATGCCAGGAAAAACAGTCCGATAAATGATCCCAGTGTTCCTCCTTTGTCAAGGTTTCCGGGATATTCACCAAGCTTATAAACAGAATAATAGTATATCACTCCCGGCAGGAGCGCCAGCAGAACCAGGCAGACTGAAGCAAAGAATTTTCCATAAACAAATCCTCTTTCCGTTATTGGTCTTGAATAAATCAACTCAATTGTACCCAGTCGTTTCTCCTCCGCAATCATCCTCATTGTGACAGCCGGAACAAGAAACATGAAAACCCAGGGTGAAAGGTAAAAAAGTGTATCAAGCCCTGCGTAACCGCTATCGAGTATGTTCCATTCACCACGAAAAACCCACATAAACAGACTGTTAAACAAGAGGAAGACAATTATAACTATATATCCTGTCAGACTGGTGAAAAAACCACTTATTTCTTTTCTGAAAATTGCGAACATGAATATATTTGATTTTTAAATAATATAACTAATTATGATTCTTCATTTTACATCATTTTCCATTTTCCATCCCTGCTTTTTACCCCCCTTGCCTCCCAAATGGGGGTTTAGCTGGTTTTGGATTTAAAGCTCCCCAAATGGGAGAATTAGTTGGTTTTGTTTTTAAAGCCCCCCAAATGGGGGTTGGGGGTAAAACTCAGTGTAAAATTACTGCATTTTTTATATCCGAAATAACAACTCCAAAATAATAAAAATCAATTATCTGTTTATAATTGAATCCTTTTGCAGCCATCTCCATGGCACCTTCCTGGCAAAGACCGACACCATGACCATAGCCCTTTCCTTTAAATACGATTGAATCGCCCTTTGCATATACAGAAAAGAAAGTTGACCGGAAATTCAGATCGGATCTTATCTTACTTAAAGGCATTGAAAATGAGCCGATTTTGTAATCAGCCAGTCTGGATTTCTGTAAAAAGTTGAATACAGAAGGGTCCCCGACTTTTCCGTCATATCCCGATTTCCTGACATAATTTATCCAATCATTCAGAGGAACACTCTTTTGCCAGGTAGCATTTCTTGAACCAAGGCAGTATGGATCCACTACACTTTTAAGATATGGTTGACCTGAAAGCCATACATCGTCTGAAGATGAAGTCTCTCCACCACAATTCGAATGGAAAGCAGATATTATCAGAGTACTATCATTATCAAGAATAACCAGTCCTTTGGTTGCTATAGCTGCTTTATTAAGCAGAGTATCTGAAGACACTCCGTTAAATGCCTGACAATGTGTATTATCGCATACATTATACTTATCGGACAGATGTTTATCGAAATATTTGTACATATAGGTTCTGGCAATAATAGCCTGGGTTTTAAAATATTCCAGGCTTTTCCCGGCTCCGCCTTCGGCCATCACTACACCGGAAATATATTTTTCAATGTTTGAATTATTTATGAATAATAATGTTCCGAGATCCGGGAAACACTGAAGATCACCTGAATAGTTTTGCCTGATATGTAATTTCCCCTCCATCATAAGAGAAAATGAATCATTCCCGGTTTTGGCTTTAAAGATCAGAGAATCACAAACAAAGCCTTTTGTTTTTCTGTTTTTAACAGCCAGTTTCCCATTATACTTCATAATTATGACCGGTTCATCCTTAATTATTGTAAGATTTTCGCCGTTGAAGGAATTCAACTCATAAGTTCCTTCAGTAACTGAAAACACTGCAGATTCGGGAGACTGATTAGCGAATAGCCGGATTTTCACCTGTGCCGATACAAAAGTGCAAAAGAGAGTTAATAATAAAATATAAAATATCCTCAATCTCACCATAAATCGCAATTCTTCTTTTTACCACAAAGGCACTCAAAGGTCATCACCAAGGTACTCAAAGGACTTTATATCTTGTCTCTTCGTCTCTCAGTCTCTCAGTTACCTGATTTCTTTGCCTTTCTTCAACTCCATAATCATCTCCCTTGCAATCCTTCCGGAGGCACCTGCAATCCCCAGTTTATTTTTTAATAACTTATAATCGGATAATAATTTTTCCCGTTTTGCACCACCGGGCAAAATAGAATTAAGCTCCCTTAAAAGAGACTTCTCAGTAATCTTGTATTGTACCAGCTCCTTCACAACCTCATAACCCATGATGAGATTTACCAATGAGATATATTTCACCCTGACCACCATCCATGCAATCAGCATGGAGAAAAAATCGCCTTTGTAACAAACAACCTGAGGAGTATTATGCAGAGCTGCTTCGAGAGTTGCAGTTCCGGAAGTAACAAGAGCTGCTTCTGCAACGTACAAAATCTCGTAGGTATTTTCTTTAATAACTTTAACCGGGATATTCCCTATTATTTTTAAATACAATTCATCCGGTATATTCTTAACGCCGGCAAGAATAAACTGATATCCGGGGAAATGATGGATTATTTTCATCATTTCCGGCAGAATAATTTCAATCTCATGCCTGCGGCTTCCGGCTAACAAAGCTATAACAGATTTCTCATCAATACCGAGATGCCTGTACATACTTTCTTTATCAGGAAATCCGGAAATCCGCTTTTCAGTCTCATCGATAAGAGGATTTCCCTGATATTCTACGGTTATACCATGTTTTTTATAAAAATCAACCTCGAATGGAAAGATGATGAACATCCGATCAATAAACTTTTTAATCTTCCTTACTCTTCCCTCATTCCAGGCCCATAATTTAGGAGAGATATAGTAAAAAGTCCTGTATCCCGATTTTTTTGCATACTCCGCAATCCTTAAATTGAAACCGGGATAGTCAATAAAGATTACAACATCCGGCTTAAATTCAGATAATTGCTGCTTACACAGTCTGATGTTTTTAGAAATTGCGCCAAGATTTTTTATGACTGCAACAAAACCCATAAAAGCCAATTTCCTGTAATGTACCAGAAGAGTGGCTCCGGCAGATTCCATAAGATCGCCGCCCCAGCAGATTATCTCAGCATCTTTATCCGCTGCAAATAACTCTTTTACCAGATTTGAACCATGAAGGTCGCCCGATTGTTCTCCGGCAATTATAAAGTATTTCATCCTAAAAACTTTACACCAAAAACAATCACAGCCCAGACGATAGTCACAGCCAATACACCGCGCGTAGCTCTCAGCATGTCGAACCGGTTAAATATCATAAAAACAAGAATATTCGGGAATACGCATAAAGTAATTGAATGAGTAATTATTCTTGAATCCCCTATTCTGTCAAGATAAGAATGCAACGATTGGTGACCTGAAGAAAAAAGATAAATGGTTATTCCAACTATAAATGGAAATATAAGTCCTGAAATAACACCCGTGAGAACTTTGTCGTATTTCTCGTAAAATTTCATTTTTTAAACCTGACTTTAAGTTCATCTATATACCCATGCGCAGTCATATCGACAGTAACGGGTACTACCGAAACAAAATTGTGTGCAATGGCCCATTCGTCTGTGTCGGTTGCATCAGGTTCATGATTCTGAAATACGCCGGTCAACCAGTAATAGGTTTTGCCCATCGGATCTTTTCTTTTTTCAAACTCCTCTCTCCAGTTTCCTTTTGATTGCCGGCATATTTTTATCCCTTTGATTTCACCCTTTTTGGCAGCAGGAATATTTACATTCAGGCAAATCCCTGCCGGAAGAGGTTCTGACGCCAGTTTCTTCATTACTATCCGGATGTACTTTTTACATATTGAGAAATCAGCAGTTGGTGAAAAATTATTGAGCGAAAATCCGACAGAACTTATTCCATAGAGGCACCCTTCAATAGCAGCAGCCATAGTACCTGAATAGAGAACACTCACAGATGCATTGGAACCATGGTTTATCCCCGAGACTACCCATTCAGGGGTTTTTTCAACCAATTGATTAACAGCAAGTTTCACACTATCAGTTGGGGTTCCGTTGCAGGCATAAATCCTGTGCCTGTCATTCTCTTCGAGCAGCTTGACGCGTAGCGGAGTCTTAACGGTAAGTGCCTGTGACATTCCCGACATACTTTCGACAGTTGATATAAGAACAACTTTTCCAAACTCTTCCATCACTTCAAGGAGCGTTTTTAATCCTCCGGCATAAAGGCCGTCATCGTTTGTTAAAAGAATAAGTTTATCTTCCTTTTCAATAACCATATATTGATTGTTTGAGGTACAAATATAGTCAAATTTGAGACTCCCTGGTGGAGCTTTATTATGGAACCGCTCCACGGTTCAGAATTTAAATATGAATAATTTTCTATGATTAGTGGAACCGCTCCGCGGTTCATTTTAACCCCGATATCAAATGGAAAAATCAACGCCGGAGGCGTTTCACCAATAATAGAAACTGAAATTAATCAGAATGGAAAACGCCGGAGTCGTCCCATCAAAATATTGAATCTCAGAAAATGATCCTATTTTAGAATAACTCAATCTTAATCGTATATTAAAATTCCTTACTTTTGCAATCTTACTGGTAATTTTATTAGTTCAACTCTATAATGAAGATTTCATATAACTGGATTAAGGATTATTTAAACATTAATCTTGAACCTGCGAAAGTCTCAGAGATATTAACAGCCGTCGGTCTCGAAATTGAAGGAATGGATGAATGGGTCTCAGTGAAAGGAGGACTGGAAGGTGTCGTAATTGGCGAAGTGCTGACATGCAAAAAACATCCTGATGCAGATAAGCTTTCTGTAACCACAGTCGATATCGGTGGGCCTCAGCCGCTTCATATTGTTTGCGGAGCCCCAAATGTTGCAGCAGGTCAGAAGGTTCCTGTGGCAACTGCCGGAACTATTGTCTATAAAGGAGCGGAGAGTCTGGAGATCAGAAAATCCAAAATACGTGGTGAATTATCTGAGGGGATGATATGTGCGGAAGATGAACTGGGACTTGGAAATTCTCATGAAGGAATTATGGTACTGGACAAAAATGCAAAACCCGGAACACCGGCGGACAAATATTTTAAAATTGCAAAAGATACGGTTTTTGAGATAGGACTTACTCCCAACAGGATTGACAGCGGATCGCATTTTGGAGTTGCAAGGGACCTTGCTGCGTACCTGAATCTGAATGCCGGAATGGCTAAGATAGCTATCCTTCCTTCTGTCACTTCTTTTAAACCGGATAATAATAGCAATCCGTATGAGGTTATTATTGAAAACCCGACTGATTGTCCAAGATATACAGGCATAACTATCAGCGGTGTGACTATAGGAGAATCTCCCGACTGGCTTAAGAATAAACTGAGGGCAGTGGGCCTGAATCCGATAAATAATGTGGTAGATATCACTAATTTTGTACAATATGAAGTGGGTCAGCCATTGCACGCATTTGATGCAGATAAAATTGAAGGTAAAAAAGTAATAATCAGGAACCTGCCTGACAAAAGTAAATTCATTACTCTTGATAATATTGAAAGGAGCCTCTCCTCCAGCGATCTGATGATATGTAATACAAAGGAAGGAATGTGTATTGCCGGAGTATTTGGCGGAATCAAATCAGGTGTATCTGCCTCCACAAAAAATATCTTCCTCGAAAGCGCATATTTTAATCCTGTGGCAATCCGTAAGACTTCAAAGAGACACGGATTGAAAACCGATGCATCATTCAGGTTTGAAAGGGGTTCGGATCCGAATATGACCGTATGGGCTCTGAAGAGGGCAATAATGCTGATTAAAGAGATTGCAGGAGGAAAGATTTCCTCGGATATAGCAGATGTTTATCCAAAACGGGTTGAAGATGTACAGGTTGATGTTAACTATAACAATATCAACAGGCTTATTGGCAAAAAGATAGAACCTAATACGGTAAAGAGAATTCTTTCCCTCCTGGATATCGTTATAACTCACGATGACGGAGTTAATCTTAAGCTCGTAATTCCATCATATCGGGTTGATGTTAAACAGGAAGCCGATGTCATTGAAGAGATTCTCAGGATATATGGATACAACAATGTCGAGGTGAACATGCATGTCAATTCAACTCTTTCATATCCTGAAAAACCTAATAAGGAAAAGATTGTCAATATTATATCTGACCTTCTGACTTACAACGGATTTTCTGAGATAATGTGCAATTCTCTTTGTCCGTCGTCGTGGTATGAAAATAACAACGATTTCGATAAGGACCAACTTGTAATGCTGGCTAATCCCCTGAGTTCCGATCTGAATGCAATGAGACAAACGCTGCTTTTTGGAGGCCTCAGCTCTGTAATATGGAACATCAACAGACAGAATCCTGATCTTAAATTATACGAATTCGGGCATTGCTACTTTTATCATAAGTCAGATCAGTTATATCCCAGAACTGTCGATTACACCGAAAAAGCCTCTCTCGATCTGTTTATTTCAGGAAATACGGGACATCAGAGCTGGAACTGTAAGACCAATCCGACTGACTTTTTCAATATAAAATCATCTGTGGAGATGATTTTATCGAGACTGGGAGTTAACCCTGAAAGTTTAATTTATGGAGAGACTGATAAAAAATATTTCTCAGAATCTTCAGCTTATTTGTTTAATAATAAGCTAGTGGCTGAGGCAGGATGTATATCGAAAAGCTATCTTTCAAAATTTGATATCGGGCA
>JBARBF010000148.1:0-8132 GCA_049792755.1 Bacteroidales bacterium | reverse complement strand
ATACGCCCAGACGACCATGGGAAGCCAGTGGTACAAGTGGGATGAAAGTGCTTGTAAATGGAGGCATTAATCTTTCGGAACTGGATGGCTGGTGGGCCGAAGCTTACTCACCTGAAGTGGGCTGGGCTCTGGGAGACGGAAAGGAACATGGTGATGATCCGACCATCGACGATATGGAAGCTAACCAACTTTATAATATACTTGAACAAGAAGTGATACCTGAATTTTATGACCGGAATGAAAAAGGAATCCCCATGCGCTGGATATCGCGGATGAGGGAAAGCATGGCTCAGCTTACACCCAGGTTCTCAGCCGACAGAACAGTGAGAGAATACACTGAACAACACTATTTGCCGGCAGCAAAATCATTTCTTGAACGTGCTGCTGATAATGGTAAAATTGGAAAGCAAATAGCTGAGATACTACAGGAACTGAATCAAAAATGGGATTCACTTCATTTTGGTGAAATAAAAGTTGGTATTGTCGGGAATAAGTATAAGTTCAATGTTCAGGTTTTTTTCAGTGACCTCGACCCTGATTTAGTTCAGGTAGAACTATTTGCAAACGCAGCGAAGGGTTCAAAACCTGAAATCATAAAGATGAATCGTGAAACAAAAACAGGAGGTTCGTCCAATACGTACAATTATAATGCTCTGGCCTCATCAGAACGCCCTGCATCTGATTATACCCCAAGAGCACTGGCTGATATCGCCGGTGTTTCAATTCCGCTTGAATCAGCTCTGATTACCTGGCAACATTAATTCTGAAAATATGGGAAAGAAGAACTTAGAACAGCAATATGAAATTGGAATGCTAGGTTTAGGCGTCATGGGACGTAATCTTTTACTGAACATGGCTGATCATGGTTTCTCTGTGGCTGGTTATGACAAAGATCCGTCCAAAGTCGAAGCTCTGCGAAAGGAAGCCGAGAACCGGGATATCCATTGTACAGTCAGCCTTCAGGAATTTATTTCAGCTTTACGGTTACCACGCACAATAATCTTGCTTGTGCCGGCAGGACCGCCTGTCGATTCAGTCATAAATGAACTATTAGATTATCTTAAGAAGGAAGATCTCATCATTGATTCAGGAAACTCATATTTTAAAGATACTAATCTGCGGACCATCAGGTTAAAAGAAAAAGGAATACTTTTTATGGGGATGGGGATTTCAGGAGGCGAAGAAGGAGCAAGACACGGCGCCAGCATTATGCCCGGAGGACTGAAAGAAGCTTATGAAAGAGTAAAACCAATTCTTGAAGCTGTTGCCGCCAGGGTGAATGGAGACCCTTGCGTTACTTATTTAGGCCCTTTATCCGCAGGCCATTTTGTGAAGATGGTCCATAACGGCATTGAGTATGGTGTAATGCAGCTTATTTCCGAGACTTATGCATTTATGAAACTGGTTCTCGGTTTTTCTGAGGATCAACTTCAAAGCATTTACATCGAATGGAATAATGGTGAGCTGAATGGTTACCTCATGGAAATTACAGGTAATATATTTGGCAAGGTAGATGACAAAACAGGCAAACGACTGATAGATGAAATACTCGATGTAGCCCGGCAAAAGGGTACAGGAATGTGGACTTCCCAAAGTGCCATGGAGTTGCAGGTGCCTGTTCCGACAATTGATATCGCAGTTGCTATGCGCGACTTATCCGTATTTGAAGAACAGCGCGAATTAGCAGTCAAAATCTATAAACACCCTGAAATAAATTTTAAAGGCGATCGTAGACAGTTGGTTATTCAACTACGAAAAGCTCTTTATGTTTCAATGCTCACAACATATACACAAGGGTTTGCTTTACTGGCAGCAGCATCAAAGAAATACGGCTATAATCTCGATCCTGAAGCGATAGCCGGAATATGGCGGGGTGGTTGCATCATTCGTGCAGCCCTGCTGGATGACATTCAGGCAGCTTTTCATGCAAAACATGATCTGTTAAACTTATTGCTTGACCCTGATTTCTCTCAAAAAATCAGGGAGAACCTGGAAAATCTTCGTCAGATCGTATGCCAGGCAGGTACCTTGGGTATTCCTGTTCCTGGTATTATGGCTTCTCTCGGGTATCTCGATGCTTTTCGCAGTTCCTGGTTACCGGCCAACCTTATTCAGGCACAACGAGATTATTTTGGAGCTCATACATATGAACGCGTTGATGCAAAAGGAACATATCACACTGAATGGTTGAAAGGATCGAAATGAAAACAAATGTAAAGCTTAAACCAACGGTATTTGCCATATTTGGCGGATCAGGAGATCTGACCTGGAGAAAACTGGTGCCATCTCTTTTTGATTTGTTCCAGGATTCGAGTATGCCTGCTGATTTTTCAATTATCGCCCTGGATAGAATAAAACTCAAAGATGCAGAATTGCATAAACGTTTCCGTGAAGGAATTGAAATGTTTTCACGAAAAGGTAAGGTCAGCGATAAGGTTTGGTCAAAGTTTACCAAACATATTTATTATATACAGGGAGACTTTACAAAATCAGGCATTTATACCATACTAAAAGAGCAATGCTCAAAATTGGAAACAGGGTGGAATGCCAAACCTCAGATTATTTTTTATATGGCTACGCCACCGGTAATGTTTGGAGAAATCCCAAAACATCTTAAAATCGCCGGATTGGCAGACGATCGGGAACGGACAAGGATTGTGGTAGAAAAACCAATCGGGCATGACCTTGTATCAACTTTAAAGTTAAATCAGATACTTACCGATAGTTTTAATGAATCTCAGATCTTCAGAATAGATCATTATCTGGGTAAAGAAACCGTGCAGAATATTCTGGCATTCCGTTTCGCCAATCCTCTCTTTGAACCAATCTGGAACAGGAGGTATGTTGATTATGTAACTATTACGGTGGCAGAGGATTTAGGCGTTGAACATCGTGGAGAGTACTACGAGAAAGCAGGAGCATTAAGAGATATGGTACAAAATCACCTGATGCAATTGCTTTGTCTGGTTGCTATGGAGCCTATGGTCTCATTTGATGCTGATGAGATACGTAACAAGAAAGTAGATGTTCTTCATGCTATCAGGCCAATACCACGCGAGATGGTGCATAATTCAGTAGTAAGAGGACAATATGGAAAGGGTTACATAGGAGGTAAAGAAGCATGTGGATATCGCGAAGAATGTAAAGTATCAAAAGATTCGACTACAGAAACATTTGTTGCATTAAAGCTATTTGTGGATAACTGGCGATGGCAGGATGTGCCTTTTTATCTTCGTACAGGAAAACGTCTTCCACGTCAGGTTTCGGAGGTTACTATACAATTCCGTGCAGTGCCTCATAAGTCCTTTCCCTCTGACGCAACGATTGACTGGCAATCATCATGTCTCATCTTGTCTATTCAGCCTGATGAAGGTATTGTGTTAAGGTTTCAGGCAAAGCAACCAGGTACAAAGTTATTGCTTCAGCCCGTAACTATGCGTTTCAATTATCAGGAAAGCTTTTCATTACCTATCCCGGATGCTTATGAAACATTACTCAGGGATGTGATGAACAACGATGCAACTCTCTTTATGCGCGCTGATCAGGTTGAGGCTGCCTGGCAAATTATTATGCCAATCCTTGATGCCTGGCCCGGTCATCCACCGGTCGATTTTCCAAATTATGCTGCAGGTACATGGGGACCGGAAAAAGCTAATGCACTATTTAATCCCGGCCATCATTGGCCTTTACCAACTGAATTAATTGAAAAAAATGTGAAAAAATGAAAAAAATAATCCCGGTCACAACGTTGTTTTTAGATATAGGTGGGGTAATGCTTTCAAACGGGTGGGGACATGATTCACGGAAACTGGCCGCTGAAAAATTCAATCTGAATTTAAGTGAACTGGAAGACCGGCACCATCTCACTTTCGTCACTTATGAAGAAGGAAAACTAACACTTAAAGAATATCTCAACAGGGTGGTATTTTATAAGAAGCGTACATTCACACATGATCAGTTTCAGGAGTTTATGTTTGACCAATCGACTCCTTACAAAGGTATGATTGAGTTTATAATTAAGTTGAAAGAACTGAACAGGTTGAAAATAGCTGTAGTTAACAATGAAGCACGTGAGTTGAATGGACACAGGATTAGGAAATTTAAGATGAATCAATTCGCGGACTTTTACATTTCTTCATGTTTTGTCCATTTTCGAAAGCCCGATGCCGATATTTTCCGGATAGCGCTCGATATTGCACAGGTTCCGGCAGAACAAGTGGTATATATTGAAAATACGAAGATGTTCGTTGATGTTGCAAGAGATTTAGGTATTCGAAGTATTCTTCATACTGACTACAAATCCACACGTTCGGAACTGTCTTTACTTGGATTAAAGATTTAGAAGTTTAATAAACTTCATAAATATGATAAAGAAAATTACTTTAATACTATTATTCCTTTTCATAGCCATCATTTTTTCGTTTTTTATATGGCGATATTGGAGCTACGTAAGCGACAAGGACCCAAATAAAACATTTTTGCTGCCGAGGCTGGAGTTGTCAGAGTTAGAAATAACTTCGCTTACTTCTCAGAAAACAGAAATGTTGGTAAAAGTGGATATCAAAAATCAACTTCCACTGTCATTTACTTTTGATAGTTTGCAATACAGGATTTTTATCAATGATACTGAGATACTGAAAGATCATTATAAAAAATCAATTTCACTGAAAAGGAATGCAAGCAGCCTGATTTCGCTTCCAATCACCATTTTCAATGATTCACTTTCTTCAGTCATGAAAACAAATGAGCGGGAAAATGTTGATTCCGTTGAATTTCATTTTCAGGGATCTTTCTTTACTCATATTTTTTTCAAAAAACATTTTAATGTTGATATTAAAAGATTAATTCCGAGGATCTATATTCCGGAAGTAAAAGCAGAGCACTTCGGAATAGATTCACTTAATTTCTCACGAGCAGTTGTTCAGTTGCTCGTTTCAATAAATAATAAAAATGTATTTTCGTACAAAGCCGACAGTATAATTTATGAGGTTTCCATCGAAGACAATCAATGGATTAAAGGATCAATTTCTGGTTTTACTGATATTCATGCAAAAAGTGTTAACAACCTTACAATCCCGATAACAATTTCTTTTAAAGAAGTGAGTAAAACACTTTGGGATTTGGTTACAAAAGGTAATAAAGTACGTTACAAGCTCCATCTTACAATTAGAATTGAATCAGATAATAAAATGATAATGAACAGCAAAGTAATTCTTGAAAGTGAAGGCTCGGTAAAGTCTTTAATGAAAGCTTTAAAAAAATAAAGTCTGAAATGAAGGTGAATCAATGAAAAATAGGTTATCCATAAAAACATCAAACATGAGCGTTTTGGCGATTAACAGCGGTTCGTCAAGCATCAAATTTGATCTGTATCGCACTGATGGACCGTTAGAACGAATTCTGAATGGAAAGGTTGATCGGATTGGGTTAAAAGGTACTAGTATGGATTTCAACAACCTGACAAAGAAAAAGAAGGGCAATCTCAGGATTGAAATCTCAGATCATAAATCGGTGGCTAATTTCCTGATTGACTGGCTTGAAAAGCAGATTGATTTTTCCTCGATCAGTGGAGTGGGACATCGTGTAGTTTTCGGAATGAAACATACAGATCCCGAACTAATCACTGATGAATTGTTAAATGAACTGCATCGTATCATTCCTTATGATTCAGATCATCTGCCGGCTGAGATTGAATTGATTGAGGTTTTCAGTCAGCGTTATCCAAATCTGAAACAGGTGGCTTGTTTTGATACAGCATTTCATCGCACAATGCCACGGGTGGCTAAATTACTTCCGATTCCCCGTAGATTTGACAAAATTGGAATCCAACGATATGGTTTCCATGGTTTGTCATATGCCTATCTCATAGAAGAACTCGTTCGGGTAGCTGGTAAGAGAGTTGGCAAAGGCCGCGTGATATTGGCTCACCTTGGAAACGGAGCGAGCCTGGCTGCCGTTCACAAAGGCAAGAGTGTCGATACAAGTATGGGATTCACACCTGCTGGGGGAATGATTATGGGCACCCGGCCTGGTGATTTGGATCCGGGTGTAGCATGGTACGTGATGAAGTCAGAGAATCTTACGCCTAAACAGTTTAATAATCTGATTAATCATGAATCAGGTCTCCTCGGTATTTCTGAAACCAGTTCCGATATGCGCGATTTGCTTGCTAAGGAATCCAATGATATCCGGGCTGCAGAAGCCGTAGAGTTATTTTGCTATCAGGCGAAGAAATGGATAGGAGCCTTCGCGGCTGCACTTGGAGGACTTGATACATTAGTTTTTGCAGGTGGTATCGGAGAAAACTGCCCTGTCATCCGCTCCCGTATCTGTAAGGATTTGGGATTTCTTGGGATTGGACTCGATGAGAAACAAAACAGAAAAAATGCTCCTATTATATCAAAAGAGAAGAAAAGTGTTGCTGTACGTGTAATTCAAACCGATGAGGAATGGATGATAGTTAAAACAGTCAGCCAGGTTTTAAATATTGCTAAGAAATGAAACATGATTTTGAAAACAAAAAAGATTGATGAAAAGAATAACCCGCTATCGCAGGAACTTCTTCAGAAGATGAACGCTTATTGGCGCGCTGCCAATTATTTGTCAGTCGGACAGATTTATCTCTACGATAACCCGCTGCTGAAGGTGCCGCTTAAAATGTCGCACGTGAAACCACTTGTGGTAGGACACTGGGGTACAACACCCGGCCAGAATTTTATCTACGTGCATTTGAACCGGGTCATAAAAAAGTTTGATCTGGACATGTTCTACATTGCCGGTCCCGGTCATGGTGGTCCTGCTATCGTAGGCAACGTTTACCTCGAGGGCACCTGGAGCGAAGTTTATCCTAACGTTACTCAGGACGAAGCCGGGCTGAAAAAACTGTTCAAACAATTCTCTTTTCCCGGAGGGATTTCCAGCCATGTAGCGCCTACAACTCCCGGGTCGATTCACGAAGGTGGTGAACTGGGCTATTCGCTCAGCCATGCATTTGGTGCTGCCTTCGACAACCCGGGACTGATAGTTGCATGCGTAATTGGTGATGGTGAAGCAGAAACGGCCTCCCTTGCTACCTCATGGCAGTCCAACAAGTTTCTTGATCCGGTCACAGATGGTGCCGTTTTGCCAATTCTGCATCTAAACGGCTACAAGATAAGCAACCCAACGGTTTTGGCACGTATCGAGCATGAGGAGTTGGACCAATTTTTCCGCGGTACAGGTTGGACCCCTTACTTTGTAGAAGGAGATGAGCCTGAAAAAATGCATCAGCTAATGGCTGGTGTTTTGGAAAAGGTCATCGATGATATCCGGCAAATCCAAAAAAATGCCAGGAACAAAAACGATACGACCCGGCCGCGTTGGCCAATGATAGTCCTGAGATCACCCAAGGGCTGGACAGGACCAAAAATAGTCGATGGCCTTCAAATTGAAGGTACTTTCCGGTCACATCAGGTACCTATCCTTGTAGATCAGGAACATCCCGATCATCTCAAGCTGCTTGAAACCTGGATGAAAAGTTATAAACCAGAAGAGCTGTTTGACAAGAGTGGCCGGCTTATGCCGGAATTGGCCAAACTGGCCCCTGAAGGAAACAGGAGGATGGGAGCAAACCCTCATACCAATGGCGGTAATCTTCTGCGAGACCTGCGGATGCCTGATTTTCACCTTCACGCGGTAAAAGTATCTTCTCCAGGTGCTGTTAACGGCCAGGATACAATGGTGTTGGGTAAGTTTTTACGCGATGTAGAAAAGCTCAATCAGGATCAGCGAAATTTCCGGATCTTTGGTCCGGATGAGACTATCTCGAATCTTCTGGGTGCCGTATTTGAAGAAACTGATCGTCAGTGGGATGCCCGGACAGTTACAAATGATGAATTTCTGGCTCCTGAAGGACGTGTTTTGGACTCGATGCTTAGCGAAAACCAGTGTGAAGGTTGGCTGGAAGGATATTTGCTCACAGGACGTCACGGATTATTCAACAGCTATGAGGCATTCATTCGTATCATCGACTCAATGTTCAGCCAGCATGCCAAGTGGCTGAAGGTAACTTTGGAGCTGCCATGGAGAAAGAAGATCGCCTCTCTGAACTTTTTGCTCGCTTCTCATGTATGGCAGCAGGATCATAACGGATT
>JBARBF010000147.1:0-18693 GCA_049792755.1 Bacteroidales bacterium | reverse complement strand
TTTTCAGGACTCAGATTCTTGTTCCCGATTATTACTGCCTGGCTCTTCAGGATGGTTTCCACTTCATGTAAACCATTGGTAAGCAGGGTACTGCCGGAACTGACTATGTCACATACTGCATTGGCAAGTCCTATGCCGGGAGCTATTTCCACACTACCGCTGATCTCTTCTATTTCGGCAGTAATTTTATTTTTATTAAGAAAACCAGTGAGGATATGCGGATAGCTTGTGGCAATTTTCTTATTCATGAAATACTCTAAACCATTGTATTTTTCTTCTTTTGGAATGGCCAGACTCAGCCTGCATTGGGCAAACCCGAGCTGTTCTATTATCGTCACATCCTTATTCTTTTCAAAAACCATGTTTTCACCAAGAATCCCAATATCGGCAACTTGTTGTTCAACATATTGTGGAATGTCATCATCCCTGAGAAACAGTAGCTCGACAGGGAAATTCCGCGCAGTTGTTTTAAGGACGCTGACTCCATTGGAAAATTTGATACCACATTCCTCCAACAGTTTCTTTGAGTTTTCACTTAGCCGTCCGCTCTTTTGAATTGCAATCTTCAGCTTGCTCATATCTATTATTAATAAAAAACCCGCCTGATCTGGTCAGACGGGTCTATGATATTCTTGATTACCTACATATCATTATCACCTCGCCTGAAAGCAAAGATGAAAATGATGATGTGATGATGATTTGTAATACATTTCTTAAAATTGTAAATGCAAAGATAGTAAATATTTAATAATTATCACTATTGATGGCTTAAAAGCAAAATATATTTGGAAAACCTTCGTGTCCTGAAGTCGTTGAGGCTACCTTTTTTTTACTATCAAGGCACGAAGCCGCCAAGGAATCACCAGGAATTATTTTTATTTATTTAAATTATTTTGAAATCCTCTCAGCAACAAGGTCTCCTACTTCAGTAGTTGAATATCCCATTCGTCCGGCTCCCATATCTTTTAATTTATTCGCTGTTACATACATTATAGCATTTTCTATTGCATTAGCAGCTTTTTCTTCGCCAAGGTGTTCCAGCATCATACCACCGCATGCAATAGAAGCCAGTGGATTAATTACATTTTTGCCTGTATATTTTGGTGCAGAACCACCAATTGGCTCAAACATAGAAACACCCTCAGGATTAATATTTCCACCGGCGGCAATTCCCATTCCTCCCTGCGTAATGGCTCCAAGGTCGGTTATTATATCCCCGAACATGTTGGTTGTAACAATTACATCAAACCATTCAGGATTTTTTACCATCCACATGCAGGTAGCGTCTACATGGTAGTATTCGCGGTGAATATCAGGATAATCGGCTATTCCAATTTCATGAAATGCTCTTTCCCAAAGATCAAAAACATAAGTCAGGACATTGGTCTTTCCGCACAGAGCCAGAATCTTTTTTTTATTTCTTTTTCTTGTGTATTCAAAAGCATATCTAAGGCAGCGTTCTACCTGCATACGCGTATAAACCATATTCTGAATTGCAACTTCATGCGGTGTGTTTTTCATAGTAACACCTCCGATACCTGTATATACATCTCCAGTATTTTCCCTTACCACAACATAATCAATATGCTCGGGCCCTTTGTCTTTAAGAGGGGTGGCCACTCCGGGATATAATTTTATAGGACGAAGATTAATATACTGATCCAGTTCAAAACGTAACCTTAGCAGAATTCCCTTTTCAAGAATACCTGGTTTTACATCCGGATGCCCGATAGCGCCTAAAAAAATCGAATCAAATTCCTTTAACTGACTGGTCGCAGAATCCGGAAGTATTTCTCCGGTTCTCAGGTAGCGATCACCTCCAAAATCAAATTCTTCGAAATTCATTTTAAAACCAAATTTTGAAGCTACTGCACTCAGTACTTTTCTACCTTCCCTGACAACTTCCGGACCGGTGCCATCTCCTGGTATTACAGCAATATTGTATGATTTACTCATATGTTTATTCTTAAAAATTTATTTATGTATAAAAAGCAGGATTTTTAATCTATTTCTGCACTTCTGCCAAGTTTTTATTAGTTATTGTTTTCATTTCAATATTCTCAATAATATTTAGCATTCTTTCAGTTGCCTTTATTGCTGATTCAGTCTGATCGGCATCAAAACCTCTGGTTTTAAACTCTTTTCCGCTGTAATTCCAGGTAATAACTGTTTCTACAAAGGCATCAGTCTTTCCTCCCGGAGGAATAGATACCTGGTAATCCGTTAACACAGGATACAGTTTTCCAAGTTTATCATAGATTATCCTTAAAGCTTTCATGAAGGCGTCATATTGCCCGTCACCCGATGATGTTTCCTGATACAAATTGCCGTCTATCTCAATAAGAACACTTGCAAACGGCTTTAATCCATAGGAGAGGGAGAGGGAATAGTTTTTGATGAAGATCTTGTAATTTATCTGTTCGCTGCCAAGAACATCTGCGATGATAAATGGCAGGTCCTCGGTTGTTACATTTTCTTTTTTATCCCCGAGTTCAATAACTCTCTGAGTCACTTTAGTAAGCGATTCAGGACTAAGGAACAGCCCGAATTCTTCAAGGTTTTTCCTGATAGTTGCTTTTCCCGATTGTTTCCCAAGAGCATATTTTCTTTTTCTTCCGAATCTCTCAGGAAGCAGGTTGTTATAGTAAAGGTTGTCTTTGCTGTCACCGTCAGCATGAACTCCTGAAGTTTGAGTAAAAACATTATCACCTATCACTGGTTTATTTACAGGTATCCTTATACCGCTGAATGTCTCTACTATTTTACTTGCTTTGGTTATTTCGAATTCATTTATTCCGGTTTCGGTTTTAGTAAGATCGCGAAGCACACCAATTACACTTGAAAGAGGTGCATTTCCGGCTCTTTCCCCAAGCCCGTTAATAGTGGTATGGATACCTTTTATACCTGCTTTTACAGCTGAAAAGACATTGGCAACTGCCAGATCATAATCATTATGTGCATGAAAATCAAAATGAAGTAAAGGATATCTTTCAATTATTTCTTTACAGAAATTGAAGGTCTGTTCCGGATTAAGAATCCCCAGAGTATCAGGAAGCATGAATCTCCGGACGTTTTCATCTTTCAGAGAATTCAGCATATAAAAAACATATTCTTCTGAATGGATCATTCCGTTCGACCAGTCTTCGAGATATATATTTACCTCCATGTCGCGGTTTTCAGCTTTTCTTATAATTTCTTTAATATCATGTACATGCTTCTCAGGCGTTTTTTTCAATTGTTTTTCCAGATGACGTAGAGATCCTTTACAAAGAAGATTGATAACCTTTCCGCCGGCATCATCTATCCAGTTCAGGGAAATATCTCCATCGACAAAACCCAGGACTTCTATTTTTCTATGGAGATTGTTATGACGTGCCCATTCAGTTATTTGCCTGATAGCTTCAAATTCCCCGGAGGAAACCCGTGCTGAAGCCACTTCAATCCTGTCGACCCTGAGGTCCTTGAGGAGAAGCTTGGCAACATGGAGCTTTTCGAGCGGTGAATATGACACTCCCTGAGTTTGTTCCCCGTCCCTAAGCGTGGTATCCATTATTTCAACTCTCATTTTACAAAGCTTTTATTGTTTTCATAATTGGTTATCAGACCCTTGATACTTAATAGAAAATCTATATCGTCCAGTCCTTTAAGGAGACATTCTTTTTTATAAGGATTTATACTGAATTTAATAGAATCACCTGTTGAGAGTATTGTAAAAGTCTGATTTTCAAGATCAATCTTAACCTTAGTGTCAGGTTTATTTAAAACCATATCATTTAGCTTTTTCAAAAGATCATCAGTGATTACTACCGGAAGAAGTCCGTTATTAAGGGCATTGTTCATGAAAATATCAGCAAAAAAACTCGAAACCACTGCTTTGAAACCATAATCAAAAATAGCCCAGACAGCATGCTCACGACTCGATCCGCTGCCAAAATTCTTTCCTGCCACAAGTACATTACCGGTGTATTTTGGATTATTCAGGACAAACTCGCTGTTTTTCTCACCGGTTTTTGTATATCTCCAGTCACGGAAAAGATTATCTCCGAATCCTTGCCTTGATGTGGCGCTTAAAAATCTGGCAGGAATAATCTGGTCAGTATCAATGTTTTCCAAAGGCAATGGAATACATGTTGATTCAAGAATATTAAATTTAACTTTTGGCATATCTTCTTAATATTTAACTTTGTTTTCCTCGTTAATAAATATTCGCGGATCAGTTATCCTTCCTGTTACTGCTGCTGCAGCTGCTGTAAGCGGACTGGCGAGTAAAGTTCTTGCTCCGGGGCCCTGTCTCCCTTCAAAGTTCCTGTTTGAAGTTGAAACTGCATATTTCCCCTGAGGTATCTTATCTTCATTCATTGCAAGGCATGAGGAACATCCGGGTTGCCTGACCTCGAATCCTGCATTTTTAAAAACTTCTGTCAGACCCTCGGCAACCATTTGTTCTTCCACCGTTTTTGAACCGGGAACGATGAGCGCAGTAACTTTATCAGCTTTTTTTCTTCCCCTGATAATCTTGGCAAAAGCTCTGAAATCCTCAATCCTCCCGTTTGTACAGCTTCCCAGGAAGACATAATCTACGGGATGACCAAGAAGTTTCATGCCAGGTTTAAAACCCATATAATCAAGTGATTTTAAAAATGAGGAAGAGGCTTTCCTTCTATTCTGATCTGATAGAGGAATTGAATCATCGATTGACATACCCATACCCGGGTTTGTACCATAAGTGATCATTGGCTTTATTGAGACGGCATCAAATTTCAGTTCTTCGTCGAAGACCGCATCAGGATCGCTCCTGAGCTTTTCCCATTCATTGATTGATGTTCTGAAATTGTCATTTCCGGTGATTGACGGAATTTTTTTAAGATAATCAAATGTAGTCTTGTCGGGTGCTATCAGACCTCCCCTGGCACCCATTTCGATACTCATATTGCAGATAGTCATCCTGGCCTCCATACTCAGATTTTTGATAACAGAACCGCAATACTCCACGAAATATCCTGTTGCTCCGCTGGCTGAAATCTCAGATATAATGTACATAATTATATCTTTGGAAGTCACTCCTTTATGAAGCATGCCATCAAGTGTAATCCTCATCTTCTTTGGTTTTGGCTGAAGAATGCACTGAGTCGCAAGAACCATTTCAACCTCACTGGTTCCGATACCGAATGCGATTGTCCCAAATGCACCATGGGTTGATGTATGGCTGTCGCCGCAAACTATTGTCATCCCCGGAAGTGTGAATCCCAGTTCAGGACCAATTACGTGGACGATACCGTTTTTTGGATGGTTAAGGCCAAAAAGTTCGATGCCATATTCCCGGCAATTCTCACTCAGCCTTTCAACCTGGTTTCGCGATAATTGATCTCTGATCGGAAGATGCTGATCCCTTGTTGGAATGTTATGATCGGCCGTTGCAAGTGTTTTGCCGGGTCTGAACACCGGAATGCCCCTTTCTTTCAGGCCATTAAATGCCTGAGGACTTGTTACCTCATGTATGTAATGTCTGTCAATATAGAGAACATCAGGTCCTTCTTCAATGGATTTCACCACATGTCTGTCCCAGATTTTGTCGAAAAGTGTTTTTTGCTTCATTGGTATCTATTTAGTCTCCTATGTGAAACTCTAGTAGAGACGCCCAATTTGGGCTTCTCTACCGGGTACCACATAGGTCATTTAATTTTTGAAAGAGCATCAGTAAAGGCTTCAACTGAAGCAGTAATTATATCGGTATTAGCGGAGAAACCATAATAGATTTTTCCCTGGTGTTCAACCTGTATATGTACCTTACCGAGGTCATCACTTCCTTTAGTAATAGCTTGAATCAGAAATTCTTCCAGATGTACGGTCTTACTGATCAGCTGTCTGACGGCTGTGAATGCCGCATCAATAGGTCCATTGCCGGAAGCTGTTGCGAAATGTACTTCTCCATTAATCTTTAAACCGACTGTGGCAACCGGAATTAATGATTTCCCGCATGAAACCTGGAGAAGATCGAGCTTAAGAGATTTTTCACCCTGGGAAATAACACCGGCAAGTATTCTTATGTCTTCATCATTTATCTCTTTTTTCTTGTCAGCAAGCAAAAGGAAACGATAATAAATATCATCAATCTCCTCTTTTCCAAAGTTAAATCCAAGTAATTCCAGGTGGTGATTAAGAGCGGCCCTGCCACTACGGGCAGTCAGAATTATTGATGACTCCCTGATTCCTACCTCAACAGGATCGATTATTTCATAATTCTCCCTGTTCTTAAGAACACCATCCTGATGAATGCCTGAAGAATGAGCAAATGCATTTCTTCCTACAATTGCTTTATTAGCCTGGACAGGCATACTCATAAGAGTTGATACAAGCCGGCTTGTGCTGAAGATCAGTTTTGAATTGATATCTGTTTTTAATTTAAGATCGTGATGACTTTTAATAATCATTGCAATCTCTTCAAGAGATGTGTTACCTGCTCTTTCTCCGATACCATTCATTGTTACTTCAACCTGTCTGGCACCATTTAAGATACCCATCACTGTATTGGCAGTTGCCATTCCCAGATCATTATGGCAGTGAGTAGAGATGGTGACTTTACTGATACCAGGAACATTATCCACAAGATATTTTATTTTCCCTCCGTACTCTTCCGGAAGGCAGTAACCGGTTGTGTCAGGTATATTTACTACAGTGGCTCCTGCTTTTATTACCGCTTCAATAACTTTTGCCAGGTATGCATTTTCACTTCTGCCTGCATCTTCAGCATAGAACTCAACGTCGTCAACAAATTTCCTCGCATATTTCACTGCATCTGCCGCTCTCCTGATAATCTCCTCAGGAGTGGTCTTTATCTTATATTTAATATGGTAGTCAGACACACCTATACCTGTGTGTATCCTTTTTCTTTTAGCATGCTGAAGAGCATCAGCTGCGACTTCGATATCTTTCTTGACAGCGCGTGTCAGTGCGCAGATTACCGGATTTGAGACAGCTTTTGAAATTTCGACTACAGACTTAAAATCTCCGGGACTGGAAATGGGGAAACCAGCTTCGATCACATCGACGCCAAGAGCTTCAAGAGCCTGGGCGACTTCAATTTTTTCAATTGTATTTAACTGGCAACCAGGCACCTGTTCTCCATCCCTGAGGGTGGTATCGAAAATAATGACCTTATCGTCCATCTTTATAAGTTTTTTGTTGAAGATTAATATTTCACCGGTCTCAATTTTCTTACCGCAGTACCTGCTCTCCACATCTCGGAATTACCCAGTTCATGCAGTTCGGAGTCAAGTACCTGTTTATAGTCGGGAGCACCGGTTGACTTGAGAACTCTCACACATTCTTCTCCCGACCTGACCTTGTTATACAGGTCGATAAAAACCGGAAGAGTGGCAGCTTTGAACTTTGGACGCCAGTCAAGTGCCCCGCGTTGTGCTGTTGCACTGCAGTTGGCGTACATCCAGTCCATACCTTTTTCATCAACCAGTCTGATCAGGCTCTGGGTCAGCTCCTCTACAGTCTCATTAAAAGCTTCAGACGGACTATGACCATTTTCACGTAAAACCTGGTATTGTGCATCCATTATTCCTGCAAGAGCACCCATCAAAACCCCACGCTCACCAGTAAGATCGCTGTAAACTTCCTGTTCAAAAGTCGTCGGGAAGAGATAACCTGAACCAATAGCAATTCCAAGGGCAATTGTGCGTTCTTCTGCTTTACCTGTAAAATCCTGAAAAACTGAATAGCTGGAGTTAATACCTGCACCTGCCAGGAAATTACGTCTGACACTGGTTCCTGACCCTTTTGGTGCAACAAGTATGACATCAACAAATGCAGGAGGGATAACTCCGGTATGTTCCTTATAAGTAATTGAGAACCCATGCGAAAAATATAGTGCATCTCCTTTCTTAAGGCATTGTTTTAGTTTTGACCAGAGAATACGCTGAGCAGCATCTGAAACCAGGTATTGAATTATTGTACCTTTCGTTGCGGCTTCCTCAACAGGAAACAATGTTTTCCCGGGTACAAAACCATCGGCAACGGCTTTATCCCAGTCGGCTTTGAACTCAGGAGCCTGTCCGATAATCACATTTATTCCGTTATCCTTCATATTCATTGCCTGTGCGGGTCCCTGCACTCCATAACCGATTACGGCGACTAGTTCATTTTTAAGTACTTCGCGGGCTTTAGAAAGTGAAAATTCTTCTCTTGTCACTACATTTTCGAGGACACCGCCAAAATCAATTTTTGCCATGATCTTAAAATTTTATTTATGTTATTAATACTGGTTATTCTATTTGAAATAATTATCATCATCTCCAATCTTTACCCCCAACCCCCCATATGGGTGGCTACTAAGCAAAATCAAGTCCCCCAATTGAGGGATTTAGGGGGTTGCCTTTCAATTTAGCGTTGGTTCAGTCTTAAAACGATTAGCTTCATCCATTTCTTTCAGATATGCATTTAACTCCTTAACTTGCTTTGTTATTGCGACTCTGCCGGATTTCGCAAACTGTAGCAACCCAAAGGGTTCAAGTTGTGCAAGCAGTTCGGCTATTTCCGCCTTGTGTCCTGTTTTTTCAATTACCATGTATTCAGGTGAAACCTCAAGAATTCTTGCATTATGAGTCCTGACAATGCGATCAATAATATTGCCCGACATCAATCCATTTGTAGTGACTTTAAACAATGCAATCTCCTGGTAAATGATCTGGTCGGGTGTATGTACAAAAACTTTTAATACATCAATAAGCTTTTCCATTTGTCTGGCAACTTTCTGGATCATCTCATTTGTGGTTTTCACAACAATTGTCAGCAGATATACTCCTTTTACTGCCGATTCAGAAGCAGTGAAACTATCAATATTTATCTGCCTTCTGGTTAATATTATTGTTATCTGACCCAGGATCCCTATATGATCCTCGGTGAAAAGCGATATTGTAAATTCCTGTTTCATTGTCTTTTATTTGTTTTTCTCTGTGTTTCTATGTGAATCCTTTGTGTCTCTCTGTGTAACTTTTTTCAAGAAATGTCACAGAGGTTCAAAAAGATTATAATTTAATAAGTTAATCTGACTTCGGAAACCGACGATCCGGGTTCAACCATAGGGAATACATTTCCTTCCTTCTCAATAGCTAGCTCCATGAGAAATGGCCCTTTTGCGGCAAGCATTTCTTCCAGGGAACTTTTTAAGTCTTCCCTTTTCGAAACTTTTTTTCCCGGAACATTATAGGCTTTTGCAATCATTACAAAATCAGGATTAACCAATTCTGTTGAAGCATATCTCTTGTCGAAAAACATATCCTGCCATTGGCGTACCATACCCAGGTAATTATTGTTCAATACAATTATTTTGACTGGCACATTATATTGCATAATTGTTCCCAGCTCCTGTATAGTCATCTGAATACCTCCATCGCCAACAAACGTAACTACCTGTTTATCGGGTCTCCCTATTTTGGCTCCTATTCCTGCCGGAAGTCCAAATCCCATCGTACCCATTCCTCCCGAAGTGACGAGACTGTTCGGATGGCTGAATTTATAATAGCGTGCGGCATACATTTGATTCTGTCCAACATCGGTAACAATTATTGCTTCTCCTTTTGTTAGCTCTGATATGCGGCTGACTACCTCCCCCATTCTTAACTCACCTTTTTCAGGTTTTGTATCCGGTTTTATTACTTTCTCATATTCAGTCTTATCACAGATGCGGAATTCTCTTATCCATTTTTCAAAAGAATTCTCTTTGACAAGAGGGAGAAGACAATTCAGTACTTCTTTCGCATCATTGTGTATTTCAACATCAACCAGGACGTTTTTATTCATCTCAGACTCATCAATCTCAATATGAATTATAGATGCTTTTTTCGCATATTTCTTAAGATTACCTGTAACGCGGTCATCGAACCGCATACCTACAGCTATTATAAGGTCAGCTTCATTTGTCAGTAGATTAGGTCCGTAGTTGCCATGCATGCCAAGCATACCGGTGAACAGACGGTGATCTGAAGGGAATCCGGAAAGACCAAGCAGGGTTGATGCAACAGGTATTCCTGTTTTTTCTGCAAATGCTTTCAGCTCATCTTCTGCACCTGAAATCAATACTCCATGCCCGGCGAGAATTATTGGTCTTTCAGCGTGGTTTATCATTATAGCAGCTGCTTCTATTGCCTTTGTATGCAATGGGATATGGGGATTATAACTTCTGATGTAGTCGCATTTTTTATATTTGAAATCAAGTTTTTCGAGCTGGGCATCTTTTGTTATATCAATAAGAACCGGTCCGGGCCGGCCGGATTTAGCTATATAAAAAGCTTTTGCAATTACTTCAGGTATGTCCTGTGGTTTTTTTACCTGGCAATTCCATTTTGTAACCGGCATTGATACTCCTATAATATCAGTTTCCTGAAAAGCATCGGTACCAATAAGACCCGATACCACCTGCGCTGTAACAAAAACCACGGGAACTGAATCAAGAAACGCGTTGGCAATACCTGTAACAAGATTCGTAGCACCTGGTCCTGAAGTGGCAAAACAAACGCCCGGTCGTCCTGTAACCATTGCATAAGCCTGAGCAGCATGTGCTGCTCCCTGTTCGTGACGAGTCAGAATGTGCCGAAGCTTATCCTCATAATCCATCAGTTTGTCATATACTGGCATTATAGCTCCGCCCGGATAACCGAAAATAGTATCTACTCCTTCCTCTATCAGGCATTGAAGAAGTGCCTCTGCACCCGTAATATGCTCATGTCCATTGACTTCTAAAGTCTCTTGTGCATTTTCCTGTTCAGTCTTCATATAATTATTGTGTTATTTATGCCATCCAACTTCACTAAAGGGAGGGCTAATTTTCATTATCTTGAATATTCACTTTTGTCTTTTATCTTTTGTCTTTTGTCTTTTCCTCTGTGCCCCGTGCCCTGAGCCCTGTGCCCTGTGCCTAAATTAACCTGACTGCTCCCAGGTCTGCAGAACTAACGTTTGCAGCATAAGCTTTAAGTGCTGAGGATATTACCCTGGCACGGTTTGCAGGTTTGTAGGCTCTGTCTCCTTTTGATACTTCTTCCTCATGTCTCAGTTTTAGCTCTTTATCAGATAAAAGGACATTTATTTTTCTTCCATGGATATCTATTTCTATGCGATCGCCGGTTCTGATCAGAGCAAGTTCGCCACCCGATGCCGCTTCAGGCGACAAATGCCCTATAGACAATCCGGAAGTACCTCCGGAGAACCTGCCGTCAGTGATAAGTGCACATTTTTTATCAAGTCCCCTGGATTTCAGGTACGAAGTAGGATATAGCATCTCCTGCATTCCAGGACCTCCTTTTGGACCTTCATATCTGATCACTACTATATCACCCTCTTTAACTTCACCTTTCAGGATCCCCTCCGCAGCAGCATCCTGTGATTCAAAAATTATAGCATTTCCTGTGAATGAAAACAGAGAAGGATCAATTCCTGCAGTTTTGACTATGCATCCTTCTTGTGCAATATTTCCAAAAAGAACAGCCAGACCACCGTCCTTATTATAAGGATATTTTACTGACCTGACGCATCCTTTTTCCCTGTCAGTATCAAGATCATTATACATATTGTTATGTGAGCCCATTTTAAGACTGTTTTTCATTGATGGGGCACTCTTATAAATATTAAAAGCAGCGGGTTTTGGGTTGGCTCCTTTAATATCCCAGTCTGAAACAGCCTCACGAAGAGTCGGATAATCAACCCGTTTTACTGAGGTGTCTATAAGGTTACCTCGGTCCAGTTCACCCATTATCCCTAAAATGCCTCCAGCGCGGTTAACATCCTGAATATGGAATTGAGAGCTAGGAGCTACCTTACAAATATTGGGAATTTTCCGGGATAGTTTATCAATATCGTTCATTGTGAAATCAACTCCGGCCTCGTGGGCAATTGCCAGAAGATGGAGAACTGTATTTGTAGATCCGCCCATTGCTATGTCGAGCGACATGGAATTCATAAATGCCTGTTTTGTTGCAATTGAACGGGGAAGAACAGAAGTGTCGCCATCATTATAATACCTGTTTGCCAGTTCAACAATCAGACTTGCAGCTTTTTCAAATAGCTGCACTCTGTTCGTGTGAGTGGCAATAATGGTACCGTTCCCCGGCAGTGAAAGCCCCAGCGCCTCTGTCAGACAATTCATTGAGTTGGCAGTGAACATCCCTGAGCAGGAACCACATGTTGGACATGCAGATTTTTCAATCTCATACAGATCGTTCTCGCTAATTGATTCGTCAGCGCCTGCAACCATTGCATCGACAAGATCGAGATACCTGTTATTAAAACGTCCGGCCTCCATCGGTCCTCCTGAAACAAAAACAACCGGGATATTAATTCTCATAGCTGCCATCAGCATGCCCGGGGTAATCTTGTCGCAGTTGCTTATGCAGATCATTGCATCGGCAAGATGAGCGTTGCAGACATATTCAACACTATCCGCAATTAATTCTCTGGAAGGCAGAGAGTAGAGCATTCCGTCATGACCCATGGCAATTCCGTCGTCAATAGCTATAGTATTGAATTCAGCAGCAAACAAACCTCTCTTCTCAATCTCCTTTTTGACAACCTGGCCTATCTCATGAAGGTGAGTATGTCCGGGTACAAACTGTGAAAATGAATTAACAATAGCAATGATAGGTTTTCCCATTTGTTCTTCCTTCATCCCGTTGGCACGCCACAGGCTTCTTGCACCAGCCATATTCCTTCCGGTAGTTGTCTTTGAGCTTCTGAGTTGATTTTTCATTTTAAAATCATATTAAAAAAAAAGCTTCCCGGTATCCCGGAAAGCCTCTGTATGTTTATAGTAACACATATTATTCCCGGGTCATGTGCGATGAGCAATAATGAGGACGAGGATTATAATATGGATTAAAGATATTTTCACTGTTTTATAATGATTTGTGGGACAAATGTACCTATATTTTTAATATATCAAAGAAAAAATGCTTTTTTTCTTCATTTTGGTTATTATTTATTAGAAATACAGAATGTCTGACCATTTACTTAAGTATTGATTGTCAATTGATTGTCCGATTATCTTCCACGTATAGAAATTTTTTAAATTACGATTCAATCTTCTAATTATTTATTATCTTGTACATAATAATTTGATCTTCATAACACGCTGAATATGAAAATTATTACAATTCTGTTTTCAACATTTCTTTTCTTTTCCATTTCATCTGCCCAGAATAAACCGATAGAAAATCCGAAAAGTCACAGGATTGAAAAGATAATTAATGCCCAGTGGACATTCAATTATTTCCCCGGTACAACTGCAGATAAAGGGTACGAATCTCCGGGTTTAGACGATTCCAAATGGCCTGCCATAAGTATTCCGCATACCTGGAGCACTTATGAAACCACCGGAGAACTTCATCCATTCATCAGAAATCCGTTTGAATCCGATAATCCATATTGGTGGATGGGTTGGGGTTGGTACCGCAAGCACTTTTCTATTAGCAGGGAATTCTCGGATTGTAAGGTTTTTATTGAGTTTGAAGGTGTTCAGAAATATTGCAAAGTCTGGATTAATGGTAAATATCTTGGTGATCATAAAGGAGGTTATGGTTCTTTCGATTTTGATATTACGGAATATGTAAAACCCGGTGAAGATAATGTTCTTGCCGTTGCCGTTAATAACCGACAGAAAGATGAGTTCAGAATTCCTCCAATGGAAGCAGCTGATTTTGATGTCTATGGAGGTATCTACCGGGATGTAACACTTGTGCTGAAAGATAAACTTTTTATTCCTATGCAGGGGTCGGCAAACCATGAAGGAGGCACATTTGTTACAACACCCCGGATTTCAGAAAAAGAGGGTATTGTGAGAGTGCAGACGTGGGTAAAAAATGATAATCTTCAAAAGAAGACATGCACTTTACAAACTTCTGTTGTCGATTCCACAGATAAGGTTATTCAGGTAATAAAATCTGAAGCTGTGATAAATCCCGGCCAATTATATAAGTTTGACCAGACCAGCAAACCTGTTAAGAACCCTCATTTGTGGTCAAATGATGATCCATACCTTTACAAGGTTTATACCCGGGTTATTGACGGAAAGACAGTAACTGATATCTATTCAAGTCCTCTTGGTTTTCGTTGGTTCTCATGGGACTATAAAGAAAACTTTCTATACATGAATGGTAAAAAAGTGATTATTCACGGAGGAAGTCGTTCTCAGGATTATCCGTGGCTTGGAGATGCCATTCCAAAATGGATCACTGTCATGGATTTTACAGATATGACTGAAAACCTGAATTACAACTTTATAAAAACTTCACACTATCCAAACGATAAACTGGTGTACGATCTGGCGGATAAACTCGGTATTATAACTGACGAAGAATCACCAAGTATAAAAAATCAGGAATTCTCTGTCGAAGTTCAGGAACAGCAGATGAAAGAGATGATTCGTCGCGACCGTAATCATCCGAGTATAATGTTGTGGAGCATGGGAAATGAAACTGACCATGCCGTCGATTCAAAATTTGCGGAGGCTGAAGACTCAACAAGAATATTGACTGCATACAGGGTCACAAACGGTTCTGAAGGCGTTTTTGTAAAACATACCGATAAAAACCTGACTCTTGAAGACATTTCCGGCTGGTCCATCAGAGGATGGATTAACCAGGACTCTAATAATCTTAATCCATCTGATAAACTGCAAACTGACACCAAGGATAAGTTGAATACCATAAATGGAAATGCTGTTTCAGAGACAGCAAACATATGCAACAGGTTGTATGACGATCATGGAGCGAAAATGGAATATCCAAATTCACCAATTCGGTATGTAGATCCTTCAGGTACCGTGGATATGTACAGGATCCCAAAATATTTATACTATTCCTGGCAAGGAATCTATGGCAAAAATTTAATGGTTTTTATTCAACCATCCTTCTGGAGACCTCAATATCTGGGACTGAAGGAAAACATTTCGGTAAATTCAAATTGCGATAAGATTGAGCTTCTGGTCAATGGAATAAGTAAAGGATTCCAGTCGCCCGACCAATCAAATTTGCATTGTGTTACTTTTCGTGACATATTAATTGAAAAGGGGACAATCAGCGCTGTTGGAATTAAAAATGGGAAGAAGGTAGATTCAGAAATAATGATGCCGGGTATACCTGCTAAAATAGTTATTACCGGATCGAAGAGTAAAATAAAAGCTGATCGTGGTTCTGTTGTTATAATTACTGCGGATATTGTTGATTCCAGGGGAATTCATGTAGGTGGTGCCAATAATACAATAAAATGGACTTTATCGGGACCAGCGACCCTGGTAGGTCCGTCAACATTTGAATCGGATATTAATAAACATCATGTTGTGGAGGGTGTATGGTATATGGAGATGCCGGTATCAAATGTGATAAGATCCACCGGGAAACCGGGTAGGATAAATGTCTCAGTTTCTGCAAGCGGATTGAATTCAGGAACATTTTATATTGAGGCGGAAGAAATGGAATCAGACAATTCAGCTGTTGTTGAACCGGTTCTTCAGGATGAAGGACGATCTGCTGTCGCTAAAATCTTGCTCAATGTTAAAAGGCTGGAGGAAGTGCCTCGTGAAATAAAACTGAATATAGATGATCTCAGTCTGGGGTCATCCGATAAACCCGGATATAAAAAGATTATAAGCGAATATATATTGAAGAATAATCCGTCCGTAGATACAACAACAATTGAATTCAGGACCTTAAATGAACTGTTCTGCAATCAACTTTTAAATTCTGGTGGCCATCTTACAACCAGCGATTATAATTTTAATGTTGACCAATACAATAATTGCAGATTGATATCCGGATATATAAATGGTACTAAACTTCCACCGCTTTTCAAAGAAGGATTGAAAAAGTACTATTCAAATATTATTATAAAGAAAGGGAGTGATAAAAATGCAGGCGAAGAAATGAACTGGCTGAATTGGATCCCTTCAGGTGGAACAGTAGTCGTGGTTCAAAATGAAGAGACCAGTGCCGATCTGAAAGGTGCCGTAATAACAAAGAATTCAGGACTTACAGACATAATAAGTGTTGTTTATCCGAAGTTTATTAATTTTTCACAGGAAGCAAAAGAACGCGCTTTGATCTTTATCAGTAAAATGAACCCTTATGTACATGCTTCTTCATTAACTGATCAGAATCTTGCGGGAGATACTTTAAAGCAGAATAATGTCTCTTATTCAGCAGACAAAGGACAACCTATATTAATACCCTTACTGAAATTCATTTCCGAATAATTCTGCATTTATCATTATTACAGAATGTAGAATAATGCCATGGCATTACGCAGCAAAACGTTTTACCAGTATCCTGAGATTAGATAAGAATTAATTTGGAGAAAATTATAAAATCCTTATTTTTGTTTCTTTAGTTCTTTATTTATAATTAATTAAAAATTAAGAACTTGAAATTTAAGAATTAATGAACGTATTACATTTAAATCAAAATCTGATCAAAATGAAAAAAGGAAGTATTGTAACGATTATCTTGGTAACAATAGCTACAGGACTTGTTTTTCCCGTGTTTTATTCATTCACAACAAAACCTCAGAAAAACATAGGATTGCAGTTGTATTCCATTCGTGATTCCATAATAAAGGATGTACCTGGCGCAATAGAAAAAGTGGGAAAAATGGGCTATAAATTCGTTGAGCCTGCAGGCTATGCCGACGGAAAATTGTATGGTATGGCTCCGGCTGCTTTTAAGGCTCTTTGTCAGAAAAATGGACTGACGATACTTAGTTCTCATGTAGGCCAGTCCCTTCCTGATCCTGCCAACTATGCCAAAACCATGGACTGGTGGGATGCTTGTATTGATGCTCATGTTTCTGCAGGCGCAAAATTTCTTGTTCAGCCATTCATGGACGACGGAGCATATCGCTCTCTTGACACATTGAAGCTTTATTGTGACTATTTCAACACTATTGGTGAGAAATGTAAAGCTAAGGGAATTAGATTCGGTTACCATAACCATGATAAAGAATTCTCAACCAAGCTGGAAGGGAAAACCATTTACGATTTCATGATGGCGAATACTGATCCCAAAAAAGTAATGTTTGAGATGGATCTTTATTGGGCCGTTGTTGGTGGAACAAAGCCAGTGGATTATTTTACTAAGTACCCTGGCCGTATCGAGCTTTGGCACATAAAAGACAAAAAGGAAATCGGAGGAGATGGTACAATGATGGATTGGGCCACCATCTGGGCAGCAGCTCCAAAATCAGGAATGCAATATGGTATTGTTGAAGTAGAGGAATATAGTTTTGACCAGTTTACCAGCTGCCAGAAGAGTATTGATTTCCTTAACGCTGCGCCATATGTTGTAATGCCCAGGTAAAAAACACCTGTGATATATTAGCAATAACTTAGCCAGGGAAGAGCATCCGGTATAATTTGTGCTCTTCCTTTTTTTTGTCTACATTTAATCTCTTTCAATCATCTGAAAACACATGAAAACAAGAATTATAATTTTAATTTCCTTATTGCTGACATTTACCCGATGCCAGACTCCTTATTATACAATGAAAGATTATCAGTCAGTTCTGAAAATTGATTCCCATGTCCATATTAACAGCGATAAGGGATTTTTTGAAGATCAGGCGGCTAAAGATAATTTTGCGCTTTTGACCATCAATGTCGACCACTCTGATTCAACGGCTGTCAAAAAGCAACTTGTATGGGCCCTTAATTCTGTTAAAAAATATCCGGGCAGGGTTTTCTACAGCGCTACATTTTATTTCGATACGGCAGGCTGGGGAGAAGATGAATGGAGTAAAAAAGCTATATCTCACCTCAATGAGAATATCTCAGGCGGTGCTGTTTCTGTAAAACTTTGGAAAAACATCGGCATGACGGAAAGAGACAAAAATGGAAAGTTCATTATGGTTGATGATCCTGCCCTTAAGCCGGTCGTCGATTTTATTATAAGTAAGAATCTGCCAATCACCGGTCATCTTGGAGAACCACGCAACTGCTGGTTACCATTAAATCAAATGACGGTCAGCAGCGACAGCAGCTATTTTGCAGAAAATCCTCAGTATCACATGTTTCTTCATCCTGATTATCCTTCTTATGAGGATCAGATAAATGCCCGCGATCATCTTCTCGAATTGCATCCCAATCTTAAATTTATTGGTTGTCACCTTGGCAGTCTGGAATGGGATGTTGATGAACTGGCCAAAAGGCTGGATAAATTCCCGAATATGGCTGTCGATATGGCTGCACGAATATGCCATTTGCAATATCAGTCAGCAAAAGATCGTGAAAGGGTCCGTAATTTTTGTATTAAGTATCAGGACAGGCTTCTTTATGGTACTGACCTTTCATCAAATGAGTCTGATGAGCGTGACAAGGTTTCAAAATGGACTCATGAAACCTGGCTCGACGACTGGAAATACTTTACAACAAAAGATAAAATGAGCTCCGATAAATTCAGAGGAACTTTCGAAGGTCTGCAGCTTCCGAAAGAAGTGGTCAGAAAGATATACTCTGAAAATGCCATAAGTTGGTATAGACTGAAGATTAAATGACGGAATCAAGCGCTTCATTTTTTCTATTTAGGAATTATAATTATTTAGGATTTTTTAACAATATTGTCCGACTATAATTTAGAGATACTTCTTCGCTCAGAATGACAAGTATTTAGAGAGACTTTGAAAGGATGGGGTAGTTGGCGGCAGAGC